>QAKI01000057.1 GCA_003343905.1 Subdoligranulum variabile
TAGTGCTGGAACATGTAGTAGAAGTCGTAGCTCTGCATGATCATGTAGTTGAATTCCAGGAAGGAAAGGCCCTTCTCCATGCGCTGCTTGTAGCATTCGGCGCGCAGCATATTATTGACGCTGAAGCAGGCGCCCACCTCGCGCAGCAGTTCAACATAGTTCAGGTTCAGCAGCCAGTCGGCATTGTTCAGCATCATGGCCTTGCCGTCGCCAAACTCGATAAAGCGTTCCATCTGGCGCTTGAAGCAGGCGGCGTTGTGGGCGATGTCCTCCTTCGTCAGCATCTTGCGCATATCGGTCCGGCCGGACGGGTCGCCGATCATGGTGGTGCCGCCGCCGATCAGGGCGATGGGCTTGTTGCCGGCCATCTGCAGGCGCTTCATCAGCGTGAGGGCCATGAAATGCCCGGCGGTCAGGCTGTCGGCGGTGCAGTCAAAGCCGATGTAGAAGGTGGCCTTGCCGTTGTTGATGACCTCCCGGATCTCTTCCTCGTCGGTCACCTGGGCGATCAGGCCGCGGGCTTTCAGTTCTTCGTAGATCTGCATGTGTGTTTCCTCCTTGATTGGGCGGCAAGGGACAAAAACAAAACGCCCCCTGCCAAACGTGAAATTTGGCAGAGGGCGAGAAATACGCGGTACCACCTCTGTTTGCCCGTACCTCACGGCCACGGGCCTTCGCGAGTGCGGCGGACAAAGGAAGCCGCGACACCCAAACGCTGTAACGTGCGCACACGGCACAGCCTACCAGCTTTCGCCTTCAGCCTGCTGCTCCGGGCGGTATTCCCACACAGGGCGGCCATCAGTTCCTTGCACCGACCGGAACCTCTCTGGGATGGCGCGCTGCAGGTACTTGGTCCCTTCAACGCATTTGAACATATTTACTCTATCATACCTGCGGCAAAAAGTCAAGCCGGGATCATGCTTCCGGCATATCCGCCGCATGGGATTTTTCGATCAGTTCCCGGGCGTTGGCAAGGCTGAGTTCCGTCACTTTGTCGCCGGAGATCATGCGGGCCAGCGCCTGCGCGCGGCCTTCCGGGTCCAGCGTGTGGATCTCGGTATAGGTACGGTCGCCGCGCACGTTCTTCTGGATCAAAAGCTGGTTGTCGGCAAAAGCGGCCACCTGGGGCGTGTGGGTGATACAAAGCACCTGCCGCCCTTTCGCAGTCTGGTGGAGCAACTGGCCGATCCGCCCCGCCGCAAGGCCCGACACACCGGTGTCGATCTCGTCATAGATGACGGTGGGCAGGGCGTCCCGTTCAGCCAGGGCGCTCTTGAACGCCAGCATGATGCGGGAAAGCTCGCCGCCCGAAGCAATCTTTGCCAGCGGCTTGGGTTCCTCGCCGGGGTTGGTGGAGATCAGGAACTCCGCCGTATCCTGCCCGTGGGAAGCCAGCGGCCCCCTGGAATGGCGCAACGCGAAGCGGATGCCCGGCATATTCAGGAAGGCAAGGGCGGCTTTCATCTGTTTGTTCATGGCAGTGAACGCCTTCAGGCGGCTCTGCGTCAGCGCCTCGGCAGCTTCCTTGGCTTTGGCGTAGAGCGTCTGCATATTCGCCTTCAGTTCCTCGATCTTCTGCCCCGAAGACTGGAAAGTTTCCAGTTCCGAAGCCGCCTGTTCACGCCGCGCCAGCAGTTCTTCCACTTCCATGCCGAACTTTTGTTTGACGCGGTAGATCGTGTCGAGCCGGTTTTCGATCTGGTCCAGTTCCCCGGGGTCGAAGTCATAGGCGTCCAGCCGGTCCGCCAGATCGGTCGCCAGTTCGCGGGCCGCATAGTAAAGTTCCTGCATCCGGTCCGCCATCGGCGCCAGCGTTTCGTCCAGCCGTGCGGCGCTCTGCAGCCCGTCCACAGACCCGCCCAGCAGGTCGGCGGCGCCGGGCTGTTCGCCCTCCTCGTCCCCTGCCAGGGCCAGATGCGCCGCGGTGATCCCCTGCAGGATGTTCTGCGCATGGGTGATGACGTTTTTGCGCTCCATCAGCAGTTTTTCTTCCCCCGGCTGCAGGGCGGCCGCATCAATCGCGTCAATCTCAGCCGTCAGCTCTTCTATGCGGCGCTGCTTGTCGGCTTCGCTGGCCTGCAGGGCGTCCAACTGCCGCTTGACCGCGACCAGTTCCCGGTAAGCCTTGTAATAGGCGGCGAACAGGCCGCGGTTCTGTGCGTACTGGTCAAGCAGCCCCAGGTGCAGCGCGGGGTTCGTCAGGCTCTGGCTGTCGTGCTGGCCGTGGATCGAGAGCAGCCCCGTGGAGATGTCGCGCACGACGCTGGCGGTGGCGGGCATCCCGTTGACGCGGCAGCTGCCTTTGCCCTCGGCGTTGATCTCACGGTACAGCAGCAGGTCCTCGGACGCTTCGTATCCGCACTGTTCCAGTTTGGCCTGCACGGCGGCGGGAATCTTTTCAAAAGTCGCCCAGATACAGGCTTTCTGTGCGCCGTTGCGCACCAGTTCCCGCGAAGTCCGATTGCCCAGAATGGCGTTGATGGAATCGATCAGGATGGATTTGCCCGCACCGGTCTCGCCCGTCAGGACGGTGAAGCCGGTGGTAAAATCCACTTCCGCCTTTTCGATCACAGCCACATTTTCGATTTTCAGGTTCGTCAGCATCCGACGATTCCCCTTTCGACTTTTCTCCGCTCAGGCGCGGCGCGCATACTGCTGCAAAGTCTTGCAGATCGCCGCGGCTTCCTCCTCGGTACGCATCAGCACAAAGAATGTATCGTCGCCGGAGAGGGTCCCCACCACGTTGCTCCACTGTTTGGCGTCAAACACCTCGCACGCGGCGTTGGCCATGCCGGAAAAACACTTGACCAGCACCATGTGGCCGGCGTAATCCACTTTGAGGACGGACTCCCGAAAGATCGTTTCAAAACGGCTGGGCGAATGGGCCACCTTGCCGGAGGCTGCCGCGGGCATATAGCGGTAACGGCCTTCCGAGTCCGCGACCTTTACTAACTGCAGGTCGCGGATATCGCGCGAGACCGTCGCCTGCGTCACGTCAAAGCCATCCTCCCGCAGATACGCCAGCAGATCTTCCTGGCGGTCAATGGGATATTTCTCGATCAGGTTCAAGATCGCCTGATGGCGCGCACTTTTCATCGGGATCATCTCCTCATAAGTTTATTTTCTATGGCGCAAAACTGTTCTGAATCCTGGAACGCGATCAGACGCAGCCGGTCGGGGGCCGCGGTGACCGTCACGCGCTGCCCGGGGCACAGGGCACAGTGGGGGCCGCTGTCTGCGCAGACATAGCTGCCGCCGCGGTTTTCGGCGTCCGCGACGATCTCCAGTTTACGGTCCGCGGCAAATACCAGAGGGGCCGTATGCAGGTTGTGGGCGCATACGGGCGTCAGCACCATGACCTGCGCGGCGGCGTCCAGCACCGGCCCGCCTGCCGAGAAAGAATAGGCCGTCGAACCGGTCGGGGTCGCCAGGATCAGGCCGTCGCTGCGGTAATGGCTGACGAAAGCCCCGTCGCAGTACACATGGTAGTCCATGGGGTGGGCCCGTGACTCGCCAAATATGACCAGATCGTTGATCGCTTGCGCCTGCCAGTTTGCTTCTGCCAGATCCGCCTGCAAAAGGCCGCGTTCCTCCACCGTGTAATCGCCCTGCGCCAGGCGGCACAGTTTTTGGGGCAGTTCCTCCACCTCGCAGGTGGCAAGGAACCCAGTGCGCCCCAGGTTGACACCCAGCACCGGTTTGTGGTGCCGGATGCAGGCGTGGCCGCTGCGCAGCAACGTTCCATCCCCGCCCACGGTGATGACCTGGTCGGCCAGGGCATAGGCTTCCTCCTCCGGCTTTGGCTCCGTGCCGGGGATCAGGGCGGCCAACTGTGTGCCGGGGACCAGGACCGAGACGCCGTATTCACGCAGCAGAGCGGTCACCCGGCAGGCCACCGCGATGGCCTGTTCTTTGGAAGTATTGGGAATCAGCAAAACCGGCATGCCCTTCGTCCTTCCTTTCGGTTCAGTGCAGATCCTTGGTCTTGTCCAGCTTTTCGTGGGCCGCCGCCACGGTCTGTTCGATCAGACCGTCCGGCAGCGGCTGCGGTGCGTTGCTGTGCTGCACATACAGCAAAAATTCAATGTTGCCTTCCGGGCCTTTGATGGGGGAAAAATCCAGCCCCGCGGCCGTAAAATGATTGGCCAGCGCATAATCCTGCGCCATTTTCAGCACTTCCCGGTGGGTGGCCGGGTCACGCACGACGCCCTTTTTGCCGACCTTTTCCCGTCCGGCTTCAAACTGCGGCTTCACCAGGCAGACGCCCACCGCGTCCGGTGTGCAGATCTGGTCTGCCACCGGGAAGATATGCTTGAGCGAAATGAACGAAACATCCACGCTGAAGAACTGGACCGGCTCGGCCAGATCCTCCGCCGTGACGTTGCGGATGTTGGTGCGCTCCATATTGACCACGCGCGGGTCGGTGCGCAGGCTCCAGGCAAGCTGCCCGTATCCCACGTCCACCGCATACACCTTGACGGCGCCGTTTTGCAGCATACAGTCTGTAAAACCGCCGGTGGATGCGCCGATGTCCATGCAGACCCGGCCTTCGGGCCGCATGGGGAAAACCTCCATGGCCTTTTCCAGCTTGAGGCCGCCCCGGCTCACATAGCCGATGTCGTGCCCGCGCACTTCCACTTTGGCGTCCGGCGCGATCATCTCGCCGGCTTTGTCCACTTTCTGTTCGTTGACAAAGACGATGCCCGACATGATCAGGGCTTTGGCGCGTTCACGGCTCTGCACAAGGCCGTTCTGGCACAGGTATTGATCCAGGCGGATCTTGCTCATTTTCCATTCTCCTTCCTATGTGCCAGCACGTCGTCCACAAGGGCGGCGGCGCTCAACTGCTGGTCACGGCGAAGCTGCGGCACGTTGGCGTGCAAAAGGTGGGTATTGTCCACCCCGTGCAGCAGGAAGGTGCCATGCCAGCCGCACTGCTGCATGGCAAAGCCCAACTGTTCCCCGATGCTGCCGGTACGGATGGAATCCTCGGCAAACAGGATGCAGTCATAGTTCTGCAGCGCCTTGCACAGGCCCGCAGGCAGCGGATAGATCTGCACCAGCTTATAGCAGTCCACCGGGACCTTTTTCTGTTCCAACAGGTCGCAGGCCGCGATGATCTCCTCGGCCTGCACGCCGTAACTGACCAGTGCGGTTTTGGCGCCGGTGCGGCTTTCGATCTTATCGAACGGTTCCCCGCTGCATCCCAGCGCGGCCAGGGCTTCTTTTTCCTCGCCGCGGGCATAGCGGATGCCGCGGGGGCCGCGCATCTGCCGGACAAGATACCCCAGCCAGTAGCGAAGTTCCGCGTAGTTGGCCGGTGCGTACAGCGGGATGCCGATCTGGCTGAACACCGCCGTATCATAGATGCCCTGGTGGGTCTCGCCATCGCCGGGAACGAGCCCCGCGCGGTCGATGGCGAACAGGACATCCAGCTTCATCAGGTTCACATCGTGGATGATCTGGTCATACGCCCGCTGGAAGAAGGTGGAATAGATTGCCACCACCGGCAGCAGCTCCTGACTTGCAAGACCGGCGGCAAAGCTGACAGCGTGTTCCTCGGCCATGCCCACATCAAAGAAGCGTTCCGGGTGGTCATGCTTGAAGAAGTTCAGGCCGGTGCCGTATTTCATGGCGGCGGTGATGGCGCACAGGCGCGGTTCTTCGCCGCCCAGTTCCGCCAGCGTCGAGCCGAAAGTGGTAGAGAAGGAATCCTTGGGCGAAAGTTCCGGGTCCGTCAGGTGGCTCAGGTCGATGGAAGATACCGCATGGAATTCGCCGGGGTTTTCCTCCGCCGGTTTCAGGCCCTTGCCTTTCTGGGTGACCACATGCAGGAAGATCGGCGCGAACTGCTCGTGCAGGTTGTTGAGCATACGCCCCAGTTCGATCACGTCGTGGCCGTCCACCGGGCCGATATACTGGAAGCCCATCTCCTCAAACATGGTGGAATGGTAGATGCCGCGGCGCACCAGTTTTTTGCCGTCCTGCAGCAATTTGACCATGGGATTGCCCACCACGGGGATGCTTTCCAGCACGGTCTCCATATGGGCTTTGGCGTGGAAATACTTGGGGTCGGTGCGCAGTTTCGTCAGGTAATTCGCCATCTGCCCGACGTTTTTGGAGATCGACATTTTGTTGTCGTTGAGGATCACGATCAGGTTGTTCAGCCGGCTGACGTTATTCATGCCCTCATAGACCATGCCGCCGGTAAAAGCGCCGTCGCCCACGATGACGACGACCTTCCCCGGCTCGTTCTTGATCTTTTTGGCGCGGGCGATCCCGATCGCAGTCGAGAGCGCCGAACTCCCGTGCCCGGCGATAAAGGTATCGCACTCGCTCTCTTTGGGGTTCGGGAAGCCCGAGATCCCGTCTTTCTGGCGCAGCGCGGCAAAGCCCGCGCGCCGCCCGGTGAGCAGCTTGTGGGTATAGCACTGGTGCCCCACGTCAAACAGGAGTTTGTCCTGCGGAAAGTCCAGCGCCCGGTGCAGCGCGACGGTCAATTCCACGACACCCAGATTGGAGGAAAGGTGTCCCCCGGTGGCGGTGACGCTTTGGATAAGGAAACGCCGGATATCATTGCACAGTTCCGGCAGTTCGTTTTCTGACAGCAGTTTGACGTCCCCAGGCGCCTGAATTCGCTCTAAAAGCGGATAGGTCATCTTTCAGCACCTCGCAGTAAAAATTATGGCATCGGCATCACAAATCCCAGTACGATCCCCAGGACCGCGCCGGTCACGACTTCGATGGGGGTGTGGCCCACCATCTCTTTCAGTTTTTTGTTCTTGCCGCCTAAAAACGGGAAAGGAGGCGACCCCTGATCCATCCATTCATTGAACATGCGGTTCAGCAGTTTGGCCTGTTCGCCGGTTTCGTACCGCACGCCCATCGCATCGTACATGACGATGATGGACAGTACCGCGGCGATGGCAAACTCGGTAGAACTTACCCCGCAAAAGCGCCCGGTCGCCACGACCATGGCGCAGACCGTGGCCGAATGGGAGCTGGGCATGCCGCCCGCGCCCCACATCCGCTCCGCAATAAAGCGGTGAAAAATAAACAGGTTCAAAAGCACTTTGATAAGCTGCGCCAGCAGGGAGGCGCACAGTGCCGTCACCAGCACAAAATTCCAACTCAAGGCCGTATGCAGCAAACTCATAAGGTTCCGTCCTTAATGTTTTCGTTCCAGCAGTTCCTTTGCCATGCAGCGCAGGAACGCCGCCTGATCGCCCAGGCTTTCCAGCGCAGCCATGGCCGCGCCGTTGTGCTCCGCCGCCATGCGGCGCGCGCCGTCCAGGCCGTAAAGCGAGACGAACGTCGTCTTTTCCATCTCCTGATCGCTGCCGACGGGTTTGCCCAGTTCCTCAGTCGTGGAAGTCACATCCAGAATATCGTCCACGATCTGGAACACCAGCCCCAGTTCAGCCGCGTAGGTCACAAGCGCCTGCGTCGCGCTTTCCGGCGCGTTTGCGGCAAGGCAGCCCAGACGGACGGCCGCGCAGATCAGCGCCCCGGTCTTGTGCTCGTGCAAAGAAAGAAGCTGCTGCGCCGTGGCCTTCTGGCTCTCGTACAGTTTATCCAATTCCTGGCCGTAGAGCATCCCGCGGGCCCCGCCCGCTTTGGCAAGCACGGCGGCGGCGCGGACGCGGTTCTCCGCCGGAAGGGCGGCGTGTGCGATCACCTCAAAGGCCGCCGTCACCAGCGCGTCGGCGGCCAGCAGGGCGACCGCTTCGCCAAACTGTTTGTGGCAGCTCGACCGCCCGCGGCGGAAATCGTCGTTGTCCATGCAGGGCAGATCGTCATGGATCAGGGAATAACAGTGCAGCATTTCCAGCGCACAGGCATAGTCCAGCGCCGCGTCCTCCGCGCCGCCGCAGAGTTCGTAGGCCGCCAGCGTCAGGACGGCGCGGACCCGCTTGCCGCCCCCAAGAAGGCTGTAGCGCGCCGCCGCGCTGATCTGTTCCCCGGCGGGCAGGTAGGTGTCACACAGTTCCGCCAGGCGTTTTTCGGTTTTCTGCAGCCGGTCCGCAAAGCGGGCCTGATAGGTTTCGTGATTCATACGGTTTCTCCCGCCTGTTTTTCAAGTTCCGCGTCGATCTCATCGATCTTGAGCTTGGCGTCGTCCAGCGTTTGTTTGCAGTAACTGATCAGTCCGGCCGCCTCGGCGTAAACTTTGACCGACTGCGACAGCGGCGTGGCGTCATCCTGTAAAACGGCAAGCAGTTCCTGCAGGCGCTGCAGACCCTCCTCAAATGATTTCGGCTGCTTCATTGCCATTCCCTCCCTGTTCCGTTTCCCGTACCGACTGCACCGTGCAGTCGGCTTCTGCCTTCGCGCCGCGCAGCACAAACTGCTGCCCCGGCCGAAGTTCTTCCACCGGCACCACATCTTCGCCCGATGTGGCCACCGCATACCCACGCGCCAGCACACCGTAAGGGTTCAGCGAATACGCCAGGGCGGCCGCCGATTCCAGCGCAGCCTGCGCCGCGCCGGTGCGGTGCCGCTGTGCCTGCCACACGGCCTGGACCATCTGCGTCAGTTCCCGTTCCCGGCGTTCGAGCATCCGGCGCTGGCTCTGCCGCCCCTGTTCGATGGCAGCCATAGTAAATTTATTATAACATACTTGCAGGCGATTCTGTATATTTTTTTGAATATTCTCCTGCAAAACAGCAATTTTTTGCAGGATCTCCCCGCGGTCCGGCACACAGAGTTCCGCCGCGGCGGAAGGGGTCGGCGCCCGCAGGTCGGCCACATAATCCAAGATGGTCGTGTCGATCTCATGCCCCACGGCTGAAACGACCGGCTTGCGGCATCCGGCGGCCGCCCGCGCGATCCGCTCGCTGTTGAAGATCCACAAATCTTCCTTGCTGCCGCCGCCCCGGGTCACCAGGATCAGGTCGGGGCGCGGGTCGCGGTCCAGTGCGCGGATGCCCGCGATGATGCTCTGTTCGGCTTCCAATCCCTGCACGGTGACCGGCGCCAGCAGAAGCCGCGTCATGGGCCAGCGGCGGCCGATGACGTTCTGCACGTCCTGCCAGGCAGCGCCCGTCTTGCTGGTCACGACGCCGATGCAGCGCGGCACGGCGGGCAGCGGACGCTTGCGTTCCGGCGCAAAAAGCCCCTCGGCTTCCAGCTTTTTGTAAAGGGCGTCAAACGCCATCTGGGCCGCGCCTGCGCCAAAGGGGCGCATATAATCCACATACAGCTGGAACGCGCCGTCGCGCTCATAGATCGTGGCGTGCCCGTAGGCCAATACCTGCATACCGTTCTGCGGCTCAAAATTCAGCAGGCGCGTCTGGCTGCGGAACATGACCGCCTTCACACTGGCGGTCTCGTCCTTGAGGGTGAAGTAGAGGTGCCCGCTCTTGTAATGGAGGGTGAAGCCGGAGATCTCGCCGCAGACGATCAAATCGTTCAGCGGTTCGCACTGGGCCAGCACCTGTTTGGCCAGACGGTTGAGCGACGTTACATTGATGAAATCGGCCATGCCTTTCTCTCCTTGGCGGCCAGCAGCGCGATCCCGATGGCGTTGTCGCTGGCAAATTTCCCGGGAACGAAATGCGCCCCCGGCACGCGGTGGGTCACATAGGTGCGGATCAGGTCGCTGCTCATCACACCGCCCGCAAACACCACCGGCAGGCTCGGGTGTTCCTTTAAGGCGGCCCTGGCCATCCGGGTCAGCGTTTCGGCAATGCAGAGCAGGCAATATTTGCAGACGTAAGCGGGGGGCTTGCCCTGTTCCAGAAGTTGCCGGCACTGGTTTTCCAGCCCGGAAAGGCTGCAGTTCAGCCCCCGGACGCTGGCCTTCGGCTGCACTTTTTCCGAGCAAAGGGCCGCCTGTTCGCTCACGCTGGCCCCGGCCGGGAAAGCGTACCCGAGGGCCACGCCCAGACGGTCCACCGCCTGGCCCGCGTACAGATCGCTGCTGGTGCCCAGCGGCGTGATCGTTTCCGCGCCGCGGCAGAGCAGCAGATCGGTCGTGCCGCCGGAAACATGAAAGACAAGGCTCTCCCCTTCAAACAAGTCCGGCCCGGCCGCTGCATACAGGGCCGCCGCGATATGCCCCTGCTGGTGGGTCAGCGGGACCAGCGAGATGCCGCGCGCCAGCGCAAAGGCGGTGGCCGCATTCACCCCGGCCAGAAAACACGGCATATAGGACCCCTCTACGGGCCGGGGCCGGGCCGATACGCCCACAGCCGCCACCGCGGAAAGGTCCGCCCGGTGGGAGAGTTCCTCCAGCATGGCGGGCAGCGCCGCCGTGTGATGGAACAGCGCGTCGCTCTGGCGCAGCCCAAGCTGCCCCGGCTTTACGGGCAAAAACTTTTTGCAATCACAAACAACCTCTCCAGCGTTTGTGTCAAACACAGCCAGAGAGGTTGCATAATTGCTGGTATCGATCCCCAGCGTCAGCATGTCGTTTCCGCGCTTTCTTCCCGCTCGCGGGCCACTGCCCCCAGCAGGCCGTTCACGAACTGATAGTCGTTGTCCGCGCCGTATTTTTTGACCAGTTCCACCGCTTCATTGATCGCAACGCTGGTCTTCTGTTCGTTGCCATACAGCATTTCCGCCAGTGCCAGCCGCAGCGCGACCAGACTGACCCGCGGCACGCGGCTGAGGGTCCAGCCCTTCAAGTGGGCCGTTATGATCGCGTCCAGCTCCTGGGCGTGGTCCTGCATGGCCGCCAGCAACTGGCGGGCAAAGATGTCGGCCTCCGGCTGTTCTTCCCCGGTCGGAACGCTCGGCATCTCCGGTTCAAATGTGGCCGCAAAGGCCGTCAAAAAGGCCGCCTCGCGGGATTCGCGGCGGGTCAGCTTTTTCCCCATATCTGGTTTCCAGTTCCTCTCTTTTTCAATCCTGTGCTTCCGGCTGCGCCAGACCGACGACGATCACATTGACGCGGGATACGGTGATCCCGGTCATGTTCTGGATCGTCTGTTTGACGTTTTCCTGCACTTTTTCACACAACGGCATGATCTTCTGCCCATAGGCAGCACTCAGGTGTACCGTCACTGCCGCGACGCCGTCCTCCATCTCCACGCTGACCGGCTTGCTCAGGCCCGTGCGGCCCAGCAGGCCGCGCACGTTCTGGCTGTTGCCGGACGTGATCTCGGCGACGCCCCCTACCTCCAGCGCGGCCAGACGCGCGATCTTGACCAATACATCCGTAGAGATCTGCAAGCTGCCACCGATGGTGTTCTGCACATCCATGTTGTGTACCCTCCCGTTGCATAGGACCCTGAACAGGTCCACTTTTTCTTATAGTATAGCTTAGTTTACCACAAAACCATACCATTTGCAACCGATAGGGCCTGTTATTTTACTTCCACGATGGTGATGTTCTGTGCGGTCAGCCCCTCGCACTGGCTCATCAGCGCGTCGCGGATGCGGGTGACCTCTTCGGCGGTCAGCGCGTCGTTCTCCGTCATGACGGTCACGTTGGCCTTTTCCCCTTCCAGGTTCACAACGCAGTCCGCAAAACCCTTGGATTTGATCAGGGTCTCCAGCTTGGTCTCCAGCGTGATGTTGTTGACCTGCGTGCTGAGTTTGGTGGTCAGTGCTTCTTTTTCCGCATCGCTCACCGAGGTGTCTTTCAGTGCTTCATTCAGTGCTTCCAATGCCTCGTCCCGGGCCTTGGTCCTTGCCAGGCGCGCTTCGTCGAAAAACTCGGTGCCGGTATCCTGGCTGACGCTGACAAGCTGCGCTTCGCCGTAATTTTTGTTGGCCTCCTGCGCCGGGGTCTGCGCCTCGCCGGACGTTTCCGCGTTGGTCTCCAGCGGGTCATAGACCGCCGTGGCCGCCGCGGCGGTCTCCTGCACGGCGGGGTCCTGCACATCTGCCGTCAGATCCTCCGGCGCCTGGCGTGCAAAGGACCAGTTCAGATAGACCGCCGCCCCCAGCGCCAGCACCATCACGGCGGCAGTCGCCTGGCGGCTTTTGTTTTTCTTGTTTGCAGCACTCATATACATTGCCTCCTTCAATCTGACGACGCCATTTTTGCTACGGTGATATGGTTGGCGCCCACGCCGGTCAACGAACCGACCAGGGCGCATATGCAATTCTGCACGGCAGGGCTTTCGCCCCCTTCGCAGACGACCGCGACCCCCAGGACCTTGGGCATCTGGACGGTCTCCACAAGGCCGTCGTCCCCGGTCAGCACATGGCTGACGCGGGAGGTCTCCTCCCCGGTGGTCTCGCGGTCTGTGGCATAGACGCTTTCTTCCCCCTGCGCCAAGGTCACCATGACCTCGGCGCGGCCCACGCCGTCCACCTGCATGACCAGTTCCTGCAGGCGGCTTTCGAGCTGGGCGGCGTAGTCCTGTTGGGAGATCGTTTCCGGGGCCGGTGTGCTGGACGGGGCCTGCGATGTGCCGTCCGGCAGCCATTCCGACAGAGCCAGCAGAAGCAGCCCGGCCAGCCCGGTGCAGAGCAGCAGGTTGACGCGCTTCTTTTCATCGGCCAGCGCGGCGCGGAACCTGCCCGCCAACGCCTGCCATTTTGTGGCGGTATCCTTCACGGCGCATCACCTCCCGCCGCGGTGATCTCATAGGGCATCTGCCCGCAGACGGCGCTCAGCACGCCTTGGGCCCGTGTGCGGTCGCTGCTATGCACGAGTTCCACCCGGCAGACCCCGTCCCGCATCTGCACCACGCAGTCGATCCCGGCGTTTTCCAGGGCTTCCCGCACGCCTTCCGCCGACATTTCCAGCCCCAGTTGGCGGCCGTATTCCGTATAGTCGGGCGCGCTGCTTTCCGCGGCTGAGGACATGCGGTACAATTCTTTTGTAAGACCTGCCCAGTCCGCGCCCCGGATCATCTGCAACCCCGCCGTTATAATATACAGCACCAGGACCGCGTTTATGACCGTTGAAAAACCGTTTTTGGGCCAAAAGACCCGGATCATGCCCGCGATCGTGGAGATGACGCAGCACCCCAGCGCCACATGACGAATCGAATCCATCTGTTTATCCTCCGTTTCCCGCCAGAAGCAGCAAAGCGGTCGAAAGAAAAATCATAAAGAAATACAGCACCAGCACCGACATACAGATCTTGCTGCCCGCAAAATAAAGGCGGCACAGGTGGCCGCACGTTTTCTGCCCGCTGGCCGAAGCCACGATCCCCGCCCCGGCAAAGGCGGCGCTGTAAAGCAGGCATTGCACAAAGATCGGCACAAAAACGGCAGCCAGGGCCAGCAGCACGGCCAGCGCCAGGGAGCCTTTGAGCATCTGCACCGCCGCCACAGCGCCCGAAAGCGCCGCGGCTGCCGCATCCCCCACCACCGGGATAAAGCCCTGCAAAACGCTTTTGCCCGTTTTGAGGGCTGCGCTGTCCACCGTGGCGGCCAGCAGGTTTTGCACCCCAAGCACCAGACTGAACAGGATGCCGCACAGCTTCAGCCCGGCCTGCAGGCAGCGCACGAACAGCGAAGCCGCTTCTTCGATGCCGGGATTGCCCCAGATACAGGCGCAGGCCGCAAAACAGAAATAGATCTGCATGACCGGAAGCAGCACCACTTTGATAAGCGCCGCCAGAAAGCCGGACATCGTAAAAAACATGCCGCTGTAGGCCATGGCCCCGGCAGCCTGTCCACCCATGGCCGTCACACCGCTGAACACCGGGATAAAGGCAATCAGATAATTCTGGCAGTCCTGCGCGGCGGCGGCAACGGTGTCCGCCAGCGTCATCACGGCGTCCAGGCTCAGCACCCCGAACCCCAACACCGCCACCGCGTCGATGCACTGGCGCCAGCTTTCGTTCCCGGCCAGCAGGTTGAGCACCCCCACCAGCAGCAGATACCCCGCCGCCCGCAGGGCAAAACGGATCGGCTTTTGCAGGTCGCCGGTCAACAGTTCGGCCAGCCAGTCCAGCACATCCGTCAACTGCCATCCGGCCGCGTCCTCCACCGAGTTGTCTCCCGACGCAAGCAGAGCTTCGACCTCGGCTGGGGGTTCTTCCGCCCGGACGGGCAGCGCCGGACCCAGCATGAAGAAAATCACTGCAAATATGCCGCATAGCAGTCGAGCAACTGCTGCAAAAGCGGGAGCGCCTGCAGCAGTACCAGCACCCGGCCGCACAGTTCGCTGGCGGTCGCCGCGGCGGCCAGGCCCGCTTCCCGGCAGATGTCCCCTGCCAGTTGGGCGATCAGCGCGATGCCCAGTACCCGCAGCAGGGATGTGATGCCCTGCCCCGGCAAAACACTGTCGAGGCCGTGCAGCCATTGCAGGAGCGGCGAGATCTGCTGCGCCACCGCGACCAGCAGCCCGGCCGCGGCGCAGGCCGACACGAGGAAAGCAAACGCCGGTTGTTCTTTTTTGAGGGCCAGGCTCAAGACCGCCGCTACAAAGGCGACGGCAGCCAATTTGAATAATAGCATCGTTCATCACAATTCAAACAGCGCCTTGATCAGCACGAACAGGTCGCTGATCTGGCGGACCAGCATACTCAGTACAACGATCAATCCCGCCAGCGTCGTCATCATGGCCTGATCCTCCCGCCCGGAACGGATCAGCAGTTGGTTGAGGACCGCCACGATGATGCCCGTCGCTGCAATTTTGAAAACCAGATCAATGTTCATTGCGCAGCTCCCTTACCATAACAAGATCGCGGCCAGCATCCCCGCGCAGGCGCCCAGCCGCGGCCACAGCCTGCGCGCGGCCTGGGATTCTTCCCGCTTGCTTACGGCGGCGTCCTCACAAAGCGTTTCCAGCCGTTTCAGCGTGGCGCAGGCGTTGCTGCGCGGTTCAAAGGCAAGCTGTTCCAATCCCTGCTGCAATTCCTGCCGGGTGCCCGGCGGCAGTGCCCCCGGCAGCGGCAGCGCCGCCAGTGTGCCGCACTCCCCGACGCCCAGCCGTGCAAAGGCGGGGTAACGGGCCGCCCGTGCCAGCAGTTCCCCGCCGTTCAGCGGCTGGTAGGCCAGCAGTTCCCGCAGATAGGCCAGCAGGCGGGCAAAGGTATGTAGCTGCCGCCACTGGTGGTATTTTCGGCTGTAGACCGCGATACCGCCGCCTGTGCCCGCCGCCACAAGCAGCAGCCCGCCCAGGACCCTGATCATCTCGCTCATGTCAGTTCCACCCACTGTGCCACGGTTCCGGGCCTGTCACGCCCGTCCAGAAAGACCGCGCGCCGGAAAGCCCCCGTCTGCAAAAGCCGCGATAGCTGCGGCCTTTTCCGCAAGCCCTGCGGCGAATCGCAATGGACCGAAGCCAGGAACCGCACGCCGGACGCCACGCCCCGTTCCACCGCGGCGGCGTCGCCGGGGGTCCCCAGCTCGTCGCAGACGATCACCGACGGATTCATGCAGCGCAGCGCCATGCAGATCGCTTCCTCTTTGGGGCAGCGTGTGTAGACATCGCAGGCGATCTGCGCCGCACGGGGCAGCCCTTCGCCGTTCCCTGCCATCAGTTCCCCACGCTCGTCCACCACGCATACGACCTGATCCCGCTGCCCAAGGTACTGGATCAGCGTGCGCAAAAACGTCGTCTTTCCGCTTCCGGGAACGCCGGCCACCAGCAGCCCGTCCTGTTCTGCCAGCAGATAAGTCTGCACCTCATCGGGCAGCGGGCAGGTCACCCACCGCGCCACGCGAAGGTTCAGGGACGTAACAGCCGAGAAGCCGTTCCCGCTCCAACTGCCCGCTACGCCGATGCGGTCCCCGTTTAAGATCGTGAAAAATCCCTGGCGGAGTTCTTCTTCGTAAGCGTAAAGGGAATGGCCGCACAACTGCAAAAAACAATCCTGTAACTGCCGGGGCTGCATACATTGTAAATGTTCCGCCCGCGGCAGATAGCGCGCTGCCGGTGTCAGGCGCCCCTTGATCGTAAACTGGACCGGCTGCCCGGCGCGCAGGCGGATCTCCTGCACAAGCGGGGCACAGCGGGGGTCAAGCTGCTGGAGTTCCCCGCAGAAAGGGGACGGCAGCGCGGCGGCGATCCGATAGTACTCGTCCATGATCTGTTTCACCTCCCATTGCCACTCTATGTCCCCAGCGCCCCGCTTAGAACCAAAAAGGGAGCATCCCCCTGCGTGGAGGATGCTCCCTTTGATGATTTATAGGATCGTATTTAAGACTCCTGCGGCTTTTCGGAACGGATCAGGGCGTACAGCCCGTCTTCGTCAAGCACCGGGATGCCAAGGTTCTGCGCCTTGGTCAGCTTGGACCCAGCCGCCGTACCGGCCACCACATAGCTGGTCTTTTTGGAGACCGACCCGGACGCTTTGCCGCCGTTCTGTACGATCAGCGCCTCGGCTTCCTGGCGGGACAGGGTCGGCAGGGTGCCGGTGACGACCAGCGTCATCCCGGCCAGCGCGGTGCCCTTCTTTTCGCCGGTCCACTGCATATTCACCCCTGCGTCCGCAAGCCTGCGCAGCAGGTCGGTGGTTCCGTTTTTGGCGAAAAATTCCTGTACGCTCTGGGCCATCACGTCCCCGAAGCCGTCGATCTCGCACATCTGTTCGGCGGTCGCCGCCTGCAACGCTTCCATGCTGCCGAAATGCTCCGCCAGCAGCGCCGCCGCCTTATCGCCGATATTGCGGATGCCCAAGCCAAACAACAGCTTGTCCAGATTGTTCTTTTTGGAATTTTCGATCGAAGTCAAAAGGTTGCGGGCGCTCTTTTCCTTGAATTTGTCCAGCGTCAGCAGTTGTTCCTCGGTCAGGGCATAGAGGTCCGCGACCGTATGGACCAGACCACGCTCGGTCAACTGCACGGCGACTGCTTCCCCCAAACCGTCGATGGCCATGGCATTGCGCGAGGCAAAGTGGATCAGGTTGCGCAGGCTTTGGGCGGGGCACTCCGGGTTGACGCAGCGCAGGGCGGTCTCCCCTTCCAGATGGACCACCGGCTCACCGCAGCTTGGGCAGACCGTGGGCATCTGGAACGGCTTGCTCTGCGGGCCGTGGGCAGAGACCGCGATCACTTCCGGGATGATGTCCCCGGCTTTGCGCACCTGGATCGTATCCCCGATGCCGACGCCCAGGCTGTCGATGATGTCCCCGTTGTGCAGGTTGGCGCGGGATACGCTGGTCCCCGCCAGGAACACAGGATCGAACACCGCCGTGGGCGTGAGGACGCCGGTGCGGCCTACCGTCACTTCGATCTCCCGCACGACGCTCTCTTTGACTTCGGGCGGGTATTTGAAGGCGATCGCCCACCGCGGGAATTTGTTGGTGCTGCCCAGCACGCGGCGCGCGGCCAGATCGTTGACTTTGATAACGGCGCCGTCGATGTCATATTCCAACGTGCCGCGCAGTTCCCCGATCGTCTGGATCTCCCGGATGGCGTCCTCGATATTGTGGAACACACTGTAGCGCGGGGAGGTCGGGAACCCCAGCGACTTGATATAATCCAGCGTTTCGTGGTGGGTGGTAAAGCTGCGCCCTTCGCACTGCTGCAAATTGAACACAAAGATCGACAACCCGCGCGACGCGGTGATCTTCGCGTCCTTTTGGCGCAGCGAACCCGCCGCGGCGTTCCGCGGGTTTTTGAAAGGCGTTTTGTCCTCCAACTCCTGCTGTTCTTTCAGCTTGAAAAAGGCCTTGTGGGGCATATAGACTTCGCCGCGCACTTCCAGAAAAGCCGGTGCGTCCGGCAGATCGTGGGGAATATCCGCGATGGTCGCCAGATTTTCCGTCACGTCCTCCCCCACGACGCCGTCGCCGCGGGTGGAACCGCGCACAAGATGGCCTTCCCGGTATTCAAGGCTGACGGAAAGGCCGTCGATCTTGGCTTCCACTACATATTCCGGCTTGATGCCTGCTTCCCGAACACGGGCGTCAAAGTCCCGCAGTTCCTCAAACGAGAAAGCGTCCTGCAGGCTTTCCATCTTGACGCTGTGCGTCACTTTGCTGAACTTGCTGCTGGCCGTTCCGCCCACATGCTGGGTTGGGGAATCCGGCGTGACCAACTGCGGGTATTCCGCTTCGATGGCCTTCAGTTCCCGGTTCAGCGCATCATATTCATAGTCCTCCAGTTCGGGGGCGTCCTGATCATAATATAAACGGTTGTTCTTTTCGATCACCGCGCGCAGTTCTTCTGCGCGTTTGCGGGCCTGCTCCAGTTCCATATCTCTTACACTCCATTTTTGATCTGGGGCTATTATACCACATTCTTCCCTGATTCTTCAATCCAGTGCCGCCGCGTAAACATTCGGCGTGTCGCCCTGCAGCAGAAGGTCCGCGATCAGGATCGGTTCTTCTACTGTCAGCGTTTCGGTCCGGCCGTCCAGGATCATGTTGACGGTGACGGAAAGCACAAGGCTGGCAGTATAGCGCGTGGTATTGATGGCAAGCGTTTCGCAGTCTTGCTCCCATGCTGCCTGCACATACCCTTCCGGCAGCAGGCGCATGTTCCAGCCCGGCCCCTGCCCGTTCAGCAGGTAATTGCCCGTTAAACTGCCGAAAGGGACGGAAAATTCCTGTTCTTCTAACGCCGCCAACTGCGTTTCGGCGGCAGCGATCAGGGCGCTGCGCGCACGGTTGGCTGCTGCCGCGTCCAGCGACGCATAGCCGTCCTCCACATGGTACAACTGCCCGCCAAAGTCCAGCCCCTCCACCGCTTCATGAAGGGCCTGGGTCGTGATGCGCCGCGCTTCGTATTCTGCAATGCGCATCATGGTAGGTTTGATCTCCTGGTCCACATAGCCGTTGAACCAGAGCGCGGCGACAGCCCCGGCCGCCAACGCCAGCTTTGCCCACAGGCGCAGCGGCCAGCGCCTGTGGTTGCCGGGCCGTCTGTAGCGCATGGCGGTCCCTCCTTTCCAACCGGAACTCTTGCCATACTATGAAGCGCGCCTGCCCGGCGGTTCCCTATCCACAACCGCCTGTCTGTATGGAACTTGTATTTTTCCAAAATAATAGTTGACATTTGCGGAACGCTTTGCTATAATAATGCACGTCGCCAAGAGAACACTGTGCGCGACAATGCCGTGGGGGTGTAGCTCACCTGGGAGAGCGCTTGAATGGCATTCAAGAGGTAAGGGGTTCGATCCCCCTCATCTCCACCACAAAACCTCGAATCTGTGCTGAACACGGATTCGAGGTTTTTGTCTTATCTTCTTGCATAAAGCGCAAAGCCATTCATGGTAGCCATGAATTTGGCGTTTTCCTGTTTCCGGTCAGGAGATTGACAAACGCTTTCCGGCGTTGTATGATTAGGAACAGGTTCAAAACCATAAAACGGAGATAACACATGAACTTCCATTTGAAAGATCAACGTAAAAACAGAATCAGCTCTGTACAATCCATCCCGATGAAACATTGTGCAGAGCATAGCGTATAAAACGCATTTGGATTTCATCGGAAAGCCGCGGGGGTAGTGTACCCTTGGGGCTTTCCGTGCAGTAATGCAAGGCTATGGGCAATGTTTTGTCCATAGCCTTTTGTTTTTGCGTTTTGACAGCAAAGGCAGAAGGCCGGTACCAACAGGTATCGCTGCTTTCTGTCTTTTTTCTTTGTTATTTTTGGTATGTAAGGAAAGGAACGAGAAAAAATGAGTTTGTTGGAGATCGAAAATCTGACGCACGCTTTTGGTGAAAATGTGCTTTATAAAAATGCGGGGCTTACCCTGAACAAAGGCGAGCATATCGGCATCGTCGGGCAGAACGGAACCGGGAAAAGTACGCTGATCAAAATATGCACCGGGCAGATCGCGCCCGATCAGGGGCGCGTCATTTGGCAGCCACGCACTACGGTCGGGTATTTGGACCAGTATGCAGAGATCGACCATACGCTGACGATGAAAGAGTTTTTGAAGTCTGCCTTTGCCGGACTGTTTGCGATGGAAGCGCAGGTCATGCGGCTATACGAAAAAGCTGCGGATGGAGATGCGGAAAGTCTGGAACAGGCCGCTTATTATCAGGAACAACTGGAAGCGCATGATTTCTATTCTATCGATACTGCCATAGAGCGGGTGGCAAACGGGCTGGGACTGAGCGTGATCGGGTTGGACCGTCCGATCGCAGAAATGAGCGGCGGCCAGCGTGCCAAGGTGATCCTGGCCAAGTTGCTGCTGGAAAAGCCGGATGTTTTGCTGCTGGATGAGCCGACCAATTTTCTTGACAAAAATCATGTGGCGTGGCTGGCGGAATATCTGTCGGCCTTGGAAAATGCTTTTTTGGTCGTTTCCCACGACTTTTCCTTTTTGGACAAAATCGCAAACCGCATCTGCGATATAGACAACGATACGATCACGAAGTATTACGGCACCTATTCCGAGTTTCTGCGCAAGAAAACCCTGCTGCGGGAAGATTATATCCGCCAATATACGGCGCAGCAAAAGGAGATCCGCAAAACAGAAGAATTTATCCGAAAGAATATCGCGGGACGCAAGGCAAAAATGGCACGGGGCCGGCAAAAGCAGCTTGACCGCATGGATAAGATGGAAGCCCTGGAACAGAAAGAGATCATTCCGCACTTCCACTTCCCCGCCCTGCCCCTGACAAATACAGAACATTTGCAGGTGGAAAAGCTGGCGGTGGGGTATCACGCGCCGGTCCTCTCCGATCTTACGTTCAGCATCAAAGGCGGGCTGAAAGTTGTGATCACCGGCTTTAATGGGATCGGAAAGTCCACATTATTGAAGACCCTGATCGGGCAGCTCCCGGCGATCGGCGGCCGATTCCGATTTTCCGACCAGGTCACATGGAGTTATTTTGCGCAGGATCTATTCTGGGAAGAGCCGGAGCAGACCCCGCTCCAAATCATTGCCGACGCGCACCCGGACCTGACAGGCAAAGAGGTCCGCAAACAGTTGGCGCGCTGCGGGATCACCAGCAAACATGCGATGCAGGCCGTTGGAACCCTGAGCGGCGGCGAACAGGCAAAGGTGAAACTGTGCCTGCTGACGCTGGAACCCTGCAATTTTCTGATTCTGGACGAGCCTACGAACCATCTGGACAGGCAGGCCAAAAGCGCCCTGAAAACAGCCCTGACAGCGTTTGCCGGAACGGTGCTGCTTGTATCCCATGAAGAGGACTTTTACCGCGAGTGGACGCAGCGCGTTATCAGCGTTGAGAAAAAGTAAGCGATGGGATCATGCGCACGCCATCCCCGGCGGGCAGGAAACCGTGTTGCCGGGCAGGCGTTTTGCGCGCTGAACCTTTACCTTGGAAATCAATCCTATAGTAAATTTGCCCGGCGGGCCTAGGTGCCTGCCGGGCAAATTGGTGGTTCGGGTTTCGTTTTCAGTGCAGTCAGGGGCGTATATTTGTAGGACACAGCAATAGAAAACCGGCGTGCTGTTTCGCAACGAAATAACACGCCGGTCTATTTGGCGGCCATCGTCATCAACCGTCAGGTTCGGGGGCTTCTTCCCTTCCCCTGTCTGCCGTCCGATGCCGCTTTATACTGTGTTTTTATTCCGCGTCCTCGCAGAAAGCCTTGAACGTGAGGTACGCCATGTACACGTCCGCCTTGGAAACGACCTCAAAGGGCGAATGCATCGCCAGGACCGGCACGCCGATGTCGATGGTGTCGATGTCCTGGTTGGCAACGTATTTGGCTACCGTGCCGCCGCCGCCAAGGTCCAGCTTGCCCATTTCGCCGATCTGCCACACCACGTTGTTGCGGTCCATCAGGCGGGTCAGGTAGCTGACCAGTTCGGCGGAAGCGTCGCTGGTGCCGGACTTGCCGCGGGAACCCGTATATTTGTAAATGGCAACGCCGTTGCCCGCATAGGTGCCGTTGTCCGGCTCGAACGCATCGGCAAAGGTCGGGTCAAAGGCCGCCGTCACGTCGGCAGACAGGCACTTGGCCGCCTTGCAGGCCGTGATGTAATCGGCCCCCTGCGTCTGGCAGAGCTGCTGCAGGAAGTGGAAGGTGTACATGCTGTTCAGACCCGTCACACCGTCGGAGCCGGTCTCCTCTTTGTCCGTCAGCACGCAGACCGTCGTGTAGGCAGGATTCTGCACGCCGATCTCCGCCATTAGCGCGGGGTACGCGTCCACGCGATCATCATGGCCGTAAGCGCCGATCATGGCGCGGTCCAGGCCGATATCCCGTGCCTTGTAAGCCGGAACGACTTCGATCTCGGCGCGGGTGAAGTCCCGCTCGGTGATGCCGTAGGCTTCGTTCAGCATGCCCAGAATGTTCAGCTTCACACGCTGCTCTGCGTCGCGGTCCGCGATGGGCTGGGACGCGATCAGAACATTCAGATCTTCGGCGGTGATGCCCTCGCCCAGCGTCTTGGCGTTCTGCTTGGCGCCCAGGTGCGGCAGCAGGTCCGTGATGCAGAATACCGGGTCGTCATCCTTTTCACCGCTGCAGACTTCCACCATGCTGCCGTCCGCGCGGTAGAGCACGCCGTGCAGGGCCAGCGGGATGGTCGGCCACTGGTACTTGCGCACGCCGCCATAATAATGGGTGCGCAGGTAGCCCAGACCGTTCTTCTCAAAGACCGGCACCGGGCGCAGGTCCAGACGCGGGGAGTCAATGTGGGCGATGTTCAGATGGAAGCCTTCTTCCAGCGTTTTCGTGCCGATGGTCGCCGCCAGAACGCACTTTTTGCGGTTGATGGCGTAGACTTTGTCGCCGGGGTTCAGTTTTTCGCCGGGAACAAAGGGCTTGTAACCGGCTTCCAGCAGCAGCTTCTCGCTGTAGGCGGTCGTTTCCCGCTCGGTCTTGCAGTGGTCGAGGAAGGTCTTGTATCCTTCGCAGAAATCCTGGGCGGCGGCCAGCGCATCGGGGGAAGCGTCCGCTACGGTATCATTCTTGTACAGCAGCTTCTTGAGTTCTTCTGTAGTTTGCATGTTTGACAGTCCTTTCACTTTTCGTAATCTGTATAAATTTCCTGATAACGCTGATAGCCTTCGGTGATTTTCCGGACATACAGCCGCATCTGCGGGTAGGGGTAGTGGTCCAGCGTCAGCCCGTCGGCCGAATACTCCGGCTGTGCGAGCAGTTCATCCACCGTTCCCCAGCCGCTGTGGTAGGCGGCTGCCGCCGTTGCCAAATCGTCCGAATAGCGCAACAGGCAATAACTGACAAAGTAACTTCCAAAACGGATATTGGTTTCCGGGTCGAACAGGTCCTCAAAGGTCAGGGGTTCCGTGGGCGCGATCTTGGATTTGATCCAGTCAAAGGTGACTTCTGTGATCTGCATAAGACCGCGGGCCCCGGCGTCGGATTCCGCACGGGGGTCAAAATTGCTTTCCGTACGGATAAAGGTGTACAGCATCAGCGGGTCCAGGTCATATTTATCCGCATAATAGGTCACATATTCCTGGTACTGGATCGGGTATTCCCAGCGTTCGATCCGTTCCCGGAAAACGGAAAACAGGATCGTCCCGATCAGCGCCAACACCAACACGACGCCCAGCACTTTGGGAGCCGCTCTGCGAAGCGGTGATTTTTTTCTAGTCATATTCCTCCTTTCTCAAGGAGTGCAAAAACGCCTTGATCTTGTCTTCCAACTGCGCGGGGGAACCGTCGTTCACAAGTTCCTCCGTCGCGGCAGCGCGCAGCCTTTCCAGCGGGGTCTGTGCATCCAGACGGCGGCGGGCCATCTCCGGGGCGATGCCGTCCCGGGCACAGATCCGCTGCACGCTGGTCTCGTAAGGGGCTGTGACCAGAAGCAGGCGGTCGCAGCGCGCCTGGAACGGCGTGCCGACAATCACGGCCCCATCCACGAAGGAAAAGGGCGCACCGTCCGCTTCCGCCCGGCGCAGCAATTCTTCGATCCGGCGAAGGATCTCCGGCTGCGTCACCTCGGTCAAAAGGAGGGTCCCTTCCGGCGTCGCAAAGGCGCGGTCCGCCAGCAGCCGGCGGCGCAGTTCCCCCTGTTCGTCCAGAATATCGGCGCCGAAATGCGCCTGCAGGACCGCCAGGCAGGGCGAACCCCGCTGCAAAACGTCCCGCGCAATGTGGTCCGCGTCAATACAAGGATACCCCTGCGCGGCCAAGAATTTTGTCACACTGGACTTCCCGCAGCCGGAACGGCCTGTGATCCCGATGATCTTCATACCGTCACCACCCGGAAAGCCGCCGCGCGGATCAAACGGTTATACACCGCCATGGATACGCCGTCCTGCTCCGGGCAGCGGGCGTAAACGGTCTGTGCGCCGTTGCGGTCCAAGTCCCGCAGCGCGGTGAAAAGATGATGCGCCTGGGTGACGCCGTCGTGGTTCTTCCCGTATTCGATGTACGGCACGGGAAGGTCCTTGCCCTCCCCGTCAAAGCAGAGCGCCCAGACGCCTTCCCCCGCGTGCTGCTGCACATAGCGGCGGTAGTTCTCAAAGCTGCCCCGCACAAGGGTCACCTGGGCCTGGGGCGCATAATGCTTGTACTTCATCCCCGGGGAGCGGGCCACTTCCCCCTCCTTGAGCTTTTCGAGGATGGCCGGGCTGACCAGCACTTCCTCCCCCAGCACGGCTTCCATCTGTTCCTTGGTGATGTAGCCGGGGCGCAGAAGCATCGGGCGCCCCCCTGCCACCGAAACCACCGTGGATTCCACGCCGACGCTGCTCTCCCCGCCATCGAGGATCAGCGGCAGGCGGCCGTCCATGTCGGCCAGGGTATCCTGAGCGTTCGTGGGGCTGGGCTTGCCGGAAAGATTGGCCGAGGGCGCTGCGAACGCCACGCCGCTGGCGCGGATGACCGCCTGGACCACCGGGTGCGACGGCATACGGACGCCGACGGTATCCAGCCCTGCGCAGGTCACATCGCTGACTTCGGGGCCGCGGGGCATCACCATCGTGAGCGGCCCGGGCCAGAACGCCGCGGCCAGTTTTTTGGCGCGGTCCGGCACTTGCGCCACGATGCCCTGCAGCATCTCCATCCCGCAGATATGCACGATCAGGGGGTTATCCTGCGGGCGGCCTTTGGCTTCAAAAATTTTGCGCACCGCCGCGCCGTTGCGGGCGTCCGCCGCAATACCGTAAACAGTTTCAGTCGGCAGAGCCACCAGTTCCCCCTGGGTCAGCAGGCGGGCCGCCAGCGCGATGCTTTCTTCTGTAACAGGCAATACCTGAGTTTTCATTCGTGTTCCTCGCTATGCTGCTTCAATTTTTCTTCCCGGTCGGCCAGGATCAGCGGGTCCAGCACGCGGTCCAGATCCCCGTCCAGCACGCTGCGCAGGTTGCGCAGCGTCAGCCCGATGCGGTGATCCGTCACACGGTCCTGCGGGAAGTTATAGGTGCGGATCTTTTCGCTGCGGTCCCCTGTTCCCACCTGGCTCTGCCGTTTGGCGTTGTAGGCTTCGTCATAGGCTTCCTGCTTTTGCTGGAGCAGGCGGCTGCGCAGCACCTTCAGCGCGCGGTCTTTATTTTCGCGCTGGCTGCGCTGGTCCTGACATTCCACCACCATGCCGGTGGGCAGATGCGTCACCCGGATCGCGGAAGAAGTTTTATTGATGTGCTGCCCGCCCGCGCCGGAAGAACGGAAGGTGTCGATCCGCAGGTCCTTGGGGTCCAGTTCCAGCTCCACTTCCTCGGCTTCGGGCATGACGGCTACCGTCACCGTCGAGGTGTGGATGCGGCCCTGGGTCTCGGTTTCCGGCACGCGCTGGACCCGGTGTACGCCGCTTTCAAATTTCAGACGGCTGTACACGTCCTGCCCTTCCACCGAGCAGACGATCTCCTTGACGCCGCCCAGTTCCGTTTCATTGGCGCTGACCGTCTGGCAGACCCATCCGCGCTTGGCGGCATACATCGTGTACATACGCCACAGGCTGTGGGCGAACAGGGCGGCTTCCTCGCCGCCCGCCCCGGCGCGGATCTCCAGAATGACGCTCTTTTCATCGTCGGCATCTTTGGGCAATAGCAGGATGCGCAGATTCTCCGTACACTGTGCCAGATTCCGGGTAATTTCGCACAACTCCTGCTGTACCATATCCTTGAACGCCGGGTCCGGCTCCTGTGCAAGCATGGACTGTGCTTCCTGCTCTTCACGCTGCAGGGCCGTATACCGGCGGTATTCTTCCACTAAGGGGGTCAGTTCTTTGTAGTCACGCATCATCCGGGCGTACTCGTCCGCATGGGCGGCCGCTTCGGGCCGGGACATCCGATAGGCCAGTTCTTCATACCGGCGCTCGACCTCATGCAGTTCAACAAATGTGTTCATGATGGAAAATCCTCACCGCTGCAATTTTCTGTTCGTACACGGAAACGCGGCTAATCTTCCTGCGGGCGCAGGATCTTTTTGATATTGCGCTCGATCTTGGCGCGGGGCAGCATGACCTCGCGGCCACAGCCCTGGCAGCGGATCTTGAAATCCATCCCGACGCGCAGCACATCAAACCGGTTGGCACCGCAGGGATGCTGCTTTTTGGTCTGGATCACATCCCCTACCCGTACATCCATACAGCACACCGCCCTTTCATTCCATTTGCTCTCTTATTATAGTACAGCGAGTATTGTTTTGCAAATCCAACGCATAAAAGTTTAGCAACCGCTTCGTTTCCATAAAAGCGGAAATCACAAGAAATGAGGAACCGAAAATGCTGGAATATCGTGCCGAAGGGCTCTGCCGCAACGCAAACCACCTGAACAAAGAAGAGCTGGACCGCTGCATCGGTACCGGCGAAATTTTGCAAAGTACCGCGCTTGCCTATGATACCGAGCGCCGCCTGCGCTTTGAACTGTGCGGGCAGCGCGCCTATATGCCCTATGAGGAATGCCTGGATGTTTCCCCCGGGGAGACCATCAAGGACATCGCCGTTCTGACCCGTGTGGGGCGGCCCACCTGCTTTGTCATCACCGGGACGGCCCGCGAACCGAACGGCGAGGAGGTCTATCTGCTCTCCCGCGCGGCGGCGCAGCGCCTTTGCCGCAAACAATATCTGGATGGGCTGGAGGCTGGCAGCGTGATTCCCTGCACCGTGACGCACATCGAAAACTTCGGTGCGTTCTGCGACATTGGCTGCGGCATTTCGGCGCTGCTGCCCATTGACTGCCTTTCCGTTTCCCGCATTTCCTCGCCCAAGGACCGGGTGCAGATCGGGCAGCAGTTATTGTGCGCCATCAAGAACCGCGACGCGCAGGGGCGCATCGTCCTTACGCTGCGGGAACTGCTCGGCACCTGGAGCGAAAACGCCGCCTGCTTTGCCGCGGGGGAAACGGTGGTAGGCATCGTGCGCAGCGTGGAGGATTACGGCGTTTTTATCGAGATTGCGCCCAATCTGGCCGGGCTGGCCGAAGCGGACAGTTCCCTGCGTCCGGGCCAGGCGGTCAGCGTTTACATCAAAAACATCCTGCCCGACAAGATGAAGATCAAGCTGGTGGTGGTGAACAAAAATCTGTCCCAGCCGCTGCGTTTTGAGCCGCATTATTTTGTGACCCACGGGCGGATCAAAAAATGGATCTATTCCACCCCGCAAAGCCGCAAACAGATCGAAACGATTTTTTGACGGTGTCTCTTGCGACTTCCTGCCGGCCCGTGTATAATAAGAAAAGAAAACTATGATCGGCAAGGATGTGATAGGATGGCGGAAGCATTTACAGCAGGTGTAAAGCCGGGCGGCCTTACAGACAACACCCAGATCCGGATCCTGCTGTGCTATCTGGTCAAAACAGCGGGCCCGCTGACGCGCGACACCTTGCAGGGGGCGCTTTTGCAGGAACAGCTGGTCAACTATTTTGAATTTGCCGACGCGCTGGCCGATGTGGAACGGCAGCAGTTGGTGGCGTCGGATGAGCAGGAACAGTATTCCATTACCGAGAAGGGTTCCACCGTTGCGGACACCCTGGCTTACGATCTGCCCCGCACCGTGCGGGAAAGCGCCATTCGGGCCGTCATGCAGATCCAGAGCTGGAAGCACAAAGCCGCCATGAACCGCGCCCATATCGAGGAGGAGGACGGCGAATACGTCGTCTGGTGCGCCATCGGTGACATGGGCAGCGACGTGTTCCGGCTGCAGTTGGCAATGCCCGACAAACTGACGGCGGAAACGATCAAAAACAACTTCACCGCCCATGGCAGCGAGATCTATTCCAAAGTGATGGATATGCTCACCCAGCCCAGTACCGAGGAGGACCGCCCCCCGGCCGGGCTTCTTTGAACCACAACCAAAACCGCCCCGCGCGTCAGCAGGTTCTGACACGCGGGGCGGTTTATTTGCATGAATGCGGCTTAACAGCCCAGGTAGGCTTTGCGCACTTCGATGTTGTTAGCCAGCTCGGTCGCTTCGCCTTCCATCTTGATGGTGCCGGTCTCCAGCACATACGCGCGGTTGGCGATCTCCAGCGCCATTTTGGCGTTCTGCTCCACCAGAAGCACGGTGACGCCGTTGCGGTTGACTTCCCGGATGATCTTGAAGATTTCCTTGACCAGCAGCGGCGAAAGGCCCATGGAGGGCTCGTCCAGCAGCAGCATCTTGGGTTTGCACATCAGTGCGCGGCCCATGGCAAGCATCTGCTGTTCGCCGCCGGAAAGCGTGCCCGCAAGCTGGTTGCGGCGTTCTTTCAGGCGCGGCAGCAGTTCAAACACCATGTCATAGTCGTTCTGGATGGCTTCCTTGCCGTCGCGGCGCACATACGCGCCCATTTGCAGGTTCTGCTGCACGGTAAGGCCGCTGAACACCCGGCGGCCTTCCGGCACCTGGGCAAGACCCAGGCGGATGATCTTGTGGGCTTCCATCCGGCTGATGGCCTGGCCGCAGTAGTCGATCTCGCCGCTCTGCAGTTTCAGCAGGCCGGAGATCGCGTGCATCGTCGTGGTCTTGCCCGCGCCGTTGGCGCCGATCAGGGTGACGATCTCCCCTTCGTCCACATGGAAGGAAACGTCCCGGATCGCGTGAATGGAACCGTAAAAGACGTTGATATTTTTGACAGAAAGCATCTCGCCCATGATCAGTCACCTCCCAGGTAGGCCGCAATGACCTTCGGGTTATTGCGGATCGCCTTGCCGTCGCCGCGCGCAATGACGCGGCCGTAATCCAGCACAGTGATCTCCTCGCAGATGCCCATGACAAAGTTCATGTCATGTTCGATCAGCAGGATCGCAATGCCGAACTGGTCGCGCACGCTGCGCACCGTTTCCATCAGTTCTGCCGTTTCGTTGGGGTTCATGCCCGCCGCGGGCTCGTCCAGCAGCAGAAGTTTGGGGTTGGTCGCCAGCGCGCGGGCAATCTCCAGCTTGCGCTGCTTGCCGTACGGGAGCTGGCTGGCCTTGTAGTTGGCTTCCCGGTCCAGATCGAAGATCTTGAGCAGCTTGTGGGCCTGGCGGTTCATCTCGTGCTCTTTTTCCCGGTAGGCGGGCAGACGGAAGATGCCGGTCCACATATTGTAGCGGACCTGATTGTGCAGGCCTACCTTCACATTGTCCAGCACCGTCATATCGTTGAACAGGCGGATGTTCTGGAAAGTGCGCGCCACGCCGGCGCGGCTGATCAGTTCGGGGTTCTGGCCAGTGATGTCTTTGCCGTCCAGCACGATATTGCCCTCCGTCGGCTTGTAAACGCCGGTGAGCATATTGAACACCGTTGTTTTGCCGGCGCCGTTCGGGCCGATCAGGCCATAAAGGCGGCCTTTTTCAATGGAGAGGTCCAACTGGGACACCGCCTGCAGACCGCCGAACGCGATCCCCAGGTTGCTGACTTCCAGCAATGCCATGTTACGCCACCCCTTTCTTCTGCTTCTTGGTGCCGGAGGGCGGCCACTTTTTGCGGAAATTGGCCGTCAGCTTGTTGCGCAGCGCGATCATCTGCGGGCTCTGGTTGAAGATCATCACCACGATCAGCACGATGGCGTAGATCAGCATGCGGTAGTCGTTCATGCTGCGCAGCATTTCCGGCAGGACCGTCAGCAGCGCCGCCGCAATGATCGAGCCGCGCAGATTGCCGATGCCGCCCAGGACCACGAACACCAGGATCAGGATCGAGGTATTGTAGTCGAATTTTTTTGCTACCAGCGAAGAATAGTTGAGCGAATACAGCACACCCGCAACGCCCGCAAAAACGGCCGAAGTGACAAAGGCCATCAGCTTGTATTTGGTGATGGGGATGCCCACCGAGCGCGCGGCGATCTCGTTGTCACGGATGGAAGTGATGGCGCGCCCTGCGCGGGAATGTACAAGGTTCAGAATAACGATCAGCGTAATGATGACCAGTACGATGCCGATGGTGAACGTCGAAGCCTTCGTTATGCCGGTGATGCCCTGCGCACCGTTGATGAGGACCTTGCCCCCTTCTTCCAGTCCGAGAGAAGCGGAGTCCTTGAGGGAAAAATGCAGCCCGTTGGCATCATACCCCAGGTAGCAGGCATTCATGACGTTCTTGATGATCTCGCCAAAAGCCAGCGTGACGATCGCCAGATAGTCGCCCGACAGGCGCAGCACCGGCACGCCGACCAGAAAGCCAAAAAGACCGGCCACCAGACCGCCCACCAGGAAAGCGAGCAGCAGCGCCACGGGCTGGGGCATCGTCTTGTCGGCCGTGATCCATACCAGCGCGCCGGAAAACGCACCCACGCTCATAAAACCGGCGTGGCCCAGGCTCAACTCGCCCAAGAAGCCTACCGTCAGGTTCAGCGACAGCGCCAAGATCACATAGGCGCAGATGGGCACCAACTGCCCGGAGAAGGAGTTCGTCAGCAGCCCGGCCGCCGACAGAACCTGGATCACGAGATAAAACGCGATCACGATGCCGAAGGTGATCATATTGCTCTTTGTGGAGCGCTTCATCGTTTTCAAATTCATCGCTGCCACCTCACACTTTCACATGGACTTTCTTGCCCAGAAGGCCCGTCGGCTTTACCAGCAGCACCACGATCAGCACAAGGAACACGATCGCATCCGACAACTGCGTGGAAATATACGCCTTGCTGAGGTTTTCAATGATGCCCAGCAGAATGCCGCCCAGGAAAGCGCCGGGAATGGAGCCGATGCCACCGAACACCGCCGCCACGAACGCCTTGATGCCGGGCATGGCACCGGTGGTGGGCTGCAGCGTGGGGTACGACGAACACAGCAGCGCACCCGCCACAGCGGCCAGCGCCGAGCCGATGGCAAACGTCAGGGAGATCGTGGCGTTCACGTTGACGCCCATCAACTGGGCCGCGCCGCGGTCCTCCGAGACCGCCCGCATCGCATGGCCCGCAGACGTATTGTTGATGAACCACATCAGCGCCGCCATGATGACCAGACAGACCACGATCGTCAGGATCGTTTCGACCGAGATCGTCAACTGCCCGTCAAACAGGGAGACCGGCTCCAGTGCTTCGCTCTTGGAAACGATCGAAATAAAACTCTTGGGATCGGACCCCCACGAAAGCTGCGCCACCTGCTGCAGCAGATAGCTGACGCCGATGGCCGTGATCAGGACCGCCAGCGACGGAGCTTCCCGCAGGGGGCGGTAGGCGACCCGCTCGATCGTGACGCCCAGGATCGTGCAGACGACCATGGACAGCAGGATCGAAAGGATGGGATTCATTCCCGAAAGGCCAAAGGTAAAAAACACCACATAGCTGCCGATCATAATGACGTCGCCATGGGCGAAGTTCAACATTTTGGCAATGCCGTAGACCATCGTATAGCCCAGGGCGATCAGCGCGTACACGCTGCCCAGGCTGATACCGTTGATCAGATAGGACAAAAACTGCATCGCGAAAAACACCTCACTCTGTTTCTTTTCGACGTGACTGAACCGCGATCCGTGCAGAAACCCCGGTACCGCAGGCAGCTATCCCGAAGCCGCAAAACGCTTTTTTCCCGCCTGCTTCTACCCGAAATCTCTTTGTTCGCACCCGATATGCCAAAAAGGAGCCGCCGACCCTCATTGTCTGGCAGCTCCTTTGGCAACGGAATTCAGTATAGCAAAAAATCAGGCCGTCACATCGCCGTGTAGGCGCCGTTTTCGATCTTGACCGCCTTCGGAGCCTTGGAGATCGCACCCGTGGCGTCCCAGGTCATGCTCGAACCAGTCAGGCCGTCAAAGGTCATGCTGGTGAACTGGGTCTTGAGCGCGTCGCAGATCTCGCTGGCATCCATGTCACCGTTCACGCCGGAAGCAAGCACTGCTTCATAAATCGAGTAGATGACGTCGTAAGCGTCCGCGGCAAACTGGTTCGGGGTATCGCCGTAGGCTTCCTTGTAGGCGGAAACGAAAGCCTGGGTCTTTTCATCCTGCGCGTCGGCAGCGAACGGGGTCAGCAGCATCAGGCCTTCCGCCAGGGAAGTGTCAAAGCCCTTGATCGCCAGAATGCCGTCCATACCGTCGCAGCCGAAGAATTCGGGCTCATAGCCGATCTTGTCGGCGGCGATCAGGATCTGGGAGGCTTCCTGGTAGTAGATGGGCAGGAACACCAGCTCGGCGCCGGCTTCCTGGCACTTGGCGACCTGGGTGGAAAGGTCGGCTTTGTTATCGGCCGTAAAGGCTTCGGCCGCCACAATCTCCAAGCCCTTGGTCTCGGCCTCCGCCTGGAACTTTTCATAAATACCGGAAGAATAGGCGTCGGACGAGTCATAGATCACGCCGATCTTGGTGGGCAGGCCGTTGTCCGCGATATAGTCGGCGGAAGCAACGCCCTGGTTGGGATCGGTAAAGCAGATCTGGAACACATTGCCGCGGGCAGTGGATTCGTCAGAAGCATCGTTCAGGATCACCGCCAGCGAAGACGCGGACGGGGTCAGCATGAACATATTGTCGTTGACCGTTTCGGCAGCGACGGCCACAGAGGGCGTCGTGGTGACGGGGCCGGCCAAAATCTGCATGCCCCAGTCTTTCAGGGTGTTGTATGCGTTGACGCTCTTCTCGGCGTCGCCTTCGTCGTCCTCAAAGGACCACTCGAACACAGGGCTGCCGTTGGCTTCGTTGATCTCCTTGACGGCCAGTTCCTCCGCGTTCATAACGGCGTTGCCGTACACAGCCGCTGAACCGGTGGTGGGGCCGATACCGCCGATCTTGATCGGCGTGCCGGTGTAGGTGCCGGAACCGGCGCTTTCGCCGGTGGCAGTGGTGGTGGCGCTGCCCTGGGACGAAGCCGAGGACGTGGACGCCGTGTCCGTCGTGGCGCCGCACGCCGCCAGGCTCAGCGCCATAGACGCAGCCAACACGGAACTAACGATTTTTTTCATGGTTTCTAACCCTCCTAAAAGCTCTTACAGCACATTCTGCCTTTCGGCAAGGGCCGCACAACCCTGTACTGTAGATATAAAAAATTATAGACTTTTATTCATAAAAGCGCAATGTTTCTTTTTTACAGTGTTCTTCTGGAAACGACCGCCCTTTGTGTATATTTTATACAAAATAAAGTTACAAAACATTATCAATCTGTCCCTTGACAAAAAAACACCGCCCTGGATACACATGAAAACCTTGCAAAATATCCCGAAATTTGTCATAATGAGTGCAAAGAACAAACAACTGTATTCCCATATCGTACCGTGCGAAAGGAGAACCACAGAATGAAGCTTTTGGAGCAGCGTATTCTGGAAGAGGGGCAGGTCCGCCCTGGAAATGTTTTGAAGGTCGATTGCTTTTTGAACCACCAGTTGGATGTAGAACTGCTGGACCAGATCGGGGCAGAATTTTACTGCATTTTCAAAGATGACGGCATCAACAAGATCCTGACGATCGAAGCATCGGGCATCGCCATCGCCTGCATGGCCGCCCGGCACTTCCATCTGCCCGTCGTGTTCGCCAAAAAGGCCAAGAGCAAGAACATCGACGGCGACGTTTTCACTTCCAACGTGCACTCGTTCACCTATGGGCGCGACTATGACATCACGCTGTCCAAAAAGTTCCTTTCGCCGGAGGACCGCGTCCTGATCCTGGACGACTTCCTCGCCAACGGCAAAGCCATGAAGGGCCTGCTGGATGTCTGCCGTCAGGCCGGCGCTTCGGTCGGCGGCATCGGCATCTGCATCGAAAAGGGCTTCCAGCCCGGCGGCGCCGAACTGCGCGCGGCCGGTTACAAGCTGGCAAGCCTTGCCATCATCGACTCCATGAGTGACGACGGCCTCACCTTCCGCGAAGAAGAAGTGTAAGACCGCCCGCAGGGCCAGCAGGTGCCCTGGTCCACGAACCCCAAAAGGCCCGCAGCGCAGCCGCCGCGGGCCTTTTGCTGTGTCCGGCCTGTAAAATCTTGCCGCTCCCCTGCTGTTTCGGCTTGCGAAAACGCCCCGCAGGCAGTATAATAGAAAACATCATACAAACAAAACTGACAGAGATGGAGGCAGCTCGATGGAAAAGATCAAAATGTCGACTCCCCTGGTGGAGATGGACGGCGACGAAATGACCCGCATCCTGTGGAAGCAGATCAAAGAGGAAGTCATTCTTCCGTTTGTGGACCTGAAAACCGAATATTATGATCTGGGTCTTGCACACCGTGAAGAAACGCAGGACCAGGTGACGGTGGACGCCGCCAACGCCAACAAGAAGTACGGCGTGGCCGTCAAGTGCGCCACCATCACCCCCAACGCCCAGCGCGTGGAGGAATACCACCTTTCCCAGATGTGGAAGAGCCCCAACGGCACCATCCGCGCGATTCTGGACGGCACGGTGTTCCGCGCGCCCATCATGGTCAAGGGGATCTCGCCGGTGGTGCGCACCTGGAAGGAACCCATCACGATCGCCCGCCACGCTTTCGGTGATGTGTACCGCGCCACCGAGTACCGCGTGCCCGGCCCCGGCAAAGCCGAACTGGTGTTCACCAGCGACGACCACCGCCGCACCGCCCACTGGCAGACCGTGAACCGCTTTGAAGGCCCCGGCGTCCTGCAGGCGCAGTTCAACACCGACAAGTCCATCTCTTCCTTTGCGCGTTCCTGCTTCCAGTATGCGGTGGACACCAAACAGGACCTGTGGTTTGCCACCAAGGATACCATCTCCAAGCAGTACGACCACACCTTCAAGGATATTTTCCAGGAAATCTACGACGCCGAGTACAAGGAAAAGTTCGAGGCCCTGGGCATCGAGTATTTCTACACCCTCATCGACGACGCGGTGGCCCGTGTCATCCGCTCCAAGGGCGGCTTTATCTGGGCCTGCAAGAACTATGACGGCGACGTGATGAGCGATATGGTCTCCACCGCGTTCGGTTCGCTGGCGATGATGACCTCGGTGCTGGTCTCCCCCGACGGCAACTATGAATACGAAGCCGCCCACGGCACGGTGACCCGCCACTATTACAAGTACCTCAAGGGCGAGGAAACTTCCACCAACCCGGTGGCTACGCTGTTCGCCTGGTCGGGCGCGCTGCGCAAACGTGGCGAACTCGACGGTATCGAGGCTTTGGGCCGCTTTGCCGATACGCTGGAGAAAGCTACTATCGACACCATCGAATCCGGCGTGATGACCGGCGATCTGTGCGCCATGTGGGAGGGCGACGTTCCCGCGCGCAAAGTAACTTCGCTGGAATTCCTGCGGGAGATCCGCAGCCGTATGGAGCAGACCTTGGCCTGACCCATAATTTCCCTTACATAACGAACCGCCCCCTGCCAGTGGCAGGGGGCGGTTTTTTGTATTTTTATGCAGAAGCCGGGATCATTCCACGCAGACGGTGCCGTCCTCTTTGACGGTGATGCTCATGCCGTCCTGCACATACTGGAGAAATTCGTCCCCCAGGCAGTCCACGACCGGCATCTGGGCATTGTCCAGCCAGACGGCGGCCAGCACCGAACCGGCGGCCGCCAGCGAGTCGATAGGGTTCGAAAACAGCAGGCAGGCGGGCTGCCGGTTCATGGAGCAGGCGCAGTAAAGCACCAGCCCGCCCGTGGTGGAGCCGATGGTCTGGGGCAGGCAGAGCGCCTTGCCCGCCATGGGCTTGCCGTAAAGATCGGGGTTGTTCTGGTCGCCGCAGGTGGCGTTTTTATCACCGAACTGCAGCGCCTTCTGGAAGGACGCCAGCGTGTTCAGCCCCCCGTGGGAGACCAGTGCCGGGGCGGTGACGCAGCCCGGCGCGACGACGCGACCGTGAAACTCTTTCATTGCCGGGAGCCCCCTTTCGTGATCTGGTCGAGGATCTCGTCCTCGGTGTAGTAACGGGCCGTGGTGTAGGTGCGCAGCTTGTTGGAACAGGTGATGACCGGCATCGGCCCGCACAGCGGGTTGTTCATATACATCAGCGGGCAGATGCAGGAAAGGATCACGCCCGTGGCAGCCAGACGCGGGCCGTACTCTCCTGCCTCGAACTTTTTCTTGACGCCGGGGGCGGTGGTGAACACCGTGGGGATCGTCACTTTTTTGCGTCCGGCGGCCTGCAAACTCTGTTCCAGCCGCAGGGTCCAGTCCTGTAACTGCTGCAGGCTCAGGTGGGGGCAGCCCACAAAGCAGAGTTTGGGTTTGGCGTCGGGATTTTTCCAGACCAGAGGATAGTTGTCCTTGACGCGCTGCAGTTCGGCGTCGTCGATGATGTATTCTTTTGCGTCGGGGGCGATCAGGGCGGTCCCCTGTTCCTTTGCTTCGGGGGTCAGGCCGTCGATGTGGTAAAGCCCCACCGCGCCGTTGGAAGCCGTCGCCGCGCCGAAATCTTTTAAGTAGGCGCAGGCCGCGTCGTCCAGTTCCTTGCCCAGCCAGCGGTCCAGCCCCATGACATAGGGCACGTCCTCCATGACCTTCATGCCGATGGCGGAACCCAGCAACTGGGCTTCCGGCTTGTGGGTGGTCTGCACGCGGACGACCCAGGTGGCCTTGCGCCCCTCGTCGGTCAGCAGGCCGAAATACGGCACATAACCGGCCACTGAACCCATCAGGTCCATGATGCCGGAATTGCGGTTGCACCGCGCCCCCAGCACTGAGTTGGCGTACACGACCGCCGAGGACTCGGCCCAACTGAGCACTTCGCCCTTGGCGGGGCGGTTGCCCTGCTCGTCCAGATAGCAGGCGCAGCTGAAGGCGTCCTCATCCATCAGGCCCAGTTGACGCAGTTGGTTTTCATAGAAATCCTGCTTGCTGTACATGAACTTCTTGAACACAAGGTTCTGCAGGAAATTGGCGGGCACATTGGGGTCCAGCGGGCGCGGGTCAACCGAGAATTTCTGCCCGGAAACAGCCCCGGCCTGGATGAGCTGATCCATCAAATCGTACACCGGCCCCAACGCTTTCAAGCCGAAGGAAGTGACCAGGTGATTATAGCGGGAAGTCACCGGCACCAGCTTTTCTGCGCCGAAGATCTCGCCGTACATGATCAGCGTTTTCATGACCTTGGCCATCGTTTCGCCTTTTTCGCCGTCCAGGATCCGCTGCTGTTCGTCTGTCAGTTTCATCATCTGCTTATCCTCCTTACAGCTTCATGCAGACATCCCACGCCCGCCAGATCACGGTGCGCAGGTTGCCCACCTTTTGGGCGTCGCCCACGATGTGGATATTCCGCCCCTTTGCAGCCAGCGGCGCCGGGCGATACCCCACCGAGAGGATGACGGAATCCGCCGGAATCTCCTGCCGGGTGCCGTCCTTGCGGGTGACCGTCACGGAACCGTCCCGAATCTCCCCCAGCGACGTTTCCAGATACACAGGCACCTGGTTGGTCTTGAAGAAGTCCCGCAGATAGCTGGAATTGGCAAGGCACACGCCAGAAACGGCGATCAGGTCGTCTTTCATTTCCACGATCGTGGGCTGCTTGCCCTGCAGGTAGAGGTCGTAGGCGATCTCGCAGCCGGTCAGGCCGCCGCCCACGATGACCACCTTATCCCCCACCGGGCGCTTGCCCAGCAGATAGTCCACTGCTTGGATGCCTTTTTCTGCACCGGGCACCGGCAGCGAAACGGGCGTCGCGCCGGTGGCCACGATGATCTCGTCGGCGTGCAGCGCGTCCAGGTCCTTCACTTCCGTTCCCAGCTTAACGGTCAGGTTGGGGTATTTGGTTACTTCCCGCGCGTACCAGGCCAGCAGGGCGCGGTCCTTTTCCTTAAAAGAAGGCGCGGCCGCCGCCTGGAACACACCGCCCAGGCTGTCGCTCTTCTCGTACAGCGTCACGTTATGGCCCCGCTGGGCGCAGACCAGGGCGGACTCCATACCGCCGATGCCGCCGCCGATCACAGCGATCCGTTTGGGCGCCGCGGCGGGGGTCAGGCGGTATTTGCGGGACTGCATGGTCTGGGGATTGAGAGCGCAGCGCGCCATGCCGCGGGTATCGCTGAAAGACTGGGCGTTGGCGTGGCCTTTGTAGTGGGACATATTGAAGCAGCCGTTATGGCAGCAGATGCAGGGGCGGATGTCCTCCATGCGGTCCTCCAGCATCTTGGTGACCCAGGCCCCGTCAGCCAGGAACTGCCGGGCCACGCCCATAGCGTCGATGCGGCCTTCCGCAATAGCCGCTGCGGCAACATCGGGTTCCATGCGTCCGGCGCAGACCACCGGAATATCCACGAACTGCCGGATGTGGGCTACATCCTCCAGGTTGCAATTCAGCGGCATATACATGGGCGGGTGCGCCCAGTACCAGGAATCGTAGGTGCCGTTGTCGGCGTCGAGCATATCGTACCCCGCGTCCTGCAGGTAGCGGGCGGCTTTCTCGCTCTCCTCCATGTCGCGGCCGATCTCGGTGTAGGTTTCGCCGGGCAGCGCGCCGTAACAGAAGTCCTTGACCTTGGAAAGCACGCTGTAGCGGATGGAGACCGGGTAATCCTCGCCGCAGGCAGCCTTGATGGCTTTGACGATCTCGACGGCGAAGCGGTAACGGTTCTCAAAACTGCCGCCGTACTGGTCGCTGCGGTGGTTGGTGTACTTCATGGTGAACTGGTCCAGCAGATAGCCTTCATGCACTGCATGGACTTCCACGCCGTCCACACCCGCTTCCTTGCACAGCAGCGCCGTCTTGGCAAACGCCGCTACGATCTCTTCGATCTGGGGCACCGTCATTTCGGGGCAGGTGACGTCTTCCGCCCAGCGGGCAGGCAACGGGCTGGGGCTGGCCAACTGGTAGTTGGTGTCCAGGATGGGCTTGGCCAGTGTGCGCAGCACGGGATTTTTGTGCAGCGGCAGCACCTCGTCCGTGATGCCCCAGGACCGCCCCATACCGGCGGTGAGCTGCACGAACAGCTTGGCGCCGGTGGCATGGATCTGTTCCATGTAGGATTTCAGTTCCCGGAACATTTTCTTGTTCTGGTACAGCCACCGCCCGCCGATGGTATCACGGATGGGCGCAATACCGGGGATGATGAGGCCCACGTTGTTGCGTGCCCGCTCCAGAAAGAAGGCCGCAGCCTCTTTGTCAAAGTGGTTGGGTTCCATCCAGCCGAACAGCGAGGTGCCGCCCATCGGGCAGAGCACGATGCGGTTTTTGATCTCCACTTTGCCGATCTTCCAGGGGGTGAACAGGGCTTCATACGTTTGATTCATAACCGTCGCTTCCTTTCTGTAGTCGGGCGCAAAAATGCGTCCGCTGCGCGGGGAATTGCTTCTGTCACCAGTATATCATTGTCCCCGTTCCGGCGCAAGAAGGCCAAAACGGGGACGGTGATTTTCTGGTTATTCAGCCAGCGAGAACTGGAAAACAGCGGTGGGATCGTCGAAGTTTTCGTTCGGAACCCACAGCGCGGTCTTGTCGGTCAGGTTGTACACGACGCTATGTACGGTGCAGCCGTTGTCGTCGTCGTTGTCCCAACTGCGGCGGCCCACGATCTGCAGCAGATCCATGGCGGCCTGCTCGTCCGGCAGCAGTGCGTCGGTCTTCTGCAGTTCTTCATACAGGCGGTCATAGCGGTCGGCACCCTTCTTTTCTTCGGCCGGGGAATCGTCATAGTAGCCGGGCTGCAGGATGAAGTTGGTGATGAGCTGATAGTCGCTGGCGGCTTCGCGCTCACCGATGTTGCTGTCCTGGTCGTTGTAGATGACCTTCAGGGTGCGCTGCGAACCGTCGTTGTCGGTCAGGTCGGTGCCGTTGGTCCATTCCAGAATGGCGCTCTTGCCGGTGGAGTCCGCCACCATGTAATGGTAAGAGGTGTTGGCGGAGTCATGCAGGTCGTAGGAAGAAGCGATCTCGACGGCTTCCTCCACGCTGTCGGCGTAGTCCAGGATCAGGCGCAGCAGCGTCGTGGAAGTGAAGTCCGGCTTATCGGTATCCTGGTCAGTGGGCATGGTCTTTTCGCCGCCCTGGTAGGACATGAAGATGCCGCAGCTCACACCGGCGTCATTGATGCCGTCCAGCGGCGCGTAGGGAGCTGCCAGGCAGATGATCTTGTCCATCAGGCTTTCCATGTTCTTGTCCACGTCGACGCCCAGGAACTGCAGGTCCACCGTGGAGATGGAAGCGTGGCGGCCCTCGTTCTGTTCCGTAAAGACCACCATCGTGTTGGTCTTGGAAAAGTCGTAGTTGCGGGCGAACAGGCGGTCGCCCTCCGGGGTCACGGACGTGAACGCGGAGCAGCCGATCTCCGGCGCGGTCATCTGGATGTCCACCACGCCGCGGGTGATGTTGTCGGTGATGAACTGGATCAGTTCATTGTCGTTGCTGGCGCCGCCCTGGGCGATGAAATCGTCCAGATAGAAGCCGCCCTTGACGTGCATCGAATAGACCGCGCCGTCCAAATGCTCGTCATTGCGGTCACGCAGCATCTCGATGCTGGTCACGGTGCTGATCTCGTTGTGCCACACGCCGTAGATCACGGCAAAGGCCACCACCAGCAGGGCCACGATGACGCCCACCACGGCCAGCAGAATCTTTTTCAGACTTGGTTTTTTCTTGACTTCCACAGCGTTCATAGGGAGTTCCTTCCTTCTTTTCTTTTACAGATTCGCTTCATTTTGGGATGCCTTCCCGGGTGAGGGTGCGCAGGTTTTGGGTGATAAGGTCCAGCGCCTTGTAAAAGGCTTCCCGTTCTTCTTCGGTCAGCCCCTGACCGGCCGCGTCCACAGCGCGGTTGACGCGCTGCTGCACCTGCCCGGCCGCCGCACGGCCGGCTTCCGTCAGCGATACCGTGCCGCCGTAGCCGCCCTCTTTGTGTACGAGGTTTTTCTTTTCCAGAATCGCCAACATACGGGACGCGTCGGACTTATCCTTCATGCTGATCTCGCACAGTTCGGGGACGGTGATCCCCTCCGGATGGCGGGATAAAATCGACAGGTAGGTGGCGTGCGCGCCTTTCAGTCCGTAGACCTTCATCTCCTCCCCTGCCAGCTTGTGCCAGCAGCGGGAGATCTCCGCGATCGCCAGCGAAAACCGTTCAAACCGTTCAACCATGACCTTTCCTCCTTTCCCGGATGACAAGTTGAAAGTGCAACTTTAAAAGTGTACCAGCTACTTGTTGTGTTGTCAACATCTGGCGGCGGGATTTTTGGATTTTTTTGCCTGCACTTACACTTAAAACAAATGCGGCGAGCCTCCCGTGGCACGGCTCCCAGTACATACAATTCGCTGAGGGAGTGTTTTCTCCCTCAAGGTCTGTGCGATCATCTGAAAACCAGAGTTTATCTTCCCTATTTTCTCAATAACCCCGCCCGAAACCGGTGAAGCTCGACTGTCCTTCGTTAATTTTTATTGACAATTCAAGTCTATGGTGATAGACTGACAAAAAGGGAAGGAGTGTGATCTGATGAGATACGGCCATACCCGACGCTGGGCCTGGCTCTTTGCACTGCCGTTCAGTGTCGGTTTTCTCCTGTTTCAAATGCTGCCGGTGGGATTGAATTTCGTTCAGACGCTCTACCTGGGTCCCCGCTTTGTGGGGCTTTCCAACTATGCTGCCGTGCTGGGCAGCAGCAGTTTCCAGTTAGCGCTGGGCAATACCGCACGGTATCTCCTTTTGGCTTTGCCTCTGGGCATGGCCCTCAGCCTTCTGCTGGCGCTGGTGGTATTCCGATATTGGCGGCACAGCGCGCTCCTGCAGGCAAGTTTTCTATTCCCGCTGGCGGTCCCCTGCGCCGTGACCGTGGCACTGCTCCGGCTTTTCTTTCAGGAGGACGGTGTGGCCAATGCCGCCCTGCGGCAGTTGGGTCTGCCGCAGCAGGACTGGCTGGCATCGGCGTGGGCGTTCTGCATCCTGCTGGGGCTCTACCTGTGGAAAAACCTGGGTTATAACATTATCCTGCTGCTGGCCGGCCTGAGCGCGGTCCCGGAATCCTGCCTGGAAGCCGCCCGTGTGGATGGTGCCTCAGGCTGGCAGCGGTTCCGCTTTATCATTGCGCCGCTGCTGAAGCCGCAGCTTTATTTCGTTCTGCTGGTGTCTTTGGCGAATGCTTTCAAAAATTTCCGGGAAATGCTGCTTTTGGGCGGCGACACGCCGGACAGCTCCGTTTATCTTTTGCAGCATTACATCAACAACAATTTTGCCTACGGGAATTATGCCCGTCTGGGTGTGGCGTCCGTATGTCTGTTCGGCATCATGTTTCTGATCGTGGCGGCATTGTACAGAAAGATGGGGTGGCTGGAAGAATGAAAAAGATCGCAGCCATCTGTGTGGGTCTGACGCTGGTGATTCTGCTTGGCCCCTGTCTGTATCTGCTGCTGGCCTCCTTCATGAGTCCGCAGGAAGTAGCTCTCTACTATGGAACAGAGGGCAGTGCTTCGCTGCATTTCTGGCCGGATATTTTCTCGCTGGACGGATATTACGAGGTCCTTCTGCGACGGCCAGACTACCTGGTAAAATTCTGGAATTCGCTGCTGTTTGCAGGCGGCATTGCGCTGGGGCAGGCGATACTTTCGTCATTGGAGGGCTTTGCCTTGGCCTGCCTGCGTCTGCCGGGCCGCAAGGCCATCCTCTTCTGCTGTGTGCTTATGATGCTGATGCCGATGCAGGTCAGTCTGATCTCCACCTATGCGCTCCTGGATGCGCTGTCGTTGCTGGGCACCCGTATCGGGTTGGCTTTATCCGTACTGTTCACGCCTTTTGGTGCATTTCTGATGACCCTGTGCCTGAAGCGTGTTCCGTCCAACATTTTTGAAGCGGCTGCGCTGGATGGCGCAGGTCCCCTGCGTCTGTTCTGGAATATCGGTCTGCCCTGTGCTGCCCCTGGATTCTGCACGGTACTGGTACTGGGTTTTCTGGATATTTGGAACATGGTGGAGCAGCCGCTGCTCTTTTTGCAGCATCCCAGCCAGTATCCCCTTTCCCTCTTCCTGGCGAGCAATCTGGAACAGAATTTGCCGCTGTGCTTCGTGTGCGGCGTGTTGGCACTGGCCCCGGCATTGCTGCTGTATCTGTTTTTCCAGGATGAACTGGTAGGAGGTTTGCGTGAAGTCCATCGAACAGGAGGCAACTATGGGACATAGAAAACGAACGGTACTCCATGCAGCGCTGCTGATCGGCCTGTTCCTGCTCTGTTGCACGGCCCTTTCCCAGACGATCTACCAAAAGTTGCTGCCTGCGGTAACGGTGGTGAAATCGTTCCGTGGCGAGATCGCAGGCCAGGGCAGCTTTGACGCGCTGGTCCCCAGCGGCTGCCTGCAGGTAGATTCTTCCGGCGAACGGTTTCTCTACACCGTCGCAGAAGAAGAAGGACTTTTCGGAACCAAAAATGTGGTGAGGAAAACCTACGTCACCGTACAGGCTGAAGATGATGAACACGTAGCCCTGGAAACCAAGGACGGCGCGCTCCTGTCCAGCTGCCAGGTCGTAACTTCCACCACGCGCGCCCTCTCCGACGGGGCCGACGTAAGGGTACTGACATGAAAAAACAGATCATAGGGGCCTTGCTGTTTCTGCTGCTGGTGACGGCCGCACTTCCGACCGGATTGACTTGTGTATTTTTCCAAACGCAGCCGCAGAGTTATGCCGCTGCAGGGAATTTTGCCCCGGAAGCCGCTTCCCTGCTGCGATGCAGCCGCGATACGTCCACGGCGCAGTATGGCAGCGGTGTCTGTACAGTGGACCAGGTCTTTTATACAGGCGACCTGGCGACACTTCTGCAGGGACAACTGCTGACGGGCCGCTTCCCGGCCTCAAACACCGAGTGTGTCATCAGCGAGGAACTCGCCCTGCAGTTCTTCTTTACCACGGAAGTCGAAGGGCGCACCTTTGGATTGGACGGCGAACAATACACCGTCAGTGGCGTATGCCGTGACCGCACCTGGACAGACGGGCCGAACCCAAGGATCTACTGCCCGGAGGCATGGAAAGACTGGGAGGAAAGCTGGATCACTGCGGCCGAGGTTCCCGGCGGCGCGGCCGAGGTCGGGAATCTCTTGGGCCTGCAGGCTGTGGATCTTCCCGGTCTGCGGCAGGTCTGCCTTGCCTGGCTCATTCTGCTTCTTTACCTTTGTGTGCTGGGGGCAGCCCGGATACTGCTTCCCCGGCAGCGTTCCCGGACGGTTCGCTGGGCAGTACGGATCGTAGCCGCTGCCGCGGGGCTGTTTCTTTGGGTCCGGGCAATGCCTGCCGGGTGGCTGCCGCCTGAGCTGCTCTGTGATGTTGGTTGGTACTGGGAGCAGACTGCCGCGCTGATGCAAACAGTCAACACAGCGCCCCCGGAACTTGCCAGCACACTGCGGTTCTGGTTTTTGACCCAGGGGGCTTTGTGGTTGGCAGTGTGCGCCGTTTTGGTGCTGCTTCTTCTCCTGGAAATTGGAAAAGTCGATATGCGCCGTAGAAAGGAAAGCAAATGAAAAAGCGTATATATGCCGCCGGGACACTGGCGCTGCTGGCTCTGACGGCCTGCAGCAGCCAGGTGGCACAGACCAATGCACAGTTGCAGATCTATGCCGAAGAATCGCCTTTTGATATGGTACATGATATTCAAATATACACTGGGATTCTGCCGTTGTACAAAGCCAACCACCCTGATGTAGACGCAGGGTTATACCAACTAAAGGTGGACGATTCAGCAGATGCCACAGCACGGCAGAATAAGCTGAACGCGGCACTGACACAGGCAGACGGCCCAGACCTTTTGCTTTTGGACTGGTTAGAACTGGATGGACAAAAACTGGCTGAAAGCGGTCTGCTCTACAATATAGGAGAACTCTGGCAGGCGCCGGCAGAGGGATATATCCTGCCCGTACTGGAAGCTGGTGTAGTACAGGGGCAGCAGTTCCTGCTTTCCCTTGCCTTTAATGTTCCCACCTTCGTCAGCACGGAAGAAATTCTGTCACAAACCGGTTTTGAGGCTCTCGCCCATTATAACGCCGAGAGTTTCTGTACGTTGGGGGAAGAGTTTCTTTCCGAACACCCTGACATGGCACTTTTTTCGGATCAGGACGGCCGGTATCAGGCAATTCTATGCGCTCTTTTTCCTGTTCTGGATGCGCAGACGCTGGAAAGTGCAGAGTTCCAACGCACATTGGAACTCTGCCATCAGAATCGTCAGCGCCAAGCCGAATTGCAGCTAGACGGAGAAGAATATAGACGCGGCTATACCGCAATCGAGAGCGGAAAATTTCTGTTTTCCGTTAACGAAGATACTCAGGCACTCAAAGAAATGGGAATGTTGGGTGCACTGGGGAATGTTACTTTCTTCACGCTCGGCAATGCAGATGGCACTCTCAACGCCCAGGTCGTACTCTTCGCAGCTGTAAGCGCAGCAAGCCCCAACCTGCAAAACGCCTCGGATTTTCTCTCCGCGCTGATGACGCAATATCAGGATGTTGGCCGTGAGTTGCCCCAGTGTCGCCATAAAACGGCCATGATCGGACAGCAGTCGTTCTACATGCGACAAAGTGGGAACGAAGCCGTAGTCCGAACTTTTCAAGACGGTACTTATTCGGTGATGCATTTTCTGAACAATGATGGTTCCTACACAACCCTACCCATGACACCGTTATCCGATACATTGGCACAAGCGTACTGTGCCATTCCCCTCCGTGTAAGCCACGCCACCGGGAACTACACCTGCGAGACAGTGTTGGACTACTTTGACGGATATATGGACGGCACAGAAGAACTGGAACGTTGTACGAAGCGGGCCGTAGACTATTTGACGATCCATGGATCGGAATAAATGTGTTTCCGGACTATTCGCCGGGTATTGCAGAACGCAGCCGCTGCAGTGTGATTGCTGCTTTTGGTTCAGGCGATGTCTTCCGCAAAAAGGAAAGCAAATGAGAAAGCGTATATATGCTGCCGGGACACTGGCGCTGCTGGCTCTGACAGCCTGCAGCAGCCAGGTGGCGCAGACCAATGCACAGTTGCAAGTTTATGCTGAGGAAGCACCTCTCCCTATGGCACACGATATCCAAATATATACCGGGATCTTGCCGCTGTACAAAGCCGACCACCCTGATGTGGACGCAGGGCTATACCAACTGAAGGTGGACGATACAGCGGACGCCACGGCGCAGCAGAACAAGCTGAACGCGGCACTGACGCAGGCAGACGGCCCGGACCTGCTGCTTTTGGACTGGTTAGAACTGGATGGGCAAAAGCTGGCCGAAAGTGGTCTGCTCTACGATATCGGGGAACTCTGGCAGACACCGTCAGAGGGATACATCCTGCCCGTGCTGGAAGCCGGTGTGATACAGGGGCAGCAGTTCCTGCTTCCCCTTGCCTTTAATGTTCCTTCCTGCACCAGCACAGAAGAAGTTCTGGCACAAAGCGGTTTTGAGCCCCTTGCTCATTATGACGCCGAAAGTTTCTGCACGTTGGGGGAAGCATTCCTTTCCGAACACCCTGACATGGCCCTTTTTCCGGATCAGTCCGGCCGGTATCAGGCAATTCTGTTCGCACTTTTTCCTGTCCTGGACGCCCAGACGCTGGAAAGTGCAGAGTTCCGGCGAACGTTGGAACTCTGCCGTCAGAACCGCCAGCGCCAGGCTGAACTGCAGGCAGAAGGAGAAGAATACAATCGCGGCTATACGGCGATCGAGAGCGGAAAATTTCTGTTTTCCCTCGCCGAGGACACCCAAGCACTGAAACGAATGGGAACATATGGTTCCCTGGGAAATATGACCTTTTTCACGCTTGGAAACGCAGATGGCACCCTCAACGCCCAGATTTCACTTTTTGCAGCCGTCAGCGCAGCAAGCCCCAACCTGCAAAATGCCTCGGATTTTCTCTCCATGATGATGACACAATACCAGGATGTTGGCCGTGAGCTGCCTCAGTGTGGCCACAAAACAGCTATGACCGGACAATGGTCATTTTATGTACGACAGTGCGGGAATGAATCTGTCGTCCGAACTTTTCAAGATGGCACCTATCCGTTCATGAATTATGTGAACAACGATGGCTCTATCACAATGTTATCTATGACACCACTGCCCGATACGGTAGCGGAAGCATACTGTGCCCTGCCCACCCATGTAAGCCACGCCACCGGGGACTACACGTGCAGAGCGGTGCTAAACTACTTTGACGGCTATTTGGACGGAACAGAGGAACTGGATCGCTGTACGAAGCGCGCTGTAGACTATTTGACGATCCACGGGTCGGAATAACAACGGCCCAAATCAATCGCCTTTCTTCGCCTTGGCAGGTTCATTGGTAGTAGAAAAGCTATTTACAGACACACAGCAGGCGGCGCGGAAACATACGTTTCCGCGCCGCCTGCTGTGTGAAAATGCCGCCGACCGGGATCGAACCGGTACGCTGTCGCCAGCGAGGGATTTTAAGTCCCTTGCGTCTGCCAGTTCCGCCACGGCGGCATATCGGTAATTATTGTACCGCACCTGGCTGCAATTGTCAATCCGCGTTGAAGAAAGCGGGCAAGTATGCTATACTGATATTGTATTTTTGCCTATATTTCCCCGCTGCGAGGATCGATCTATGCTGAAACCCAAAACAGAACACTGGCGGCTCCTGCTATTTTTGCTGGGGGCCGCGCTTGGTGCAGCCGCTTTTCTGCTGGTGTACGGCGTCGCGCCGCTGGATGTGCGCAACGACGCTTTTTGCCGCGGCGGTTTTCTTGAAAAGGACATCCAGCAGCATTATGCCGGATGGCTGTTCTACCGGCAGAACGCCCTGCCCTTCCCCTTTTGCATAACGCCATCCATCAACGCGCCCCAGGGGCTCAGCGTAGCCTATACAGACTCCATCCCGCTGGCCGCGGCGCTCTGCCGCCCGCTGGCGAACCTGCTTGGCGGAACATTCCAGTACTTCGGCTGGTTCACCCTTTTCTGCTTTGCCTTGCAGGGCGGCTTTGGGGCGCTGCTGTGCGGATTGTTTGCCCCCTCGCTGGCGGCGGCTGTGCCGGGCAGCCTTCTTTTTATTACCAGCCCCATCCTGTATGAACGCGCACTGCGGCATACCTCTTTGGGGGCGCAATGGCTGGTGTTGGCTGCCCTGTACCTGTATTTTGTCTGTAGAAGGCAGGGGCGCTACGCATCCCGCGGCTTATTCTTTCTCAATATACTGGCTGTGGGCATCCACCCCTATTTTGTCCCCATGACCTATGCGGTCACACTGGCCTTGCTGCTCGAATATGCCGTCACCGCGCGGCGCTGGCGCGGACCTGCGCTCTATCTTGCCGGGGATCTGGCCTGTACCGGAGGGCTGGCCGCGGCGCTTGGATTCTTCCACGGAACCGCTACCAGCGGCGGGCAGGCACTGTACGGTTATTTTTCCATGAATCTGAATGCCCTGTGGAACCCTGCCGGTGTCAATGGGACGCTCTACAGCCGTTTTCTGCCTGCCCAAAACCAGGTCAACGGCAACTATGACGCCTTCGCGTATTTGGGGCTTGGTGTGCTTATTGCACTGCCCATCGTTCTGTTTCTGGCCCGCCGGCGGCTCCTTGCCCACCTGCGCCGCCACTGGGCGCTCTTTGGGGTATGTGTGATTTTGACGGTATTCGCCGTCAGTCATGTAGTGACCGCCAACGGCGTTACCCTGTTCACGCTCCCCTTGCCCGACGCATGGATCAAGCTCTTTTCGGTGTTCCGTTCGGGCGGCCGAATGTTCTGGCCCGTATATGATCTGCTGATGCTGGCCGCCTTTGCTGGGCTGTGCCGGTTGCCGCGTCCGCTTCTCTGTGTCAGTATGCTGGCAGCCGTGCAGGTGCTGGATGTCAGCCCCGGCCTGTGGCAGCGCCACCAGGACTTTTTGGCGGCCAGCCAGACCCAGGCGTTCCCGTCTGCCCTGCAAAGCGATTTCTGGCAGGCTGCCGGCCAATACAGCCGCCTGGAATCCGTGCAGGGGTTGCAGGCTGACGCGCTGCACCTTGCCCTGTATGCCGCCGACCATGGCATGACGACCAATGATCCCTTTGCCGCGCGCTATGATGCCACCGCGCTGGAAGCGGATCGGCAGACCGTTTTGGAAGAGTTGGCTGCGGGGTCCCTGCGGCAGGATACCCTCTATCTGTTTGCCGAGGAAGGCGCGTTCCTGCAGGCTGTTGAGCCGGTCCGTTCTCAGGCATGGTGTGGCCGCGTGACCAGCGAGGACGGCGCTTCCAACTGGTATGTGATCGCGCCGGGGCTGCAGGGCGAAACATTTGACGGCCTGTGTACGGTATATGATGAAAACTATCCGCTGCGCCTTGCCGACTACACCGACGCGCTGTGGAACCGCGGTGTGCTGGATTCCACCAAGCAGACCGTATGTTTTGCCGATTCCCCCTTTGCGCGGCGCAAGCTGGAGGGCGCGTCTTTCCTGTGTGCGGGTGGGCAGGAATACGCCATTACACAGGTCGATGACAGCGACCCCGGCTGGCTGATGGTCACGCTGGAAATCGAAGATGCCACCGTATTGTGGGATCAGGAGTTGACGACGAAATGAAAGAACTGCATGTAAAAAGCCTGCTGCCGGTGCGGCTGGACAAATATCTGATGGACCAGTTCCCCGCTTTGGGGATCGGGCGGCTGAACAAGGCGCTGCGGGAAAACAAGGTCAAATTGAACGGCAAGAAGCAACCGCTTTCCACCCGTGTCCAAAACGGCGATGTGATCCGTCTGTTCCTCGCAGACGAACAGTTGGAAAAACGCCCCCTACCTGCGGCCGTCTTTGTCTATGAGGATGACGACATCCTGGTGGTGAACAAGCCCGCCGGTGTGGAAGTGGACGGCCCCGCGGAAGATACCCTTCTCAAACGGGTGCAGGCCACGCTGGCGGCAAAAAGCACACCGTCGCGCGCGGTACTGTGTCACCGCCTGGACGCAGGGACCAGCGGCCTGATCCTGCTGGCCCGCAATCAGGCCGCCGAAGCGTTCCTGACCGATGCCATCAAAAAGCGCCTGATCCAAAAGCACTATCTTTGCGTCACTTTCGGCCGCCCGCAGCCCCCTGCGGCGCTGCTGCATGATTATCTGTGCAAGGACGCCGAACGCGGTATTGTGCGGGTGGTGCCCCAGCCTGTTCCCGGCGCCAAGGAGATCTTGACCGGATACGAAACGCTGGCGGTAAGCGGGCGGCTCGCCTTGCTGAAGGTGGAACTCATCACCGGCCGGACCCACCAGATCCGGGCGCATCTGGCCCATATCGGCTGCCCGATCCTGGGGGATTCCAAATACGGCAACAACGCCGCCAACCGGGAACTGCACTTCAAATATCAGGCCCTTTGCGCCTGGGAACTGCGCTTCCCTGCGCAGATCTCGGAAGCGCGCTTTTCCCATCTGGCGAACCGGGTATTCCATGCGGAAAAGCCCTGGTATTGCCAGCAGGTGCTGGACGGCACACTGCAATAAACTCTTTTAGAAAAAACAAAACCACCGCACTGCCGGTCCTTTACAGGCCGCAGAGCGGTGGTTTTCTTTATCGTTCGCAGGGGTCCTGTTGGGCTTCCGCGTCCATCTGCCGGATCTGGCGGGCAAGGCCGTCCCGCGTGTACAACACGTTCAGAACTTCTACCAGTTCCTTTTTGCTGAGCCGGGGCGGCAGCCCCAGACGGCGCAGCAACTCGCGGCGTTTTTGCGCGCTGTTGGATGTGCCGGAGATCCCCCACTCGTACAGATCCGTATAGGTGATGGGGACCGCAGCGTTCCCGCTGTTCCGGGCGGCGGGGCTTTCTTTGAGGGCGTCCCGCAGCCCTTGCAGGATGCGTTCGTCAGGCACGCCCTCCACGCCGAGGAGGCCCTCTTTTCCGGGCGTTTCCTTGCGCGCTTCTTTGCCGGGCAGCGCCGGGACATAGGCTTGCAGAACGTGTTCCGCCCCGACCAGGCCTGTCACAAAATGGCGGATCTTGAACCCGGCCGCGTCGGAGTCAGTCAAAATGATAAGCCCCTGCGCCCGCGCCAGCCGTTTGAGCATCGTCTGCAAGGCCCGGTCTTTCATCACGCGGAAACCGTCCGTTGTCAGGATCGTTCCCTCCACCAGATTGGCAAGCCGGGCGGCATCGTACTTCCCTTCCACCAGAATGGCCTGTTGTACTTTCAGCATGGCGTCCTCCCGGCCAGTGCCAGTTCGCACAGGGCTTTCTGCAATAGCAGGTCTGCGTCCAGCTTGCTGCTTTTCAGGTCCAGATCCAGCTTTTGCAGGATGCACAGGCATTGTTCAAGCTGATGGCGTTTGAAGCGGGCCGCCGTCTTTTCCGTCTTGCCTAAACGGTAACTCCATTTTCCGCCGTAGCCGAAATCTTTCGCCAGATCGGCCAAGCTGCGGCGGCTGCGCTTGGCCTGCAGCACACGGTACAGGTCCAGATAGTTCCCCGCCAGTGCGCCGGTGATGAGGATCGGGTCGTTTTGCAGTTCCAGCAAAGTTTTCAGCTTATGCTGGGCCTGTTCCATCCGGCCGGAGACCACCAGTTCCACCATTTCAAAGGTATCGGCGTCCAGCGTGACGGTGCCCAACTGCTGCACCATCTGCTTTGTAATGGTCCCATAGCCGGAGAATGCCGCCAGTTTTGCGATCTCGTTTTTCAGCAAAAACTGGTCCTCGCCGCAGCGGTCCAGCAGTTCGGCTTCCGCGCCCGGTGCAAAGGCCGCGCCGGTTTCCTCCGCCCAGGCGCGCGCCAGTCCTTGCAGTTCGGAGCGTCCCGGCTTGTTGATCTGCACGCAGTAGCCGATTTTCTCGCAGGCTGCGATCAGTTTTTGTTCCCGCTTGCCGGGGCGCAGTTTCCCGAATTTTTCTTCGATCACACTGGTCAGGACGAAAATGGCGTTTTCGGTATCGGCCAGCGTTTCGCAAAGTTCCTGCAGGTCTTTGTCTGAATAGGTGGACGGGCGGATCATCGGCATCTGGACCAGCCGCTTGCCGCCGAAAAAGGAGATCGTTCCCGCGGCCAGCACGATCTCCTCAATGGTGGGCGTGGGACCGTCCAGCACGGTGGTCTCCGGGTCCGCCTCGTTGAGGAACTTCAGCGTTTTGGCTGCCGCCGAACGCACGAGCGCCTCGTCCGCGGCGTAAAAGTAGTACAAAGAGCAGTCGGATTGCAGGCGTTTTTTCAGTTCTTTTTCACTGTAAAGCAACGCGCTCCACCTCCTCAAAGATCATAGAATGTCCGGGCCGGATGGTGATGACCGGGTCGGAAAAACTGTACAGAAGTGTTTCCTCCTCCACTTTTTCCAGCCAGGAGGGCGCCGGGGTACAGTAGACCAGCGTTTCCGCTTCCACAAAATCCGGCAGGCTGCCCGCCGCACACAACACATCCACACAGACGGGCTGCGGCAGACGGATATTCCCCGCCGCCATTGCGATATGGCGCTCCCCGACGCCCAGCACCGCCAGGTTGCCGCTGCCCCCGTGGTAGAGGTCCAGCGTCAGGCCATCCAGCACCGGCAGGGCGCTGAATTCGGGCAGTTCCTCCATCCGAAGCGTCTGCCCGGCAGAAAACGCCAGGTCCGACGGTTCCTGCCGCAGGTCCACAAGCAGCGTCACTTCCGGCAGGGCGTGTTCGGACAGATAGGTATTGACGGCGCGCAGATTGCTTTGCCCGCCGCGGAACAGAACGACCGCACGCCCGTTCTGTGTACATACGGCACAGGGATTGTTGGCAGCCCCTACCATGGCGATGCGGACCACATCCCGCTGCGCCCACACGCCCAGCCCGACCGCCAGCGCCGTGCAAAAGGCCGCCGCGGGCAGGTAAAGCAGCATCCGCCGCTTCTTCCAGAAAAGAAGCGCCAACACTGCCAGAACGGCCAGCACCAGCAGCGTATACCGGCGCGGCAGGTCTATGTGTGCCAGCGGAAGCCCCGCGCACCAGGTGGTCAGGGCTATCATCCAGTGCAGCCAGACCGATGCCGCCAAGCTGGCCATATGGGCAAGCGGCTGCAAAAACGGGACGGCCGAAAAGGCAAGGATCGCCATGCCCAACTGCAAAGCAAGCTGCAGCATCCAGACCACCAACAGGTTGGAAAGCACGCTGACGCCGCTGGCCGTCATTCCCTGCGCCACCAGAACGGGGAGCGTCGCCAGACTGGCCAACGCTGCCACCTGGACTGCTTCGGCGGCCCGCCACAGCCAGTCGTTCAGCCGTTCGGGCAAGGCTTCACACTGCGGCGCAAGGGCTTCCTGTTCCCGGCGCACCAGCGTTCCGGCCAACTGGACGCCCAGCACGGCGCAGAACGATAGCTGAAAGCCCACATCACAGGGCGCATAGGCATTTTGCAGCCCGATCAATACGGCGGCGGCCCCGGTGGAAGTGAGCGGGTCGGTCGGCTGGAGAAAGAAATCCCCTGCCAGCGCCAACAGGAACACGATGCCCGCGCGCATGACCGATACCGGCAGCCCCGTCAGGAACATATAAAACACGACGAGCCCCGCCCGCAGCAAAATCAGCGGACGGTAAAAGCGACGGCGATACCCAAAGGAAAAGATCCCGCACAGCAGGGCGACGTGCAGGCCCGACACAGCCAGCAGATGGGACACACCCGCCGTCCGAAAGGTATCCTGCAGGGAATCCCGCAGCCCGTCCTTATGGCCCAGCAGGACCGCCGCTTCCAGTTCGCCTTCTTCCTCCGGCATCCAGTACCGCAGTACGCCCGCAAGCTGCTGCCGCAGTGCAAGCAGAGAAAAACGCGGGGACGCGCTGGGCTCTTCCGGCACATAATCCCCCAGATACTCCGCCTGCAGGTAGATGCCGCGGCTTTTGTAGGACATGAGATAGATGCTGTTTTCCAGCTTTTCGATCTGGAACCGGGCGGTGAACCGCTCCCCGGCCGAAACGCCGGGGAAGGAATCGCAGGTCATCAGGAAGTTTGCAGGCTGGCCGTCGCACTGCGTCACACGCAGCGTACCGCGCAGGGAACCTTCCTCAAAGGACGGTTCCGCATCGGTCTCCACGGTCACGGTGCATTGCACTGTCTGCCCGGCATGCCGTTCAGCGGGCAGCACGACCAGAAGCGTGAATAGCAGAAAGACCGCGGCCCCGCACAGAGCGCCCAGCAGCAGGGACCTGTACCGGCTGTGCCAGCCCAGGAACAGCAGAAATACCAAAAGTGCCGCCGCGGGCACCAGGACCAGCGGCGGCATTGTGGCCGCAAACACTTCTGCAAGGGCAAAGGAAAGGCCGAAACAGGCAAGTTTGCGTTTCATCGATCAATGGAAAAACAGCGGCAGCGGCTCCAGGAAAAAGATGTCGGTGCGGTTGGCCGCATCGCCTTCCGCCAGGGCCGCGCAGCAGCCGACCACAGTGCCGGTGCTCTTGGCCGCCAGTGTCTCCAGCGCGTGCAGAGAGCCGCCGGTGGAGATCACATCGTCCACGATCAGGATGCGTTTCCCGTTCATGTACTCGATGTCTTTCTGGTCGATGACAAGGACCTGCTTGCCCGCCGTGGTGATGGATTCGTCCTCGATGACGACAGGGTTCTGCATGTAAAGCTTCGGGCCTTTACGCGCAGGGATCCAGTATTTCCCGCTCTGGCGGGCCATCTCGTAAGCCAGCGGAATGCCCTTGGCCTCCGCGGTCAGGATCACGTCAAATTCGGGCGCTTTCTTCAGCAGTTCGGTGGCGCAGGCCACGGTCAGCTCCACATCGCTGAACATAATAAAGGCCGCAATGTCCATGTGGTCGTTGACCTTGCAGATCGGCAGCTCACGGGTGAGCCCCGCCACATGGAGCGTATAGGTATCTGCCATGATAGGAACCTCTTTCTACATTGTATCAATCGTAACGGGGGCCTGCGGGCATCAGCCCGGAGGCCACGCCAGACTGCGGCCCGCCAACACATGGAAATGCAGGTGCTGCACGCTCTGGCCGCCGTCCTGCCCCACGTTGGTGACGACCCGGTAGCCGTTTTCGGCCACACCGAGTTTCCGGCACTGTTCCGCAATGACGGCATAGATGTGCCCCAGCAGCGCGGCGTCCGCTTCGGTCAGCGCCGCAGCAGAGGAAATATGCCGCTTGGGGATCACCAGAAAATGCACCGGCGCCTGCGGGTCAATGTCGTAAAACGCCAGCAGCGTGTCATCCTCGTACAGCTTGTTGGACGGGATCTCCCCCGCCGCGATCTTACAAAACAGGCAATCGCTCATTTTTCTTCCCTCCTTTTGCTATTCTTGCAAATCAAGAATCACTGATCCAGTTCGCCCTTGACGATCTCCGGCACTGCGTTGAGCGCTTCGTCGATCTTGCTGGTATCCCGGATGCCGGCCATGGCGAAGTCCGGCTTACCGCCGCCGTTGCCGCCCGCGATCGCTGCGATCTTCTTGACGAGCACACCGGCTTTCAGGCCGCGCGCCTTGGCGCCTGCCGAAACGCCCACTGCCATCATCGTCTTGTTGCCGTCGCTGCCGACCAGCACCGTGACGGCGTTGGGGGCCTTGTCGCGCACCTTGTCGATCATCTCGCGCAGAGTATCAGAGCCGGTGCCGGTCAGATAGGCGGAAATGATGCGCACGCCCTCTACGTCGGTGGCCTTGTCAAACAGGCCGTCGACCTTGGCGGCGGCCATCTCGGCCTTCAGCAGATCGAGCTGCTTGCCGGTCTCTTTGAGTTCCGCCACCGTGCTTTCGGCACGTGCGGCCACATCCTTCAGGTTGTTGGCCTTCAGCGCGACCGCCGTCTGGTTCAGAACTTCCGTCCGTTCGTCCAGCAGACGCAGCACGCCGTAGCCGGTGGTGGCTTCGATACGGCGGATGCCCGCAGCCACGCTGGACTCGCTCAAAATCTTGAAGCAACCGATCTGCGCAGTGTTCTGCACATGGGTGCCGCCGCAGAACTCCGTGCTCCAGCCGCCAGCGTCCACCACGCGGACCACGCTGCCGTATTTTTCGCCAAACAGCGCCATGGCACCCATCTTTTTGGCTTCCTCAATGGGCAGGTTCTGGACCGTGACCGGCAGCGAAGCGAAGATCTTTTCGTTGACGCGCCGCTCCACTTCCGCCAGTTCATCGCTGGTCACCGCGCTGAAATGCGTGAAGTCGAAGTGCGTGAGTTTTTCATCCTGATAGCTGCCCGCCTGATGCACATGCTCGCCCAGCACTTCGCGCAGGGCCTTCTGCAGCAGGTGGGTGGCGGTATGGTTGCGGCAGATCGCCATGCGGCGCGCTTCATCCACCGAAGCCGTCACGGTGTCCCCGGTCTTGACCGTGCCGTCCAGCAGTTCGCAGGTGTGGACAAAGTAGCCCTTCGGGGTCTTTTTGACCTGGGTGACCTTCAGCTTGGCATCACCGGAAGTGATGTAGCCATGGTCCGCGACCTGACCGCCCATCTCGGCATAGAACGGCGTGTGGTCCAGGACCACCAGAACGCCCTCTTTGGACTCGCCGGCCTCGTCGGTCGCAATGGCGTCCACCAGTTCGTCCCCGTCCGAGAGAGCCAGCACGGTGGCGCTCTCGCTCAGCGTTTCATAGCCGTCAAAACGGGTAGCTTCCGCATCCAGTTCGCCGAACAGGTCGGCGCTCCAGCCGGAAATATCCTTGGCCAGACGCTCCGAACGGGCGCGTTCACGCTGCTTGTTCATCTCCACGTGGAAGGCGTCCTCATCCACCTCAACACCGGCTTCGGCTGCGATCTCCTTGGTCAGGTCGAGCGGGAAACCGAAGGTGTCGTTGAGTTTGAATACATCTGCGCCCGAAAGGGTCAGCTTGCCTTCATTCTTGATCTGCTCGGTCTGCACCTTGTCGATCATACCGTTAAGGATCGTCAGACCGGCGTCGATCGTGCGGCCGAAGCGTTCTTCTTCGGTGCCGACCACCTTTTTGATATAGGACTCATGCTCGCGCAGTTCCGGGTAACCGGCTTCGCTGGATTCAATCACCGTGTCGATCAGTTCCGTCAGGAACGGGTGGTCGATGCCCAGCATACGGCCATGGCGGGCCGCACGGCGCAACAAACGGCGCAGCACATAGCCGCGGCCTTCGTTGGAGGGCAGGATGCCGTCGGAGACCATGAACACCGTGGAGCGGATATGGTCGGTGATGACGCGGATGGAGATATCGTCCTTTTCGTTGTCGCCGTAGTGCTTGCCGGAGATGCGCTCCACATGGTGCAGCACGGAAGCCACCGTATCGACTTCAAACAGGTTGCCCACATCCTGCATCACGCAGGCCAGGCGTTCAAGGCCCATGCCGGTGTCGATGTTGGGGCGCGGCAGGCGCTCATAATGGCCCTTGCCGTCGGAGTCGAACTGGCTGAACACCAGGTTCCAGATCTCCATATAGCGGTCGCAGTCGCAGCCGACCTTGCAGGTGGGCTTGCCGCAGCCATGCTCCGGCCCGCGGTCATAGTAGATCTCGGAGCAGGGGCCGCAGGGGCCGGAACCATGCTCCCAGAAGTTGTCTTCCTTGCCGAAGCGGACCATGTGATCCTCGGGGATGCCGACTTTCTTGGTCCAGATGTCGTAGGCTTCGTCATCTTCCAGGTAGACGGAGATATACAGCTTTTCGGCCGGGATGCCCAGTTCCTTGGTCAGGAACTCCCAGGCCCAGGGGATCACATCCTCTTTGAAGTAATCCTGGAAGCTGAAGTTGCCCAGCATCTCAAAGAAGGTGCCGTGGCGCGCCGTGATGCCGACCCGCTCGATGTCCGGCGTGCGGATGCACTTCTGGCAGGTGGTGACGCGGTGGCGGGGCGGTTCCTCCTGGCCGAGGAACCATTTTTTCATCGGGGCCATGCCGCTGTTGATTAGCAGCAGGCTGGGGTCATCCTTCGGCACCAGCGGGAAGCTGCCCAGACGCAGATGGTCCTTGGTCTCAAAAAAGTGCAGATACTTCTCGCGCAGTTCATTCAGTCCTGTCCATTGCATACAATACGTTCTCCCATCCATGGATTCATTCGCGCTGAAAAGGGCCCCCGAAAAAATATAGCCCTCGCCCTTATACAGGGACGAAGGTTTATCGCTTCCGTGGTACCACCCGGTTTGCGCCCCAAACGGGACGCCGCTTTCCCTGCGTTAACGCCGCAAATACGTCCGGCTCTGCGCCAGAAGCTCCGGGGTGGCTTTGCCGGATGTCAGCCAAGCGCCTTTCACCAAGCGGCCGCTCTCTCTTTGGACTGCGGGCCCGGCATGAGCCCCTTCAACGCCATTTTCCTTTTACAAGGTAATTATATGCCGCTTTTGCGCTCTTGTCAACTTCTTTTTGCCGCAGAAACGTCAGCTTCCACGGTTTCTTCCTGTTCCCACACGTGCAGTGCGTCCGCGATACGGGCAAAGACCGCCGCGCTGGAAGTTTCCGGCTCCAAAATGCCGTCCTGTAGCACCGTGATCGTATAGCGCGGCGCGTCGGCCGGGTAAAAACCACTGAACCAGTAGTTGAGCAGTTCCTCCCCTTCTTCGTCGAATTGCCCGGTCTGGGCCGTCCCCGTTTTGCCGCCCGCCGCGCCTTCCTGTGGCTGGGCATCGCGGCCGATGCCCTCTTCGACCACGGATCGCAGCATATCCCGCAGGACGCGGGCGGTATCCTCCCGGCATACCCGTTCTTCTTCCGGCACTTTGACGGGCGCGGTCACCTGCATGGTTTCGTCCACCACCCCGCGCACCAGCCGCGGGGTGCGGTACACGCCGCCCGCAGCGACGGTATTCATCATGGCGGTGATCTGCAGCGGTGTTGCGGTCAGGTCCCCCTGCCCGAAGCTGAACAGTGCAAGCTGCCCTGAATTGTCCAGCGCGGCATCGTCCGGCAGAACCCCCGCGCTGCTCTTGAGTCCCGGCGCCACCGCGCAGGCTTCGCCAAAGCCGAATTTTTCCGCTTCGCGCAGCACCGCGGCGCCGCCCAGCGCCTGCCCCAACTCCACAAAAAAGCAGTTGCAGCTTTGTTCCAGCGCCCCGCGCAGGTTCACCTCGCCATGGGCACGCCCCTGCGCGCAGCGGTATATTTGGCCGTCCACTTCCACGCTGCCGGTACATTCGTGGGTGAACCAGTCGAGCCCGTTTTCATAGGCGGCCGCAGCCAGCACCACCTTGAACACAGACCCGGCGCTGAAAGTGCTGAACGTGCGGTTGATAAGCGACGTATCGTCCGCCTGGATGCTCTTTGCCACGTTGTCCGGGTCGTATTCCGGCATACTGACGCAGGCCAGCGCTTCCCCGCTCTGCACATCCATCACGACGATGCACCCGCGCGGCATATACAGCCCGGCCACGCCCTCACAGATGCGCTGGACGTTCGCATCCAAAGTGAGCTGTACCCCTTCGCCGGTACCCGCTTCCTGCACGGTAACGGTGGGCATCTCGCCGTTCAGCAGCCGGCCCTGTGCCGACGTAAGGCAGGACACCACCGACTCGTCCGCCGCGGACGCCAGAATGTCGTCATATGCATATTCCAGCCCCGAAACGCCCGCACCATCGCCGTCCAGGTAGCCCAGAAGGTGGACAGCGATCGGTATCGGCAGATAGCGCCGCCGCCCTTCGTAGGTCGGTACGCCCTGGCTGGTAAGGTCCTGTTCCACCGAAATCAGGAACGGGCTGGCCGCGTTGCGGTTTTCGTACAGTTCCACCTGTTCCGCGTAGGAAACATACGGGAACAGCGTGGCATAACTGGCATCCCCGGGAATACACAGGGCGTACCATTCCGGCGTGTACCCCGTCAGCAGTCTGCCGTCCCGGTCATAGAAGTTGCCGCGCGCCCGCGGCAGTTCGGTGGTCTGGGCCGTCTGCTTCCCGGCACTGACCGCATAGGTCTGGTCGGTGCCGATCCACAGGACCCGGCACAGCACAATCCCCGCCATCAGGATCAGTACGATCCGCAGGAACCACAATCTGCGCAGCGACATCTTTTTACGCCCCCATTTCCTTCGGAGTATGGTCTATAAAGGGAGCCTTTAATCAAGATCCGCTGCCCCGCATGACATATGCCGCGCCCTGTGTTTTTCCGGGAAAATACGGGCACACAAACAGAAAACCCCCGCGGGCTTTTACCCGCGGGGGTCCAGTTATTCAATATGCAGAACGCAAATTAGTGCTTGATCGCCGCAGCAACCTCAGCAGCGAAGTCCTCGCTGCGCTTCTCGAGGCCTTCGCCCTTGATGAAGTGGGTGTAATCCGCGATCACGATGTCGCCGCCCAGAGCCTTGGCGGTGTCAGCAACATACTTCTTGACGTCCATGTTGCCGTCCTTGATGAAGGCCTGATCGACCAGGCAGTTCTCCTTGTAGAACTTGCCCAGCTTGCCGATGGCCATCTTCTCTTTGATGGCATCGGGCTTGTTGGCGGTCTTGGGATCGTTCGCCATCTGAGCCAGGATGATCTCCTTCTCCTTGGCGATGGTCTCGGCCGGAACGGCAGCTTCGTTCAGGTAGCTGGGGTTGGCAGCCGCGACCTGCATGGCGATGTCCTTGCCGAAAGCCGCGAACTCGGGCTTGGCAGCAACTTCGTCGCTGGTCTCGAACTTGACGATAACGCCGTGGGTGCCGCCGCCATGCACATAGGCAGCGCAGTGGCCGTCGTAACGGGCGAAACGGCGAACCTTGATGTTCTCCTTGATGACCAGGATCAGCGCCTTCAGGGCGTCGTCCACAGTGCCCTCGCCCATCTTGCAGCTCATCAGAGCCTCCACGTCAGCGGGGTTCTCGTCCGCAACGACCTGAGCCAGGTTCTTGGTGAATTCCACAAACTTCTCGTTCTTGGCGACGAAGTCGGTCTCGGCGTTGACCTCGACCACGACGGCGCAGTTCGGGAAAGAAACCGCGTAGACCATGCCCTCGGCGGCGATACGGCCGGCCTTCTTGCTGGCGGTAGCCAGGCCCTGCTCACGCAGGATCTCAATGGCCTTTTCGAAGTCGCCGTCAGCCTGGGTCAGAGCCTTCTTGCATTCCATCATGCCGCAGTCGGTCTGGCGGCGCAGTTCCATAACGTCTTTTGCAGAAATAGCCATGTTTCTATTGTCCTTTCTGTCTTGTACGCGTGTATGTTTGCGATCAGGCCTCGGCGCTTTCCGCAGCGGGAGCAGCGGCGGGTTCTTCCTGAACGCCCTGCTTGCCTTCCAGCACGGCGTTCGCCATGGCGCCGGAGATCAGCTTGACGGCGCGGATGGCGTCGTCGTTGCCGGGGATCACGTAATCGATCTCATCGGGATCGCAGTTGGTATCCACGATGGCAACGATGGGGATGTGCAGCTTGCGGGCCTCGGAGACAGCGATGCGCTCCTTGTGGGGGTCCACGATGAACAGGGCCTTCGGCAGGGTCTTCATGTTCTTGACGCCGCCCAGGTACTTGTCCAGCTTGGCCATCTCGAGCTCGAGCTTGACGACTTCCTTCTTGGGCAGCAGGTCGAACGTGCCGTCCTCCTGCATGGTCTTAAGCTGCTCCATACGGTCGATGCGCTTGCGGATGGTGCGGAAGTTGGTCAGCATACCGCCCAGCCAGCGGGCATTGACGTAGTGCATGCCGCAGCGGGTAGCCTCGTCACGGATGGACTCCTGCGCCTGCTTCTTGGTGCCGACGAACAGGATCTCGCCGCCTTCGGCCGCGGTGTCACGGACGAAGTTGTAAGCCTCGTCCAGTTTCTTCACGGTCTTCTGCAGGTCGATGATGTAGATGCCGTTGCGCTCGGTGAAGATGTACTTCGCCATTTTGGGGTTCCAGCGGCGGGTCTGGTGACCGAAGTGGACGCCAGCCTCCAGAAGCTGCTTCATAGATACGACTGCCATTGTTTGTTTCCTCCAATAAATTTAGTTTTACCCGCCGCACTGCGTTTTATGTTTTCTAACCCGCTTTCCGCTTTGAAAAATGGGCACAAAAAAACAACGCAATGCGTGTGTATTGCCGTAGTATAATACCACATGTCCCTGCAAATTGCAAGGACTTTTTCATAAAAAGTTACTTTTTATGTACGCCGATACGCATGATCGCCTTCAAATTCTCGGTTTTGGTCTTTCTGGAGTCGTTCAAATAGATATCATGCGTGTACAGATCGAAGGCAAGGCCGTTCTCTCTGGCAAAGTCCTGCATCCTGTACATGGTGGCGTTCATCGCGTTATAATCGCCCGGGTGGAAGCACTGCACGCATCGTCCAAAGTCGATCTCTTCAAACTGTAACTTTTCATAGCTGATGTCTTTTCCAAGTTTCCGGGAGATCTCCAGCGCCCTGCCAAAATCTGCATGGCTGATGCACGCAGGTTGCATGATCATCGCTTTCCAGGTGAAGTCGATTGTGCCGTCCTTTTTATCTAAGAACCAACTGACTTCCATGGGGTTGACTTTATAGTCAAAGCCTTTGGGCCGGGCCACCTTGAATTTGAGGGTATAGGACAAAGAAAACAAGGAATTGCACGCTTCCTGAAAGTCCGGCCCGCTTGGATGGCCTTTGCCGTTGTAGGTGATGTAATGCATGGGCGGTACATCCACAAAAAACGGCGTTTTCCTTGTGCTTCTGTACAGCACTTTGTATGTGTCGTCGTATTCGTACTTCTGCATGGATCGCTCCTTTCTCGGGCGGCAGGCGGTTCCTGCGCGCAAATTTGGCGGCCGAACGGATCATAAGGAAAATGCGCGCCAAGGCCATGGCGCGCAGTTTTATCAGGCAAAGTCCTTCCCTGCCTGATCGTACAGATGGGTGCGCAGCACCTGGCACTGCCAGGCGGGCGCGCCCCCCTGGGCCTGCAGATACTGCATCAGCAGCGACGGGTTCAGGTTCAGCGCCTCGCCGGAGCCGCAGGGGACCTGAATAGAAAAGTGCAGCCGGTCCCCCTCTACCTGCCACTGGATCTGCGGCAGGTAGGCTTTCAGGTCCAGCGTTTTCTGCCCGCGCTTGGTCTTTTTGGAAACTTCCGCGCTGGGGGCTGCGTTGTAGGCTTCGATGGCACGGGCGCTTTCGGCCGGCATGGTGATCTCGTAAACGGCCGAGGTGATCGCAGCGACCTTCTCGATGGCGGGGGCCACCTTTGTGATCGTGATGCCGCGCGGCATCAGCGGCTGCAATGCCGCCTGCCAGGCCGCGCCGTCGATCGTTTCCTGCTCGGTCTTTACCTCACAGCTTTCGCACAGGCTCTCCTGTTCCAGCGACAGCGGGCAGGAAAACGACAGATAAATGTGCGGGTTGAACCCCTGGGTGTACCATACCGGCAGGCCGCTTATTTTGAGCAGGCGGTGGAACACCCGCTGCAGATCCAGCAGCGAAATGTAGGCCGCTTCCCCGCGCTTTTCAAAGAAGATTCTTACTGTAGTCAAAACACGGTCCTCCCAGCAGTTTATTGGCGCCGCATCCGCTGCACTGACGGTTGCAGGGTTGCGTGGTCTGCGCCTTCAGGGCTTTTTCATATTCGCGCACCAGATGGGCATGGCTGACGCCCACGTCCAGGTGATCCCACGGGGTCACTTCATCCGTTGCCATCGTGCGGTAATTGTAGAAGTCCGAGGCGATGCCGCAGGCTGCAAAAGCCGCCATCCAGCGGTCATAGTCAAAATATTCTTCCCAGGTATCAAAGAACGCGCCGTTTTCAAACGCTGTTTCGATCACGCGGCCCAGACGGCGGTCGCCCTTGGCAAAAACGCCTTCCAGTACGCTGGTGGCGCTGTCATGATAGTTGACCTTGATCTTGCGGGAGTGGACGCAGCTGAGCAGATACTTCTGCTTTTCCCGCAGGGATTCGCGCCGGTCCTGGGCGCAGAACTGGAACGGGGTGTCGGGTTTGGGCACGAAGCAGGCAACGCTGATGGTGACCTGCACGCCCTTGCCCTTGGGGCGCTCCGGGATCTGGTAGAACAGATCGACCACTTTCTGGGCGGTGTCCGCAATGCCCTTGATATCCTCCATGGTCTCAGTGGGAAGGCCCATCATGAAATACAGCTTGACCGAGGTGTACCCTTCCGAGAATGCGATCCGGCAGCCGCGTTCGATCTGTTCCCAGGTGACGTTTTTATTGATGACGTCCCGCAGGCGCTGGGTGCCGGCTTCAGCGGCGAAAGTCAGACCGCTCTTGCGCACCTTGGAAGTCTTTTCGACAAGGGACTGAGAGAAGTTGTCCACCCGGAGCGAGGGCAGCGACAGGCTGACGTGGTCCGCTTCCGCCCAGGTGTTCAGCTCATCCAGGATGGATTCCAGCCGGGAATGGTCCGACGTGGAAAGGCTCATCAAACTCAGTTCGTCGTAGCCGGTATTGTGGCAGAGTTCCCGCGCGCTGTCGCTGATGAGCTTCGGGGAACGCTCCCGGAAAGGCCGGTAGATCTGCCCGGCCTGGCAGAACCGGCAGCCGCGCACACAGCCGCGCAGAACTTCCACGCTGGCGCGGTCCTGCACGGACCCCACCATCGGCACCACAAAGTGCTTCGGCGGTTCGTAGTCATCCATATTTTTGACGATGGCCTTGGTGACGCGCGCCGGGACACCGGGGCGGTTCGGTTTGACCGATTCGATCCGGCCGTCCGGCAGGTAGGCTACATCATAGAAAGACGGCACATACACGCCGGGGATCTTCGCCATTTCCAGCAGCAGGGTCTCTTTGTCCCAGCCCTGTTTCTTGCCCTGTTCCACCGCCGCGCAGATATCCTGCAGCATCTGCTCGCCTTCGCCAAGCTGCATCACGTCGAAGAAATCCGCCATCGGCTCCGCGTTGCACACGCAAGGCCCGCCTGCGATGATCAGCGGCCAGTGCTCATCGCGGTCCGCCGCGCGCAGCGGGATGCCGGCCAGGCGCAGCATGGCCAGAACATTCGTATAGCACAGCTCGTATTCCAGCGAGAAGCCCACGATGTCAAACGCCGTCAGCGGGTCTTTGCTTTCCAGGCAGTACAGCGGAATCGACAGGCGTTCCATCTGTTCCTTCATATCCGTCCAGGGCATGAAGGCGCGCTCACACCACCAGTTTTCATGCCGGTTGAGCAGGTCATACAAAATTTTTTCGCCCAGGAACGACATGCCGATCTCGTAGGTGTCCGGGAAGCAGAAGGCCATGCGCACATCGACGCGGTCTTTCTCTTTGTATACGCTGCCCGGCTCGCCGCCCGTATAACGGCCCGGTTTCTGCACAAGGCTCAGCGCCTCTTTGAATTTCGGGGAAAATTCCGCCATTTTCGTGAACCATCCTTGTTATTGAACTGTTTTCATTGTACCTTATGCGACCGGGAAATGCAACTGTTGTTCACCATCTCCAGAAAGAATGCAGCATCCGCGCGCCGTCCAGCCCGGGCAGCGGCAGCAGGTTCATGCCGCCGACCAGCAGGTTGGCGCTGGCGAACCAGTACCCAAGGTAGCTGTACTGCCCCGTCAGTTCCATCCAGCCCAGCATACCGCAGCAGGTCAGCAGGTTGCACAGCGGCCCGGCCGCCGCCAGCAGAAATTCCCGCTGCGGGGTCAATGGCACGCCGCGCAGCCGCAGGCAGATGCCGCCCGGCGATATTTCCAGGTCCGGCCAGCACTTCCACTGCCGGCGGTACATCAGCAGATGGCCGCTTTCATGCAGAACCGCGCAGAACAGGCCGATGCGGATCACGCCGATGCTGTCCAGCGCGAGGGCGAAGCAGAGAACAAAAAGGACCGCCAGCGGCGCGCGCACACGGACCCGCGCCCTACGATGCCGCCTGCAATGCCTGGGACGGATCATACCGGACCCCCTGATGCAGAATTTCAAAGTGCAGATGCGGGCCGGTCGCGTTGCCGGTCTCCCCCACGGTCCCCAACACCTGCCCGGCCGTCACCGGCTGGCCGCTGCGCACGAACACATACTGCATATGCGCGTACAGGCTTTCGTCCCCGTCTTCGTGCAGGATCCGCACATAGTTCCCGTAGCTGTTGTGCGTACCGGCGTAGCGCACCACGCCGTCGGCGGCCGCGAAGATCATAGTGCCTTCCGCGGCCGCCAGGTCGTTGCCCAGGTGGAAATCCGAGCCGGAACCGCCCATCGGGTCCGTCCGCCACCCGTAGCCGGATGTCCGGGTATCGCTGCCGCCCGGCAGCGGATAGCACAGCGCAAATTCCGGCAGATAGCTTTCCTCCCGCGCGCCGGACGGGACGGTTTGCCTCTTGCCGTGGGCAGGCCGCGCCGCCGTGCTTTGCGCCGCCGGTTCCCCGGCCCAGAATTCACCGATTGCCCGGCTGACGGTCTCCACCGCGTCCTCCGTAAATTTGGCAAGGTTGCGCCCCTGCGTCAGGAACAGTTCCTGCTCCGGCTGCATGGCTGCTTCAAACGCCGTGCGCAGCCGCGGCAAAAACGGCCACTGCATGTACCGGGCGCCCAGCACCAGCCCCACCGCCGCCAGACAGAGCAGGACCTGCGCCCACAGGACCAGATTTTCTTCGGTTTTGGGCTTTCCCCTTCCCTTTTTGCGGCCGCCGCCCGCCTGCGGCGGCGCCATCCCGCTTTCTTCCCACATAGGAAAACACCTCCTTTTTGCATATATACGGCGAAAGGCAAAAAAATATCCGCACCAGCTTTGGGAAACCGGTGCGGATACATCCTGCGGGATTATGCGCCGAGGGCGTTGTGCAGCATCGTCATGCGTTCCTGCAGCAGCTTTTTCGGCTTGGCGAACAGGCCCAGGCCCTTGATCTCCATCGTGCATTCCAGGCTGGTGGAATCGCCGCCGCCCAGCAGAATTACCGTGAACGTGCCGCTGATCTTGCCCTTCTGGAAGCTGCCGCTCAGGCTGCGGGGCTTTTCAAAGCGGGTGAAGTTCAGTTCCGTGGTGCTGCCGTCGGTGTGGTGTTCCACCATGCGCTGGTCGCCGTCGTTCTCACAGTCGCGCACGTCCTTGCGCCAACTGTTGAGGGTGGGTTTCGTCAGATAGAGCCAGACCTTGGTGGGGTCGCAGCTAAAGTTTTCAGTAATGACACACGTCTTCATGTTGCGGAAGTTTCCTTTCCAGTTTTATTTTTTGCCGCGGCCGAACAGATTCTGCCACAGCCCCGTGCGGGCAGGGCGCAGAGAAGAAGGCTGCCGCCCGCCCGTTTTGGTTCCCGTCTTTTTTGCCACAGCTTTGGCCGCAGGCTGCTTCGGTTTTTCCTGCTCCATCACAAAGCCGTCCTTGAAGTAGCCGAACATCGCCATCTGGCTGTCCACCGGGGGCTGGCCCGGCGCAGGCTTCACCTTGGTATAGTTCCCGTCGGGCTGCATTTCCCGCGCGTTGACCGTATCCCGCAGCTGCAGATCCAGGATGCCGCGCAGCTTTTTGGCGATCACCGGGTCATCCACCCGCACGCCCACTTCCACGCGGCGCTCGGTGTTGCGGGTCAGGAAGTCACCCGAAGCGATGTAGATGCGCATATTCTCCCCGCTGCCGAAGCAGTAAATGCGGGAGTGTTCCAGATAACGGCCCACGATGCTGCGGATATGCACGTTCTCCGTGCGGCCGGGCACACCGGCCCGCACGCAGCAGATTCCGCGCACGATCATATCCACCCGCACACCGGCACAGCTTGCCTGGCTGATCTTGGCGATGATCTGCGGGTCGTTGATGGAGTTGTTCTTCAAAATGATCGAAGCCGGTTTGCCCTGCATGGCCAGCGCGATCTGGCGGTCCATTTCTTCCAGCAGCACCGTCTTGAAGCGCAGCGGCGCCACCAGCATGGTGTCCGCTTCACTGGTCAGGCGCTGCAGCGCCATATTGTTGAACACGGCGTTGGCTTCCTCGCCAATGCTCTGCCGCGTGGTGATGAAGGAAAGGTCGGTGTACAGTTCGCTGGTTTTCTCGTTGTAGTTACCGGTGCCGATCTGGGTCAGGTAATGGTACTTGCCGTTCACCCGGCTGGTGATCAGCGTCAGCTTGGAATGGACCTTGTAATCGTCGAAGCCGTACATCACCGTGCAGCCCGCATCCTGCAACTGCTTGGACCAGTCGATGTTGTTCTGCTCGTCAAAGCGGGCGCGCAGTTCCACCATGGCCACGACCTCTTTGCCGTTTTCCGCCGCATTGATCAGCGCGCTGACGATCTGGGAGTCGCTGGCCATGCGGTACAGCGTCATCTTGATGGAAACGACGTTGGGATCCGCGCCCGCGCGCAGCAGCATACGAATGAACGGGCGGATGCTCTGGTACGGGTAAGCCAGGAGAACGTCGTGCTTGCGTACCTCGGTGTACAGGTCATACCCGGCGGGAGCCTGCATCGGCTTGGCCGGCGGGTAGAACATTTCCGCGTGGCCGCCGTCCCCGGCGATCCGCGACGCCAACTTGAACAGGCAGCCGGTGTCCAGCGGCGAAGTCTGCGAATAGCAGCGGGACGCCGGAACGACCAGCTTGTCCCGCAGGAATTTGGCGATCTCCTGCGGGGCTTCCGGCCAGAACTGCAGGCGGACCGCCGCCAGTTTGCGGCGCTTCTTGAGCAGTTCACTCATCACGTCGCGGAAGTCGATGTCGTGGTCCATCATGCCCTCGTCCACCGTGATGTCGGCGTTGCGGGTCACGCGGAACAGGCATTTTTTCTGGATCGTGCTGGTGTTGAAGATGGCGGACGCATAGTGGGCCACCAGTTCCTCAATAAAGGCAAAGCAGGTGGTCTCGCCGTCGCGGATGAACAGCACGCGCTCGAACCGGCTGCTGATCGGGATAATGCCGAAGCTGACGCCGTCGCCCTTGTTGTAAAGCTGGGCGATGTAGTAAATGTCCTTATTGTTCAGGAACGGGAACGGATGGCGCGAGTCCACGATCTGCGGGCTGAGCAGCGGCAGCAGTTCCCGGTGGAAGTAGGTTTTCCAGAAATGTTCCTGCTGTTTGCTCAGCTTGGAAAAATCCACTTTTTTATATCCGGCGTCCGCCAACTGCCCCATAAGGTGCTGGAAGTATTTGTCGCACTTCGCCTGCAATTCGGCCACGCGAGGCGTGATGGCGGCGATCTGTTCGGCCGCCGTCATGTGCGTGACCACGTCCGGTTTGTTGTTCTTGAGCAGCGTCTGGTCGTACAGCGAACCGACGCGCACCATGAAGAACTCATCCATATTGCTGCCGAAGATGGCGGCAAATTTCAGACGTTCGGCCAGCGGCACGTTCTTCTCCTTGGCCAGCGCCAGCACGCGGCTGTCAAAGTCGAGCCAGCTCAATTCCCGGTTGATGAAAATACTCTCGGACTTTTCCAAGTTCCTGTTCCTCCCTGTCAATTTGTATCGGCATCGTCCGCCCGCTGTGTACCGGCGACCGCAAGGCCCGCCCAGCTTTCGACCATGCGGGCCGAGATCCCCTTCACCTCATCCAGTTCGTCGAGCGAAGCGAACGGCCCGTGTTCTTCCCGGTAGGCGATGATGGCGTCCGCCTTGACCGGCCCGATCCCGGGCAGTTCCATCAGCAACTGGGCGTCGGCGGTGTTCACGTCGATCGGACCCGTGTGGGATCCTTCCGGCGTGGGGGCCTGCACGGCGGCGGGGACCTGATAAGCCGCCGCCCGGTCCGGGAACTGCCAGACCGGCGCGATCAGAAACAGCGCGCCCCACACGATAACGGCGGCGGCCACTATCGTGGCGGCAAGCAGGTGCCGGGCTGCGGGCTGGCGGCTTTCCTTCACGGTCAGGACTCCATTTCCATGTTTGCCCCTATTATAGCATGACCGTCAGAAAAATGCACTCAAAATCTTGTCTTTTACAGAAAATATATCCCTTATTGACCGTGCCGCCCCCGCCGCTGCAAATCCTCCGGCTCCACGTCCGTCATGATCGCATCGACGCCGATGTTGCGGATGGACTGCCAGGGGATGACAAGGTCCTCATCGTACCCCATCAGCCCGAACAGATGCGCGCGCCCGCGCAGCACCACGGACTGCAGTGCGGCGTTTTTTTCGTCAAAGATCACATCGTCGATCCGGCCCAGTTTTTCCCCGGTACGGATCTGGATCACGTCTTTTTCACCCAGTTCACGCAAAGTCATGCACAGCGCCTCCCTTCTGTATGCCGTTCCATTGTATGCGGTGAAAAAGCGATTGTTTCCCGGCGCGTTTCCGTGTATAATAGAAGGCACAGAAATGAAGTGTACCGGGAGGAAGCTGCTCTTATGTATAAAAACATCCTTCTTGATTTCGGGGGCGTCGTTGTGGATTTCAACCCCCGCAATTTTCTGATGGACCGCTTTATGAACAAACACGCAGAGGACGTGGTATATGACCTAACCTTCGGCAGCCAGGAATGGATGGACCTCGACCGCGGCGTCATCACCCGCGAGGAAGCCAACCGCCTGATGATGGAGAACGCGGCCCATGTCAACCGGGAGTTCGAGGTCCGCACCGTCATTGAAGAATGGGCCGCGATGCTGCGCACGAAAAAAACGACAATCCGGGTGATGAAGGAACTGAAATCTGCCGGGTACCGCCTGTATTACCTGACGAACATTCCCACCGACGTTCTGGACGATCTGCGCCAGCGGGACTGGTTTGCCCTGTTTGACGGGGGCATTGCCTCCTGTGAAGTACACCTGTGCAAGCCGGAGCCGGAGATCTACACGACGCTGATGCGCCAGTATCACCTTGCCTACGACGAGTCCATCTTTGTGGACGACAGTAAGGCCAACGCCCAGGCTGCCTATAACCTGGGCATTACCGGCATCCTGTATAAAAACCCGAAGTCCTTCCAGCGTGCGCTGCGCGCCTGCGGCATCGAACTGGAATGACAGCGTGCGTTTTGGATTTCTGACTGTGCGTACCGCCTGATAGATCGCGGAGGCGTTTGTTTATGGAGGAACAATACCGGCAATACCTGATCGACACATTGACCGGGAAGGACAATTTGAAAAAGGTGAAGGAAGAGGCTGCCCGATTGAGGCGCGCCCTTTCGCCGGAGGAAGCCATGCAAATCGCTTCGGAATTGTACGGCTCAGAGCATTTTCAAATCCAGGAGATCGGCGTGCTCCTGTACGGCTATGCGGGCGCGACGCTGCCGGACGCATTGGAGTTTTTGCGCAATACCGTAAGCACGCATCCCAGTTGGAAGGTGCAGGAAGTTTTTGCAATGGCGTTTGACCTGTACTGTTCTGTAAACGGGTATCAGAACTCTCTGCCCACCATCCGGGAATGGCTGCAAGACGGCCGCCCTACTGTACGCCGGGCTGTTTCGGAAGGGCTTCGCATATGGACCAGCCGGGAGTATTTCAAAGACCACCCCGAAACGGCCATTGCCCTGCTCTCTGCGTTGAAAGCAGACGAAAGCGACTATGTGCGAAGATCCGCGGGCAATGCGCTGCGGGATATCAGCAAGAAATTTCCCGAACTGATCGAAGCGGAACTTTCCTCTTGGGATATTTCGGACAAGCGCGTGGCGCAGGTGCATAAACTCGCCGATCGATACCTCATGGAAAAGCGCGCGGCCCGGCTTTGACGGCCCTGTACGCCGCCGCGAGACCCCTATTGATACGTTTTTAATGCCCCCTGCCGTGACCGGTATAAAACCGGCCCCGGCAGGGGGCACTTTAATTGGCAGAGATCTGTTCTTTGATCTGGCGCAGCGCGCCTTTTTCCAGCCGGCTGACCTGCGCCTGGCTGATGCCGATTTCTTTCGCCACCTGCATCTGGGTCTTGCCGTTCAGATACCGCATGGCGATGATGCGCCGCTCCCGCGGCGAAAGCGCCTTGACGGTATCGCGGAACATGATATCGCTGATCCAGCTTTCCTCCCCCGTGGCGTCGTGCAGCTGGTCCATGAGGGCCAGGCTGTCCTCCCCGTCCGAATAGACCGGCTCATACAGGCTGGCCGGTTCCACCACGGATTCCAGCGCAATGGCTACGTTTTCCGGCGTGGCCCCCACGCGCGCCGCGATCTCGGAAACGCGGGGTTCCCGGCCCTGTTCTTTCTGCAGGGCTTCCCGCGCCCGCATGACATGGCAGGCAAGATCACGGATCGAACGGCTGACCCGCACGGCGTTGTTGTCCCGCAGGAAGCGGCGGATCTCGCCTACGATCATCGGTACCCCGTAGGTGGAGAACCGCACGTTCAGCGCCGGGTCAAAGTTGTCGATGGCTTTGATAAGCCCGATGCAGCCGACCTGGAACAGATCGTCCAGATTTTCGCCCCGGTTGGAGAATTTCTGCACGACGCTGAGTACCAGCCGCAGATTGCCCTGGATCATCTGCTGCCGGGCATCCCGGTCGCCCGCCCGTGCCGCGCGGATCAGGGCGCTCTTTTCCGCTTCGCTCAGCACCGGCAGCTGCGAGGTATCGACGCCGCACAGTTCCACCTTGCCTGGATACATTTTACCATCCTCCTTTTACTGTTCAGGAGTATGGGCGCCCGCCCTGCCCTGCAATCAGAAAAGGAACTGGTAAAATCTTCTGCACGCGGCGGCCTGGTCCCGGCATAGCATGAGCAAAAGGAGGTCCTTGCTATGGTTGAATCCATCTGGTTCGTGATCGTGCTGATCCTGCTTGCGGCTGTGTCCGTCGCGCTGGTGCTGGTGCTCGTTCTGCAGGCGGAACGCGGCAGCTCCGGGCGGGAAAGCCGCACCCAATACCTGACGGCCGATTATTCCCGCGAAGCCGGGTTCCGGCTCACCGACTACCCCAACAACGAACTGGTGATCCTGCGCCGGTACTGGCTGATCGAGGGCGACATCGCCGCGTTGGACTATACGATCGTGCCCGGGCGCTTCGTGACGCTCTTTGTTTCCAAAAAGGGTCGTATGCATTACCCGTATTCCTATGCCCCAGGCACCTTTGACACTGTAGACGAGTACGAGATCAGCGGCATTACTGTGACCCAGAGCCAGAAACCCGGGCGGCGCACCGCCGTGTACTGGGTGCGGGACGACTTTGAGTTCCTGCTCTACTCCGAAGAACCGGAAATGAACATGATGAACGGCCTTGCCTACTACTTCATCAACAACACCCGCGCCGAGAAAACTTAACCCACCACTTCCAGTTCTTTGCGCAGCCGCTTGATGATGCGCTTTTCCAGCCTTGAGATATAACTCTGGGAGATGCCCAGCGCGTCGGCTACTTCTTTCTGGGTATGTTCCATCTCGCGGTTCAGCCCGAACCGCAGCTCCATGATGCGGCGTTCCCGCGGGTTCAGGCGTTCCACCGCATGGCGCAGGGCGGTGCGTTCTGCATGGCGTTCCAGCTCCTCCCCCACCTGGGGCTGGTCGCTGGTCAGCACGTCCATCAGCAGCAGTTCGTTCCCGTCGTTATCTGTGTTCAGCGGTTCGTCGATGCTGGCGTCCTGCCGGCGGTTGGAACTCTTGCGCAGATACATCAGGATCTCGTTTTCGATGCAGCGGCTGGCGTAGGTCGCCAGTTTGATCTTCTTGCTGGGTTCAAAGGTGTTGACCGCTTTGATCAGGCCGATCGTCCCAATGGAGATCATGTCCTCCAGCCCTGCGGAGGGGGTCTCGAACTTTTTGGCAATGTACACGACCAGTCGCAGGTTATGTGTGATGAGAAGTTCCCGCGCCCCCGTGTTCCCCGCCGAAAGTTCCGCCAGCGCCCGCTGTTCTTCCTGGGCGTCCAGCGGCGCGGGCAGAGTGTCCGACCCGTTGATGTAATGGAGTTCCTGGGGCGCCAACAGCCGCAGCCACAAAGTCTGCAAATGGCGGTTCATCTCTTTCAGTGTTTGCATCGTGCGTTCCCTCCCGCGTTATAGAAAATCTTGTCCGTACAGTGCTTCATAGCGGTCACTGCCGAAGGACTGCGGCGCAAAGGCCACCGCCGTCCTTCCAAGGCCCAGGATGCCCTGGGCGGTGATCAGGCCGATATTGCCCACGGCGAACCCCGGCAGCAGGCCGCACTGGGCCGCCGTCTTGCAGGGGATCAGACGCAGCTTCATCCCCTCCGGCGGGCGTTCCGGGGCCTTGCCGTCAAACCACGCCTTGAGATAATCCCGCACAGGCGGCGGGATACGCGGCCCCGCATCGGGGAAGCTGACGACCAGCACCGGCAGGCAGGTGATGGGGTCGGTCAGGTGGCAGCCGGTGTCCAGCGCCGCCCGCAGATGCACCGGCACGCCCGCCAGTTCCACTTCCAGCCCCACCGGCTGCCCGGACGGTTTGCGGTGCGCCAGCAGGCGCATTCCCAGTTCGACCGCCAGGCAGCCCGCGCCGGACAATACGACCAGAAGCAGCGGCGATACCCGCAGATAGACCGTCAGGTTGCCCGTCTGCAATACCCTTGTCCCGGTGTTCAGGATCACGAGCATGACCAGCCCCGCCAGCGCGATGTTGAACGCCGCGTACCAGCAGGCCGCCGTCACCAGCCGCCGTTTGTTCCGGCAGCCGAACGCCGCCGCCGTGATGAGCAGCGCCGTGGCAATCTTATAGGCAAGCTGGACCGGGAACGGTTGTTCCGGGGCAAACAGAATCAGGGAGGAAAGGGCCGCCACACCGCTGCCCAGCAGCATTCGGCCGCCCCCTGCGCGCTGCCCGCTGAGCAGCCCCGCCGCCAGCAACAGGAAATACGCCGTCAGAAAGTTGACGAGCAAAAGCACGTCCAGATAGATCACCGTCTTGATGCGCTCACGCCCTTTCCGCATACCGCTGTTTCTACCCAGTCTATGTGCGGCGGGCGAAGAAAATGCGCAAACGGTGAAAACCGCAAAAAAGCGACCCGCAGCGCCTATGTAGCGTCGTTTTCCGCTCATTACAAAACAGCACAGGCCCCGCCAAGGCGGGGCCTGTGCTGCAATATTTGATTATGATACGACGGCAAGGGCGGGCGTGGCTTTGCGCGCGCTGCCCGGCCGGACCGCTTGCTTATTTCAATTCCACGACCGTCACGCCGCTCTCGCCCTCGCCATAGCGGCCCAGGCGGAAACTCTTGACAGCCTTGTGGGTGCGCAGATGTTTCTGGATCGCGCTGCGCAGCGCGCCGGTCCCGTTGCCGTGGATGATGTACAACGTCTGCTGGCCGCGCAGCATACCGCTGTCCAGGAACTTGTCCACTTCGGCCAGGGCCTCGTCCACCGTGTAGCCCAGCAGGTTCAGTTCCATACTGGTCTTGCGGTTTTTGTCCAGTTGTACGCGGGTGCTGGCGCGCCGGGGTTCCTGCTTCGGGCGCTTTTCCATCTTGTCCGGGGCACGCAGGCCGGACAGCGGGACTTTTGTTTTCATGATGCCCGCGCGCACTTCCACCAGCCCGTCCCGGTCCGGGCGTGCCATCACGGTCGCCGGCTGGTTCAGTTCCGCGATCACCACTTCCTGCCCGACCAGCACCTCTTTGAGGGGGACATACTGGCGTGCGGCCGGTTTGGCGTCGGTGCGTTTGAGCAGTGCTTCGGTATCCTTGCGGGCGATCTCACGCGCGCGGACCGCACGTTGGGCCGCGCTGGTCTTTTCGTCTTTCTGGATACGCCGCAGCTCGTCGGTCAGGTTATAGGCCTCGTTCTGCACCTGCTGCATCAGGTCATGGGCGCGGCGGCGGGCTTCCTCCAATTCCTGCTTTCCCTGTTCAATCAGGGCGTCGCGCTCTTTTTCGGCCTTTTCCAGCGCGTGTTCCGCCGCGTAGCGGGCGCTTTCGGCTTCGGCCTGGGCGCTCTTGAGCTGCAGTTTCAGATCGTCCAACTGGGCCAGCACGCTGTCCAGCCGTTTATCGTCGTTGGACATATGGCTGCGCGCCGCGTCGATGATCGTCTGCGGGATGCCCAGCTTGGAGCTGATAAGGAAGGCGTTGGACTTGCCCGGAACGCCGACGCTGAGTTTATAGGTCGGCATCAGCGTTTCGACGTTGAACTCGCAGCTTGCGTTGACGACGCCGGGGGTTTCCAGCGCGAAAATTTTCAATTCCGCATAATGGGTCGTGGCCATGACCAGACTGCCCTGCCGCCGCAGTTGTTCCAGAATGCTGACCGCCAACGCCGCGCCCTCGGCGGGGTCGGTACCGGCGCCCAGTTCGTCGATGAGCGCCAGTGTTCCCTGTCCTGCCCGGCGCAGGATGCCGCTGATCCGGCTCATGTGGCTGGAGAAGGTGGAAAGGCTCTGTTCAATGCTCTGCTCATCGCCGATATCCACCAGATATTCCTTAAAATGGCAGACCACACTGCTCTCGTGCGCCGGGATCAGGAAGCCGTGCTGGGCCATGGCGTTGAGCAGGCCCGCGGTTTTGATGGAGACCGTCTTGCCGCCGGTGTTCGGGCCGGTGATAACAAGGGTGTCGTATTCTTCGCCCAGCGTAATATCCACCGGAACCACGCGATCTTTCGGGATCAAGGGGTGGCGCGCCCGGTTCAGGCGGAAACGCACCGTATCGCTGACGGCGGGCATGAAGGCGTTCTGCTCCACAGCCAGCCGCGCCTTTGCCAGCAGAAGGTCGATCTGCAGCATGGCTTCGTAGCTGTAGGAAAACTGCGGTTCCAGCAGGCCGACCTGGGCCGAGAAGGCCGACAGGATGCGGGTAATCTCCTCCTGTTCCTGGGCGCGCAGCTGCATGATCCGGGCGTTGGCTTCCACCACCGCCGTGGGTTCCACAAAGATCGTGGCGCCGGTGGAGGATACGTCATGAATGACGCCGCCCACCTCGCCGCGGTACTCCGCGCGCACCGGCACCACATAGCGGCCGTTGCGCAGCGATACGACGGCATCCTGCAGGAACTTGCTGGTCGTGGAATTTTTGATGATGTTGTCCAGTTTGGTACGGATGGAATCCTCGGTCTGCCGGATCTTGCGGCGCAGATCGTGCAGCGTCATGCTGGCGGTATCCGCCATTTCTTCCGGCGAAAGGATGCTGTCGGTGATCTGGCGTTCCAGCGCCGGCTGCGGGGCCAGCGCATAGAACAGATCGTCGGTCGGCAGCATATCGTGTTCGCTCAGGCCGTACCACTGGGAAAGGCCGGAAAAATTGCGCAGCGTGGCGGCTACTTCCAGCAGTTCGCCCATCGAAAGGATGCCGCCCTTCTGGGCGTGGGCGGCAATGCGGCGCACTTCCTGCACGCTGCCGAAGCGCGGGCTTCCGTTTTTGATCAACAGGGAGTTGATGGCGTTGGTCTGCGCGAGGGCGAAGCGTTCTTCCTCCACGGACGGGCAGGGGTCCAGCGCCTGCATCCGCTCTTTTGTTTCCTGGCAGACGCAGAGCTGCACGGCCCGTGCGATGACTTTATCCAATTCCAGTGTGGTTTTGTAGGCTATATCCATAACAGGGTATCGTTTCTCCTCATTCCAATACGGTTTTCAAAAATTCAAGGCTTTTGAGTCCATGTTCCAGGTGCGCGAGCATGTACTGCTCGCTGACGCGGGACAGGTTTGCCTGGCTGGCCGGGGCCAGCGCAAAGGAAAATACTTTTTTATCTTCCACAAGGCAGATATGCCGCAGCGCGTGCAGCGCCCCGGCATCCAGGTTGGGGATATGCCGCGCCTTGTCGGCACATTCCGCGCAAAGAAGCTGCCCTTCCACAGGGTCAAAATAAAAATCGCCGCCGTCGTATTTTCCGCACCCGGCGCAGGCCAGAAGGTCCGGCTGATACCCGGCCATGCTCATGGCCCGCAGTTCATAGATTGCTTTCAACTGGCGCAGCGGCATCTTTTTGGCGCCGATCATATACAGGCAGTTCAGCAGCAGACGCAGCTGCGGTTCCGCTTCCGGCGGCGCCGGGGAGAGCGCCATCGCAATCTCCGCAAAATAGGCGGCCAGGCTCATCCCCTCCACCGTTTCCGAAACGCCGTAGAACCCTTTTTTGAGCTGGGCCGTATCCACAAAATAGTGGCTGCGGCCGCTGGTCAGGCTGAACTCCGAATAGCAGAACAGGCCCGACGCGCTGAACAGCTTGTTTTTCAGCCGCAGGCTGCCCCGCGCCGAAGCGGAGATCACCCCCAGGTCAGGGGTCAGCAGGGTCAGGATCTGGTCGGCCTCCCCCACTTTGACCTGTTTCAAGACCAGCCCCGTCGTCGCGATCTGCATGTTCATCCTCCCGCAGTTCGCACTGATGCGATTTGTAATTCAGATAATCGTAGACGCTCCCGGTCTGCATAAACCGCGCCCAATCCCCAGACTGACAAGCCATCGCGGTTGCCGCCCCCTTTCCTTGTTCACGATCATACCACAGAGAAAGGGGAAAAGTTGTCCAACCGGGGCGCAAGGGGCGTCAGGGCTTTGCAAATCCCAGGGCGTTGAGAAGATTCTCGTTGTCACGCCAATCTTCGCGGACCTTGACCCAGCATTGCAGGTTCACCTGCACGCCCAGCAGTTCTTCGATGTCCAGCCGGGCGGCCGACGCGATCTTTTTCAGCATCTGCCCGCCCTTGCCGATGATCATGCCTTTATGGCTCTTGCGCTCGCAGTAAATATCCACGTCGATGTCGACCAGGTTTTTGTCCGGGCGCTCTTTGAAGCGTTCCACCACCACCGCGATGCCGTGGGGGATCTCCTCCCGCAGGAACAGCAGCGCCTTTTCCCGCACCAGTTCGGCCACCAGTTCTTTTTCCGGCATATCGGTAAAGGCGTCATCCTCAAAATAATGGGGGCCTTCGTTGCCGTAGGGCTTCAGCAGGCCGAACAATTCTTCACAGCCGGTGCCGTCCCTGGCGGAAAGCGCCACCACCTCGTCAAAGCAGCCGAAATCCCGGATCTGGCGCTTGCGCTGTTCCAGGGCGTCGAAGCTGTCCAGCAAGTCCACTTTATTGATGACGGCCACGGCAGGCCCGGCTTTCTGCAGGGCCTTGACCATCGTGAGTTCCGACTCGGTAAAATCACCGGCCGGTTCAAACAGCATCAGCGTCACATCCACATCCTTCAGGCTGGCCGCAGCGGTCTGGGCCATGCGGTTGTCCAGCTTGTTGCGCGCTTTATGGATGCCGGGGGTATCCATCAGTACATACTGCACGGGTCCCCGGGTGACCACACCCGTGATGCGGCTGCGGGTGGTCTGCGGTTTCTTTGTGACGATCGCGACTTTTTCCCCCACCAGATAGTTGGTCAGGCTGGATTTGCCCACGTTGGGGCGGCCCACCAGCGCCACAAAGACGCTGCTGGAAGGTTCAGGGATCGTTTTTGCCATGTGGGGGTTCCCCTTTCTGTTCGTTTTTATGATAGCGGAAAATAAACAGGTAGACCGGCACCAGCATAAGCAGGCACAGGACCGCCAGCCACGGCCTTTGCAGCAGGTTCTGCCAGATGATCTGCCAGCGCGGCACAAACAAGCATAGCCCGACCGCCAGGCAGGCGACCGCCATGACCAGAACCGCCCCGGCCGCCATATCTTTGGCAGCGCCGGCGCTCCACCAGTGGGTGGTATCGGGCTTGTCGACCGCCCGCTCCACGGCGGAGTTGACCAGTTCCAGCGCCAGGACCGCCGCAACGCACAAAACGATCAGGCACCATTCCACCGCTTCCAGTTCAGCCAGCCAGGCGGCCAGCAGCGCGTAACAGGCTGCGCACAGATGGAAGCGGAAATTGCGTTCTTCCTGCGCTGCGGCACGGATGCCGTTCCAGGCATAGACAAAGCCGTAGCCGAAGCGTTTGATCTCAGATCTCATCCGATGTGTACGAAACCGTGCGCGGCAAGCCGAGCTTGATGAGCACCGCTTCCTCCTTTTCCCGCATGCGCACCGCCTCCAGGCCGCTGGCCTCGTGGTCATAGCCCAGCAGGTGCAGCATGGAATGTACGGTCAGGTACGCCACTTCCCGCTGCAGGGAATGGCCGTACAGTTCGGCCTGTTCCATGGCGCGCTCCATCGAGATCACGATGTCGCCCAGGATCTTGCAGCCGTTGTCCTCGTCGATGTCATATTCGCCGTTCTCCCCCATCGGGAAGCTCAGCACATCGGTGGCCGCGTCTTTGTCGCGGTACTGTTTGTTGAGTTCATGGATCTTGTGGTTGTCCACGAAGGTCACGCTGATCTCGGCCGAACCTTCAAACTTTTCAAAGTCCAGCACGGCGTTGCAGCTGCGGCGGATCAGAATGCGCAGCCCGGAAGGGATCTTGACGGTATTCTGATCGTTGGTAATCAGAACTTTATTGGACATGGGAAATCGACCTCCTGTTTATTTTATGTTCTGGAACGCCGGGCGGTATCCCCGGCGGCTTTTTCATAGGCTCTGATGATCTGCTGCACCAGGCGGTGGCGCACGACGTCCTTTTCAGTCAGGTAGATCTGCGCGATGCCCTCTACACCGCGCAGAACTTCCAGCGCGTCCAGCAGGCCGCTGCGGACTTTGTCCGGCAGGTCCACCTGGGTGACGTCGCCGGTCACGACCACTTTGCTGCCGACGCCCATGCGCGTCAGGAACATCTTCATCTGTTCCGGCGTGGTATTCTGGGCTTCGTCCAGAATGATGAAGGCATCGTCCAGCGTGCGCCCGCGCATATAGGCAAGGGGCGCCACCTCGATGATCTGTTTTTCAAACAATTTCTGGAAAGTTTCGGTGCCGAGCATATCGAACAGTGCGTCGTACAAAGGGCGCAGATACGGGTCCACCTTGTTTTGCAGGTCCCCGGGCAGGAAGCCCAGTTTTTCGCCCGCTTCCACGGCCGGGCGCGTCAGAATGATGCGGCTGACATCCTTCGATTTGAACGCCTTGACGGCCATGGCTACGGCCAGATAGGTCTTGCCAGTGCCCGCAGGCCCCACGCCGAAGGTGACGGCATTTTTGCGGATAGCCGCCAGATACTCCCGCTGGCCCAGGGTTTTGGGGTGGATCGGCCGCCCTTTGGTAGTCACCGCCACAAAATCGTCGGTGAGTTCCCGCAGGCGCGTTTCCTCCCCGTCCCTTGCCAGGCTGATGCAGTAGCGCACCGTCTGCTCCTCCAGCGGCGTGTGGTTCTGCATCAGCGTCACCATGCCGTCCACGGCATGGACAGCCGCCGTCACGTCCTCCTCCGCGCCGGTGAAGCGCAGCAGCGAACCGCGGCAGACTGCCGTGACGCCGAACTCCTTCTCTAACAAATGGATGTTCTGGTCGCAGTTGCCAAAAATCGCGGCCGCCAATTCGATACTGTCCAGTTCGATGGAGCGTTCTGCCAAAATTTTTCCCCTCCTGCTCTTACATATCATACTTACCCATTAAGATTATAGCACAATATTTCCCAAAAGAAATTGTCTAATATGCACAAAATTTTTCTTTTGCTTTTGGTATTTGCTCTCTCAGGGCGTTTTAACTGCCGGAACCTCGGTTGCGGGGCCGGGTTCGGCGATATTGGCACAGAAGCGGTAGGTCACGGTGCAGCCTTCCCCTTCGGGCGCGCTCTCCCACCGGCACTGTTCCGCTTCGATCACGGCGTCCGGGTATTCCGCCAGCAGGGCGTCCCGGCAGGCGCGCCGCGCCAGTGCGCGGGCCTGTTCGGCGGAATAGTCGACGGTTTGCGGCGCGCGGGTCCACACGGTCTCCTGCCGGATGCAGGCGGGAAGGCTCAACCGCCCCAAACGCACAGGCGTCCAGACCGCCGTGCCTTCGTCTGCCGCTTCCTGCGCCGTGTCCTGCGCGCCCCACAGATGCCCCAGCACATACAGTTCCGTCTGTTCGGTGCGCCCGCCCGTGAGCATCTCGGCGTCCTGGCGAAGGGGCTGGGTCGCCGTATAGCTTTTTTCGATCCGCGCGATCACCTTTCCCGAAGCCCCCTGATACACCGGGTCGCCGTCATGGTCCAGGCGCAGGCTGTTTACGAGCGGCTGCCCCCGCTCGACCTGCTCACCGGGGCACACCGCGGCAAAACCGCTTTCGGCCTCGACGGCGGTGATCTCGCCGGATTCTTTCGCATACATCGCCTGCAGAGGAACGTCCTGCCGCAGATCCTGATACTGCGCTTCGGTGCGTTCCACAAACAGGCAGCCGCCCACAAAGTTCAAACTGATCCAGCCAAACAGGTCGCTTTGCTGCCGCGCGGCTGCCAGCACGCTCTCCAGCGTTTCTTCCTCTAACCGCACACCCTCATAGACGCCGCATTCCGCCAGCAGCGTGCGCAGGCGGTACGCTTCATCCGGCTCCATCTCCCCGAAGTCAATCGTCCAGAGGAGCTGCCCGAACCATTGCAGCAGCACAAAGAACAGGGCGGCCCCCGCGATCAGACCGGGCCGGGCCAGGACGCGTTCCGCCCATGCGCCGGGGCCTTTGCGTTCCAGAATTTCGATCTTCCAGCCGCCCTGCGCCGCCAGGCGGCGGATGCGCGCCCGCGCTGTGCCCGGCGCGCAGGCCGAAAAGCCGTTTTCCTCCCAGCACAGGCGGGACAGGCGCACGCCCTGCCGGGCGGCCAGGTTGAGGAAGCGCTGCGGCTCCCGCCCCTGCAGCCGGAAAGTCACGCGGTCCAGCCACCAGACGCCCCGCTTCATGGGCATTCCTCCTCCCGCTTGTTCTGAAAGGTGATCGCGGCGATGCGCCCGGTCAGCAGCAGCCTTTTCCCGTTCAGCGATTCTATTCGCAGCCCGCCGCCATAAAATGTTACTATGAAGTTCCCCATATCCAGGCAGATCTTTTCGGGGGTAAAATCCAGCACCCGGCGGCAGGCTTCCGTCACAAGATAGCGCCCGCGCACTTCAAAGGCGGGAAGCTGATAGAACCCGGCCGGCGGCCTTGCCCACATTCCCCGGATCGCATCCGACCAGTGGGAGTCATGGGGTCTTTTATGTTTCTGGCGTTTCATGGGCATACCCTCCCCAAAGCATAACGGCCTGCCCCAATATACGCCGCCGGAGGTGCGTTCTATGAGTCAACACCGCATCCATGACCGGGCTGCCATGGCGGCCTGCTTTTTGCTGAGCATTTTGCTGCTGCGCTCCCCCGCTTTGGCGGCCCAGGGGTTTGCCAGCGGGCTGCGCCTGTGCGTGGATACCGTGCTGCCCGCTCTGTTCCCCTTTTTTGTGATCTGCGAATGGCTGCTCACCCTGCATCAGGGGCACAGCCGCCTGCTGCGTGGGACCGCCCGCCTGCTGGGGATGCAGCGGGAGGAAGGGGCACTGGCGCTGCTGCTTGCCTGGTTCGGCGGCTATGCGGTCTGCGCAAGGCTGACCGGCCGTCTGTCCCGCGCGGGAACGCTGAACGCGCGGGAATCCGCGCTGCTGATGATGCTGGGATGCTGTTCCAGCCCGGGGTTCGTGATCGGCTGCGTGGGCGGGCTGATGCTTGGCAGCCTGCGGCTGGGCATCCTGCTGTATGGCCTGCAGTTGGCGGCCAACCTGCTCAGTACGCTGCTGTGTGTGCCCCTTCTGCCCCCGAAACGCGCGTTGGCTGCCGCCTCGCCTGCGCAGGCGGAAGAAGCCCCGGCGGGCTTTTCCCAGGCGGTCGGCAGTGCTGTAATGAGCTGCCTGAACGTCTGCGGCTGTGTGCTGTTTTTCCGTGTCGTGGGGGCGGTGGCCGCGCCGTTTCTGCCGCAGGCAGCCCCTGCCCGCCCGCTGGTGAGCGCACTGTTGGAGATCACCGCCGGATGCGCCGACTTTGCCGCGCTTGGCGGGCGCGCGGCGCTGTACGGTTGCTGCCTGTGCCTGAGCGCGCTGGGTCTTTCGGTATGGGCGCAGCTTTCCCTGCTGCTGCGGGGCGCGGTCTCCCTGCGGCTGTTGGCCTTCAACCGGCTGCTGCACCTGCTGCTTCTGACCGCCCTTGTGCGGGCGGCCGTGCAGTTCATGCCGGGTGTTCTGCCCGTTTACAGCTCCTTGCAGGCACGTGTGATCACCACCCACCGGCTGCCGGTGGACGCGGCTGTCGTCGCTTTTTTCTTTATCTGTGCGGCTCTTTACAAGGCCCGGCAAAGCCTATATAATAGGAAAAGTCGTTAAGTATATTTTTATGGTTTGGGGTGAGGCTATGTTCAGGAAGCAGTACTACGGCAGCAAAATCGCGCCGGCCTGCGCCTACTGCCTGCACGGGCAGCCCGCATCCGACCCCAAAATGGTCTTGTGCAAGCTGAAAGGGGTCGTTTCCCCCTATTACAGCTGCCGCCGCTTCACCTATGACCCGCTGCTGCGGGTCCCCCACCGCCAGGTATTGCCCGAACTGGATCCCAAAGACTTCACACTGGACTAAAACGGGCGACGAACAGATCACAGGACATTGTAAAGGAGTTATTGTATGGAACATCCCAAGCACCGTGGGCAGCCTTCACTGCGCACTCTGTGGAAGGAAAAACGAGCCGTCACGCTGGTGTATATCCTGCTGCGCACCTCCGTGTTTCTTGTCATGCTGGCGCAGCTTTTCAACCGGAACTTTGAAAACGTGTTCCTGTGTATTCTGACGCTGGTTTTGTTCGCCATGCCCTCCCTGCTGGAGCGCAAGCTGGACATTGATCTGCCGAACACGCTGGAGATCATCATTTTGCTGTTCATCTATGCAGCCGAGATATTGGGCGAGATCGGCGCTTATTATGTGACCTTCCCCTACTGGGACACCGTGCTGCACACGTTGAACGGGTTCCTGTGCGCCGCCATCGGGTTCTCCCTGCTGGACATTCTGAACCGCAACAGCCGCGTGCGCTTTCACCTGTCGCCGCTGTACCTGGCCATCGTCGCGTTCTGCTTCTCGATGACGGTGGGCGTTCTGTGGGAATTCTTTGAATGTATCATGGACCAGTTTTTCTTCTTCGATATGCAGAAAGACACCATCGTGTCGAGCATCGGCACGATCCTTCTGGACCCGACCGGCGGCAACACGCCCATTACGCTGCGCAATATCACCGATGTGATTGTGGTGCAGGCGGACGGCACCCAGACCGCGCTGGGGCTGGGCGGGTATCTGGACATCGGCCTGCTGGATACGATGGAGGACCTGTTCGTCAACTTTATCGGCGCGCTGATCTTCTCTGTGATCGGGTATTTCTATGTGCTCAGTCGCGGCAAGGGCCGCTTTGTGCGCCGCTTCATCCCGGTCGCCAACCACAGCACCCTCGCTCTCGAACCTTCCGAAAACGAAAAATCTGAATAACAGCCTGACAGCCCAAACGACCGCACGGCGGCCCGGAACCATCTGTTCCGGGCCGCCGGTTTCTTTTCCCGGCTTTCTATCGCACCCCTGTTCCCACACAGGCGGGAATGTGGTACAATGGGAAAAATCGTCATGCCGTAGTGGCGCGGCAAGGAGGAAAATTATGAAAGATTTTCTGCGTGAAAGTTTCAGCTATTGGGGCATTTACCATAAGATGCACCATACCGGGAGGCCGTTCCGCCCGCAAAAGGTGCGTTTTGGGAGCGACGAGCAGCAGTATTTTCTGCTGTACGAGCCGGAGCACGCGGTCAGCGGCAAAGTGATCGTCTGGGTCCACGGCGGCGGCTGGAACGCCGGTTCGCCGGACGACTTCGATTTCGTCGGCCAGCGCGTCGCCAAAGAGGGCTACCGCTTCGTTTCCCTCGGCTACCGCCTTTCTCCCCGCCACAAGTACCCGTGCCAGATCGAAGATGTATGCGCGGGGTACAAGGCCGCCATGGCGTTTCTGAAACAGAAAGGGATCGACACTTCCCAGGTCATCGTGTCCGGCCCGTCAGCCGGGGCGCATTTGTCCTCGATCCTGTGCTATTCCCGGAAGATACAGCAAAAGACCGGCGTTGATGTCGGGAACGTGATCGGCTACATCGGCATGGGCGGCATCTACAGTTTTTCGGCCGGGAGTTCGCGCGCCGTGAAGATCCTGCTGGACCAGTTGTTTGAAAAAGGCTATGACCGGGCGCTGGGCGAACCCTGTTCCCTGATCGAAGAAAGCCGCATCCCCATGCTGCTGATCCAGAGCCGCCACGACGGGCTGGTCGCTTATGCGTGCGCCGAGCAGTTCTGCGAAAAGGCAAAGGCCCTGGGGATCGACTGCCAGCTTTATTCTGTGACCGATGCAAAAAACACGCACTCGTGGTACACGGCGGGCGTATTCCTGTTTGAGCGGCAGGAAAGCGACACTCTGGATACCTTCTTCCGCTGGATCGAACAGGCAAAGTGAACCTGCCTGCCCTATCTATAAAGAAATGTTTTTCCGGGAAACGGTTTTTGCAGCTTTCTCGCAACTATTTTACAGGAGCACATACGATGGAACTGGTTTACAAGCGGGCGACTGCCGATAACATAGACATTTTGACACAAACAAGAGTGGCAGTCCTGCGGGCCGCCAACGGGCTGCCTGACGACGCCGATTTAAGCGCCGTGGAAAAGGCGTCTTTCCTCTATTACCAGCGGGCGCTCCGCGACGGCTCCCACATTGCTTATCTGGTGCTGGAGGGGGCGCGTGTTGTCGGCGCGGGCGGCGTCAGCTTTTTCTAGGTCATGCCGACCGTCAACAACCGCAGCGGAAACAAGGCGTACATCATGAACATGTACACCCATCCCGCTTACAGAAGAAGGGGCGTCGCCCTTAAAGCGTTGGACCTGCTGGTACAGGAAGCAAAGCGCAGGGGCGTCACGGCAATCTCGCTGGAAGCAACCGAAATAGGGCGGCCGCTCTACGAAAAATACGGCTTTGTGGCAATGCCCCACGAGATGGAACTGCCGGTGTGACAGCGTCCTGCACAGCTCCGCTGTTCACCAGCGGCGGCGGTATTCGCCGGGGGTGACGCCCTCGATCTTTTTGAACAGGCGCGCAAAATAGTTGGCGTCATGCAGACCGCATTCCTGCGCAATGGTTTCCATGCTGTTGTCGGTGAAGCGCAGCATCCGTTTGGCCTGTGTGATCCGAAGCTGGACCAGGTAGCTGTTGACCGACTGGCCGAACTGTTCCTTGAAAACGCGGGTCAGATAAAACTTATTGATATAGAACCGTTCCGCCAGGGCATCCAGCGTGATTTTCTCGGTATAGTGCGTGTCCAGATAATCCTTGATGTCCTGCACGCTCTGGCGCTTCCCGCGGCTGATGCGCCCGCGGTCCGGGTGCCAGCTTTCCTCCATCAGCAGCGTCAGCAGATCGAACAGGCGCGTACAGATCTGCATATCCCGCACATAATCGTCCGATCCGGCAAGCGCATACAGTTCTTGCAGCAGCGCCCGGTAACGCTGGGGCTGTGCCGTGCGGAAGGCGGGCTGCCCGCCGCGTTCCTCATACTTTTTATAGATGCCGCCCATATTAGGACCATAGAAATGTGCCCAGCGCAGCCGCCACAGATCGTCCCCCGTGCGGTGCAGGTAGGGCCTGCGGCAGTCCAGAAAAACGCAGTCCCCCGCCTGCAAGGCGCGCTGCGTTCCGTCGTATTCCAGTATCCCGGAACCGCTCTCCACAAGAAAGACGAGGTAGGACGCCAACCCCTGCCGGACGCTGGCGTGGGGCTGGCGTGCCTGCAGGCTGCCGACCTCCTGCAGATGCAGCAGGTTGGTGCGCGCAAACGGTGACGGCGTATAGAGGATACGGCTGGAATGGACCAGCTCGCCGTCGAACATCGGACTTTCCATGGCAAAGGCACCTCACTTTTCTGCTGATACTGTAGCGGAAAAAAGCGAAAAAGTCAATATAATGCTAATCTTTTGCAAGATTCCCCCTGTAACAGGACGAAAAGAAACGATAAAATAGCAAATAGAGAGCCGACAGGCCAATTTGTGAATATACCAAGAAAGGCGATTGAACCTATGAAAAAAGCATTGATCACGGGCGTTACCGGCCAGGACGGCAGCTATCTGGCGGAGTTCCTGCTGGAAAAAGGCTATGATGTGCATGGCATGATCCGCCGTTCCTCGGTGGATTACCGCGAGCGCATCGCCCACCTGGAAGGCCACCCCCACTTTCACCTGCATTACGGGGATCTGGGCGATTCCATGAGCCTGATGGCGGTCATCGGCAGCGTGCGCCCGGACGAAATTTATAATCTGGCGGCCCAGAGCCATGTGCAGGTCAGCTTTGACGTGCCCGAATACACGGCCGACGTGGTCGCCACCGGCGTGCTGCGCGTGCTGGAAGCCGTCCGCCTGTGCGGTCTGGCCCAGACCTGCCGGATCTATCAGGCATCCACCAGCGAACTGTACGGTAAGGTGGAACAGGTGCCGCAGAACGAGGAGACCCCCTTCCACCCCTACAGCCCCTACGCGGTGGCCAAGCAGTACGGGTTCTGGATCGTCAAGGAATACCGGGAAGCCTACCATATGTTCTGCTGCTCCGGCATTTTGTTCAACCATGAGTCGGAGCGCCGCGGCGAGACCTTCGTCACCCGCAAGATCACGCTGGCCGCTGCCCGCATCGCCCAGGGCAAGCAGGACAAGCTGTACCTGGGCAACCTTTCCAGCCTGCGGGACTGGGGCTACGCCAAGGATTATGTGGAGTGCATGTGGCTGCTGCTGCAAAATGACGAGCCGGAGGACTTCGTGATTGCCACCGGCGAACAGCATTCGGTCCGGGAATTCTGCCAGCTTGCCTTCCATGATGTGGGCATCGAACTGGATTTTGTCGGGAAAGGCATGGAAGAAAAAGGCATCGACCGCGCCACCGGCCGGGTGCTCATCGAGGTCAGCCCCGACTTCTACCGCCCCACCGACGTGGTCAACCTGCTGGGCGACCCCACCAAGGCCAGGCAGAAACTGGGCTGGAACCCCACCAAGACCAGCTTTGAGGAACTGGTGCGGATCATGGTGGAGCATGACATGAAAAAGGTGGCCGTGGAACGCGCCGAGGAACATATCAAAACCAATCTGGCCGAATACCTGGAAAAAGGCGTTATCAAATGATGCGGGCCGTGCTACGCCCCGCAAAGAGCTTGTAGAAAGAAGACGAAAACGATGATGGAGAAAAACGCAAAGATCTATGTGGCCGGGCACCGCGGTATGGTGGGCAGCGCCATCGTGCGGGAATTGCAGCGGCAGGGCTATACCAACCTGATCACCCGCACCCACAGGGAACTGGACCTGTGCCGTCAGGCGGAAGTGGAAGCCTTCTTCGCGGCGGAAAAGCCGGACTATGTGTTCCTGGCTGCCGCCAAGGTGGGCGGCATCGTCGCCAACGAGGAAGCACTGGCGGATTTCATGTACGACAACATGACGCTGGAAATGAACGTGATCCACGCCGCCTGGCAGAACGGCTGCAAAAAGCTGGAGTTTTTGGGGTCCAGCTGCATCTACCCCCGCATGGCCCCGCAGCCCATGAAGGAGGACTGCCTGCTGACCAGCGCGCTGGAAAAGACCAATGAGGCCTATGCGCTGGCCAAGATCTCGGGCCTGAAATACTGCGAATATCTGAACCGCCAGTACGGCACCGATTATATCAGCGTCATGCCGACGAACTTGTACGGCCCCAACGACAACTACCACCCCACCCACAGCCATGTGGTCCCGGCACTGATCCGGCGCTTCCATGAAGCCAAGGAACAGGGCCTGCCCAGCGTGACCTGCTGGGGCGACGGCAGCCCGCTGCGCGAGTTCCTCTATGTGGACGACCTTGCCGACCTGTGCGTGTTCCTGATGAACCACTATTCGGGCAACGAGACCGTCAACGCCGGTACCGGCAAGGAACTGACCATCCGGGAACTGACCGAACTGGTCGCCAAAGTGGTCGGCTACACCGGCAAAATCGAATGGGATACCACGAAGCCCAACGGCACGCCGCGCAAACTGTTGGATGTGAGCAAGGCCACCGCCCTGGGCTGGACCTACAAAACCGAACTGGAGGACGGCCTGCGCCTTGCCTACGAAGACTTCCTGCACAATCCCATGCGTGCGGAACGCTGATTTTTCCAGAAAGGGAACGCGATCATGAATATCATCCTGCTTTCCGGCGGCTCCGGCAAACGCCTGTGGCCGCTGTCCAATGACATCCGCTCCAAGCAGTTCATCAAGATCTTCAAAACGCCGGACGGCTACGAGTCCATGGTCCAGCGTGTCTACCGCCAGATCACCGAGGTGGACCGCGATGCCGTTGTGACCATCGCCACCAGCAAGACCCAGGTCAGCGCCATCCACAACCAGTTGGGCGACGCGGTGGGCGTTTGTGTGGAGCCCTGCCGCCGCGATACCTTCCCTGCCATTGCCCTGGCCAGCGCCTACCTGCGCGATGTAAAGGGCGTTTCGCCGGAAGAGCCCGTCGTGGTCTGCCCGGTGGACCCCTATGTGAACAACGACTACTTTGTGGCGCTGCGCGAGCTTTCCCGCCTGGCGGGGGCGGGCGCAGCCAACCTGACGCTGATGGGCATTGAACCCACCTACCCCAGCGAGAAATACGGTTATATCATCCCGGAAAATGCCGAAGCCGTCAGCCCGGTCAGCACTTTCAAGGAAAAGCCGGACGCCTGGACGGCGGCGGACTATATCGCCCGCGGCGCGCTGTGGAACGGCGGCGTCTTTGCCTACAAGCTTGGCTATGTGCTGGACCGCGCCCGTGAACTGATCGATTTTACCGATTATCAGGACCTGTACCAGCGGTACGAAACGCTGCCGAAGATCAGCTTTGACTATGCGGTGGTCGAAAAGGAACCGAAGATCCAGGTCATGCGCTTTGCCGGTCAGTGGAAGGATCTGGGAACCTGGAATACCCTGACCGAAGCCATGGAAGAACCCAGCATCGGCAAGGCGATTTTGAACGACGCCTGCCAGAACGTGCATGTACTCAATGAACTGGATGTTCCCGTGCTGTGTATGGGCCTGCATGATGTGGTCGTATCGGCCAGCCCGGAGGGCATCCTGGTATCTGATAAGGAACAGTCCAGCTATATCAAGCCCTACGTGGACGCCATCGACCAGCAGATCATGTTTGCCGAAAAATCCTGGGGCAGCTTCCGTGTGCTGGACGTGGAGGACGAAAGCATGACGATCAAGGTCACGCTGAACCCCGGCCACAGCATGAACTACCACAGCCACAGCCGCCGTGACGAGGTCTGGAACATCATTTCCGGCAAGGGGCGGACGATCGTGGACGGGATGGAACAACATGTGCAGGCCGGTGATGTGATCACGATGCAGGCCGGGTGCCGCCATACGGTCATTGCCGACACCGAGCTCAAGATGATCGAAGTCCAGCTTGGTAAGGAGATCAGCGTCCATGACAAACAGAAATTTCCCCTTGAGGGCTGAACCGTTCCTGCTGCGCCCGGTGGGCAAAGATTACCTTTGGGGCGGCAACCGGCTCAATGATGATTTTGCCAAGGGCATTGCCATGCAGCCGTTGGCCGAGACCTGGGAATGTTCCACCCACCCGGATGGGACCAGCATCGCAGCCAGCGGACCGTTCGCGGGTCAGCCGCTCACCGATGTGCTGCGGGCGCACCCCGAATATCTGGGCAGCCGCAACCGAAACCCGAACGGCGAACTGCCCATTTTAATCAAATTCATTGACGCCAAACAAGATCTGTCCGTTCAGGTGCATCCCAGTGATGACTATGCCCGGGAACATGAGAACGGGCAGCTTGGCAAAAGTGAAATGTGGTATGTGCTGGATGCCGCCGAGGGCGCCAGCCTTGTCTACGGCTTCAACCGCCCGATGGACCGGGAGACCCTGCGCCAAAGCCTGCTGGACGGCAGTGTGGAGCGTTACCTGCAAAAAGTACGCATCCAGAAAGACGATGTTTTTTACATCCGCGCCGGAACGGTCCACGCCATCGGGGCCGGGGCGCTGATCGCAGAGATCCAGGAAAGTTCCAACCTGACCTACCGCATGTACGACTACGGCCGTCTGGGCAAGGACGGCAAACCGCGGCAGCTTCACATTGACCGCGCCCTGGATGTGGCCGACCTGCGTGGCGGCGTATCTCCCCGGCAGCCCATGCGCGTGCTGCGCTATGCGCCCGGCCGGGCGGGCGAACTGCTCTGCCGCTGCAAGTATTTTATGGTGGAACGCTGGGTCATCAATACCGAGCGCATCCGGGCGATGGCGCCTTTTGCCGCGGCGGCAGATTCCTTCCGGGTACTGCTGTGCGTGGACGGCTGCGGTGTCGCTTTCCCCGAAGGCGGGCAGGCGCTGCCCTTCTTCCGCGGAGACTGCCTGTTCGTACCGGCCGGATCGGTGCCGGTACGGCTGCATGGCCGTGCGCAGTTGTTGAACGTCTGCTGCTGAAAAGCAACGGCAACGGATTTTTCATGTTTTTTTGCCGCAGGGCTTGACTTGTGCTGAAAAACCTGTATAATATTCTTGTTGCCTTTGCGTGCTAGTATGGCTCAGTTGGTAGAGCAGCTGATTCGTAATCAGCAGGTCGTCGGTTCAAGTCCGACTACTAGCTCCAAACGGTTGCCCGCCCGGTTCTGGCAGGAAGTTCCTGTTCAGACCGGGCGGGCTTTTTTGTTTTCTGTCCCCTCCGCAATAAGGCCCGGCCCCGGCAAGGCTGCCGGGCGGGTGCGGGCAGCCAGCCTTGCCAAGGACCATCGCGTTTTTCTCTGTGGGTCCCCCTGATAAGACGCCCGCTTTTCTTATCGGTACTGTTGGCGGGATATTCCCCGGTAAACACCATACACAGCCTGTTTGCCTGTAAATAGACAAACTCCGCTTTGACTCGCCGCGGTCATCTCTTCCTCGCTCCTGCGGCAAAAGTTTCCCGCCCTATGTTCATAAAAATTTTATATAAAAAACTCTTGATTTTTCAGAAGAAAGTGTTTATTATATATTTAGCACTCATGAGAAACGAGTGCTAAAGCAAATCTTTCAAGAGAAATCTTTTATTAGGGAGGATCTTTCATCATGAAAATCAAACCTCTTGCAGACCGTGTTGTTATCAAGCTGGTCGAAGAAGAAGAAACCACCAAGGGCGGCCTGATCCTGTCCGGCTCCGCGAAGGAGAAACCGCAGGTGGCAGAAGTTCTGGCTGTTGGTCCCGGCGGCATGGTCGACGGCAAGGAAGTCGAAATGATTGTCAAGGTTGGCGACAAAGTGCTGACGAGTAAGTACGCCGGCACCGAGGTCAAGGTCGATGGCGAGGAATGCACCATCGTCCGTCAGAGCGATATTCTCGCCGTGGTGGAAGACTGATCCACACCTTTTGATTTTGCATTCACGCATTTACAGTAAAAGGAGATAATGCTTTATGGCTAAACAGATCAAACAGGGCGCTGAAGCCCGCAAGGCGCTGTGCGCCGGCATCGACCAGCTTGCGGATACCGTCAAGGTCACGCTCGGCCCCAAGGGCCGCAACGTGGTGCTGTCCAAGAAGTTCGGCAGCCCGCTCATCACCAACGACGGCGTGACCATCGCCAAAGAGATCGAGCTCAAGGATGAGTTCGAGAACATGGGCGCGCAGCTCGTCCGCGAAGTTGCCACCAAGACCAACGACGCCGCCGGTGACGGCACCACCACCGCGACCGTTCTGGCGCAGGCTCTGGTCAACGAGGGCATGAAGAACGTGACCGCCGGTGCCAACCCCATGGACATCAAGCGCGGCATGCAGAAGGCCGTCAGCGCCGCTGTGGAGGCCGTCAAGGCCAACAGCCAGAAGGTCAACGGCAGCAAGGACATCGCCCGCGTTGGTACCGTTTCCGCCGGTGACGCCGAGATCGGCCAGCTCATCGCTGACGCTATGGAAAAGGTCACCGCCGACGGCGTGATCACCATTGAGGAGAACAAGACCACTGCCGAGACCTATACCGAGGTCGTGGAAGGTATGCAGTTCGACCGCGGCTACGTGACCCCCTATATGGTCACCGACACCGAGAAGATGGAGACCGTCTACGACGACTGCTCCGTGCTGATCACCGATAAGAAGATCAGCGTCTTCCAGGATCTGGTTCCCCTGCTGGAGCAGGTCATCCAGTCCGGCCGCAAGCTGCTCATCATTGCGGAAGATGTGGAAGGCGACGCGCTGTCCAACCTGATCATCAACCGTCTGCGCGGCGGCCTGAACGTGGTTGCCGTCAAGGCTCCCGGCTTCGGCGATCGCCGCAAGGAGATGCTGCAGGATATCGCTATCCTGACCGGCGGCACCGTCATCAGCAGCGACCTGGGTTATGAGCTGAAGGACGCCACCATGCAGCTGCTGGGCACCGCCCGTCAGGTCAAGGTCACCAAGGAGAACACCACCATCGTGGGCGGCAACGGCGACAAGAACGCCATCTCTGACCGTGTGGCGCAGATCCGCAACCAGATCACCACGGCTACCTCCGACTTCGATCGTGAGAAGCTGCAGGAGCGTCTGGCCAAGCTGGCTGGCGGCGTAGCCGTCATCAAGGTCGGCGCTGCCACCGAAGTGGAAATGAAGGACAAGAAGCTCCGCATTGAGGACGCCCTGAACGCCACCAAGGCTGCTGTCGAGGAAGGCATCGTTGCCGGCGGCGGCACCGCCACCATCAACGCCATCCCCGCTGTGGATAAGGTCGTTGCTTCCCTGGAAGGCGACCAGCGCACCGGCGCCAAGATCGTCCGCAAGGCTCTGGAGGCTCCCCTGCGTCAGATCGCCGCGAACGCCGGTCTGGAAGGCAGCGTTATCATCGACAACCTGCTGAAAGCCAACAAGCCCAACTACGGCTTCGACGCCCAGAAGGAAACCTACGTGGATGACATGATCGAAGCGGGCATCGTTGACCCGACCAAGGTCACCCGTTCCGCTCTGGAAAACGCGGCCAGCGTCGCTTCGATGGTCCTGACCACCGAGAGCCTGGTTGCCGATTTGCCGGAACCCCCGGCCCCGGCTGCTCCCGCCGGCGGCGACATGGGCGGCATGTATTGATCCCCCGGTAAGCCACAAGCTTATAAATAAAGTAAACCAGCAGGCACGCTGTGCCTGCTGGTTTTTTGTTTTATCTCACCCTGCCGGAACGGCGGTTCTTATAGGCGCTGCGTTCCGGCAGGGAAATTCTTTATGATACCGCAGGGCGGCATACAGGGCGCACCCTCCCCTGCTCTCTCAGGACAGCTTGACGCTCCGCCGGTACACCAGCAGCGCGATCACGGCCGAGATCACTTCTGTGATCCAGAACGCGTGCCACACACCGTCCGCACCGAACACCTTGCAAAGCCCCCAGGCCAGCGGAATGATGACGACGATATAACGGCACAGAGAGATGACCAGCGACTGTATGCCTTTGCCCAGCCCTTCCAGCGCGCCGGACGTCGCCACGGAAATCGCCGATACGATAAACCCAAGGCTGATGATCCGCAGCGCGCTCTGGCCGATGCGGATCGTTTCCGGGTTGGTGGAGAACATCCCCACCAACTGCTCCGAGAAGCCGAAGAACAAGATGGTGCCGATCGCCATGATCCCGGCGCAGAGCGCCAGCGTAAGCTCGTAGATCTTGCGCACGCGGCGGTATTCCCCTGCGCCGTAGTTGTAGCCGATCAACGGGCGCATCCCCTGCACGATACCGCTGCCCGGCAGATACAGGAAGGTCTGCAGCTTGTAATAGATGCCCAGCACCACGACGCAGCTTTGCGAATAGACCGACAGAATGGAATTGAGGAAGGAAATCAGAACCGACGGCAGCGCCAGGTTCAGAATGGCCGGAACGCCGATGGCATACAGTTGCAGGTCCATATGCCTGTTGGGTGTAAGGCAGTCCCGGCGCAACCGCACAGCCGTGGGCCGACGCTTGTAGAAGAAAAGATACACCACCAACGTCAGCAACTGTCCCAGGCCGGTCGCCAACGCCGCACCGGCGATCCCCAGTTCAGGGAAAGGCCCAAGGCCGAAGATCAGCATCGGGTCAAGGATCAGGTTGCACACCGAACCGGCCAGCAGCGCGGTCATCGTCAGCTTCATGCGGCCGACTGCCTGGAAGATCTTTTCAAAGGTCAGCGACGCCATGATGACGGTGGAGAAGGAAAATGCAATGGTAGCATAGGTCGTGCCCAGGCGGATCACCGTCGGGTCGCCGGTAAAGCGGCCAAGGAAATGCGGCGCGATCAGGATGCAAAGGACCGTTGCCAATACGCCGTGGATCAGAGAAAACGCCATACCGTGCGTGGCGGCTGTATCGGCCCGGTCCTGCTCACCTGCGCCCAGATGCAAAGCGATTTGGGCGTTGATGCCTACGCCGAAGCCGATGGCGATGGCATTGACAAGGTTCTGCAAAGGATAGACCAGCGAAAGCGCCGTCATGGCATCCTCACTGATCTGCGCCACAAAAAGGCTGTCTACGATATTGTAGAGCGCGTTGACCAGCATGGAGACCACCATCGGTAATGCCATGGAAGTCAGCAACGGGAAAATCGGGCGGTCCTTCATAAAGGTATCCTGCATGCAATACATCCTGCCTTTCACACAAAAAAGCCACACAACGACCCGAACGCATCAGGTCATTGTGTGGCGAAAAGTAGCCTTGTAAACTGTAAAAATCCACACGGTGTTTTAGTTTTTATACAATAGCATATCCGGCGGGCATTTGTCAAGTTCTGCCCCGTTTTCAAAGCAGCAGCCACAGCGCAATGCAGCCCAGGCCGGTACCAATGCAGTTCAGCCCTACGTCCCGCCAGGAAAAGTGGCGCCCCGGTATCCAGTGCTTGGTCGCCTCATCCAGCCAGGCCCAGACCAGCACGCCGCCCAGTGCACCAAGCGGTGCCCCGCCCAGCGCAAGCGTGATGCCCAGCAGTACCGCAAGGATCATGTAGGTCACCACATGGGCCGCACTGCGCAGCCTGCCGTTCAAAAGGTCCCGGTCCTTTTGCAAAAACGTCAATTTATCGGCCAGTTCCCGGCTGGTTTTGCGTGTGTGTTCCCCGTCCTGGTGGGACAGATAGGTCATAAAGAGAAACCACAGGACCGTGGCCGTCAACGCCAAAGAAAATGCCAACCGGCAGCCCTCCTGTCTGTTTTGCGCGGCGTTTCGCCGCGTGGAAGTCCATCGGGGCGCGGCTTATTTCAGCGCCTCCTTGTGATGCTGGACATAGTAGAACGCATATTGCTGCATGATCCCGGCGTTTTGCCCGTAAGGTACAAAGGGGTCCTTGCCTGCGTACCGCTCCCGGATGATCCGCTGGATCCAGACATCCACAGGGACCCGCGCAGTCCGGCCATAGGCAAACAACATCACGCAGTTTGCCACCTTGTCCCCTACGCCCCGGACCTTCTTCAGTTCCGTCAAAAGTTCCTCGTCATCTTTCCCGGCAAGGCCCGCCAAATCGAGCGCGCCGCTGCACACCTGCCGGGCCGCATCCTGCACATAGGGGACGCGATAACCAAGGCCGCAGCTTTTCAGTTCGTCTGTTCCGGCTGCCTCCAAAGCCTGCGGCGCAGGAAAAGAATAGAGCGTTTCGTGCGCCGTCTGTAACGGCGTGCCGAACGCTGTGCAAAGGGCTTCCACTGCTTTCTGGATAGCGGGAATGCTCTTCCGCTGGGAAATGATAAAGGTGACCAGCATTTCCCACGGGTCCTGCCGCAGAACGCGCACGCCCTGCCCGCTTGCCGCAGCCGCCTGAAGAAAAGCGTCGCCGGAAACGCTCTGCCGCACCGCGGCGTAGTTTCTCGGCAGGTCGAAATAGGGTTCCCATACCTGCCGCCACTCGCCTTCCGAACATTCGGCCGCATAGCGTCCCTCGCCCAGCGGCTCGATATACAGGACCTTTTCCCCGGTGATAAAGCGAAACCGCCCCGCGGTGCTGACCGCGCGGAAGCACTGCCCGCTCTCCGCTATTTTGGAAAGGTCCAGATCATCTTCGATTTGAACGATCATCATACTTCACCTGCCTTATTGTACACCATTCCCCGCGCCGCTGGCAAGCCTTCCAAGTTGATGGAACGCCGTGGCGGCTTGTGTTTGCACCGCAAACCTATTATAATAAATATGCCGCGCTGTTAGATTTGTGCGCAAACGATCAGCCCCGCAACGGCGGATTTGGAGGGACCAATATGCAGTATCGCAACGATAAACAGGGGCAGCCGCTTTCCATACTGGGATACGGCTGTATGCGCTTTACCCGCAAAGGCACGGGCATTGACCTGGACAAAGCCGAACAGGAGGTCATGGCCGCCATCAAAGCCGGTGTGAACTACTTTGACACCGCCTACATCTACCCGGGAAGCGAGGCCGCTTTGGGCGCGATCCTGGCGCGCAATCACTGCCGGGATCAGGTCAACATTGCCACCAAGCTGCCCCAGTACCTTGTGCGCAGCGAGGGCGACCTGGAACGCTACTTTACCGAGGAACTGCGCCGCCTGCAAACGGATCATGTAGACTTTTATCTCATGCACATGCTCACCGATGTGGAAAGCTGGCATAAACTGGAAGCCGTCGGTGTGCGCGAATGGCTGGCTGCCAAAAAGGCCGCGGGACAGATTCGACGGGCGGGGTTCAGTTTCCACGGCAATACCGACACCTTTGTACGGCTTTTGGACTGTTATGAATGGGATTTCTGCCAGATCCAGTATAACTACATGGACGAGGTCAGCCAGGCCGGGCGCGCCGGGCTGCAGGCCGCTGCACAACGGGGGCTGCCGGTCATCATCATGGAATCGCTGCGCGGCGGCAAACTGGTCAATCTGCTGCCGGAGAATGCCCGAAAACTGTTCGAGAAGAACGAACGGGGCTGGGGCCCCGCCGAATGGGCGCTGCGCTGGCTGTGGGATCAGCCGGAAGTCACCTGTGTACTGTCCGGCATGAACAGTCTAGAAATGGTGGAAGAAAACTGCCGGATTGCGGACAGTGTGCGCCCGCATACGCTGAGCGAAGCCGATTTTGCGCTGCTGGAACAGGTCAAGGCAGAGATCACCCGCCAGGTCAAAGCCCCCTGTACCGGCTGCGGGTACTGCATGCCCTGCCCCAAAGGGGTGGACATTCCCGGCGCGTTCCGCTGCTACAATGAAATGTTTACGGAAAACAAGCGCACCGGACGGCGGGAATATTGGCAGGTCGTTTCGCTGCGGCGCGAACCGGCCTTTGCCACCCAGTGTGTGGGCTGCGGCCGCTGTGAACAGCATTGCCCGCAGCACCTTCCCATCCGCGAACTGCTCAAGGATGCCGACAAGGCGCTGCGCCCCTGGCATTACCGTCTGGCTGGGTGGGTATCGCGCAAATATCTGTTCAGCAAGGCCAAACGCAAGGACCGCTGAATGTGCGGCCCCCCCCCTTACTGGTTTCGAATACGTCACACTTGTGTAGATACTACACAATACTCTGCCGAAATAGGGATATGAAGTTTTAGGAAGAGAGGCGCCGCGTTAGCGGCGCCTCTCCAATTTGTAGTTGCATAGATGCTCACACCAATAGTTCAATTGCTTTCATTAACAAAACTACTGTTGCAAAATAATGGTTCGATAAAAGGCGATTTGAATTTCTTTTCAAATTATGGTTCTTTATCGATGATTTCATTGTTTTCAAAATTTAAGCGTTCCTCTTCCACTACTAACGGACGATTCATAACGCGAGTGTTCATTGCCATAACATATTCTCCCAGGAAGCCCAAAAACAACAACTGGACTCCTCCCATAAAAAAGATAGCAATCATCGTTGGCGCATAGCCGGGTGCCAAACTGTCCCAAGCAATCAACTTGACAATTAAATAAAACAACCCAATCACAAAGCTAATTGCCGCCACCGTAAAACCAAAAAATTCCGCAATGCGCATCCCAACCTTCGTGTAGCTGGTGAAGCTGAGCATTGCAGCATCAAACAGGCTGTACCAATTATTATGCGTTTTTCCAGCACGGCGTCGAGGTTGTTCATATTCAATCTCTTTGCGTTCCGGCCCCAATTCCGCCACAATGCCCCGGATAAACGGCGTCGGATCATGCAGTTCCCGCAAGGTTTTGATAAAGCTTTTATCGTATAACCCAAAACCCGTAAACTGTTCAATCATTTCCACATTACTCATCTTACGGATGATTTTGTAGTAACACCCGCGCAGAAAGTATACCAGTCCATTTTCCTTACTACTGGTCTTTTTTGCAATGACGATTTTATAACCGTTCTCCCATTCTTTAACCAGTTTTGGGATCATCTCCACTGGGTCTTGAAAGTCAGCACAAAGCGGAATCGTACAGTCCCCGCTGGTATGGATCAAACCATAATACGGACTATTGAACTGTCCGAAGTTCTTCGTGTTGAAGATAGCCCGTACCTTTTTATCCTCCGCACAGATACTGCGGATAATGTCTCGGGTTTGGTCCTGACTTTTGTTGTCAATGAAAAGGATTTCATAATCATACTCAGGCAGGCTTTTTTGTAATTCTATCCGAACTGCCTCATAAATAGGCCGCACGTTCTCTTCTTCATTGTAACAGGGAATCATAATGGAGATTTTCTTTTTATTGGCGTTCATTTTGCAGTACTCCTGATCCATTCAATTGTTTTTCGAATGCCTTGTGCAAAATCCGTGACCGGTGCAAATCCGGTATCTTGCTGCAGCGTAGAAATATCTGCCTGTAAATGCATCACCTGTTGGGAGATATATGAGATTTGCCCCAATCCCAGCTCTAAATTTGGATTGATTGCGTCCCGCAAGATGCTAACGTACTCACGCAAGGGACATGCTTTCCCGCTCCCCAGCGGATACACAGCACCATCTTTTCCGTTGTAAGCCATACATAAAAACGCTTCCGCCGCATCTTCAGAAAATAGATAGTCCCATTTCTGCTCCCCGGCTGTCAGCTTGGGAACACCGCCTTCCAGTAAAGTACGAACAGTAGTACTAATCATTGTTGCTGGACCATCATAAGGACCATATACCGAAAGAATTCGGGCCCACACATGTTCTAGCTCCAAAGTATGGCATTCCACTCTGCTCATCTGTCCAGCACACAATTTTGCCATTCCGTATCCATTTTCTGGAAAAGCTGGCGTTTCCGGTCGAAGCACTCCTGTTACGCGCCCATACTCAGCCTGACTCCCTGCCCCCAAAAACACCTTACACCCAAGTGCTTTCGCTGCTCGTACTGCATCGATCGTATATTCTACGTTGCGAATTTGTGCTGGCATATCATTCCTTCCCGGACCAATGGTATGCGCCCAAGCAAAATGGAAAAACACATCCGCTTTTCTGATTTTTTGTGGCAACAAATTATAATTCTGCAAATCACACTCTACTTTATGCAGGCGTTCGTGCTGCGGCAACTCTCCCGCCCGCGGGCTTCCCGGGCGAGAGACTGCATATACGGTAAAACCTTCTTGCAGTAAACGCTGGCACAGTGCTATTCCAATAGCTCCCGTAGGACCAGTGACTACGGCGGTATGTAATTGTCGCTTCTCCATTCTGTTGCTTCCTTACTGTTCAGGTATCATCGGAATAAACATATTTTTTTCCAGCTCTTCCCTCGAAAGGAAAGGGGCTAAATCTTCCAGCGGTGGACTGACCAACGTACCATCCGGCAGACGTTTAGTACTGCTCTTAGGTTCCCACACCTGCTTGGTATCGGTAAAAATCTCGCAAAATACCGGTCCCTCTGTCGCCAATGCTTGGTCCACTGCCTGTTTCATCTGCTCGTTTGAATGGGCACAGGTGTATGTATAGCCAAACGCCTGGGAAAGTTTGCAGAAGTCCGGGAAAGACAGGTCACTCGACTCCGGACCGATACCAACTTTGCAATGGTCCTTGAACAAATTGTTTTGAGTCTGACGGATGGAATGGTAACCAGCATTGTTGATCAGAAAAATCTTGATTGGAAGATGATTGGTCAGTACCGTCTGTAACTCCTGCAGGTTCATCATGATGCTGCCGTCGCCTTCCAAGCAAATGGTGGTGCGACAGCCACCACTAATACAAGTACCGATGGCTGCCGGCAATCCATAGCCCATACTCGCCACCGCACTGTTATTGGCCATGCGGCTACCTTTCTGAATCACATAGGCTTGGTTGCCCACCACACAACAGGCACCGTTAGACACAGCCGTCAGGCTATTTTCCGGCAGGCGGCTACTCAGATACCTGACAAAGGCATACACATTGGCTGTTTCACCGTTTTCCTGCCAGTGTTTGGGCAACACCACAGGGTATTCTTTCTTCCAATGCTGGCAGGTTTTCAGCCAGTCGTCTGCATGGCTAACCGGGGCCTTCCCGCATACTGCGGCATCCAGTTTATTCAAGAAATCTTTGGCATCTGCCCAAATGGGCATTTCCACATGAAGGGTCGGCTTTTTAAGTTCTGCGGGATCCACATCCACCATAATGACTTTGGCAGCCCGTGCCCAAGTTTTCCAGTTATATCCCACCTGCCGGATGGAAATACGGGTTCCCACGGCCAAGATAAGATCTGCATTCTGGATAGCCCAGTTGCCAGGGCGGTCGCCCATGTTGCCAGCGCGGCCGCAATACAGCGGGTTGTCATCCTCGATCAAATCCACGGCATTCCAATACGTCACAATGGGGATGTTCAACTTTTGGGCTACCGCGCGGAACGTTTTATACGCTCCCGAAAGACGAATACCATACCCCGCATGGAACACCGGCCGCTTGGCTTGTGCAACCTGACGCAACACCTCCTGCACGGCCTCTTCGGATACTGCCGGTGGCAACTTGGCGTCATTCTCCCGAGGGTCATATCCTTCCAAGGTATCTGTTTCGATATAGCCCCCCTGGTAGTTGACAGGAATATCCACCCACACTGGCCCAGGACGCCCTGTGGTAGCCAAATGCCATGCCTTTTCCAGAATATAGCGAATCTGCTGCGGGTCTTCCACCATGACGGCGTACTTGGTCATGGGTGTCACGGACTTTACGATGTCATATTCTTGATCCCCCACCGCACGCAGCGGTAGACCGTCGGTAAATCGCATAGCGTACCGTGCTGTGGTATCGTAGCGAACCTGGCCTGACACCACAAACATAGGAATAGAATCCAGCCACCCCCCCAACACGCCGGTCAATGCGTTAGTACCACCAGGGCCAGTGGTTACGCAAACGGCCGCAATGCGGTTGTCGATACGGGCATATGCCTCTGCCGCAATAGCGCATGCCTGCTCATGGTGATTGTAGGTAACATGCAGCTTTTCATGATGGCCGAAGGCATCATTCAAGTGCATGGCACCGCCACCTACCACGGAGAAAACATCCGTCACACCGTGAGCTGCCAAAAAATCCGCCACATAATCTGCAAGACGTTGTTTCACAGAATCACTCCTTCACTTCTTTTGTGAGTTCCACCCTACAAGGTTTAAACTCTTATTCTACTTTCAGATTCCCATTTTTATAAAATGGGAAAGTTTCCAATATCCCCAAAGTGCTGGCCTAATTAAATGTGTGCGTTCTAAAAAGCCTAATCCCCAAATAATATGAGCCGAACGTTTTCTGATATATCCATTTCCATCTATTTTTCGAAGCGCAGGGTTCCACAAATATTTGTCGAAACATTGTGCCATTAGTGCTTCACACAATTTGTACTCCTGGAAAAAATCGTTAAAGCTTCCACCTGTATAGCGATAAAAAACAGCCAACGCATATATTTTGCAAGCCATGTACTCGAGTTCTTCCCGATCTTTCACATTCTGCTGCTCATCAAACAGGCTGCGCATATAGGGTAGAATACTTTTCAGCATTGCATATCCTGTCCAATTGCTTTTTTGTGCTTTTCGAGATGATGCAGAGTCATCATGTACGCACCAATTGTATAAAATATCATTTATAAAAACCGTTTCCCCGCTGTGTTCATGGAAAAGCAAGTTGAAGTATACATCATCCGGATAGTATTCTTTACTCATGCGTAAGTGGTATTTCTGAATAACACTCATTTTGTAGATCGTTGCATGATGAATACCCCAAGTCCATTTTACTGGATGTTTCGGAATTTCCTGTACTTGCAAAATGTGGCCATTTTCATCCACATTCTGGAATGCTCCGGCCACTTGATCCGCACCCGTACTTTTGGCCGCATTACATAACAGTTCCAAACAGTTGTCCTGCATCCAGTCATCTGCATCGCAAAGCATTACATATTCGCCACGCGCATGGTCTAAAATACGGTTTTTGTTTTCCATCACACCGCCGTTTTTTCCTTGGACTAAACGAATACTCATATTAGGATGGTTTTGAATAATCTTTTGGATCACCGCAACAGATTCATCTGTAGAACCATCGTCACAATAAAGAATCTCAAAATCTTTAAATGTTTGTCGCTGAATCGCCTCAAAAGCAATCATTAGCCATTTGGCATAATTGTAACTTGCGATTCCAATAGTAAGGAACGGTGTTCCCATAGTATTACTCCCTTATTATATTTTTCCGCTGAAAGACAATTCCCTTAAACTGCCAAAGAATCTCCACTCCATAGGCAAAGATCAGTGCATACGCAGCTCCATACACAGCATAGGTATCTATCAGCGCATTAGTTAACAATAAAATTACGACCAAACCAATCAACGCTGCCTTCATAATAGTCTTACGCTCTTCCATAACTAACAGCACCGCGTTTCCGCACGAAATGAAAGCATTTAGCACTGTTGTAGCAATAGCCACACAAAGCAGTGGGGAGTAAGGTGCAATTTCCTGCCCAAACAGAAGTACCAGAATTGTTTTTCCACATAGGGCAGCACCAAGTAGCGCCACTACACCACAGAAGATCGTTCCAATGTAAAGAGCCACGCAAAGTTGTCCAAAAAGCTTTCTTTCCCCCTTTCTCCAGAACTCCGCCATGCGCGGTATCACGCTTAACACAGCAGTTGGAACCAGCGTCGTGATTAGTACTGTTGGGGTAAAAATACTGGAGAAATATCCCAGCTCCGTTGAGCCGAGCTTCTGATTAATCAAAATCCGGGGAAATGCAGTGATTACAATGGGTAATACGTTAGCAATCATGAGGGGAAAACAGTCTTTCAGAATCTGCCCTTCCTTCCCCGCTATCCATTTCCCCCTCAGTTTTTCATAATTGAAATAACGCGGTAGGTCATACGCCATCGTAACGCCCAAACTGGAGAATACCATAGCGGTTAGAGCCGCAATCAAATTTGTGGATAGCGCATATACCCCAATAAACCCTATAAAACAGCAGACACCTCGCATCATATTGGAATACCCAGAACACTCCAGCTTATTGTGCACCTGCAATGTCCCCTGCATTGTATCACTGATGACATTAACATTGCTGTATACCAGGTACATAAAAATTGCACCTTTCTCTTCAGCGGTATAACGCCCAATCGTCAGATAAATACTAGCCGTCAAAAAGCTGAGTGTGCAGGTAATAAGTCTAGCCCATAGATACTGTTGCTGGGTAAAGCGGTTTCTGGAATCCGCCACCTGATAATTGCGGATTCCATAGTTTGCCAAAAACGCAAATATATTGGAAACACTCATTGCTAAGGAGAATGTTCCCGCGTCGTCATAGCCACCCATTCTTACAATCAAAACAGAAATCAACCATTGCGCAAATAGCAAAACAACCGTTCCGACTGTATTAAGAAACATTTTCTGCTTTAGGTTCATGAGAAACCTCCCGCTTCAGCGGTCCAAGCGATACACTAAGAGCCCCCATTTTCCTTGTCTCATATTTTCGACAAGCTGGAAGCCGTTATCTTTTAAAAAACTATCTATCTGCTGTTTCGTATCAGACTGATATTGGTTATTGACGAACGGATACAGGAAGTAGTAAACATTAGCATATCCATCCAAAAGTTGCTTTCCTTGAAATTCTACCTGTGCCTGTTGCAGCAAATTAATCTTTTGATCCTGATTGTCCATCGTCACATTTCCACTTTGTTCGTTCCAATAATAACTATCCAAATCTTCTCTGCCCCAAAGTGAAAATTCCGATAATCCACCGTAAATTGGCGACAGAATAACAGCATCCTGCTTGGTATATGACACCTTTTTTAGAGCATCCTCTGTCAAAGTTTCAATTTGTGCCTGTTCTCTGTTATTCATCATTCCGTCTAACAGCACATGATCCCAAACATCTGATGTTTCCTCTGCAGTGAAAAATGTTCCGTCATCTTTGTCATCGTGATGGTTTTGATCGATATATACATACTTGATTGTAGAGATATTATCCCCATAGCCGACATTGATTGTATTGAAAACTCGCATCGAAACTATGTCCGTCGTAACAAAACTTTCTACAAACAACAAGATTGCGAGTGGACTCAGTAACGTACACGCCGTTTGCAGCGAAACTTTTGCAGCTACCCATGCCATCAACAGTGCACAAAAAAATGTGTATAGCTGTAGGTAGCGGAAGTGTATATATGAAAAATAGAAGAGCTGCAAGGCCGTAAATACTATACAACTTCCCACAATAGCGGCCACATTTGGCCCTTGCATTTTAACTTTTTTTCGTCTAAACCATAAAAAAGAGCAAAACAGCATAACCAAGAAAATCGCCCAAAACAGCCATGAATAATGCAAGATAAAAATTTCCTTCAATTTGGCAATAATATAGTCTGGATCTATTACCAAGGTTGATGGAATCCTGCCTTCCATATTCTGGCTATTTGACAGCGTTTGCTTAGCGCTCTCGCCCCAACCAGCATCACCACACAATAACAACAGTAAAAAAGGGACAACTCCCACACAGTAACCAATACAACGTTTTGCTTCCAGTAGAATATTTTTGATTTGTTTCGGCTTCTGCATAATCGTGGCAAGACCATATGCCGCCAAGAAACCTGCGAGAATAAAAATCCCAAATTCTTTGGAGAAGCACAGCAGCACCGCACTAGTTGCACCCAACGCATCCCACCGATACAAGAAACATGCTACCATCCAAACAAAATAAAAGAACATAGCGTAATCTGTATACACTTCATAGGCAATTCCCAAAAAGAGCGGGCACAGTGCAAAGATGGACTCGATACAAATCAATTTTATTCTTTCTTGTGACTTGCAATACTGTGGAAAAAGCGCCAGCAAAATATAGTGGAACGCAAAAATCGTGATAACCGCGAAAATCAAGTTGACTGTCCGAATACCAATACCATATGGTTCAGCTAAAAATAATCCTGCCTGTAAAAAGGGAGCGTATCCATAAGAAATATGTCCTCCCATCGTAAAGGCATCTAAGGTATTCAAGGTGAAATCCCACTTGCCGACTCCTTCGGCAACAGAATTGAAGTAAGTGTATCCATCAGATTTAAACCACCAAGTAAAGTTTGGCACATTGCAAGCTACATAAATTGTGCTTATCAGGATTGGAACAGCATTTTGCACCAGAACGCTTTTACGCCAGTGCCTTTTTCCTTCAGAAATCACCAGCAAAAGCATGTATGTGAAGTGGATGCACCATATGGCTGCACCGATATACTTGATCACCTGAGAAAAGGAATCTGCCGCATATTTTGCCGGCATAAACATCTGCGTCAACCATATAATCAGAATTCCTCCAGAGATAATCATATGTTGCCATGCATTCTCTACAGGTTTAATTGCACAGTCTCGAGCAAGCACACCACACAATACCAATAGCCAGCACAAATTACTTGCCAATGAGTTACTTTCTAAAGCGAATAGCACCCCTATCAAAAGCAACACGTAAAGCGCAATTGCAAATCCGATGCTCAGTCTTTTTCCTTCTTGCACAATGCCATTTTCCTTTGCTATCATCCTTTGCATATTCACCTAATACTTTCTAGAACTACCTTTGCCATATAATCGATCATTTCATCAGTCATGCCGGGATAAACCCCCACCCAGAAAGTGTTGTTCATAATAAAATCGGTGTTTTCCAAATTTCCTACTACACGGTAGGCATCGGTGCCACGGATCTGATCGAAGCAGGGATGCTTAATCAGGTTCCCGCTGAACAACAGACGAGTCTGGACATTGTGGCTTTCCATATAGCGGGTGATAGCGTTGCGGTCCAAGCCACTTTCCGGCATAACACTGATTAGAAATCCAAACCAGGATGGACGGCTGTTGGCAGCTGGTTCCGGTAGGATCAATTTGTCAGCAACGGGTTCCAAGGCAGCACGCAAACGCTCCCAATTGTGGCGGCGGCGCTCAATAAAGGAAGGGAACTTCTTCAACTGTTCGCAGCCGATAGCCGCCTGCATATCGGTAACCTTGAGATTATAGCCAAAGTGGCTGTAAACATACTTGTGATCGTAACCTTTAGGCAGTTCGCCGTACTGACCATCAAAGCGATGGCCGCAGAAATTATCCTGGCCGGACGGGCAGATACAATCGCGCCCCCAGTCACGGTAGGACAAAATTAGGCGGTTAAGCTGGGCGTTGTTGGTATAAACGCAGCCCCCCTCCCCCATAGTCATGTGATGCGGCGGGTAAAAGCTGGATGTACCAATATCGCCCCAAGTACCTGTAAAGCGCGTCTCTCCATTAATAGTGTACTGAGTGCCTAAAGCGTCGCAGTTATCCTCGACCAACCAAAGATTATGCTTATCACAGAATGCCTTCACTGCAGACAAATCAAAGGGATTACCTAAGGTGTGAGCGACCATCACCGCCTTGGTCTTGGGCGAAAGGGCATCTTCCAGTTTAGTAACATCAATATTGTACTGCGGCACCGTTACATCCACAAACACCGGTATCGCACCATACTGTAGAACGGGGGTAACCGTCGTGGGAAAACCACAGGCGACCGTAATGACCTCGTCTCCCTTTTTGATTTGGCGATTACCCAATTCGGGAGCTGTCAGCGCCGAGAAAGCAATCAGGTTGGCGGACGAGCCACTATTAACCAAATGCGCGAATTTCACGCCAATCCATTGAGCAAACTCTTTTTCGAACCGGTCGGCAAAGCGGCCAGTAGTCAACCAAAAATCCAAGGTTGCATCTGTCAGCGCGCACATTTCTTTCTCATCAAACACACGTGCTGCGTAAGTAATGCGTTCGCCTTCCTGATAAGGTGTCTTCTTTTCTTTAAAATCGTGGTAATATTCGGTTACCATCGCCTTAATTTGTTCGCGTGCTTCCGCCTCGTTTTTCCAGTGTATCATACTATACTTCGTTCCTTTCTTTAGACTTTTAACAATCTTAGCTTAACGGCTCGTACGAAACCGAATTGAGGTTAAAGTATGCGGCCAAATACCGGTTGCTTTCGGTTTCAGGGTCTGGAGAGATGGAAAACACCTTTATTTCTTCAATGGGTTCCGGTAGGTATGGCACCTTAACATCCTTTCCTTCTTGCTGGGAGATTTCCTGCACAATGTTTTCTACCTCTTGGCAGTATTCTGCAACCGTTCCATCTGCCAGATGTAGCAGTGTAGTGTATGCGGTCGACTTTACGGGCATCTGCAATGTCCCCCAACAAGCCAAGGCTACGATTGCCACTTTTGCTGAGAGGGCGAGTGCCTGATTCGCTCCGTTCTTTAACCCACGACCAACCAAACACCCTAAAACTAACACAGCTGTCATCAACGCTAAAGTTGCGAGCGAAGTGGCTGCCCACAAACAACGGTTCGGGAAATATCCCCCGCCATACCCCACACAAACAGGAAGTGCTGACGCGTATGGAGCCAACAAACAGGCAACTAACAAAAGCAATAATTTCCAGGTTTGAGGACGGATTCGCTCCTGCAAGTGGATTCCCAGCACAAAGATACCTATGAGCATCGCCAGCACCCAAGGATGTGTTAGAAGTGTCGTCCATACTTGGTTTCCCCAATCAATAATAAACGGTAATGCAATACCAGGGTGAAAACCTGTTGGGTCGATTCCATTACGACGCACATAATTACCGGGGGCCGCCACATTTATAAGCCCGCCCAAAATAGCGGCTGCCAAAATCATTCCATCCGAAGGTTTTGCAATTCCTTGCAAAACCTTGATTAGAAAGATTGCGAACAAAATGTAGCCTACTCCCGCGGTGATTTGTAGTGTGCCGCCAACGCCCAAAAAGGCACAAAGCACTGCTAGTGCCGTCCAGATTTTGGCGGTTTGTGCGCGACGACACATTAAGGAGGCGGCCACAAGGCCGAAAATCGTAGGAAGCCCATAGGCATTGTAGCCCGAAATCCAGTTATCAACCTCTGGCCATGCACCGGTGTCATAAACGCAAAACAGCGCTGCAACAGCAAACAATAAGGCTATGTTACGTTCTTCCCTGCCGCGGCACACTCCAATGCTGCATGTCGCCGTCATAACGAATCCGATCCACGCAACAAACAATAGCAGCATAAGGATTACCATAAGCACCGGTAGCGAAATCCACCCTTCTACAATGGCGAACATAAAAATATGTCCCAAAAACAGGGTGGAGTATGATCCCATATGTTGCATATATATTTCGCCCGTTACTCGGGCGGCATCTCTCAAAACGCCAAGTCCTCCATTGCCAGTCTGATGCTTTACTAATGCACCATAATCGTCTGCGTTAAGCATAGTATGTGATGCTACTATCAAAAAAGGCGTTATAAAACACGCTATGCACAATATCAGAATCACCGTGACCAGTGGGCTACTCTTCCAGCAAAAAGGGAGTTTTGCCCCTATGTGCCGTTTAATGGTCATCGTTTGCTATCCTCCTGCAGAAAGTCTACAATCTCCTGCTCCATCTCCTTCGGTACATCACCACCGTCCATCCACACCTTACTGAATGCCACCGTTTTTTCCATGCACTCTTCAATATGCCAGCGGGGTGTCCATCCAAAAGTCGACTTCAATTTGCTGCAATCCAGCTTGAGAAAATTTGCCTCGTGAGGAGCATCTTTTTCGGCACGATTCTCCCACCGTGCTCCTAATCCCCAACAACGACAGAACATTCCTACCAAATCGCCTGTAGTCACACAATCACATTCGTCCGGTCCTACATTATAATATCCTGCTTTTCGCGGATCTTCACACTGCCGCTGTGCAATCATTAAATATGCCGCCAACGGTTCCAATACATGCTGATAGGGGCGCGTAGAGTAAGGATTACGCACTCCTATGATTTCGCCCGATTTCACGGCACGCACACAGTCGGGGATGATTCGATCATGAGCAAAATCTCCTCCTCCAATCACATTACCTGCCCGCGCTGTAGAGATCGCGATATTACTATCAGAAAAGAAGCTGTTGCAGTAGCTATGCGTCACCAATTCTGAGCAGGATTTAGAATTGCTGTACGGATCAAACCCATCCAATGGCTCGTTTTCACGATATCCCCATACCCACTCGTTATTCTGATAAACCTTATCCGTTGTGATATTCACAACGGATAACGGCGGGTTTCCCGCCGACATCGCCATCCGCACACATTCCAAAAGATTAACGGTTCCCATAACGTTGGTTTCGTAAGTATAACGCGGGTCACGGTAACTATCCCGCACGATAGGCTGTGCCGCCAAATGCAGCACAATCTGCGGCTTTGCCGCGTCATACGCCTCTTTCAACGTCTCGAAATTCCGAATATCCCCAATTACGCTGTGGATATTTTCTTCCACACCCGAAATAGAAAACAGATTGGGCTGTGTCGGCGGTTCCAAACTATAGCCGGTCACCTGTGCCCCAGCCATAACCAACATCTTGCACAGCCAACTGCCTTTAAATCCTGTATGTCCTGTTACAAAGACACGTTTTCCCTTATAAAAGGACGGATCATAACATGCCATGATTTAGTCCTCCCATTTTTTCCAGGGGGCAGCCCCCTTTGCGTACAATGCTTCGAGTAATTGCTTCTCGCGGATAGTATCCATACACTGCCAAAAGCCTCTGTGTGTATAACTCATCAGCTGACCATCGAGCGCGAGTTTTTGCAGCGGCTCCTGTTCAAACACACAATTATCTCCGTCCAGATAATCAAAAATCGCCGGTTTCAGAACCATGTACCCTGCATTGATCAATGCGCCATCAACTGCTTTCTTCTCCCGGAACGCCCGCACTGTATTGCCGTCATCCACATCCAGCACGCCTTTCTGCTGTTCCTGTACCACCGCAGTCAATGTGGCGATTTTTCCATGATGCTTATGGAACTCCAGCAGTTTAGTGATATCCACATCGCAAACGCCATCGCCGTAAGTCATCATAAAATCTTCATCGCCAACATAGCGCTGAATACGCTTGATGCGGCCACCTGTCATCGTATTCAGCCCCGTGTCAACCACTGTGACTTTCCACGGTTCGGTGTGATGGTTGTGAACAGTCATTTCGTTTTGACCGCGGGTAAAATCAAACGTAATATCACTGGTGTGCAAAAAATAGTCCGCAAACCACTCTTTGATCATGTGTTGCTTATAGCCGGCACAAATCACGAAGTCATGAAACCCGTAATAGGAGTATTCTTTCATAATGTGCCACAGAATAGGCATGCCACCAATTTCAATCATCGGCTTGGGTTTATAAACGCTTTCTTCACTGATCCGGGTCCCTAAGCCCCCAGCCAAGATTACAACCTTCATTATTACCCTCCTTATAAGAAAAACACTCTTGCAATATGTTTTTCTCTTATGCTTTCAACGCTCTCGTCTATATGAATGAATTTCTTTCGTCCCGATAATTTCTTGCAATCAGATTCACATTTTTAGCTGTTTGATTTTCCAGAATTTCACTTCTACTTTTCGATATCTAATAATGTTCGCAGCCTTTCGCGCTGCCTGGCATTGAGTTTTCCCGGCGCCTTTCCCTCATAGATGCGCCGCTGGCGATACAGCCAGTTTCCCAGCAGTATCCCATCCTTCGTCTTGTACTTTATAGGGATCTTCAAATCTCCATGATCATGCAGATATCCCTGGACCAAAGCATAGCGGTCATCCCAATCTCCCGGACGTTGCCACTGCATGCCGATTTGTTCCAGTAATCGGATCCTTTCGGGCGACAATCGCCCGTGTTCCTTTTCCGGGTGTTGGTAAGCTGCACGCTGACGTGCGACCCACTTTCCCAATGCTGTACCGTCTGAGGCAGTATACTTGATCGGAACATTCAGATTCCCATACTGGAGAAAATAACTTTTTGCTGCCTGATACGCTGTCATCCACTGTGCGTCATTTCTATCGCCCCACAGCATCCCGATAGCCTCCAGGCGCGTGATCTGAGTATCGTCCAATGTTTCCGGCTTTTCACGATAGATCCGGCGCAGATTGCGCAGCCATGCCCCCAAAGAAAAACCTGATTCTGTCTTGTAGTTTGCCGGCACATTCAAGTTTCCATGTTCGTTATAGTAGTGTACTGCCTCGGCATAGTTCTTTTCCCATTTCTCACTGACTGCATTCCAAGCCATTCCCAGGAAATCCAATTTGGCAATGCGTTTGGCCGTTAACAGCCCCTTCCGTTCCCCGTTTGCGCGTTGTTGACGCAGATTGGAAATCCAACGCCCTAACCGAAAACCATCCGGGCTAAGATACTGGGCCGGCACCAACAGGTTGCCGTATTCTTCTTTGTATGCCGCCGCATGTGCGAAGGCGTCTTCCCATGCAACTTCTAAGCGATTTTGCCATACCATCCCCAGTGCATCCAAGCGCATGATCTGGCTCTCGCTCAGGTTGCCCGGCACCCTCCCGCTGCGTACACTTCGCTGTGTGCTGATCCAACTCCCCAAGCTTAACCCCTCGGGCGTAATGTAGCGCTTGGGAACCAACAAGTTGCCATGTGCCCCCTGATAACGCACTGCGGCCTGGTAGTATTGCTCCCACCCACTGGACAGACTGCTCTCCAACTGTTCAAACAACCGTCGGCAATCTTGGGATTGTTCGACTACCTCAAACCGTTCTGTAACAACAGCCTCCGCCTCGCCAGCAGCGTACAGCCGCTGGATAGCCGTACTCATTTCACTCTGCAAAAAACTGACACTGCACAGGCCCTCAATGTTGTTCACCACATCGACAATAAGTGGCGTGCCCTCGTCACCAGATGTCAGAGCGCGGCCGATCTGCTGTTTGTAGATAATAGGAGAAATCGTAGGCCGAAACAAAATAACGCCGGAAATGCCTGGTACATGCACTCCTTCATTGAGCATATCTATACAGAACAGCAGTCGCAGATGGTCGGAATCATCCGCCTTAAAACGCGAAAAAGCCGCACTGGCAGCGGGATCGTCTGAGTAAGCACTATACAAATGTGGTTGCGCGTCCACTGCGGCAAACCAGGATGGGGCACGGGCCATCATCGCATTCATGTGCTCTACATTCGCACAAAAAACAAGGTACTTTCCCCTGGTCAAATACTTTTCAAAAACTTTATCTAATCCATCCGCTTTTTCCAAAGCACGGCGCAACGCTTCTAAATACTTTTCATTGGCTGCCTGCAGCCCTGGTGAACGCAGATTCTTCACGCGTTGCTCATATTTCACTATGTCCTTGTCATACTGAAAAACAGTAGTCACGTACTTCGGAGCAGGCAAAATTCCCCGCACGATTGCCTCGCCCAGGGTCATTTCAGAAGCAATATGGCCATCGAACAATTCATCGGCCATATTCCGCTGCTTATCCAAGTACCGGATATTTGTGGCAGACAACCCCAGAAGCTTTGCGCCTGAACATATACACAACAGCTTTTGTAGAGCCGTTGACCATTCTTGTGCTCCGGCTCTATGGTATTCATCCAATATAATGTAAGAAGGGTGTTGTGCTGCAATGGAACGGCGATCTGCATCCGTCATGCGCAGAAGCTTGGCATATGTGTAGAAACGCACGTTTTTCAAAGAAATTTCCGGTGCTTGACGCTTCAGACTTTCACATTGAGTTTCAAAGATATATTCACTGGGAGACAGCCAAAGAATAAGCTCTTTGGGGTGATCGGCCACAAGCTGGAACGCAATGTAACTTTTTCCAGTCCCCGTGGGGTGGACGATTGCCGCTTTGCCCGTTTTCTTTAACAATCGCAATGCACTTTCGTACGCCGCTCGGTTGTGGGCATACAAGTCCACCACATCCGCCCCCCCTTTCACCATAAAATCAGCGTTTTGTTGTAAGGAGAATTGTAAGGGAGGTGTATAATAAAAATGGCCCATACACATTTACGGAGTGTATGGACCAAAAAGCATAGTATAAATTTATAGAAAGGGTCAAGAAACAGACCGGCGGCTCCCACTCAGCCTGTCGGTCTTGTTCGCGGTGTCAGTTTATGGTATCTGTATTGAATTATCAGTCTTCCTATGTTATAATTAACGTGGATATTGGTTATAAAAATAGATATACTTTCCGGCATCACAACAAAACGCTGATTTTGTTGTGGTGCTTTTTTGCATAGAACTGCACTACAAAAGTAGATGGAGCCGCTCCAACAGCCGTGCATGTGCAATCCCCGTTTCCATAATATAGATGCGGGTCGTTTCGATGCTTGCATGGCCAAGAAGATCAGCCAGTTTCGCTATGTCCTTATCAATTGCATAAAACGTTTTGGCAAATAAATGTCGTAAATTGTGGGGAAAGACCTTGCGCGAGTCCACACCGGCAGCCTTGCAGAGCGCACGCATTTCTCGCCAGAGGTTGGACCTATCCAGTGGTTTTCCCCCTGAGGTCAAAAAGACTGATTCGGTGCACTGTACACTTTCTTCCTTTGTACTTTCCTGCGGCCAACGCTGTATCTGTTTCAGGTATCGTTTGAGTCGTTTGCACAGCGTTCTGGGGAGCAAAATCTCACGACACTTTCCCTTTCCGGTAACCGTTACTCGTCCCGTACTTACAGCCGCCACTGTAATAAATCGCAGTTCGCCTACCCGGATCCCGGTCGAGCAGATTGTCTGCATAACCAGGCACAGCCGCTGCTTGCCTTGCGCCCGCGCTGTCTGCAATAGACGCAAATATTCCGTGCGGCTCAGGTCGCGGCCTTGCTCCCGAAACACTTTTCGTTGTCTCCTCACCTGCTTTACACAATGTTCTGGATGACCAAGAAAACGAAAAAAGCTGTTGACAGCTGCCAATTTTGTGTTGACTGTAGATGGCTGCAGTCCTTGAATCATGAGTGATTTTTTCCAATTTTGCAAAGTCTCTTTGTTGCATTTAGGGTCATCTCCTGATTTTTTACAAAATTCAGAAAATATCTCACATGTGCGAACGTATTCAATGACTGTGGCAAGACTATATTCTCGGTGGAGCAAAGCTTGCCTAAAGCTTTGGATGTGGTGCGGCAGAATAAAAAGAGCTGGCATTATTGGATTCCTCCTCATAAACTCAAATGCCAAAGCATCATTCATATCCGACTTAATATACTATGACATTAGAGCAAACATGCTATTTAGTGATAACTCATATTATACAAGCAATCCCCATCGAACATATACCTTTTACCGTTACAGCACCAAGCAAATATCATATATAATTAAAAAATAGCATTTATGTCTTTTGGGGCCATGCTATAATTTATTCTCGAAACCGCTATTTACCAGTAATCTTATCGCTCCTGATAATCTGCTGGTGTTATCCAAAATGTTCTTTTTGCAAGATGAAATACCACTTTCCAGACAGTTAGACGCTTCCAAAGATCAAAAGAACTTCCATCAAAAACGTTATATACTTTTCCCGATTCAAGTGGCCCCGGTACACAAAAAAGGACCACGGAACTTTCGTTCCGCGGTCCTTTGCTGCCTTGGCGGCTCTTGTTTGGTCCGAGTGGCGAGAGTCGAACTCACGGCCTCTTGAACCCCATTCAAGCGCGCTACCAAACTGCGCTACACCCGGTTAGAACCGAGCCGCCTCAAGTCAGCTTAGTTATTATACGTCTTTTTCTTTGAAAAGTCAATACGTTTTTTCGGATTTTTTAAAGTTTTTTTGTGAATTGCATTGTATCGCTTGTTTTTTTACAAAAACCTTCTTTTTATTCCTTTTTCTTGGAACCAAAACGGTATTCCGTGCCGTTTTTCAGGCGCGTAATGTTCGAGCGGTGCAGCCAGATGACCATAGCCGCCATGATCACGCAGCAGATCGTACTGAACACCAATGTGGGCGCGCTGGCCCCCATCAGGATCCAGTAGATCAGCGTGACTACCGGGAACAGCGCCGCCACCATAATGCTGCCCAGCGATACGATGCGCGAGAATGCGAACTGCACCAGAAAAACCACCAGCAGGATCAGGCAGACCAGCGGGCTGATAGACAAAGCTGCACCGGCGCCTACCAGCACACACTTGCCGCCCTTGAACCCGAAGTACAGCGGGCGGCTGTGCCCGATCATGCAGAAGATGGCTGCCAAGTACGCGCCGCAGACTGGGTCCAGCAGGCTGTCGGTACCGATCAGGCTCATGAACAGCAGGCGCCCCAGGCAGGTCGCCAGGACGCCCTTGCCCACGTCCCCGATGATGGTAATGACCGCAGGAAGTTTGCCGTAGGTGCGCAGCACGTTCGTCATGCCCGCATTGCCGCTGCCGTGGTTGCGTACATCGTCATTGAACATGATCCTGGATACCAGCACGCCGAACAGGATGCTACCCAGCAGATACCCCGCCAGCGCCGTCAGCACACAGGCCGCTATTACATGAAGCACCATAAACTCACACCTTCCCCGCTTTTACCGAACCGTCGCCGTGTTCCCGCGTGATCATTCGGATCGGCGTGCCGGTAAGACCGAATGTTTCACGGATCTGATTTTCCAGATAACGCTGATACGAGAAATGGAACAGCGCTTTCTGGTTGACAAAGCAGACGAATGTCGGCGGGCGGCTGGCTGTCTGGGTCATGTAGAACACCTTCAGGCGCTTGCCTTTATCCGAAGGCGGCTGCACCTTGGCCGTCGCGCGGGCCAGCATCTCGTTCAAAGCGCCGGTCGGCACACGGGTCCCGTTCTGCACGTCCACATAGTGGATCGTTTCAAACAGCTTATCCACCCGCTGGCCGGTCTTGGCGCTGATGAACACGATCGGCGCATAGGACATGAAGCTGAAGTCCTCCTGCAGCTGCTTGCGCATGGCATCCATGGTATAGGTGTCCTTTTCGACGGCATCCCATTTGTTCACCGCAATGATGCACGCCTTGCCCTGCTCATGGGCATACCCGGCTACCTTGGAATCCTGTTCCGTAAAGCCCACCGTCGCGTCGATCATAATGACACACACACGGCTGCGCTCCACTGCCGCCAGACTACGCAGGACACTGTATCGCTCCACACCGCTTTCGACCTTGCCCTTCTTGCGCAGGCCCGCCGTATCGGTAAATATGAACTTGCCGTACTTGTTCTCTACCAGCGTATCAATGGCGTCGCGCGTCGTGCCCGCTTCATTGGCGACGATCAGGCGGTTTTCGCCCAGGATGTGGTTGATAAGGCTGGACTTGCCCACGTTGGGCCGCCCGATGACCGCTACCGTGATACGGTCGCCCTCATCCTCGTCCTCCTGCCCGAAATCCAGGTGGGCACAGACCGCGTCCAGCAGGTCGCCGGTGCCGTGGCCATGCACGCCGGATACCGGGACCAGTTCGCCCAGGCCCAGGGAATAGAAATCGTACAGTTCCATCGGCGGTTCGCCGACGCGGTCGCATTTATTGACCGCCAGCACGACCGGCTTGCCGCTGCGCATCAGCATACCGGCAATATCCTGGTCCTGCGGCGTCACACCGGCCGTCAGCTCGGTCACCATAATGATACAGTCCGCCGAATCGATCGCGATCTGCGCCTGTTCCCGCATATGGGCCAGCAGGCCGTCATCGATCCGGGGTTCGATACCGCCGGTATCTACCAGCAGAAATGTATGCCCGCACCACTCGCAATCGCAGAAAATGCGGTCACGGGTCACGCCGGGCGTATCTTCCACAATGGCCAGCCGCTGGCCGGTCAGCTTGTTGAAGATCGTGGATTTTCCCACATTGGGACGCCCCACGATGGCAACGATCGGTTTTGCCATGTCTGCCACTCCTCCTTTACCTTGCTTCCCTCTTGCTCCTTCGTATGCGCTTGTGGGCGCTCAAACACGCTTTGCAGCACCCGCCGCCATCCGTGGGGATCGAAATAACCCGGCAGCCCAGCGCTTCGGCCAGCTGCGGCAGGGTCACATCGTCCAGGAAGCGGTCTTTTTCATCCCGCAGCATCACTTCCGGCACGGCCAAAAGGCCGCTTTGCAGCTTGCCGCGACACTGTTTTATGATGTCGGTCCCGGTGACGAGGCCCGCCACGCTCACATTACCGCCGAAATAGTCGTTCCGGATCGGGTGAACGGTGATCTTTACCTGGGGATACCGCTCCATCAGCGCCTGCATCGACTGCTCGATGAGCGGCGCCGCCAACGTCCCCGTTACAACATCCATGCTGTGCGGCAGCACCAGCCCCCGGTAGGCGTCCAGCTCTTCCCGGAAGGTATCATGGTACAGCCGCCACATGCCGACGCCATCCTCCAACTGGGCATACTCGTCATAGAACGCAGCGGGCGGGATCTCCCGCTCTGCGGTCAGATACCACTCGTCACTGGGGTATACGATACTGCGCCCATGTTCCTGGCGGCAGCGCTGGCTGTATTCTTCCAGAATATCGAGCGTTGCCCGTGCAGAATCCCGGTCGTATGCCTCCAGCTTGTAAAGCCCTTTGCGGTAGCTGGTGATCCCGGCCGGGACCACCGCAATACTGCCCACCTGCGGACGCAGGCGCAGCAGATCGTCCAGCGTGCGGCGCAGTTCCGCGCCGTCGTTGACCCCGCGGCAAAGGACCAACTGACAGTTCAGTTCGATCCCGGCTGCCGCCAGCTTGGGCAGGTAGGCCAGCACTTCGCCGCCGCGCTTATTGGCCAGCATCCGCACCCGAAGCTGCGGATTGGTCGTGTGGACCGAAACGAAGATCGGGCTGATGTGCATTTCGATAATGCGGTCGATCTCCCGTTCGCTGAGGTTGGTAAGCGTGATGTAGTTGCCGAACAGAAAGGACAGGCGTTCATCGTCATCCTTAAAATAGAGCGGTTCGCGCATACCGGGAGGAAGCTGGTCGATGAAGCAGAACATACAATGGTTTGCGCAGCTGTGCTTTTTATCGCCCAGATAGGTCTCGAAGTTACAGCCAAAAGGTTCATACTCTGCCTTGTCCACCGCCAGCGCGCGCTGTTCGCCGTTCTGGCAAATTTGCAGGGAAAAATGAGCCGGCGTCGTATAGAACTGATAGTCCAGCGCGTCGTTGAGCGGGTGTTCATCCACCGCAAGCAGAGCGCACCCTTCCGTGATGCCCAAACGCTGTGCCGGGGACCCGGCCTCCACAGAAACCACATGCAGCGCCATCGTTTTCTCCCTCCCTTCTGATACAGCCGATAACAAAAATGGGGAAGGCATTGCCCTCCCCTGCTAGGAAACTTACGCTTCCTTCTTGATGACTTCCTGGCCTTTGTAGTAGCCACACTTGCCGCAAACCTTATGGGGAACCTTCAGTTCGCCACACTGCGGGCACTTCACCAGCGTCGGCGCCTCCAGTTTCCAGACGTTAGAGCGACGTTTGTCGCGGCGGGCTTGAGAATGCTTTCTCTTGGGTACGATAGCCATAATCGGACACCTCCTTGGTGAAATTCAACTGAGTAGTTGTTTTAATATGCTAAGCCTCGCATCTGCCGGGGGCGCGGATTCCTCCGCGCGGCAGGTGCATCCTGCCGACTTTTTCTTGCCGCAGACGGGGCATAGACCTTGACAATCGGGACTGCAGAGCAGAACCGTCGGGACCTCAAAGATCAGTTCCTGATAGACCAGTTCTTCCAGGTCCAGGCTTCCTTTTTCAGAGCAGGGCAACTCAAAATCCGGATCTTCCAAATCCCGCTGACGGACCAGATATTCCCGTTGGAACGCATAGTCGCGCCGCAGTGGTTCCAGGCAGCGGGCGCATTCGGCCTTGATCTGTGCCTTTACACACAGCAGCAACGCCGCGCCATCATCGGTGGGCGTTGCCGAAAAGTCACATTCTGCCGGGGCTGCCAGTTGAAATCCGGTGAAATCCGCTTGCAGAAGGTCCGCCATAAAATGTACCTGATAGGGCACCCTGGCGTTTTCCAGAAAACCTTGCAGATCAAATTGCATAGTACACCTCAAAAGGTTGCTTAAATAGTATACACAAGTGGAGGGGGCTTGTCAACACAAAAAGGACAAAAAGTTGCGGATTTTTTCAGATTTTTCGCAGAAACAGGGCGGGAAGCCGCCTCCCCGCCCTGCCGCAGTCTTAAATACCCGGGTCTGACCCTCAGATCACATACTTCTTGAGGTCTTCCGGCAGATCTTCCACGTTCGCAGAAACCGTAACCACGACTTCGACGTTTTCGGTGATCTTGTCGATGGCCTTCAGGACTTTTTCAGCCGCCACCAGATCGTGGTCGATGATGCGCAGGATGCCGTCGATGAACAGTTCGGTGATGTCGTAGTTGCCAGCCAGCACACCGGCGACGAAGCCATAGAGCATATCAGCGCCGGCGACGCCGTACTCGTCCACATCCACCAGACGCGCAGCGTGGTTGATCTCGGTGGTCAGCTTCATGCACTTCTCAATGACGACAATGTTGCCCGATGTCGTCTTGGTCGCCTTGTCGATCATCTCGATCATGGTTTTGGTTTTGCCGGCACCTTTGGTTCCAACAATCAGTTTCAGCATAGCGGGTACCTCCTTTATTCGTGGGCGCCTTACGGCGCATTGTTCCGTCAGTCCTGCAGCTTTGCTTCCAGCTCGGCCTTGCGGTCCTCGTAGCCGGGTTTGCCAAGCAGCGCGAACATATTTTTCTTGTAGCTTTCAACGCCCGGCTGGTCAAACGGGTTGACAGAGAGCAGATAGCCGGACACCGCGCAGGCTTTCCAGAAGAAGTAGATCAGTTCGCCGATGTCATGGGCATTCAGCGCGTCTACTTCGATCACGCCCAGCGGCACGCCGCCGTCGGTGTGCGCCAGGATGGTGCCTTCCATCGCCTTGCGGTTGACGATGCTCATATTCTGCCCGGCCAGGAAATTCAGGCCGTCAAAGTTGCCTTCCAGCGGTTCAATGAAGAAGTCCTCGCGGGTGTTCTTCACATCCACATAGGTCTCAAACATGACCCGGCTGCCGTCCTGCAGGAACTGGCCCATCGAATGCAGATCGGTGGAGAAGATGCAGGAAGTAGGCATCAGGCCCTTCTGGTCCTTGCCCTCGCTTTCGCCAAAGAGCTGCTTGTACCATTCGTTCATCATCGTGAAGTCCGGCTCAAAGCAGGCCAGCGTCTCCACGCTCTTGCCCTTGCGGTACAGGATGTTGCGGGTCATGGCGTAACGATAGGCGTCGTTGTCCATGCTGCAGCGGCCGAACTTTTCGCGGCCGTCCGCGGCGCCCTGCATGAGCTCGTCAATGTCGATGCCCGCACAGGCGATGGGCAGCAGGCCCACCGCGGTCAGGACCGAATAACGGCCGCCGACATCGTCAGGCACCACGAAGGTGGGCCAGCCCTGTTCATCAGCCAGCTGCTTCAGCGTGCCCTTTGCCCGGTCGGTGGTAGCGTAAATGCGCTTGTTGGCTTCTTCCGGGCCGACGGCATCTTCCAACAACTTGCGCAGGACACGGAACGCCAGCGCGGTTTCGGTGGTGGTGCCGGACTTGGAGATCACGTTGATGGAAAAACGCTTGCCCTTCGTCAGCTTGATGATGTCGTTGAGCGCCGACGGCGAAATAGTATTGCCGCAGAAGTAGATCTTCAGGCCGTCGTCCAGTTCGTTGTGATACTGGCCGCGGACGGCTTCCACCACGGCGCGCGCGCCCAGGTAAGAACCGCCGATACCGGCGACGAGCAGCACGTCGGAATCCGAACGGATCTTCTGCGCAGCTTCCTTGATACGGGCAAACTCTTCCTTGTCATAAGTAACAGGCAGGTCAAGCCAGCCCAGGAAATCATTGCCAAAACCGGTTTTGGTTTCCAACTGCTTATGGGCCAGCTCGACCTGCGGGTAGATCGCCTCATATTCTTCAGGACGGATAAATTTAACCAGATGTTTGCCGTTATATTTAACAGCCATCTTCGGCTCCTCCTTTATGTTTTGATTGTCTTCATGATACCGTTTTACGTCGGTATTGTCAAGCAAATGCCCTGTATTTTTTGCGACTTTTTCATGAACATTGCACAAAATCTTCTTATTTTCCTTCCGACAGGACCAGGCTGTGCGCCAGGCGGCTGAAGCAGTAACCAAAACTTAACGCGCTTACGTCCTGTGCCGCCGTGACCGGGAATTCACCCACGGATTCCCCGCCGCACTGCAGCCGTACCGTGCCGACGGTGTCCCCTGTTTTGACCGGCGCGGCCAGTTCCTGCGGCAGGTCCAGTTCGGCCGTCAGCGTATCCTGCTGGCCCTTCTTCATCAGGAAAGACTGGGGCACATCGTACTGCAATGTCACATTCTCTGCCGTGCCGCGCTTGACAGGCAGACTTTGGGGCGCGTCCTGCGGCATGGGAAGTTCCGCGTTCTCGTACTGGGAGAAGCCGTAGTCCAGTAGCGCCGTTGCCGCCTCAAAGCGTTCCTTGCCGGAAGCCGCCCCCAGCACCACCGCGATCAGCCGCAGCCCGTCACGCTCGGCGCTGGCCGCGATGCACACGCCCGCCCGGCTGGTCGTGCCGGTTTTGAGCCCCGTGATGCCCTGGTAGCTTTTCAACAGCTTGTTGGTGTTGACGAGCTGGGTCTCGCCGCCGCGCAGCGTATCCGTCCAGATCGAGCAGTAATCCCGCACCTCCGTGTGGTTGAGCAGGATCTCGCGGCTCATGAGCGCCACATCATAGGCTGTGGAGAAGTGTTCCTCCTGATCCAGACCGCAGGCGTTTTCAAAGTGTGTGTCCTTCATGCCCAGGTGCGCCGCTTCGGCGTTCATCTGCTCCACAAAGGCCGGTTCGCTGCCGCCCACATACTCCGCCACCGCCACGGCGGCGTCGTTGGCGCTGGATACGCAGATGGCCTTGAGCATATCTTCCAGCGACATCTGTTCCCCGGGTTCCAGCCAGATCTGGCTGCCGCCCATGCTGCTGGCGTGTTCGCTGACGGGGACCATATCCTCGCGGGAGATGCGGCCCTCCTCCATCGCTTCAAAGGTCAGAAGCAGCGTCATCACCTTGGTGATGGACGCAATGGGCCGCCGCTCCGTAGCGTTTTTCTCATACAGGACCGTGCCGGAATCCTCGTCGATCAGGACCGCCGCGGCACAGGGCACATCCAGTTCCGCCACCCCCGCCGGAACGATCCGCTGCTCCGGCGTTTCCGCCAAAACGCACGGCAGAGAGACCGGCAACAGAAGCAGGCACAAAAGCATCGCCAGAGCACGTTTTTTCATGGCAACAGCACCTCCGCTGAAAATTGGCTTTGTTTAAGTCTATGCGGCGGGCCGCTGCTTTAGTATAGTATTGCGATTTTTCCCTGATTCCAGTATAATTTAAGTATCCTGCAATCGTACTATTTTTATAAAGCAAAGGAATTGGAACCATGCGCGTAACCTTTTACACGCTGGGCTGCAAGGTGAACCAGACCGAGACCGGCGCCCTGGCCCAGCTTTTTGAAGAAAACGGCTATACTGTCGTGCCCAATGAGGAAACAGCCGACGTCTATGTGGTGAACAGCTGCACCGTGACGAATTTCGGCGACCAGAAAAGCCGCAAGTGGCTGCGCCGCGCCAAACGGGAAAATCCCGGCGCCGTGACGGTCCTGACCGGGTGTTACCCGCAGGCTTTCCCCGAAGAAGCCGCGGCCATCGCGGAAGCGGATGTGATTACCGGCTCCGGCAACCGCCGCGCCATTTTGGAGGACGTGCAGCGCATTCTGGACGGCGAAGCCGAAAAGATCGTCGATATCCGCCCGCACGAAAAAGGCGAACGGTTCGAGGAACTGCCAATGGACCGCTTTGCCGAACATACCCGTGCGTTCGTGAAGGTGGAGGACGGCTGCAACCGGCAGTGCGCCTACTGTGTGATCCCCCGCGCCCGCGGTCCCGTGCGCAGTCGGGAGGAAGCCAGCATCCTGCGAGAGATCACCCGTTTGACGCAGGCCGGTTACCGGGAGATCGTGCTGACCGCCATCAGCCTGCCCAGCTACGGCACCGACACCGGGACCAGCCTGATCGAACTGATCGAGAAAGCCGCCGCGGTCCCCGGGGTCGAGCGGCTGCGCCTGGGCAGCCTGGACCCCGATATGCTCCGGGACGACGATATCCTGCGGATGGCGCGTGTCCCCAAGCTGTGCCCGCAGTTCCATCTCAGCCTGCAAAGCGGCTGCGACAAGACCCTGCGCGCCATGCGGCGGCCCTACACCACCGCACAGTATGAAGCCATTGCCGGCAAGCTGCGCGCCGCTTTCGGCGCCGATGCGGTCAGCTTCACCACCGATGTGATCGTGGGATTTCCCGGCGAAACAGAAGAGGATTTTGCCGCCAGCATGGATTTCGTCACCAGGCAGCGGTTCCTGAAGGTCCATGTTTTCCCCTATTCCCGCCGCGAAGGCACCCCCGCCTACGATTTCCCGGAGCAGGTGCCCGAACATGAAAAAGAAAGCCGCAGTCGCCGCATGACCGCCGCTGTGGAAGCGGTGCGCGCCGAGGAAGCCGCCCGTATGCAGGGCCGCAGCGCCGACGTGCTGCTGGAAACGCCGCTTTCAGCCACGCTGTTCACCGGCTATACCCGGCAGTACCTGCCCGTGCTGGTGACAGCCCCCGGCTGCCGGACCGGCGACATTGTGCCAGTCACGCTGGGTTCCTGGGACGGCAAGCGGTGCCGGGCGGAACTGGCCCGCTGAACGGCCCCCGCCCGCCGCAAAAATCCCGCCAAATGCAAGCCGGAACGCAAAAAACAGTAAAATTTTTCTCTATTTTGCGGTCGGCCCTCTTGCCAAACAGGCGTGTTTTTGGTAAAATTTTAACAGGTGTGGTATGTGTGCCGCCCACAGACAAATCGGAGCATTACAAAAGGAGCAATCACCATGAGAGGTATCTACACCCCCGTTACGGATATTCGGCGTAAGGTGTTCACCGAAGTTGCGCGTATGGCGTATGAAGTCAACGAAATGTCTGACTATGCCAAACTGATGCATGAACTGCCCTATAAGATCATCCCCGGCGAGGAACGCTCGCTGCGCAGCAGCATCTTCCTGGAGAGAGCTATCATCTCCGAACGCATCCGCCTGGCCATGGGCCTGTCGCTGCGTCCGCTGGACGAGAGCGTCCCTGCCACCGAAGGCCTGGAGCAGAGCGTCAGCGCCGACAAGTACTATGAACCGCCGCTGATCAACGTGATCAAGTTCGCCTGCAACCGCTGCCCGGAGAAGATCATCAAGGTCACCTCCATGTGCCAGGGCTGCCTTGCGCACCCCTGCCAGGAAGTCTGCCCCAAGCACGCGATCAGCTTCCGCAACGGCAAGAGCCACATCGACCAGAGCCTGTGCATCAAGTGCGGCCGCTGCGTCAACGCCTGCCCCTACGGTGCCATCGTCAAGAGCGAGCGTCCCTGCGCCGCCGCCTGCGGCATGGGCGCCATCCATTCCGACCAGTACGGCCGCGCCGCTATCGACTATGACAAGTGCGTTTCCTGCGGCATGTGCCTGGTGAACTGCCCCTTCGGCGCCATCGTGGACAAGGGCCAGATCTTCCAGCTCGTGCAGTCCATCAAGCGCGGCGACAAGGTCATCGCCATCGTGGCCCCCGCGTTCATCAACCAGTTCCCCGGCATGACCCCCTCCAAGCTGAAGGCCGCCATGCGTCAGCTGGGCTTTGCCGATGTGGAAGAAGTCGCCATCGGCGCGGACCTGTGCACGATCGACGAAGCGCACGACTTCCTGGAAGAAGTTCCCGCCAAGCATCCGTTCATGGGCACCTCCTGCTGCCCGGCGTGGAGCGTTATGGCCAAGAAGCTCTTCCCCGAATATGCCGACTGCATCAGCATGACGATGACCCCCATGGTGCTGACTGCCCGCCTGCTCAAGAAGGATCACCCCGACGCGCGCATCTGCTTCGTCGGACCCTGCGCCGCCAAGAAGCTGGAAGCCAGCCGCCGTTCCGTCCGCAGCGAAGTGGACTTTGTGCTGACCTTTGAGGAAATGATGGGCCTGTTTGAAGCCAAGTCCGTTGACTTTGCCTCCCTGCCCGACAACCCGGAGGACGGCTTCAACAGCGCCAGCGCCGACGCCCGCGGCTTTGCGGTTTCCGGCGGCGTGGCCCAGGCTGTGGTGAACGCCATCAAGAAGATCGATCCCGACCGCGAGGTCAAGGTCGCCAGCGCCCAGGGCCTGTCCGACTGCCGCAAGATGATGATGATGGCCAAGGCCGGCAAGTACAACGGCTATCTGCTGGAAGGCATGGCCTGTCCCGGCGGCTGCATCGCAGGTGCCGGTACGCTGGCTGACCCTGCCAAGAGTGCTGCCATGCTGAACAAGTACAAGACCGAAGCGCCGATGAAGAATTCTACCGAGACCCCGTATAAGGATTCCATCGATCTGCTGAAATACTAAGCCATTCCCCTTCGTAACATAGCAAAACGCGCCTTCATGCGAAAGCATGAAGGCGCGTTTTGTTTATTTTCAAAAGCCTGATAAAAAATTCCGCTTTTACTTATGGTATTTCATACCTGCGTTGATCGTACAGGCGCGATACAGCTGTTCCGTCAGGACCAGACGGGCCAACTGGTGCGGCAGTGTGATGCGTCCCAAGCTGATCCGCAGATCGGCGGCGCGCTTCACCCTTTCGTCCAGCCCGTGGGAAGAGCCGATCACGAACGCCATATCCCCTGCGCCGCTGCCAGCCCTGCGGGCCATCAGGGCCGCCAGTTCCTCGCTGGATACCTCTTTGCCTTCCACGCAGAGCGCCACCAGACAGGCGCCTTTTTTCACCGCGTGCAGGATCGCTTCGCCTTCTTTTTGCAGCGCCTTTTCGATCTGCTTATCGCTGGCGTTTTTATCCGCGATCGTGACTTCCGGCAATTCGATGATCCTGAAATTGCAGAAGCCGCCCAGGCGTTTCTGGTATTCCGCCACGCCCGCGGCAAAGTAGGACGCATTCAGTTTGCCCACGCAAATCAAATCAATGTTCTGCATCGTCTTTCCGCCTTAAAACTCCAACATGGGGCTGATATCGTTGCGCGTCTGGGCCTGCACGGTCACATCACGGCCCGGCTGTATGCCCGCCGCCAAAAGCACGTTGTACACCGTAGTCAGCGCCAGTTCCGGCGAGTTGTTGGTCTGGCTCAGATGGCACAGCGCAAACTTTTTGCAACCCTCCTGGATCAGATCCAGAATCGCCGCCGCGCAGGCTTTGTTATCCAGGTGGCCGCGGTCACTGGCGATGCGCTTTTTCAGATAATACGGATAGGGACCGCCATGCAGGCTGAATGCGTCATAATTGGCTTCCAGCGCCACCAAATCACAGCCGATCAGGTTGTCCTGCACCACCGGCGTCAGCGTGCCGAGGTCGGTGGCGATCGCCATGCGCCGCCCGTCGGCCGTCAGGATGCGGTACCCGCAGCAGGGCACGTCGTGGCTGGTCGGGAACGCTGTGACATGGAAGGTGCCGACATCCAGGGTCTGGCCGCCGTCTACGGCCACCGCCTCCACAGCGGGCGGCAGCGTGCCGCGCGACTCCAGCACTTCCAGCGTGTCCGCGCTGCTGTAAACCGGCAGAGGATACTTCTTCAAAAAAGTGTCGAGCCCGGCCACATGGTCCGAGTGCTCATGCGTCACAAGAATGCCCACACAGTCCATGACCGAAAGGCCCAACTTGCGCAGGGCCGTCAGGGTCGTGCGGCAGCTTTTGCCCATATCGACCAGCAGATATTCCCGCCCGCACTGCACAAGGCCGCAGTTCCCGGACGACCCCGAATACAGAGTGGTAAAAAATGCCATAGTTTCCTTCTCTTTCCTGTTTACATCCCATAAAAAGTGGGCCGCCAGTTGGCGGCCCACCGGCCTGTTTTTTTACATTGCGCGGGTCATGGCGTTGGCCGGTGCCTCGACGCGGCGGATATCCGCGCCAAGGACCTGCAGCTTCTCCACGATATTTTCATAGCCGCGCTCAATGTGGATCGTTTCGTCGATCTCACTGACGCCGTCGGCCGCCAGGGCGGCCATCACCATTGCAGCGCCGGCACGAAGGTCCGTCGCGCGCAGCGGCGCCGGGCGCAACGCCTTGACGCCCTCAATGACCGCGACCTGGCCGTCTACCCGAATGTTGGCCCCCATGTGGACCAGTTCATCCACATAGCGGAAGCGGTTCTCCCAGATGCCTTCGGTGACGATGGAAGTTCCCTGCGCCAGCGTCAGCAGCGCCGTCATCAGCGGCTGCATATCCGTGGGGAAGCCGGGATGCGGCATCGTCTTGACCTTCAGCGGACGCAGCGGCCCCGTCCGGGTAATGCGCAGCGCGTCATCGTATTCCTGAATGGTGCAACCCGCCGCGCGCAGTTTGGCGGTGATCGGTTCCAGATGTTTGGGGATCACGTTGTGGAGCGTGACATCGCCCTTCGTGATCGCTGCGCCCACCATATAGCTGCCCGCTTCGATCTGGTCGGGGATGATGGAATAGTTGCACCCATGCATGGACTCGACACCATGGATCTTGATGACATCAGTGCCCGCGCCGTGCACATCGGCGCCCATCATATTCAGGAAGTTGGCAAGATCGACGATGTGCGGTTCGCGCGCCACGTTTTCAAGCACCGTCGTCCCCTTTGCCAGCACGGCGGCCAGCATGGCGTTCATCGTGGCGCCCACCGATACCGTGTCAAAGAACACATGGGCGCCGGTCAGCTCGTCCGCGCGGACATGGATCTGGCCGTACTCAACGGAATCCTCCGCACCGAAAGCCGTGAACGCCTTCAAATGCTGGTCGATCGGGCGCGGGCCCAGGTTGCAGCCGCCCGGCATGGCGACCTGCCCGGAACCGAACCGCCCCAGCAGCGCGCCCAGAAAATAGTAGCTGGCCCGCATCTGCCGGGAAAGTTCGTTGGAAACTTCCGTGCAGTCGATATGGGTCGTATCAATTTCGTATGTACTGCGGCTGACCATGCGGATCTCCGCCCCCAGTTCGCTCAGGATCTGGAGCGACGCCATCACGTCGCTGATGCAAGGCAGATTTTCAATCAGGCACTTACCGGCAGCTAAAATCGTTGCGGGCAGAATGGCCACCGCTGCATTCTTGGCACCGCCAATATTGACGTCGCCCTGAAGCGGCTTGCCCCCGCGGATCACAAATTTTTCCAAATAAAGCTCTCCCTTTGTGCGGCGGGCGGCGGGCTTACCGCCTTGAACTCCCACTCCATGCACTTTGCCTTATTATACACCATTCCGGCGCATTTGAAAAGCCTTCCACACATAAATGCGAAATTTCCGTGAAAATCCGGTACTATATGTTGTGGAAAAGCCCCTTTCTGCACGGCGCTTACATGCCGGGGAACAGCGTATATGCACTGAACAGGGACCCGTTGTAGGTCATCTCGAAATGGCAGTGGTTGCCCGTCGAGTTACCGGTGGACCCCACCTCGCCGATCTTCTGGCCCTGGGTCACGGCCTGCCCCTGTGCCACTACGATCCGGGACATGTGCCCGTACAGCGTCGTGTAGCCGTTGCCGTGGTCGATCTCCACATAATTGCCGTAGGACCAGTGCCAGCCGGCCGCCACGACCGTGCCGGAGTCCGACGCCAGAACCGGCACACCGTAAGGGGCGCAAATATCCGCGCCGCGGTGGCCGCTGCTCATCCAGCGGCTGACATAGGTATACTGCGGCACCGGCCAGATAAAGCTGCCGGAACCGATCTGTGCCACCATGCCGCTCTTCAAGCGGGTGCCCGTGACGGTGATCTCGGTCACAGGCGCCTGGGTCACGTTGTAGGCGATGGCCTGGCGGTCCGTCACCACGCCGTCGATCATCGTGACCTCATAGGTCACGTCCTCAGAACCGTCCTGACCTTCCTGCAGGGTGACGACCTTGCCAAAGTCATATTCCGACGATTCGGAGTTCTGGGTATCGAAGGGGATCGCCACGGTTTCCGTTTCCTGCCGGACCACCTTGACCTTCAGCAGTTCCGGCGACGACGCGCCGGTGATCAGTTCGGTGCCCTCCGGGACTTCCTGATCCAGCGTCAGCAGTTCGGGGTTCATCTGCGCCAGGGAGTCAAAGCTCACGCCCGTGGCGTCCACGATGCTCTGGACGGTATCGCCTTCCACCGCCGTGTAGGTCTTGATGCCGGAACCCTCGTTCAGCGCCGCGATGATCTCGTCATACGAACTGATGGACTCGTTCAGGAACACACCATCCACCAGCCGGATCTCGTGAGCGAACGCGGTGTAAACAGAGGGGTCTGCCGCGTTCTCGTAGGGAGCCTTGACGCTCTCCAGATAGGTGCGCAGGTGGTCGCCCTGCGTCGTGACGAACCTGAGTTCGCCGTCCACATAGACGGCAGTCCCGTTCACGATCTCGTTGCTGGCCGTGCGCAGGATGGCGTTGGCGATCTCGCTCTCCGTCATCGTCTGCCGGGAGACCGCCAGCGTATAGGTAGGCGAAACCTCCCACTGGGTATCCGGCACCGGCGTCCCGCTTTCCTGCAGCATGTCCTTCGCCGTGTTAATACGCGATTCCACGTCCTCGCGGGCGTTTTCAAAGACCTGCTCGTTGGCCACATAGCCGACCGTTTCGCCGTTGACCTGCACGTTGAGCACAAAGTGTACATCCAGGCCGTTATGTACGATCACCACCAGCGCAACGGCTGCCACCACCGGCAACACATAGGTGACCGCGTTCCAGGCCACCGGGAAGTATTTTTTGATGCCACTGCGCAGGTATTGCCGCTTCGCCTTGCGGAGCTGGCTGGCGTCCTCCACTTCGATCTGCTCTTGCAGCTGATGGATGTGGCGCGCACCCGAAGCGATGCGCTTGAACGGCTTGGTCAGGTCCTCGACCAGGGTCAGAAGCCCCTGCACAAAGGGGCGGATAATGAGGATCAGCAGATTCCCCAGCGTAGCCGCCAGCGCATGGGCCACCACGCGCACCTTGCGCCAGGCGCAAACCATGCCGTACTCGACCCAAAAGCCGACCAGATACAGGAAATCACCGATCAGCGAATTATAGGGGACTCTTTCCCAAAGTTCTGCCGCACGGCCGCGGCGGCCCGCCCGCTTGTTCTTCGGGCGCTTCTGGGGCGCCTGCTGGGCCGGGTCCTTTTCCGTTTTTGTCTTTTTATCCGTCTGGGTAGAATTCAAAGTAAGGGGTCTCCTTTCCGCGTCATAACGTGGTAAAGACAGGGAACTCTCGCGTCCCTGCTGCGGGCGTCCGTCACAGTTCCGGCTGCCAGCCTTCCAGCAGGCCTTCTTCCTGCGCCAGCGTGCGCATATCCTGCGGCAGATCGCTGACGATCCGGTGCGGCGCCCCGGTATAGGGGTGGACAAAGCGGATCACCGCACAGTGCAGCGCGTGACGGCCGATGCGGTCCGCCGTGCCGCCGTACAGGGTGTCCCCCGCCAGCGGATGCCCGATGTGCGCCATGTGTACCCGGAGCTGATGGGTTCGCCCCGTGCAGGGCGTGCAGGCCGCCAGACTGAACCGCGGACCGGCCGCAAGGATCTGATATTCTGTACGGCTGTATTTGCCCTGCGGCGTAACGCAGCGGCCGATGATCGAATCCCTGCGCCGTCCGATGGGCGCTTCCACACAGCCGGGACCCAAAGGCAGCGTCCCCTGCACGATGGCAAGGTAACACTTCTGCACATGGCTCGCCAGCCGGGGCGCGGCGAACGCATTCTGCGCGCACAGCACCAGCCCACTGGTGTTCTTGTCGATCCGGTTGACCGGGCGGAACACGCCGGTCTTTCCCTGCTGCTGCAGATGGTAAATCCAACCGTTGGCAAGGGTATGGTCCGGGTAATTGAGCGTGGGATGCACCGCCAGCCCCGCGGGCTTGTCCAGCACGGCAACGAACGCATCCTCGTAGGTAATCTTCAAAGGGATCGGCTGGGGCACGACGCTGGTAGGCGGTTCCGGCGGCAGTTCAAACGTGATAGTCTGCCCCGCGCGGACCGGCTGGTCCGTATGGATCGCGGCGCCGTCGGCAAAAAAGCCTTTGCCTTCATGTTTGACCGATTTGATGAAACCGGCCGTCAGGTCACAGCCGCGCAGGAAAACGCCCAGGCGGCGGCCATCGGCTTCTGGCGGGACACGATAACACAGTTCCACCGCCAGGCCCCCCTTTACGCACACCTATACATTTGCATTATAGCACAAAGCACAGGTGGATGCAAACCCAATGTTTGCCACAAACAGAAAACGGCACATCCCGCCGCAACGCGGCGGATGTGCCGTACCTGTTTTGAGAAACGACTGGACCGTAAGCCGGGTTCTGTATCAAACGACGATCTATCTTGGCCCTGCGTCGCCGCAGGGCTCATGCCATCACCGGGACGCGCGAGGCTCCGCATATGTCCCATACGGATGTTGCTTCAGACAGGGTTTACATAGCCGCAAAGTCGCCAGTGCGCTGGTGAGCTCTTACCTCGCCTTTCCATCCTTACCGCGCAAAGCGCGGCGGTTTCTTTCTGTTGCACTATCCCTGGGGTCACCCCCGGCTGCCGTTAGCAGTTGTCATGCCTCTGTGAAGCCCGGACTTTCCTCAGGCAGTTCTTGCGAACTGTCCCGCCGCCGTATGTTCCACTCGTTTTCGATTCAGTATACCATAAAACACGCCCGCTTGGCAAGTGTCAGAGCAAAAGCCGCAAAATCAGGATCGCCGTGACCCCCGGCACGCCCAGCACCGCCGCCGTGAACCCGGTAAAACGGTTAAGGGGCAGCGCGATGCCCGTGACCGGTTCGAGCACCGCCAGGAGCGCCAGCGCCCCCAGACCGCACACTGCACCGGCGAGCAGCGCCCGGACCGGGTGCTGCTGGTGCGCCGCGCACCGTCCGATCACCAGCAGGCAGACACCGGCCGCCGCCAGGCCCCACCATTCCGTCATGGATCATCCCCTCCCGAAGAGCGCAGCATACGCAGCAAAGCACGGCAGCGGCACATCAGGGCCGCGTGCTGGTAGGTAAGCTGCTCAATATAGCATGAGTCCTGCGCTTCTTTGAAAGCAGTCTCGTTGGCCTGCAACGCCTGCATGGCACCGCGCAGTTCCGCCTGCAGCGCCCGGCGTTCCCGTTCCTGATGGCTCACTCGCTTGCGCACAGCATTCTCCCCCATCTTACAGCAAAATACAGATCAGACCGTCGCAGCCTTCGTTGATGATGCGTTCCAAAGTAAGCTGCAGGCGGTTGCGCGCTTCCTGCGGCATGTGCAGCAGCTTGGCCTGCACCCCCTCGCTCACCAGCTCGTTGAGGCTCTTGCCGAAAATATTGGTGCTCCACAGTTTGCCGGGGTCGGTCTCAAAATCCGCCAACAGGCTGCGGATCAGTTCCTCGCCCTGCTGTTCGCTGCCCACAGTGGGCGAAAGTTCGGTGTGGATGTTGGCGCGCATGATGTGCAGACTGGGCGCACTGGCCGAAAGCCGCACGCCGTACTGCCCGCCCTGCTTGACGATCTCCGGCTCTTCCAGTTTCAGTTCGTCGATGCCGGGCATGACGATGCCGTAGCCGGTGGCTTCGACCTGATCCAGCGCCGACTTGATCTTATCATAGGCGCGCTTGGCACGCGCAAGGCTCACCACACAGGGCAGCAGGCTTGCTTCGTCCACGATCTCAAGCCCCGTCTGCTCGCCCAGGATGCGATAGAAAATATCCGGCACCATCGTGGCGGATATGCGGACCGTGCCGGTGGCCAGGTCCATCCCGGTCAGGGACGCGCCCGCGATATATTCGCAATCGAGCTGCGGGCGCTTGCCCGCCACGTCGGCCATGCGGCTGACCTGCCCGGCATACGCCAGCATGGCGGTATATACGGCGCTCTGCAGCCAGTGGCCGGGTTCCAGCATCGTCACCCAGTTGGGCATATAGACCGCGATCTCCTGAATAGGAAATTCATACAGCAGTTTTTGCAGCAGCCGGTCCGCGGTCTCGGCGGTCATCGTCAGGCAGTTGACGGGAAAGACCGCATGGCTGTACCGTTCCTCCAACTCACCGGCAAGCTGCCGGGCTTCGTCGGAATCCGGGTCGGCGCAGTTGAGCAGGATGATATACGGCTTGCCGATGGCATCCAGTTCTTCCACGATGCGGCGTTCCGCTTCACAGTAGCCCTGGCGCGGCAGGTCGGCCACCGAACCGTCGGTCGTGACGACGATGCCGACCGTGGCGTGCTCCTGGATGACCTTGCGCGTTCCTGTTTCCGCCGCCAGGTCAAAGGAGACCTCGTGGTCGAACCAGGGGCTTTTGACAAGGCGCGGCGCGTTGTCCTCCTCGTGGCCGAGCGCGCCGTCCACCATATAGCCCACGCAGTCGATCAGCCGCGCACGGAAACTGCCCCCGCCGGACAGTTCGATGTTCACCGCCTTTTCGGGGATGAACTTGGGCTCGGTGGTCATGATGGTCCGCCCGGCGGCCGACTGCGGCAGTTCATCATTGGCACGCGCGCGGCAGGCTTCGTTTTGGATATGCGGCAGCAGCATCAGTTCCGAAAACCGCTTGATGAAGGTGCTTTTGCCGCTGCGCACAGGGCCTACCACGCCAAGATAAATGTCGCCGCCGGTGCGCTGCGCAATGTTCTGATAGATCTGTTCCCGGGTCATGTTCTTCCCTCCCTTACAGCGCCGCCGGAATCAGCAGGCAGGTGTTCTCTGTGGTGAGTTCCTGCGGCGCCACGCCGTCCGCTTCCAGATGGTTGGCCGCCGCCAGATCCCGGCAGCGCGCGTGGTAACGCTTGGCAATATCAAACACGCGCTCCCCCTGCCGGGCATAGTACAGGTGCAGCGCCGGGCCGTCGCTGCCGGCGGCGTATTCCTCGCCCAGTTCCACATCGCAGAGGGCTTCCCCGCATTCCGCCTGAAGCAGCAGCCCGGTACACTGGACCGTCAGTTCCACCCGCAGCCGCGCGCCGTTTTTGCTGCTGGAGACCCGTGTGACGCAGGCCCCCATGCAGGCGCAGGTATCCGCCGCGGTGCCCGTCCAATCCCCTTCCGGCTTCCAGGTAAAGGTTTTGTCGTAGCAGGTCAGTTCCCCGCGGGGATCGGCGCACAGGACATGGGCCGTTCCCTTGCCGGAAAGGCAGACGGTCTTTTCCCCGTCCCGCCCGGCGTCGGTGGGCACCGCCGCCCCCAACGTCACAAAGCAGCCCGCGACCGTCAGATCAGCGTCCGGCAGATCGTCCTCGATCACCACTTCCACCTGGCCGTTCAGTTCGGCGGCCGGGTGCAGCAGCTTGCAGGAGGTCTGCACCGTCTGGGTCTGGCACAGGGTGGAATAGGCGTCCGCCACGACCGTACAGCGCACTTCGTGCCACACTTCCACGTGCAGTTTCCAGGTCAGGGTCAGGTCGGCTTCCCCGGTGCCTTCCGCCGCCGACAGTGTGCAGGCGATCACCTCGCCCCAGGCGATGCAGCGGTCCTCCTCCGCTACGCCCGGCAGTTCCACCGTCTGCTGGACGGGGATCTCCGTCTGGCGCACGGTCAGCTTTTCTGTGCCCGCGGGCTGGTAGCAGATCTGGGCCTGCAGCGTGCCCTGGATGTCGGCCTGACCGGTCTGCAGAGCGGCGCTGCCCAGGGTAAAGGTGCCCGCAATATCCAGAACGGATTCTTCCTCCGCGTCCGGCAGCGGGAGTTCGGTCTCGGCCGTAAGGGTCTTTTCCTCCACCGCGATGCGGTGCATGCCCTGCAGTTCCCGCGTGCGCTGTTCGATGCCGCAGTCCGCCAGCGAGGTCAGCAGTTCACATTCCTTTGCGGCCAGTACTGCCCCAAACAAAATGTACGCGCCGCGCAGGTCGATGCGGTGCTCGCTGACGGCCCGGCAGTTGCAGTACTCTGTCTCGCCCCAGACCTGTGCGGGGCCTTCCATATAGTGGCCCGCCGGAAGCTCGACCGCTTTTTCAAAAGCAAATTTCTGTTCGGTGCGGTAGAGATGGCAGCCCGGTTCATCGCTCTGGTAATACACCGTGCAGCGCAGGTAGCCCTCGCTCTGCCAGCGCCCGCCTGTTATACGGTTTTGCAGCAGCACCGGCTCGATGCGGCACTTTACGATCTTGAATACCGCAGGCAGATAGTCCGGGATCAGGATCTCGGTCTCCACAGGGAGTTCCAGGCGGGTCTCCCATCGGCCCCCATAGGCCGCTATGGTGTCCTTGAACACCTTCAGTTCCATCTTTGATTGCCCCTTTCCGTCACGTGCTTGGTTGACTTTCTGGTGCATCTATATGCGGACGGGCAAAAAAATAATCCCTGCCGGGCGGCAGGGATCGCAGAAATATTTTCAGACCTTGAATGCTGTGCGAAGCAGCCAGCGCAGCGCGCGCGGGCATCGGACCACGACCACATGCATGCCGTACACCTCACTTTCTCCTTACTGGTGTACGCCATACTATGCAAAACGGCGGGCAGTGTGTCACCCATCCGCGCGGGTCAGGACCACAAGGCCGTGGCCGCTGCTGCACTGCAGGCGGGCCGCCGGCGCGGTGAATTCGTTGCTGGTGCCCAGCGGGTAATCCAGTTCCGTCAGGGTCGCGTTTTCAAGGGGGTAATACACGCCCTGTTCGACCACGCCGGTCATGGGCGCCCCCAGCGCAAACAGGGAAAGGTACTTCCATTCCCCGCGCGCCAATTCCAACGGCTGCCCCGGCAGCAGGTAGTGCATCTCGCTTTTGGCATCCGCCAGGATGGTGCGCACCCCGTGCAGCGCCAGATACAGTCCGGTAGAGATGTTGGCAAGCATATGTTCTACCCGGAACCCGCCCAGCGCGCCGAGCATCACGACTTCCTCAAAGCCGTGTTCCACCAGCCAGCGGGCGGCAAACTGCGTGTCGGTATCGTCCTTGACGTGGGGCAGCACGATGGTCTCGCGGTCCGTTTCCGGCTGCGGGGCGGAATCAAAGTCCCCCACGATCAGATCAGGCCGCACGCCAAGGACGGCGGCATTGCGGTAGCCCGCGTCGCACGCCACGATAAAATCCCCCGGCTGCAGGTAGGACGCCATCTCGCCGCTTACCGGCACAGCCGAAAGCAGCACCGCGCGGCGGCTCACTTTTCCCACGCTTTCCGGGCGCTGGCCTCTTCATACATCGTCAGGTAACTGGCATACCGGGTCCGGCTGATCGCGCCCTGTTCCACCGCTTCCCGCACGGCGCAGCCCAATTCGCTGCGGTGGGAACAGCCGGTGAACCGGCACTGCGGGATATAGGGGGCAAATTCCGGGAAAGTCGTTTCCAGTTTTTCCTTGGGGATACGGCAGAGCTTCTGCGCTTCCAGACTGGCAAAGCCCGGCGTGTCGGCCAGACGGCCGCCGCAGATCTCGAAGATCTCCACTTCGCGGGTCGTATGGCGTCCACGGCCCAGCTTTTGGCTGATCTGGCCGGTCTCCCGTTTCAGTTCGGGCGCCAGCGTGTTCAGCAGCGTGGATTTGCCCACGCCGGAGTTGCCGCAGAACGCGCACAGGTTCCCCGCAATATAGCGGCGGATCGCGTCCAGGCCCTCGCCGGTGGGGTAATGCAGTTGGATCAGCGGCACGCCGCTTTGCGCGTAAGCCTGCTGAAGCTGGTCGGCGGCGGCAAGGTCCGCCTTGGTCACGACCAGCACCGGCTGTACGTCCTGATAGACTGCCGCCGCGGCCAACTGGTCCAGCACCAGTGTACTGGGGACCGGCTGCGTCGTGCTGGCGACGATGAACAGCACGTCCAGGTTCGCCACCGGCGGCCGCACAAAGACGTTCTTGCGCGGCAGGATCTCCTCGATCACCGTGCGGTCCTCCGACAGGCGGACATAGTCGCCGGCCACCGGGGTGATCCCCCGTTTGCGGAAGATCCCGCGGGCCTTACATTCCACAATGCCGTCCGGGGTGCGGACGTAGTAAAAGCCGCCGATCCCCTTGGTGATATAGCACATCGTTTCGCTCATATCAGATCGGGTTGCCTTCCGCGTCGCAGCGCTGGCCATTCTCGTTCCACATGCTGCCGTCCGTCATCTGGTGGATCTGATGGCTGCCGTCGCTGTTCCACCACCAGCTTTCGGGCACGGTGACGGTGCCGTCCGGGTTCTGCTGGACTTCCGGCGGCGGCGTTTCAGCCGGCGTTTCGGGCACGCCGGTGGATACCACCAACGTGATCACCGTGCCGACGCGCGCCTCCGTTCCCGGTTCCGGGCTCTGGTTCAGAACGGTGCCCGCCGGCTCCGAACTGGGCTGCTCCACCACACGGATCGAGAAGTTCAGGCCGCGCACATCATCGCGCGCGTCGTCGATCAGCTTGCCTTTCATCGTGGGCACCTTATTGGTGGTACTCACAACGCCGCGGCTGATATACAGGATCACCGTAGAACCGCCTTCGACCGTTTCACCGGCTGCCGGGCTGCTGTAGATCACAGCGCCGTTGGCGACCGTTTCATCCTGCATGGGCTTCTGCATCACGTTCAGGCCCATATCCTTCAACGTCTGTTCGGCGTCCGCCGCCACCATGTTTTTGGTTTCGGGGACCGTCACATACTGGGTGCCCAGGCTCACGGTCAGGGTGATCTTCTGCCCTTCCTTCACAGTACGGTCCGCCTTGGGGTTTTGGCGGATGATCGTGCCCTCCGGGTAGCTGGAATTGTATTCCTCCACCAACTGCAGGTTCAACAGATCGTTGTACTCCGAAGCGCGGTATTCGTCGATGGTCTGGCCCACAAAGTTGATGAGGGTGACGTCGTCCCGGTTGGAGAACAGCAGGTTGCTGGAATTGGTAAAGATCAGGTAGACCAGAATAAGCGCGCCGATCACAAAAGCGACGGCCATGCCGAAGAAGATGGGCAGTACGGAGAAGGGCTTCTTCTCCGCCGCCGCGGCAGCCCTGCGGCCTTTGCCGCGGCCGGGGTTGGACGTGCCGGCGCGGCGCGCCCCGCCGGTGCGGATGTTGCTGCCCTTCGCGCCGGGTTTTGCGTTGTTCACAACGCGGTTGATGTTTTTCTGTGGATTATCCTGCATATTTCTGTACTCATATTCAAAGCGGATCGAAGGATTGTGTTTGAATTCCTCAATCGCTTCCAGCATTTCCCGGGCGCTCTGGTAGCGTTTTTCGGGTTCCTTTTCCATGGCTTTTTCGGTGATCTGGCAAAGCCCCTGCGGCACGTTCGGCGCCACCTGGGAAAGCGGCTTGGCCTTGTCCGAGATCTGCATGATCGCAATGGACACCGCCCCGTCGCCGTCGAACGGCAGCTTGCCGGAGAGCATCTCATACAGCATCACGCCAACCGAATAAATATCGGTGCGCGCGTCGGTCTTATCGCCCTTGGCCTGTTCCGGGCTGATGTAATGCACCGAGCCGATGGCCTTGTCGCTGACGGTCTGGCTCTGCGCACGGGAGAAGCGCGCGATGCCGAAGTCCATCATCTTGATGGAACCGTCCGCCAGCAGCATGATGTTCTGCGGCTTCACGTCCCGGTGGATGATGCCCTTGGAATGGGCGTGCTGCAGCGCGCGCAGCACCTGGGTGGCAAAGTGCACGGTCTCCTTCCAGGTCAGGGCGCCGCCGCGCTGCTTGAGGTATTCCTTCAGCGTGATGCCGTCCACATATTCCATGACGATATACTGCAGGCGGTTCGTTACCGACACATCGTACACCTTGACGATGTTGGGATGGTCCAGGATCGAGATCGCCTTGGACTCGTTCTTGAAACGGCGGACCAGTTCCTCGTTATCCAGAAATTCCTCTTTCAGTACCTTGACGGCGATCGCATTGCCGGTCTTTTCATCCACGCCGCGGTACACGTTGGCCATACCGCCGACGCCGACCAGGCCCTGGATCAAGTATCGGCCATCCAGCCGCCTTCCAATCAGATTATCCATTGTTGACCTCCGTTATTTCCACGCCCATAAGCAAAACCGTGATATTGTCCTGGCCGCCCGCCTGCAGCGCGCGGTCCACAAGGATGCGGGTGGCATCAAAGAAAGGGACTTCCTGCAGGATGTGTGCGATCTCGCCGTCCGGCACCATATTGGTAAGCCCATCGGTACACAGCAGCAGGATGTCGCCCACCTCGACCTCGCACCGGTTATATTCCGGCACGATGTTGGCCGCCACGCCCAGCGCCCGTGTGATCAGGTTTTTCTGCGGGTGCAGTGTTGCCTGTTCCCGCGTGATCTGGCCGCTGTCCACCAACTGCTGCACCATGGAATGGTCCCGCGTGATCTGGCGCATGCTGCCTTCATGGTAAAGGTAAGCGCGGGAATCCCCGGCGTGTACGATGTGGGCGTAACCGTCCCCCACATAGGCGCAGACACCTGTGGTCCCCATGCCCAGCATTTCCGGGTCGGAAGTGGCTTTATCGTACACGGCGCGGTTCGTCACATCGAACCCGCGCATGAGAAAGCTCTTCTCCCCGCCCGGCTGCAGTTGGCGGATCTGGCGGGCAAAGTATTTCTGCATGGTGTCGGTGGCGATCCGGGCCGCCATACGGCCCCCGTTGACGCCGCCCATACCGTCGCAGACGATGCCCCAGGCCGTGCCGCCCGCCATCTGCTGCGCACAGTAATTATCCTGGTTTTCCTGGCGGCAGCTACCGATGTCCGTGATCGCAGCGATCTTCATTCAGGATGTTCCTTTCGTTGGTTTACTCATTCTCCCGGCGCAGGGGCCCTGCCCCGCCACATCAGGTCGCTGCCTGTGCATCCTCGCGCCGCAACTGGCCGCAGGCCGCGCTGATGTCCGTTCCCAGACGGCGGCGCACGGTGGCGTTGACGCCAAGGCGTTCCAGTTCATGCTGGAACCGGCGCACGTTGGCTTCATCCGTAGCCGAGTACGGGCTGCCGTCCACCGGGTTGATGGGGATCAGGTTGACGTGCGCACCCATACCTTCGATCAGGTGGGCCAGCTTTTGGGCCATGGCGGAACTGTCGTTCACGCCGCGCACCATCGAATACTCAAAGCTGATCCGCCGCCCCGTTTCTTTTTGATAACGGCGGCAGGCCGGGATCAGTTCTTCCAGCGGGTAGGCGTCGTTGACGGGCATCATGCCCGAACGGGTGGCGTTGTCCGGCGCGTGCAGCGAAACCGAGAGCGTAAGCTGCAGGTGCCGTTTTGCCAGCGCGTCGATCTTGGGCACCAATCCGCAGGTGGAAAGGCTGATGTTGCGCATCCCGATGTTGACCCCTTCGGGGCAGGAGATGATCTCGAGGAAATCCATGACATTGTCAAAGTTGTGGAGCGGCTCCCCAATGCCCATGAGCACGATGTGGGATACCCTTTCCCCGGAATCTTTCTGTGCGGTATAAATTTCGGCCGCGATCTCGCCCGGCGTCAGGTCCCGCACACGGCCGGCCTGGGTGGAGGCGCAGAAGCGGCACCCCATCGCGCAGCCGACCTGGGTGGAAACGCAGACGGTATTGCCGTATTTATACCGCATCAGAACGGTCTCGATACAGTTGCCGTCCGCAAGCTGCAAAAGGTATTTGACGGTGCCGTCCTTGGACTGCTGCTTGCGGCGAATGGTCGGGACTGCGATGGTACACTGGTCCTGCAGCAGCGCCAGAAGCGTCTTGGGCTGGTCCGTCATTTGGGAAAAATCGGTCACCAGTTTTTGGTGCAGCCATTTGAAGATCTGCTTGGCGCGGAACTTCGGCTGACCCAGCCCGGTGATGTACGCCGTCAGCGAATCGAGCGTAAAGTCTGACAGGCAGATTTTTTCGGTGCCGCTCACGCAGGCCCCTCCTTCCCTTTTATAGTATAAGCCAAAATTATGTCAAAAGTTTTTCCAAAACGGCTACAAAAAATCCATCTGTGCCGGTTTTGTGCGGCAGCAGGAGCGTTCCATACGCCCCCGACGCCATGCCCGGCACGGTGACCGGCGGCGGAACAAGGCGGAAGCCGGGGTTCTCACGCAGGAACCACTGGACCTGGGCCTCGTTCTCCTGATAATTGACTGTACAGGTAGAATACACCAAACGGCCCGTTTCAGCAAGGGAATCCGCGCCATTTTGCAGAATTTTCCGCTGGACGGCGCACAAATTCTCTATTCCGTCCAAATCTTTATAGCGAATGTCCGGTTTTTTGGCCATGACGCCCAATCCGGAACAGGGCACATCGCACAGAACGCGGTCGAACTTTCCACATTCCGGACGCACCGTCGCGTCATGCCGGACCGCCCGCGCACAGGTCACGCCGCAGCGGGAAAACGCCTTTTCGATCAGCGCCACGCGCCCGGGGACTACTTCCCCGCTGACCAGTTCGCCGGTATTTTCCATCTGCTGCGCCAGCGTCAGGCTTTTTCCGCCCGGCGCCGCGCAGAGGTCCAGCACCCGCTGCCCCGGCTGCGCCTGCAGGCACAGCGCAGCGAACTGGCTTGCCAGCCCCTGCACATGGTAATCGCCCCGGGCGAACGCCGCGCCCGCTGCGGGGGAACCCTGAAAGTCCACCAGCAGCGCGTGGGGCCACGGCCCTGCGGAAACGGTATGCCCTTCCGCGCGCAATTCCTGCGCAAGCTGTTCGTCCGCAGTGCGCAGCGTGTTGACCCGGATGGCTGTGGCGGGGCGTTCCCGCAAAGCTGCCGCCAGCGCAAACGCTTCCGCCCCATACTGGGCGTACAAAAGCTGTGCCACCGGGCGGGAAAGGCAGTAGTAGACGGTCAGACGCTCCACCGGGTCATGGAAGTCGCTTTCCTGCACGGGGGCGGCGGCCGCGCGCCGCAGAACGGCGTTGACCATCCCCGCCGCGCTGGTCTTGCCCATTGCTTTGGTCAGGCGTACCGATTCATTGACGGCCGCCGGCAGCGGCACCTGCATATACCGCGCCTGGGCCAGTCCCGCCCGCAGGATCGCGCGCACCGGCGCGTCCAGCTTGCTGACCGGCTTTTTGCTGAACTGATCCAGCAGGTGATCCAGCAGCGGCAGATATTCCAGCACCGTGTAAAAGATCCGCGCCGCAAAGGCGGCGTCCCGCGCGGGCAGCGGCGGGGCACATTTTTTCAGTTCGGCGTCCAGCACCAGGTTGGCATACCCCGCCTGTTCCTGGTGCATCAGCGCCTTGACCGCCAGACGGCGCGCCGTCACAGGATATCCCCCGCTTTTAAGCGGCGGCCTGCGGCCCAGGCGGTGCCCGTCATCGGCTTGCCGCCTTCCGGCGTGACCGTCAGCAGTTCCACTGCGCCGTCCGCAGCCGCCACGGTCAGCGGTTTCAGCGCCAGCACGGTGCCGGGGGCCGCGCTGCCCGGATTCGGGGCCACACGGCATTCCTGTACCTTGATGCGTTTGCCGTCCTGCATGAACCACGCGACCGGCCACGGATTCATGCCGCGCACCCAGTTGTGGATGTGGGCCGCGTCCTCCGTGAAGGCAAAGCGCGCCATTTCCTTGTTGAGGGGCGGCGCCAGCGTAGCCTGGGAATCATCCTGCGGCGTGGGGGCAAGCTGCCCGGCCTGCAGTTTTTCCAGGGCGGCCACCAGCGTTTTGGCCCCCAGCGCACTCACACGGTCAAACAGTTGGCCGCTGGTCTCCTCAGGGTCGATATCGACCGGCTCGACCATCAGCACGTCCCCGGTGTCCAGCCCTTCGTCAAGCTGCATGATGGAAACGCCGGTCCGGGCGTCGCCGTTGAGCACCGCCCACTGGATGGGCGCCGAGCCGCGGTATTTGGGCAGCAGCGAAACGTGCAGGTTGATGCAGCCGTAGGGCGCTGCGTGCAGAAGCTGCGGCGGGATGATGCACCCGTAGGCCACCACCACGATGATCTCCGGCGCAAGGCCGCGAATGATCTCGTCCGAAGAACCGTCGCGCAGCGTGCGCGGCTGGTAAACGGGGATCCCGTGCTGTTCCGCCAGTTGTTTGACCGGCGGAGCCGTCAGGATCTGCTTGCGCCCCACCGGCTTATCCCGCCGCGTGAACACGGCGCAGATCTCATGCCCCGCACCAATCAGCGCGGCCAGGCTTTCCGCCGCAATGTCGGGGGTGCCCATGAACAAAATCCGCATAGATCAGTCCTCGTTTTCCTCCGGGTAGTCGTCCTCATAGAAATGGGTCGCCAGATCCATGATGGTGATGCCGTCCAGGTGGTTGTTCTCGTGCTGGATGCAGCGGGCCAGCATATCGTCCGCTTCCATCTCGAACCATTCCCCGTGGCGGTCCTGCGCCTTGACCTTTACGTGCTTGGAACGCGGGATCGCACCGTTATGTCCCGGGAAAGAAAGGCAGCCCTCATACAGTTCCACCTTTTCCTCGCTCAGTTCCAGAATTTCCGGGTTGACGAACTCGATGAACTTGTATTCGTAGTTTTCGGGTACTTCCTCCGGCATATCCCGCTCATCCAGGCAGATGAACAGGCGGCGCATCATGCCCACCTGCGGGCCTGCCAGCCCCAGACCGTTGGCGTCCAGCAGCGTTTCTTTCATATCGTCCAGCAGGATGCCCAGTTTCTCGTCGAACTTGGTCACGGGACGGCAGACTTTTTTCAGGATCGGATCGCCGTCCTGTACGATCGTGCGAAGTGCCATGGTTGTTTACCTCCATTGTATCATTACAACATTTTATCAAAATCGGCTGCGCCCTGTACGGCGCAGAAAAACTTGCTTATACGCGGGGCAGCGTGCCCCGCATTGGGCCCCGGGGACGGGTCACAGGTCGCCGTCCGAATTGAAGTCCAGCACCACCGAAGCCTTCTGGGGCAGCTTTTCTTTGGCGTAGGCGTCCAGTGTTTCCCGCAGCAGCGCGCGGAAAGCGGCGTCGTTGCGGCACTTGACCGTCAGTTTGTAGCGGTACTTGCCGCCCAGCATGGCGATGTTCATGGGCGCTGGCCCCAAAAGGCGCAGCGGCATCTGCGGACGCCGGGCGGCCTGTTCCGCCAGCAAGGTGCCGAAGCGGTGCGCCGCCAGCGCCACCGCGCCCTCCTGCGCGCCCACAAAGCCGATAATGCAGAAGGCGCAGAACGGCGGGTACAGCCCGAACTTGCGGAAGGAGATCTCCTCCCGGTAGAACGCTTCATAGTCCTGCGACGCCGCCAGTTGCAGCACCGGGTGCCCCGGCACCGTGGTCTGGATCAGCGCGCGTCCCGGCAGTTCCGCCCGGCCGCCGCGGCCAATGACCTGCGTTACCAGACTGAACACGTTCTCGTAAGCGCGGAACCCCTGCCCAAACAGCAGCGAGTCGATGCCCAAGACCCCCACCAGCGTGACTTTTTCAAAGTCCAGCCCCTTGGCGACCATCTGGGTGCCGAGTAGGATGTCATAGTCATGCCGGCCGAACTCCGCCAGCATCTTTTCATGGGCGTTTTTCTGGCCGGTGGAATCCTGATCCATGCGCAGCACCCGCGCCCCGGGCAGAAGTTCGGTCAGTTCCTCCTCCACGCGCTGGGTGCCGAATCCGCTGTAGCGGATCTTGCCGCCGCATTCCGGGCAGGCCGACGGCAGCGGATGTACCGTATGCCCGCAGTGGTGGCACATCAAAGACTGCTGCGGCTTGTGGTAGACCAGCGGCACGCTGCAGTTCGGGCAGGTCAGCACATGGCCGCAGGTGGTACACATGCCCACCGTGTGGTAGCCGCGCCGGTTCAGCAGCAGGATGCTCTGTTCCCCGTTTTCCAGATTTTTCTGGAGTTCCCGGGCCATGCGGGCGCTGACTTCCCGCGGGTTGCCCGCGGCCAGTTCGGCGCGCATATCAATGAAATCCACCGTGGGCAGCGGCCGTTCCCCGTAACGCTGTTTCAGCGTGACCAGCTTGTATTTGCCGCCCACGGCCGCATGGTAGGTTTCGGTGCGGGGCGTGGCCGAAGCAAAGACGAGCAGGGCGTTTTCGATCACAGCGCGCTTTTTGGCTACGTCGTGGGCATCATACCGGGGGGCGGATTCGCTCTGGTAGGTATGCTCCTGTTCCTCGTCCAGAATGATAAGGCCCAGGTTTTGCAGCGGCGCAAAAACGGCGCTGCGGGTGCCCACCACAATATCCGCGTTGCCCTGCTGGATCATCCGCCATTGGAGCAGGCGCTCGGTGTTGTTCAGCGCCGAGTGCTGCACCGCCAGACGGCTGCCGAAAGTGGACTTCAAGCGGCGGATCATCTGGGGCGTCAGGCTGATCTCCGGCACCAGCACCAGCGCCTTGCGTCCCAATGCCAGCGTCCGCTCGATCAGTTTGAGGAACACCATCGTTTTGCCGCTGCCCGTGACCCCGTGCAGCAGCGCCGCGTGCGGCCGGTCGTCCTCCAGGTCCGGCAGCAGGGCTTCCAGCGCCCGCTGCTGTTCCGCCGCCAGTGTGATCGGCTGCGGGTCAAAGGGGATCGACGCAAAAAGGTCCAGCACCCGGTCCTGCCGCCCTTCCTGCAAAATGCCCTTGCGGCACAGGGTGTCAAGCGTAGGTTTGGCAACGCCCCGTTCTTCCAGTTGCCGCCCGGTCAGGGGGCCGTTTTGCAGTGCTTCCACGGCTTCAAGCTGGCGGCGGCCCGGCTTGGGCTTTTCCGGCAGTTGCCCGACGAGCGTATACGTCCGCTCGGTGGTGCGGTTCAGGCGGTTCTGCATCACTGGGCGGCCGTCCACCACCGCGGGGCGGTACTGCGCCCCATAAGGGATCACCGCGCGCACAGCCTCAAACCAGGTGCAGAACGTCCGTTCCTTGAGAAAACGGACCAGTTCCATCAGGTCCGGCGTCAGCCGCGCCTGTTCGGGGGCGGCGTCCCACAGCGTTTTCAGGCGGGTGGTGTCCTCCCCCGGTTCTTCTTCCCGCACATCCAGAACGACCGCCATCCGGGGCTTGTCACCCCGGCCAAACGGCACCAAAACAAGGCTGCCGGGCCAGATGCGGTCCTGCAATTCCTGCGGGACCCGGTAGGAATATCGCTTATCAAAGTGAATGGTCGCATTATCAACTGCGGCCTGCGCGATCATTTGGGTCATTCGTCCTTCCCGTGTTTGAGCCGGAACTGGATGATGGAATACAGGCTGTCGGCGCAGGATTCCACCTGCACGTTGACCACGTGCTCATCGTAGTCCACCGAGTTGGCGATCTCGGTCTCGGCGCGTTTCAGCCGGCGCTGGATCGTTTCCTCGGTTTCGGTGCCGCGGTTGCGCAGGCGGCGTTCCAGTTCCTCCATGTCCGGCGGCAGAACAAAGATCGTCGTGGCTCCGGGGTACATCCGCTTGATGTTGCCCGCGCCCTCCACCTCGATCACAAGGATGACCGGGATGCCCAGCGCCATGCGGCTTTCGATCTCGCTGCGCAGCGTGCCGTAGTAGTTGCCGCAGTACTGGGTGTGCTCCACGATCTGATCTTCGGCCAGGTGCTTCTCAAAGTCCGCCGTGGTCATAAAATGGTAATTGATGCCGTCCTTCTCGCCTTCGCGGGGCTGACGGGTTGTCGCCGAGACCGTGTGCTGGATCTCCGGGTGCTTTTTCAGCAGATTGGCCACCACGGTGTCCTTGCCCGTGCCGGAAGGTCCCGACACCACAAACAAATATTTTTCGCCTTTCATGATTTCCGCCCCTTCTTTATACTTCCTTTTCTTCCTGGGTGAACCGCCCCGTTACGCTGTCCAGCGGGATGCCGGACAAAATCACATGGTCGGAGTCCATGATCAGGACCGCCTGTGTCCGCCGCCCGTAGGAAGCGTCGATCAGCGCGCCCTTCTCCCGCGCGTCCTGGATCAAACGCTTGATAGGCGCAGAATCCGGGCTGATGATGCTGATCACGCGGTCCGCGTTCACCATATTGCCGAAGCCGATGTTGATGAGTTTCATGGCCGTGCCTCACTCGATGTTCTGGATCTGTTCGCGGATCTTTTCGATCTCGGACTTGAGATCCACCACCAGGCGCGTGATCGCCACATCCTGGCATTTGGAACCGATGGTGTTGGATTCCCGGTTCAACTCCTGCGTCAGGAAGTCCAGTTTCCGGCCGATCGGCTCGTCCATCTCCAGAATATCCCGGTACTGGGCCACATGGCTGCGCAGGCGGACAGTCTCCTCGTCGATGGCGGTCTTGTCCGCAAAGATCGCGGCTTCGGTCACCAGACGCGCTTCGTCGATGTTGCGATCCCCCAGCAATTCCTGCAGGCGGGCATAAAGTTTTTCGCTGTAAGCCTGGACCCGGCCCGCGCTGTTCTGCTCGATCTGGGCTACCAGCGCCTCGACGGTCTCCAGCCGGTTCACCACGTCCGCTTTGAGTTTGGTGCCCTCCTGCGCACGCATGGACACAAAAGCATCCAGCGCCTGCTGCGCCACCGCCTGCACATCCTCCCACAGTTCCGCCTCGTTGGTCGGGGCTGCGGTCTGGGTCAGCACGTCCGGGAACCGGGCCAGCATACCGGCCGTCACATCGTTTTTCAGTTCCAGACGTTCGGCCAATTCCTGGAGCGCCGTATGGTACCCCTGTGCCAGCGGCCAGTTGACCGTGACAACGGTATCCGCCGCCGTGACAGCCTGCACCGAAAGATTCAGTTCCACCTTGCCGCGGCTGACCCGGGCGGCAACCAACTGCTTGAGCTTATCCTCCATGAACATGCAGGAACGCGGCAGCCGGGAAGAATACTCAAAGAAGCGCGAATTGACGCTGCGTAGTTCCACCTTGATGTCGCGCCCGTGCAGCAGGGCCCCGGCACGGCCGTAGCCCGTCATGCTTAAAACCATATCCTACACCTCACACCTTTTCTCCACAGCAAAACATATATTGTATATTGTACTATTTTTACGGGCCGGATGCAAGAAAAACGGCTGTCTTTCTTCGATTTCCAGTACGATTTTACCATACAGACACAAAAAAGCCGCCCCCGCGGGCAGCGGGGGCGGTCAGAATGGATCAAACCGGGTGGGATTTCTTCTCGTAATCGGCATGCAGCGCATCCACGCCCTGCAGGCGGGCATTGCGCTTTTCAAAGAACTTGGGCGCGACCTGCGGGAACATGGCGTAGGTCAGCACGTCCTCTTCCTGGATGGCATATTTGGAAGCCTCGGCGCGCAGCTTGTCCATTTCGGGTTCCAGCGTATCCGCAAAGCGGCAGGTAATGGGTTTCTCGCCCTTGAGGATAAAGTCGCTGAAATCCTTCTTGATGGGCGCGGGGGTCTTGCCGTAATCGCCATGGACCAGACCCTTGAACTCCTTCGTGACCATCTTGTAGCGTTCGCCCATGATCACGTTAAAGACCGCCTGCGTACCAACGATCTGGCTGGTGGGAGTGACCAGCGGCGGGTAGCCGGCATCCTCACGCACACGAGGGATCTCGGCCAGAACATCGTCCAGCTTGTCTTCCTTGCCGGCGTCCTTGAGCTGTTTGAGCATGTTGGAGAACATGCCGCCCGGCACCTGGTACAGCAGCGTGTTGGCATCGACGCCCAGGGACTTGGGGCTGATCTGGCCGTTGGCGATGTACTTTTCGCGCAGTTTGGCGAAGTAGGCACGCACAACATTGAGCTGGTTGAGGTCAAGGCCCGTATCGTAGTCCGTCCCCTGCAGCGCGGCGACCAGGCTTTCGGTCGGCATATGGGAAGTGCCCAGCGCCAGCGGGCTCATGGAAGTATCCACGATGTCGGCGCCAGCCTCGATGCCCTTCAGGATGGACATGGAAGCCAGACCGGCGGTGTAATGGCTGTGGATGTCCACCGGGATCTTGACGGTGGATTTCAGTTCCTTGACCAGATCATAGCAGGTGTAGGGCTTGAGCAGGCCCGCCATATCCTTGATGCAGATGGAATCCGCGCCCATTTCTTCCAGCGTTTTGGCGTACTGGGCGAAGTATTCGTTGTTATGCACCGGGCTCAGGGTGTAGCTGATGCAGGCCTGCACGTGCGCGCCCTCTTTGTTGGCGGCCTTGATGGCCGTCTGCAGGTTGCGCGGATCGTTCAGCGCGTCGAAAATACGGATCACGTCGATGCCGTTGGCGACGGACTTCTGGACGAAGTACTCCACCGCGTCGTCGGCGTAGGGACGGTAGCCCAGCATGTTCTGGCCGCGGAACAACATCTGCAGCTTCTGGTGGGGCAGTTCTTTGCGCAGGATGCGCAGACGCTCCCACGGGTCTTCATCCAGGAAGCGGATGCAGGAGTCAAACGTGGCGCCGCCCCAGCATTCCACCGAAAAATACGGGACCTTGTCCATCTCCGGCAGGATGGGACGCATCTCATCCATCGTCATGCGGGTTGCGAGCAGCGACTGGTGCGCGTCACGCAGAACGACCTCGGTAATTTTGATCGGTTTCTTAGCCAATGTCATTCACCTCGCTTTTCGATCAGTTCATGGTGCACAGCAGCGCGCCGGAGTCCACCACGTCGCCCTTGCGGACGTCCACGCTGGCGATCGTGCCGTCCTGCGGGGCGCTGATCTCGTTCTCCATCTTCATTGCTTCCAGGATCAGCAGCGTGTCGCCGGCCTTGACGGAATCACCCGGCTTGACGCGCACATCCAGGATGTTGCCCGGCATCGGCGCGTTGACAGCCACAGAACCGGCCGTGCCGGCGGGCGCAGCAGGTGCGGCGGGGGCAGCGGCAGGAGCCGCAGCCGGGGCGGGAGCGGCAGCAGCGGGCGCAGCAGCCACAGGCGCGGCGGCGGTCCCGGTGCCTTCTTCCACCGTGACGTTGTAGGCGACACCATTGACAGTAACGATCAGGTTTTTCATAGGAATTTTCCTCCTTAAACAATCAAAGCATAAAAATCCCAGCCTGCGGGATAGAGGTTACAGCGTGATGTTGCCGTGCTTTTTAGCCAGACGCACCGCGCGCTTGCTTGCCAGCATATCCAGTGCCTGCGCCACCGCGCCGCGCACTGCCGCCGCATCGCAAACCGTATCAGCCGCGCCGTCGCGGGCCGCGGCTTCAGCGCCGCAGACCTCTTTGGCGTAAGCGGCCGCTTTCGCCTTGGTAGCTTCGGCAATGTTATCCGAAGCATAGATCTCGTCCTTGTACAGAACGCTCACTGCCGTTTCGGGAGCCAGCGGGGCGATGGTGCAGCCCTTGACCGCGATACGCCAATCAGCGCAGGCGCCGAACACCGTGTAGACGGGGCCTACCGCCTCACCGGCCAGCACCGCGATCTTCACCGTGGTGGCCTCGGCATAGACGCCCGCCATACGGGCCGCCTGACGGATACCGCCCGCCTGGTCGTCCCCTTCACTCTTGACGAAGCCTTCGTTGTTCACGACCGTCACCACGGGGATGCTGTACGCATCGCACAGGCGGACAAAGCGGGCCGCCTTGGCGGTGCACTTGTGGCACAGCGCGTCCTTCCCGGTCGCAAGGATGCCGACGGTGCTGCCGTTGATCGTGGCCAGCGCCGTGACGATATTCTTGCCGTAGCCGCTGTACAGTTCTACCGCGCTGCCGGTATCGGCCAGAGCTTCCACAGCGCCCTGGGCCGTGTACTTGGCCATGTTCAGGGGCTTGGCGGAAGGCTCAAAGTCAAACAGAGCCGGGCCAGACAGATTGTTGGAGGGCAGCAGCGCCGCAACGGCCGCAGCCTTCTTGGCCGCCGCCACCGCATCCGCTACCGTCACAGCCGCCACGCCCGCTTTGGCCGCAAAGGCAGCCGAACCGGCGCCGCTCACGCTGTCCTGCGCGGTAAACGGCGCGTTGAGGAACAGTTCGGCGTCCTCCGCCATGATGCACAGGTCCGCCGCGGCCGCGTGGATGGCACTGGTGCCCGCGCAGGTGCCGGTGACTACCGCGATCTGCGGCACGACACCGGAAACGCGCGCGATCTGCGCCGTCAGCGCCGAGGTGGCTTTGAGCAGTTCCAGACCGCCGTCCAGCTTGGCGCCCGAAGCGTTGTAGAACGTCACGACGGGCGCGCCCGTCTGTGCCGCCATCTCCAGCACGTGGATCTTCCGCTCAATGTCCTGCACAGTGACAGGCTCGCCGTTCTCATACACAACGTAGGTGCTCTGCCCGTTGGCGCAGCCGTAAGCGGCGCTGACGGCACCCTCTGTGTACAACGGCATGGAAGCGCCGTCGTCAAAAAATGCTGCAAGGATCTCTGCCTTGCCAGGTTTGTTTGCTGCCATACAGTGACCTCCCAATGGTGTAAGACTGACTGTTTTTCATAAAAATGTTAATGAAAATGTGTCATTTGGCACAATTATACTACTTTGTGCAACTTTCTACAAGTATAAAGTTGTGGATTTTCTGTCAAATTCTTTCCGGCAGCGGTATTTTTTACCGTTTTTCTTCATTCCGGCGCAGCGGACCGGGGCGCGTGCCCGGCTGCTGTGCCCGCGCCGGCGTTGCGCGGGTGTTCTTTTGCGCCGCATTGCGCAGGGCGGTGATCTCGGATTTTTTCAGCTCCCGGTACTCGCCCGGCTGCAGCATGCCCAGTTTGACGGGGCCTTCGGCGCTACGTTTCAGCCGCGCCACCTGCAGCCCCACGGCCGAGCACATCCGCCGGATCTGGCGGTTGCGGCCCTCGTGCAGGGTGATCTCCAGCACAGTGCGGCCGGGTTCGTCCGATGCCACATGGATCACGCAGGGCTGCGTCCGAACGCCGTCGTCCAGTACCACGCCGGACGCCATTTTGACGATCTGTTCTTCTGTTGCGCGGGGATTGACCGTCACGCGGTACAGCTTGCCCACGCCGCCGGACGGATGGGTCAGCAGGTTGATGAACGCGCCGTCGTCGGTCATCAGCAGCAGACCTTCGCTGTCTTTATCCAGGCGGCCCACCGGGCGCAGCATGGCGGGCACGTCCGCCACCAGATCCATGACCGTTTTGCGGCCGCGGTCGTCGGAACGGGTCGTCAGGTAGCCGCGGGGCTTATTCAGCATGATATAGGTGTATTGGCGCTTGCGCACGATGCGGACGTTTTTGCCGTCGATGGACACCTTGTCATAGTCCGGGTCCATCTTGTCGCCCAGGCCCACCGGGTGCCCGTTCACTTTCACTTTCCCGGCTGCGATCAGGCGCTCCGCCTCGCGGCGGGAGCAGATGCCCTGATCGGCCAGCACTTTTTGAATCCGCTGTTCTGCCATGTGTACTCCTTATGTTTTACGCTTCCGGCTTTTCTTCCGCCGGTTTGTCCCGTTTCAGGCTGGCCGTGATCTTTTCCACCAGTTCGGGCAGGGCCGCGATGGCGTTATCCACCGCAGTCACCTTCTCGATCAACTGCACCGTGCGGACGTTCCCGCCCGAAATGACCAGAAACGCCACCGGCGTGACCGAGACCCCGGCGCCCGTGCCGCCGCCGAACATCGGCTTGTCCGACTTCGGCGCCACGTCGGAGCCGCCCGAAGCGAACCCGAACGTCACGCGGGACACCGGAATGATGGTGGTGGCGGCGTCCACATGGATGGGGTCCCCAATGATCGTGCTGGTATCCACCATTTCGCGGATCTTGTCGATGGTAACGCCCATCAGACCTTCAATAGGATGTTCTGCCATAGTAACTCCTCCCAAGTTTATTGTATCAGACAGGTTGTGGTTCTTTCTTTGGCTGCGGCTGCAGCAGCGGGTCCCTCCAGATGCGGTACAGCAGGTGGAGAAGCAGCGCCGCGCGCGCCGACATCGTAAAGCTGATCTCCCGTTCTTCCCGGCGCTGGCCGGTAAAATCCGGCTCCAGCCAGAGGCGGTCGCTTTGCAGTTGGATGACCTGCCGGGCCAGCGTCAGCAATGTATTCAGCGCCGGCAGCGCCGCCCCGTAAACGATGGCGGTGCGGGCGGCGTCCTCGCAGGTCACCGTCCAGAACACATTCAAATGCTGTACCCGGACCTTAAAATGAGAATGGCGGTGCAGCCAACGTATATGGCCCGCTATGCAGTTCAGCAAAGCGCGCGGGTCCTCCTCCGCCAGGGCTAGCATCCGCTCCATGCGCCCTGCGGCAGCCGCGGGGGCTTTGGGGGCGTCCGGCTCTTTGTCCGGCGGTTCTGGGCGTTTTGGCTCTACCCGTACGGGGCCTGCAGGTTCCTTCCCGGCGGGCGGCTGCGCCTGTCGGGGCGGTGCCTGTGCAGACGGCGCAGACGAAACCGGCGGAGACTTCCCCGTTCCCGGTGCAGCAGACTGGCCGGGGAACGGCGGCGCCGGTGCCCCGGCATGGTACGACCACAGCGTGCGGCGCAGCGGGCCGCAAATTGCTGCGACCCGTACCCGGCCCCGCCGGTATTCCACGGAAAAGCCCAACGGCACGAACATCGCCGCTATCAGCAGCAAAACAAGGACCGCCAGCAGGATCAGCACGACTTTCAGGATCGTGAATACTACAGGCATCGCCGCTCACTTCCATTCCAGTTGTTCGACCTGATCTTCGTCGGACGGTTCCTCCCCCGCCGGTTCCTCCGCCACTTCGTCATGCAGCGGCGGGAGGTCCTGCAGACTGCCCAGCCCAAAGACGCGCAGGAAGGTATCGGTCGTCTGGAACGCCACCGGCCGTCCGGGCAGGTCCAAACGTCCGGCTTCCTCGATCAGGCCCTTTTCCAGCAGTTTTGTCACGGTGGAGGACGAATCCACGCCGCGCACCTGTTCGATAAAACTGCGCGAGACCGGCTGGTTGTAGGCGATGACCGCCAGAACTTCCAGCGCCGCAGGCGAAAGCGGCGCGTTGCGGCGGGTGTCGAGGATGCGTTTCACAACTTCCCCGTAATAGGGCCGCGTGGTCATCTGCCAGCGGTCCGGCTCGAACTGCAGGATGGCGAAGCCGCTTTCCTGCTCGTCATAGCGCCGCTGCAAACCGCGCAGCAGTTCCTCGGTATCCGGGATGGAAAGGCGCAGCGCGTCCGCCAAGCGCTCGGTTTCCACCGGTTCCCCGTTGGCAAAAAGCATGGCTTCCAGCGCCCCGGTATATTGTGCTTTATTCACGGGCAGCGCCCTCCTTTCTTCTATGGTGGCTGCGGTCAAGGTTCAGGGTCCCGTTTTCCTCCACGCGGACCCTGCCCGCGCGGATCAGTTCCAGCAGCGCCAGAAAGGTCGCCACGTTGGTGCTGCGGCTTTCTTCCCGGCTGAACAGTTGGTGGATGCCGCGCAGGCTGCCCCGCAGCAGGCCGCGCAGCATATGGGACACACGGCTCGCCACTGAAACGAAGGGCGCCGTGACCAGCGGTTCAAAGCGGTCCTGCGTAGGCTTGCGTTTGCGCAGGCTGCGGCCCATCAGGCTGAACCACGCCTGTACCAACAGGTTTGGATCATGGCGGCGGGTATATTCAGCCGCGCCTACCAGCGGCATGGGTTCCCGCACGGCCGTGTACAGGTCCCGCGCGCGGCTGCCCAGACGGGCCGCCACTTCTTTGCAGGCGCTATACTCGATCAGGCGGCCGGTCAGTTCGGCCTTCATGCGCTCGGCTTCCGGGCTGCGCGGCAGCAGCAGCGCGCTCTTCATCTGGACCAGATGGGCCGCCATATCAATAAATTCGCTGGAAACTTCCATGCGGCCCTGCTGCATCGTACTGATGGCCGCCGTGTACTGGTCGATCAGTTCCATGATGTTCACATCATAGAGGTTCATCTTATTCTTGCCGACCAGATAGAGCAGAAGGTCCAGCGGGCCTTCAAATTCTTCCAGTTTGAACGTCAGCGTTTCTTGCAAATTTACCCCCACATTATCATCTCTACAAAGCCGGTCCAATCCACCAGACAGTTCCACATGGCGTTGACCGCGATCGAAAGCGGGCGGTCCAGCAGCCCCATAAAGACAAGGAACAGCACCGCCAACATGATATACCGCTCATACCGCATCGCACGGAAATACAACTGCCGGGGCAGGAACAGCAGCGCGATCCGGCTGCCGTCAAACGGCGGGATCGGCAGCAGGTTGAACACCGCAAGGCTCAGGTTCATCACGATCATATCGTACAGCAGCATTTCCAGTATGAGCAGCGGCTGAACGGCCTGGCCCGCCGTACTGTAAAACAGAACTTTGTACAGGATCATGGACACCCAGGCCAGCAAAAGGTTGGACAGCGGCCCCGCCGCAGCGGAGATCGCCATGCCCACCTTGGGATTTTTGTACTTCCACGGGTTGACCCCCACCGGTTTGGCCCAGCCGACGCCGCCCAGCAGCATGCACAGCGCGCCCAGCGGGTCAAAATGGCGGATCGGATTCAAGGAAAGCCGCCCGGCGCGTTTGGCGGTATCGTCCCCCAGCCAGGAGCTGACCAGCGCATGGGCCGCCTCGTGGAACGGGATGGCGATCAGCACGACCACCGCCCGCAGCAGATATTCCAGGACCTGATACGGCGACAACAAGCCGTTCAAAACAAGCACCACCCCATATGAATTTCATCTTATTATATCGTACAAGGGGGCGCAAAACAAGCCCCGGCGCGGCAACAGCGCGCCACTTTTGCCCGGATTTTGGGCGGACGCGCACTTTTACAAAAAAAGTACAAGTTTTTTGTGCAAAGGGCTTGCAATTCCGGGAAATATTCGTTATAATAGTACAGCTATTGAAAAGGAGGTGCAAGCAATTATGGCCAAATGTTCTTGCTGTGGCAAAGGTGTCACGTTCGGTATCAAAGTTTCCCACTCTCATCGTCGGAGCAACCGTACCTGGAACCCCAATGTCAAGCGCGTGAAGGCGATCGTGGACGGTTCCCCGAAGTATATCTACGCCTGCACCCGCTGCCTGCGCTCTGGTAAAGTTACCCGTGCGGTCTGATTGGAAGGAAAAATTGCCGGTCACTTCGCGTGATCGGCATTTTCTCTTTTATACGGTATTTTTAAGGAGAACGCCATGCTGCCACGCGACCCGTTTATTCTGTTCAGCTATGTAAACACCAAGCTGCGCGACCGCGACCCCAATCTGGACGTATTCTGCGAGGAAGAAGGCGTGGACAAAGCCGCCCTGTGCAAGACCCTGGCGGAAGTGGGTTACGAGTACAATCCCGCGCGCAACCAGTTTGTGTAAGTTTGTTTTGCGAGAGAGGAAGTAACGCCACTCCATGAATTTCATCTTTGTCAGCCCCCATTTCCCCAAGACCTACTGGAATTTCTGCGACCGCCTGTACCGCAATGGCGTCAATGTCCTGGGGATCGGGGACGCGCCTTTTGAGGAGATCCCGTCCGAACTCAAGCACTGCCTGACCGAGTATTACCGGGTGGGCGACTTGGGCAATTATGACGAGATGGTGCGTGCGGTCGGGTATTTCACCTTCCATTACGGGAAGATCGACTGGCTGGAATCCAACAACGAATACTGGCTGGAGATGGACGCCCAACTGCGCACCGACTTCAACATCACCACCGGCGCGCAGAATGATTTCATCGCGCGGATCAAGTTCAAAAGCAGGATGAAAGACAGCTATCGCGCCGCGGGGGTCCCCGTGGCGCGGTATCACATGGTGAGCACGCTGGCCGCCGCGCGGGCTTTTATCCGCCAGGTCGGCTACCCGGTCATCGTCAAACCGGACAACGGCTGCGGCGCGGAGGCAACCTACAAGCTCAAAAACGAAGCGGACCTGCACGCATTCTATGCCGCGCCGCCCACGGTCCCCTATATTATGGAGGAATACATCAGCGGCAGCATCGTCAGCTTTGACGGTGTGGCGGATTCCCACTGTGTCCCGCTGTTCTGCACGTCCAACGTGTTCCCCACGCCGCTGCTGGACATCGTCAGTCAGGAAGGGGATCTCGCCTACTGGACGCAGAAACGCGTGCCGCCCCAGCTCAAGGATGTAGGCTTTCGTACCATCAAAGCCTTTGGCGCCAAAAGCCGCTTCTTCCACTGCGAGTTCTTCCAACTGGACGCCGACAAGCCCGGTCTGGGCAAAAAGGGCGACTATGTGGCGCTGGAAGTCAATATGCGCCCGGCAGGCGGGTACACCCCCGATATGATCAACTACGCCAACTCGGTGGACTGTTACCAGATCTGGGCGGACATGGTCTGCTATGACGCGGTGCGGAACCTGGACCTGCACGGCCCCCGCTTCTTCTGCGTCTACGCTTCGCGGCGCGACTGCCATACCTACCGCCATTCCCACGAGGAGATCATGGCCCGTTACGGCACCCGCATGAAAATGTGCGACGTTCTGCCCCCGGCCCTGCGGCTGGATATGGGCGACCGTATGTACACGGTGAACCTGCGCACGGAAGCCGAGCGCGACGCCTTTATCCGCTTTGTGCAGGAACGCGCTTGACTCCCCCAAAAAACGATACAGCAAGGCCCCGGCACGGTGCAATTTGTGTTGCACTGCGCCGGGGCTTTTTGTCTGTTTTTACCGTCCGGTTCTCTTAGAAATAACGCCGGACTTTTTTGCAGTATTGCTCATAGGATGCGCCGAACAGCTGCCTGCATTCCCTTTCTTCCGCCAGGATGATCCAATGGGCGGAGAACTGGAATACCGCGACCACGCAGAACAGCAGCGCAGACCGTGCCAGCGCCGCGATCCCCATAAAATAGAGGAAATAGGCCACATACATCGGATTGCGGGAAAAGCGATAGACGCCGCCGGTGTTCAGTCCTGCGCCGTCGGGGCGCGAAAAGTGGACGATCGAAGCGGCCAGCAAAGCAAGCCCCGCGATGTAAAGCGCCACGCCTGTACACAGCAAAACCGGCGGCCCGGCCGTGATCCGTACAAAGAGCGGATAGAGGATCAGGAACGCCGTGCAGATCTGGTAGACCCAATATGCCGTTACTTCGCCGCCCTGCATCGGCGCAAAATGCGCGGCACGCTGCACCGCGCGCCGGTCCATCTTTGCCAAAAGGCCAAACCGCACAAGAAAAAACGGGATAATCAGCAGGAATCCGTTCATACGCGCCCTCCCGCCCCGCAGGCTGTTCGGCCAGGGCAATCATTGTTTCCATGGGTCACTGCTTCTCCACCACCACGACGGAATCCTTATTGTAGTAGGGCGTCAGGCCCCACAGGTCAGGCCCCACCGAAACGTCGGTATAGAACAGCAGCCAGGGCCGTTCTTCCGCCCCCAGCGGGCTGATCGCCACATCCGGCTGCGAGGGATCAGACAGCGCGGCTTCCCGTGCGTCCAAAGTCTCCGCAAAGCGGGCCGCTTCCCCGCTTGCCAGTTCATAACAGGCTTCCAGGCTGGTGGCAAAGTAGTTGTCCTGCCCTTCCTTAACGGTATGGCTGCCGATGCACGCCATGCACAGCAGCATCGCCAGCGCCGCCCCCGGCAGGTGGCGGCTGTGTTTTTCCAGAAAGCGCTCCGCGCCGTGCAGCATATGGCCCCGTATCCGTTCGAGCCAGCCGAAGAACAGAAATTCCGTCACGGCCAGCCCCAGCACAAAGGTCATCCATACGACGTTCAGCAGCCGCCCCGCGCCGATGCCGCCCATCGTGTAGGACGGCAGGAAGATCATGGCCCACATCAGCAGGAAAGTCCCCGCCAGCCCCAGCCAGGGGCGGCGGAACATCCGGTCCGGCACCATGCGGCTCTGCGCCAGACGCCGCGCAGGCAGCGCCAGCAGCAAAAGCAGGCACACAAGCGGCACATCCAGCCATCGGACCCATTCCAGCGCCGCCAGCACAAAACTTTTGGCGACTGCTTCCAGGAACCCCGCCTGCCCAAAACCATCGGCGCGGACCTGCGTGCCCGGCGCCATGACGTTGACGAGCAGCCCGGCCACCGCAGCCAGAAAAGCGGGAACATTCCAGAAATTCCTGTGCCGGGCGCAGAGCACGACCGCCAGAAGCAGCACGAGGACGTTCAGTTCCCCCACTACCTGATGGCCGCCGCCGATGATCACACCGATCAGCACGCCGGCTGCCGCCAGCCCCACGCGCCGCCAGCGCGCCCCCTTTCCGGGCGCCGCGAGCGAGAAAGCCAGCGCCGCGTTCAGCACCGCCAGCGCAAAATACGGCTGATAGTTCATGGCGCCGTTGAACCAGTAAAGCCCTTCCACCGGGGAAGGCATCCCCTGCACAAAGGCAAACAACAGCAGCGCCGCCGCCGCCAGCGGCAGAAGTTTCTGGGCCGGTTCCAGCCTGCGCACGACCAGACGGGCGCTGGCGTACAGGCACAGGAACATCGGCAGCAAAACGCAGAACAGCGTCAGCCCATACCACTGGTTGCCGAAGATGCCGGGCTGCAAGGCCAGCACAAAGCCGGACACATACAATCCCTGCCAATGGTTGAAATAGTAGACGGTCGTTTCCCACGCTGCCTGCAGCAGCCGCGGCAGATCAAAACCATACTGCTGCACCACCGCATGGGTGCGGGCCGCATAGACGTAATCATCCGCCGAAGGCCGCGCATACAGCGCGATCACAAACGCAGGCAGCAGAAGAAGCAGCACCGCCGCCAGAAAACGGCGTCGCCATCGCCTCTGCGTTTTGATGTCATGCCAAAAATCCATACCCTGTTCTTTCAGCCTCGTCACGGATTGCCGAGGATCTTCTGCAGGAAGTAGACCCACTGTTTCTCCCACCAGGGCCAGTCATGGGAAACATCGGTGCCCCAGATATCCACGATGGGATGGATGCCCTTGCTTTCGAGGATGGCCTGCAGTTCTTTGGTGGAAGCCAGCAGGTCGCCTTCCCAGGCGCCCTGCCCGCAGCACATGATAAACTTATCCGCCTGCGCATAGAGCTTTTTATAGGGGTGATCTTCCGGGAAGTTGCGCATATAATCGCAAGGCGAATTGCGGTAAACGAGGTCGTCCATGTAATCGCCGAAGAACATCCGCGAGGAATACAGGCCGCTCAGCGCAATGGTGCCGTTGTACAGGTCCGGCCGCCGCAGGTAAAAGTTCACCGCATGGCCACCGCCCATGCTGGCGCCGCCCACGAGGATGCGACCCGTATGGTCGGGGCCCTGTTCGCGGTTGATCTCCAGCACGCGGGGCGTCAGTTCCTCACAGACATAGTCATACCAGCGTTCCTGCATTTCGATCCGCGGGCGTTCGGGGCCATGGTTGTCCCAGCTTTCCGGGTCGATGCTGTCGGCCGTGATGATCTGCAGTTTTCCCTGGTCGATCCAGGGCGTGGCCGCGTTGCACATGCCGCGGTCCTCCCAGTCATAGAACCGGCCGCTCTGGCAGGGAAAAATGATGATCGGCCGCCCGGCATGACCGTACACCTTGAATTCCATCATCCGGTCCAGATAACGGCTGTACTCTTTGTAATAGCGGATCTGCATAGCAGTTCCCTCCTACTCTCCTACTACTTATAAAAGAATCGTTTGTTCAGATCCAAAAAGCCCACCAGCGCGTGCATGGGGCCGCTGGTCGAGGTCTTGAACACCCAATAGTACGCAAGGGCCAACGCTTCCCGCATATAGCAGGGCAGCACGCTGCGCCAGGGCGTGGCGGCTGGGATCGAAGTGACCGTCGTAAAGCCCGCGCGCTTCGCATAGCACCCGGCCCGGTAACAGTGGAAGCTGTTCGACACGTAGGCGATGGGCGTGGTTTCGTCCAGGCCGCGTTCTTTGAGCAGCTCCAGCGAAAACAGGAAGTTTTCCTCTGTGGAAGTCGAGCGGTTTTCTGCGATGACGCGGTCCGGGTCCAGCCCTTTGCCGATCAGATAATCGCGCATGGCCTGCCCTTCCGGCACCCATTCGTCGCGGCCCTGCCCGCCGCTGGTCACCACCAGCACGTCCGGGTGCGCCGACGCATATTCATACGCCTTGTCCAGCCGATATCGCAGCAGCGTAGAGGGCTGGTCGCGCCGCAGCCCGGCCCCCAGCACGATGATCGCCCGTTCCTGCCCGGTGGGCGGGTTGGCGTGGCCGCTGACTGATACAAAGACGATCAGCAGCAGATACACCGCGCTCAAAACGACCAGCACCCAGCCTGTCACGCGGCCAGGCTGGGTGCCATGGAACCATTGCAGAAGCGGTTTGTGCCACAGGGCGAACACCACGGCCACCGCCGCCAGCAGGCAGACCATCAGATTTCCCATATTAAAGTTGGTGGTCAGCATCAGACCGACGGCATAGACCGTCAGCGCCGCCGCCACGATATACAGCAGGCCCAGCGCCATTTTACTTGCGCACTTCATCATAAACCCCGCAGCCTGCCGCGCAGTACGGGACGTTCAGGCAGCGGCAGACCGTATCCGCGATGGTGGCAAAGCTGTAGCGGGTGTGCAGATTCACGCCGGGGCAGATCTCGTCCCCGCAGAGCAGGAACGGCACATATTCACGGGTGTGATCGGTGGTCTTGGTATAGCTGGGGTCGCAGCCATGGTCAGCCGTGACCATCAGTACATCACCGGGGCGCATCTTTGCGCGGAAGGCGGGCAGCCAGTCGTTGAATTCGGCAGCCGCGGCGGCATACCCGGCCACATCGCGGCGGTGGCCGTACAGCATATCGAAGTCCACGAGGTTGACGAAAGCCAGACCTTCAAAATCGCGGTCGGCCAGTTCCAGCGTTACGTTCAGCCCTTCGGTGTTGCCGCTGGTGCGGATGGTCTCCCCGATGCCCTTGCCCGCGAAAATATCATGGATCTTGCCCACGCCGATGGTCGCTTTCCCGGCCGCCTGCAAGGCGTCCAGCATCGTATCGTGCGGCGGCACCAGGCTGTAGTCATGGCGGCGGGAGGTGCGGGTGAAGTTAGCGGCGCAATCCCCTACAAACGGGCGGGCGATCACGCGGCCCACGCCGTATTTGCCGGTGAGCAGTTCGCGGGCCTGCTCGCAGATCTCGTAGAGTTTCGGCACAGGGACGATGGCCTCGTTCGCAGCGATCTGGAACACGCTGTCGGCCGAGGTATAGACGATCAGCGCCCCGGTGCGGGCGTGTTCCTCGCCATAGTCGCGGATGACCTCGGTGCCGGAATAGGGCTTGTTGCACAGCACTTTATAGCCGGTCTTGGCGGTAAAGGCGTCCAGCAGGTCCTGCGGGAAGCCGTCCGGGAAAGTGGGCAGCGGTTCGGCGCTCAGCAGACCCGCGATCTCCCAGTGACCGATGGTCGTATCCTTGCCGGCGCTGGCTTCCCGCAGGCGCGCAAAGCTGCCGGCCGGCTGCGCGACCGGCGTCCCGCAGGTCACGCCGTCCAGATTGAAAAGGCCCAGTTCCGCCAGATGTTCGCCTTTGAAATTGGGGTGCTGCGCGATGGCCGCCAGCGTATTGGTCCCTGCATCACCGAACTGCGCGGCGTCCGGCTCCGCACCGATCCCGAAGCTGTCCAGCACGATCAGAAAAACTCGTTTTGCCATATATGATCTTCTCCTGTCTGAAAAAAGTGAACGACCGACGCGCGCAGCGGGCATGCCTGCCAAAGGGGGCTTTGCGGCGGCATTATGCACTGCCGCCCCGCCCGGCTGCCGCGCGTATTCTATTTGTTCTTCATTATAACCGAAACCCGCGCAAAAGTAAAATGATAAATTCGGGTTTTCCCTGCGCGCGCCGGGATTAAAATGGCGTAAAATGTGAGTAAAAGCAGGCCAGGGGGGCTTGTCTATTTGTTGCAAGGTGTAGTATAATACCGTCGTACATTGTTAAAAGTTAGTATGGAGGCATTATGTGTATGCGTAAGACAAAAATCGTTTGTACATTGGGTCCGTCTACCGACCGCCCCGGTGTTCTGCGCCAGTTGCTGGAGAACGGCATGGATGTTGCCCGTTTCAACTTCTCCCACGGCGATTATAAAGAGCATAAAGGCCGTCTGGATGCGCTGCGTGCGCTGACCGCCGAACTGAACCTGCCGGTCCCCGCCATGCTGGACACCAAAGGCCCTGAGATCCGCCTGGGCGTGTTCGCCAACGGCACCGAGACCCTGACCACCGGCCAGAAGTTCACCCTCACCTCCCGCGAAGTGGAAGGTACCAACGAGATTTGTTCCGTCAGCTACAAGGAACTGCCCCATGACGTAGCGCCGGGCGGCCGCATCATGCTGGATGACGGCCTGATCGAACTGCGCATCGACGAAGTGACCGACACCGACATCCTGTGCACCGTACAGAACGACGGCGTCATCAAGACCAAGAAGGGCGTCAATGTTCCCGGCGTTCACCTGTCCATGCCCTACATGAGCCAGCGCGACCGCAACGACATCCTGTTCGGCATCGAGCAGGGGTATGACCTGATCTCCGCCAGCTTCACCCGCAACGCGCAGGACATCATGGAGATCCGCCACCTGCTGGACGAGCATGACTGCACCATGCGCATCATCGCCAAGATCGAGAACCAGGAAGGCATCGACAACATCGACGAGATCCTGACCGTGGCCGACGGCATCATGGTCGCCCGCGGCGACATGGGCGTGGAGATCGACTTTGCCGAGATCCCCGCGATCCAGAAGCACCTGATCGACCGCGCCATGCAGGCCGGCAAGATCTGCATCACGGCCACCCAGATGCTGGACTCCATGATCGTCAACCCCCGCCCCACCCGTGCCGAGATCACTGACGTTGCCAACGCCATCTACGACGGCACCGGCGCCGTCATGCTCTCCGGCGAGACCGCCGCGGGCAAATACCCGGTGGAGGCGCTGCGTGCCATGTCCACGATTGCCATTACCACCGAGGCGGATTCCAACTTTGATTCCCTGGTCCACCACACCGCCACCCCGGATACCCACCTGACGATCAGCGCAGCGGTCGGCCATGCGGCCTGCACCACTGCCGCCGACATCGGTGCTTCCGCCATCATTTCCGCTTCCAAGAGCGGCGAAACGGCCCGCCTGCTGAGCCGTTTCCGCCCGAACACCCCCATCATCGCCTGCGTGCTGGATGAGCGCACCCGCCGCCAGATGAACGTGTACCGCGGCGTCACCCCGCTGCTGATGGACTACGCCAATTCTACCGACGAACTGATCAGCATGTCCGTGGCGGCTGCCGAGAAGGCTGGTCTGATCCACTCCGGCGATCTGGCCGTCGTGACCGCGGGCGTCCCGGTGGGCGTTTCCGGCACCACGAACATGATCAAGATCCACATGGTCGGCGACACGCTGCTGGCGGGCGTCGGCATCGGCCAGCACAACGCCAAGGGCGAAGTCTGCATCTGCCGGAACGCCGCCGAGGCAGCCAAGAAGTTCAAGCCCGGCCAGATCCTGGTCGTTCCCTTCACCACCAACGACGCCCTGCCCTATATGCGTCAGGCCGCCGGCATCATCACCGAAGAAGCGGGCACCAACAGCCATTCCGCTATCGTCGGTCTGACGCTGGACAAGGCTGTGATCGTGGGCGCCACCAACGCGACCCGCACCCTGCGCGACGGCATGACCGTTTCGATGGACTGTGTGCGCGGCGTGGTGCAGGCGATGGCCGACTGAGGTATTTTTCATGGAGCGCATTGCCAGTTTTTGCGTGGATCATACCCGGCTGATGCCCGGTATGTATCTTTCCCGCCAGGATGGCCCTGACGGCGAGATCCTGACCTGGGACATCCGCATGAAACGGCCCAACCAGGGGCAGTACCTTTCCCCCGCTGCCGCCCACACGCTGGAACATCTGTTCGCCACCTATGCGCGCAACAGCAAGTACGGCAAACATGTGGTCTATGTGGGGCCGATGGGCTGCCTGACCGGCTTTTACCTGCTGACGTCCGGCCTGACGGACGCCGAGGCGCTGGATCTGGTGCGGGGCGCTTTTGCCTGGATGGCTGCGTATGACGGCGAAATTCCCGGCGCTTCTGCCGTGGAATGCGGGAATTATCGGATGATGGACCCCGTCGCGGCCCGTGCGGAAGCCGCCGCCATGCTCCCGGTGTTGGAAGCTCTAGACGCGGATCACCTGCGGTATTGACCCCTGAATCTCTGGAAATACAAAGCGAGGATGCTGCTATGCGGCGGTATCCTCGCTTTTTTGCTGTCTTTTATTTCCGGGGGAATCGCTGCGCGCCGGAACGGGACCGCCACAGGGCGCGTCCATATTCCCCTTTCCCGCCAGGGTCAGTCATGAAAATCCGATACAGCCCTTGCAATCAAAGGCAATGTGTGATATGCTGAAAATGGTCAATTATTTGACTATCAAAAAATAGATTTTATCTGGTGGGCCATGACAAAAGAAGATCGAAAAAATGCATACCTGTACTGCAAATTCCGGGATGAACAGTTTGCCATGTACGATGACTATGCCAAGCGGCATGGCATGTCGATGAAAATGCTGCTTGTTGCCAATGCCCTCTTTTATGCAAAGGACGGCATGACGCAGACGGAAATTTGCAAACGCACTTTCCAATCCAAACAGACCGTCAATTTGATCGTCAAAAAGCTGCTGTCCGACCAGTATGTTACCGTCACCGATGCGCCGGAGAGCAAGCGGAACAAAATCGTCCGCATGACAGGGGCCGGGCGGGCCTACTGCGAAAAAGTCGTGCGCCATATCACCTGGGCCGAGGACACCGCCATGTCCCTGTTCACACAGGAAGAACAGGAACGGCTGATCGGCCTTTCCCGAACCTTCACGAAAAATCTTGCCGCACTCATCGAGCAGGAAACGGAGGAATGACTCATGGAATTTTACGATGCCGTCAACCAAAGAAGAAGCATCCGCCAATTTGAGGACCGGGAGATTTCCCGGGAGGTGTTGGAACGGATCCTGGATGCCGGGCTGAAAGCGCCCTCGTCCAACCATCAAAGGCGCTGGGAGTTGCTGACGCTGACGGACAAGGCCCTTATTCGGGAACTGGCGAAATTCGTCCGCCCTTACCCCTGCCGCATCCAGGAACCCAAAACACCGCAGCAGGAGATGTTTAAAATCGCCTACCCCCGCCAGCGCAGCATGATTGAAGAATCTGCCTGCGTGATCCTGCCCTATTTCAAGCAGAAATATCCCCTGAGTGAAGAGAAAAACGGCTACGGCCTGATGGACTACGGCGCGGCCTGGGCGCTGGTGGAAAATATGCTGCTGGCCGCGACCGCAGAGGGGCTGGGTTCTGCCGTACATATCCCTGTAAAAAAGGAACCCCAGCAAATCAAAGAGTTTCTGAAAGTGCCCGACGGCTGGTTCCTGCCAACGCTTGTCATCCTTGGGTATCCGGCCAAAGACGCGCTTCTTCCCGCTCAGGTCAAGGCCACCGTCGAAAACAAAGTACACTGGAACAAATGGTAATTTCTATGCCCCATTCCTGTCCCGTACAGCGGCGGACTTTTGACGCAGGGCCAGTTTGATGGGGCGCAGCCATTTTCTAAAAATCAACTTCACAGCAAAAAAGGCCCCGGCGTGTTTTAGCACGCCGGGGCCTTTTATTTGCTTTTTATAAAATCACGTGATGGCGGCAAGCGCCGGAAAGGTTCAGATCAGGGCTGCCGTGACCAGCGCCATCTTATAGACTTCCTCCGCGTTGCAGCCGCGGGACAGGTCGTTGATCGGCGCATTCAGGCCCTGCAGGATGGGGCCGTAAGCCTCGAACCCGCCCAGACGCTGGGCGATCTTGTAGCCGATGTTGCCTGCGTTGATGTCCGGGAAGATGAAGGTGTTGGCGTACCCGGCCACTTCGGAACCGGGGGCCTTCAACTGGCCGACTTCCGGGGCAACGGCGGCGTCAAACTGCAGTTCGCCATCCACTTTCAGTTCGGGATGCGCGGCCTTCACGCGCTCGGTCGCGTTACGCATCTTATCCACGCTGTCGCCCTTGCCGGAGCCCTTGGTGGAGTAGGACAGCAGCGCCACACGGGGGTCAATGCCGAAGATGCGCGCCGTGTGGGCGGTCTCCACCGTGCATTCCACCACTTCGTCCTCGCTGGGGTCGATATTGATGGCGCAGTCACCCATAGCCAGGCTCTCTTCGCCGCGCATCAGAATAAAGCAGGAACTTACAGACTTGATGCCGGGGCGGCACTTGATGAGCTGCAGCGCGGGGCGGACCGTGTCAGCCGTGGAGTAAGTAACGCCGCCCAGCAGGCAGTCGGCCTTGCCCATCTTGACCAGCATCGTGCCGAAATAGTTGGACTTTGCCAAAGCGGCGCGGCACTGTTCCTCGGTCATTTTGCCCTTGCGCAATTCCACCATCTTGGCGACCATTTCATCAAAGCCTTCATACGAGGCCGGGTTCACGATCTCCGCGCCCGTGATGTCAAAGTTACCGTCGGCGGCAGCCTTCTTGACGGCTTCCGGCTCGCCCAGCAGGATCACACGCAGCGTCTTGCCCGCCAGCAGGCGGCTGGCGGCAGACAGGATCCGGGCGTCGGTGCCCTCGGTAAAGACAATGGACTTGGATTCAGCCCGCAGTTTTTCCTCGAACTTTTCAAAAATGGACATACAGAAAACGACCTCCATATCTTAGCGCAGAATCCCTCTGCACAACATTTCACAGATCCCATTATAGCATTGATTTTTCTATTTGCAAAGAAAGTGTGCGATCCGCACAAGGATTGCGCAAAAAATATGCGAAACCTGGCCGCATCGCAAGAAACCTCGCAAAGTTAATAAAATATCAAGAGGTGTACCGCGGCATTTTTAGCGTTCCTGACGCGACGGTTCGTAGCCGTAGGCTTGGTAAAACGCCGCCCGGTCTGCCGCGCTGCGGACTACGACCGCCTGCAGCAGATGCCCCGTGTGCGGGTCCAGAAAGCCGATCAGCGTTTCCCCTGTGCAGATACTGCTCCGCGTGGCAATGTCCTTCTCCCCCAGCCCGGGCGGGGGCTGAACAGGGTTCTTCCGTTTTGTATGCTTAAACCACAAACTGCCCACCTGCCAGCCAAACGCACAGCGCGACCTGTACCGCCAAAATCAACGGCATTCCCACCACAAAATACCAATGCTTTGTTTTGTGGCGGCAAAGTACCATACCCGCGATTGCCCCCAGGCTGCCGCCCAGCAGCGCCGCCGCAAACAGCGTGCGCTCCGGGATGCGCCAGCGGTGCCGCTGGGCACGGCGCTTGTCCGCCGCCATCAGGCCGAACGCCGTCAGATTGATCATGACCAGATAAAACAACAGGATCTTCATATCTGCATTATAACGCACCGGGCAGAACTTGTCCAGTTTATCTATCATGTCGTTTGCTGCGGCACTTCGCGGTAGTTGGGCCTGCCTGCCAGAAAATCTTCTACGGACAGGACGCCGTAACGGTCTGTCACCTTCTCCGTCATGACCGGCTCACCGTCCGTATCCGCAGTTTGCACCTGCTGGCGCTGTTCAGCAAAAGCGACCAGTAAATTTTCCGATGCCTGTGCCAAAATGGTGATGGGGCGCTCACAGCCGTCGCTGACAAATTGCAGCGGGATCTCCCGCAGGTTCCCGCTTTCCGGGTCCAGCGCATAGCGTTTGATCGCATCAGCGCCCCAAGGCCCCTGCACGTTCAGCAGGAGGTTCCCGGCCACCACGCCTTCCAACTGGAAAGCTGTTTCCCCCGCCGGGGGCTGGCGTATTTCCTCCGGCCAGACGATGGACCTCTGCCCGCTCTGGCCGTCCGGCGTTACCCAGTGCAGCGCATCAGGCTGCCTGTCGTTGCACCAGTACAGGCGGCCGCTGTCCCATAAAAGCGTCAGGCCGTCTGATTCTCCTTCCGAAGTCCAGGAGAGCAGTTCCCGCTGTTCGCCGCTATCGATTGACCACAGAAAAACACGGCTGTTCCCCTGTTTGCTTTCCAGTGCTGTCTGGATCTCAGCCTCCGTCATGCTATCCGCAAGATTTCTTTGCAATTGTTCCCTTCCGTCATATTCATAAAGCACCATGTACCGCCCGGCAGTGCCGAGGAATCCGGGAACCAGCACAGGCAATTCTGCCTGCTGCGTGACGCACCCATCATGCAGCGAGACCCGCAGGAGTGTATTGCTTTCCCCGTAGACTTCCGACCACTGTATAACATAGAGCGCGTCCCCATCCGCTGCAAGCAGCATCCCAAGATTTTCTACCTGCGCCAGTTCCCGGCGATCACTTCCGTCGCCGTCCGCCAGATAAAGAATACTGGCCCCCACCGTATGGCCGCCGTTCGGGCTTTGGGGGTCTTTGCGGCGAAGTTCATATACGACGGAACCATCCGGCAGCACTTTGATCTGGGTTACGAGGCTGTCGGAAGGAACGCGCCCCTCGCAGGTGTCACTGTCATGGCGGCACCCTAGCTTGCTGCACAGGATGTGATTTTCTGCGGTCTCATAGTCCAGAAAGTACAGGCCGTTTTCTGCCGTGTTTTCGCCCAATCCGACTGTGTAAAACCCCTGTTCCGTCTGCTGCCCCAGCAGGACCAATGACTGTTTTGACGCCGCCTGTGCAGACGCCGTTTCCGGGGATTCGGAAGGCTGCCGCACGGCAGGGCTGCAGGCGCACAAAGCCGACAGGCAGCCAAGCGCCGCCAGCATCAGCGCAATCGTTCGCTTCATGGTATGGCTCCTTTCCCATATACGTTCACACCGCCGGGGGATTCCACGGTTTTTCCGGCTGCGATTTTACTTCCAGCGTAAATTGATCGTCCTCCCAGTTGCAGGCGGCAACGATTTGCCCGTCCTGCGACCAGACAGCCGCGCCATCCTCCCACGGCAGTTCTTCCCAGTCCGCCAGAATGTCCAGCCCCAGGAAATCTTGGTAGGCGGTCAGATGGGGTTCCAGATCCGTGGGAATGTTGCCCGCCGTAACGGTGTACGATACCACATAGCCGGTCTTTTCGTGCCAGGCAGCGGCGATCCAATAGGTCTGCGCTTCCGGGGCATCCACCCGCCATGTGACACTGGAAAAGCCGTTTTCCTGCTTGCTGGTCACAGCCGCCGGCTGCTGCGACAAAATCCAGTCCGCCCGCGCCGCCACCAGTTCCGGCAAGGCTCCTGCCTGTGCCAGTGCGGCAGTCTCTTCCCGAAGCGCCTGCTGCACCGGCCCGACATCCGCGGCGGTTTCCTGCGTTGTAGAAGCGGCAAAGCGGCTGCGGTACAGCGCATAGACGAGCGGGACGGACTGCCCCTGTGCGCTGAGTGCGTCCGCCGGTACCGTCCGACGATCCCCCTCCCTTTGCAGCCAGGCGTTGCTCCCTGCGCCGTACAGCAAGGGAAGCCCCAGCGACAGCAGGCAGACCGCCGACAGGAAAAACAAGACCCAGCGTGTTCGCTTTTGTCTGTTCATGGCTGCACCTCCTGCAATGTGATCCATACGGTCGTACCCTGGCCCGGTTTGCTCTCGATCTGGAGCTGCGTGCCGTGTGCCTGTGCGATCTGCGCACAGATCGTAAGCCCCAGCCCGTTGCCGCCGCCCGCGCGGGAGCGGCTTTTATCGACCCGGTAGAAGGGTTCTGTGAGTTTGTCCCGTTCTTCCGCCGGGATGCCGGGACCGGTATCGGTAACGCCGATCTGCACGCCTTCCGTCGTTTCTTTGTTCCAGAAAAGAAGTGTCCCGCCTGTTTCATCGGCGTTGGCTGCATTGAGGATCAGGTTCCTCAGCAGCGTTGCCAGCAAAGCCCGGTCGGCCCGGACCGTCACATCCTGCCCCTCCCAGTGAAGGCGGCTTTCCAGTTCCGGCAAGCTGCGGCATACGTCCGCCCATACGGCACCCAACTGGACCGGCTGTAACGCAACGCCGCCGCGTTCCAGCCCGAACAACAGCAGCAGTTCCCGGCTCAAACTTTCCAGCCGCTGGGACTCGTGGTAGATATAGCCTGCCGCCCGGTGGCGCTTTTCCAGCGTTTGTTCCCCGCTGCGCAGCAGGTTGGCATACCCCAGGATGGCCGTCATCGGCGTTTTCAATTCATGGCTGAAAGCCGCCACGAACCGCTTCTGCCGGGCGCTTTCCTCCTGCAAAGTCTGCATCTGGTCTTTCACCGCCTGCGCCATTGCATTGAAGGTATGCCCCAGATGTTCCAGTTCGTCCCCGCTTTGGATCTGTACACGGGATTCCAGATCTCCCTGAGACAACGCGCGGCTGGCATTTTCCAATTGGCGCAGCGGTTGGGTCAGCAACCGCGCCACCACGAGCGCCGCCGCCCCCACCAGCAGAAGCACGCCGCCTTCCCGGAACAAATTTTGCAGCATCAGCCGGTCGCGCGCCGCAAATAAATCACTGACATCATAGGCGTTGACCAGCCATAGAGGGCGCGCGGTGTCCTGCATTTGGGTCCCCAAAATCTGGTAGGCGCCGCCATCTTCGGTATAGTAGAGAACCTGTTCTTCCCCTGCCGCGGCGGCTGCCTGTTGTTTGTTGTAAGGGACCGTCAGGGGCAGCGTGGTGTACAGCACCGTTCCATTTTCCCCCAGCACCGTGAACCAGATTTCGCTTTTTCCTTGGGCATATTCCTGTTCTTGATACTGCTGCAACAGCGTAAGGAGCGTTCCGATCTCTTCATCCGGTGCACCCGCCAGCAGAGATTCGAGTTCATAACGCTGTTGCATCTGTGCTTCCCCGTTGGTCTGAGCCGCGGCATCCAATTCCCGCATGAAATTTCGATGGACCGACAAAGTCCCGCTTATCGAAAGTACCAGACAGACCGGCAGAACGATGGCCAGCGCCACCTTTTGGGAGAATCTCATGGTTCCACCTCCAGAAGATAGCCGATTTTAGGAACTGCCCGCAACTGGCTGGTCCAGCCCAGCTTTTTTCGCAGGCGGCTGATGTGAATATCGAGCGTGCGGGGGTCCACGTCGCAGTCCAGCCCCCATACCCGCTCCAACAATACGTCACGGTACAGGGCGATGCCGCGGTTATAGACCAGCGCCATCAGCAGGTCGTACTCTTTCGGTTTCAGGCGGATCTCTGTGCCGTCCCGGGTGACAGTGCGGCTTTCCGGCTGAATGTCCACGCCCCATATATGGATCGTCTGCTTTCGCCGCCCGGTGTGGCGCATCAGGCCGTCCACCCGTGCCAGCAGTTCTTCCGCCGCAAAGGGCTTGACGATGTAGTCATACGCCCCGGCACGCAGTCCGCGCACCCGGTCCTCCACCGCTGTTTTGGCGGTGAGGAAGATCACCGGCGTGCCTGTGGGCGCAATGTAATCCATCAGCGTAAAGCCGTCCACTCCGGGCAGCATCACATCCAGCAAGATCAGGTCGAAGTGTTCCTTCCCGATCAGATCTGCCGCTTCCTCCCCGCTGTATGCTTTGCGGCACGCATAGCCGAAAGGTTCCAGTGTCATCTCGATCAGGTCTGCGATGGCCTTTTCATCGTCCACGATCAGTACAGGGTTCATGGCGTTCTCCTTCCTGTTGTCTGCCTTTTATTATACAGTACAGGATTTCCAAAATGTTGCCAAGCACCAAAGAAAAAACCTCGATCACACCGCAAGCCGGGCTTTGCACAACCGCCCGCAATATCGCAAAAGAATGAATAACAAAACAGGCCCGGACGTCTGCGTCAGTCACGCAAAGTCCGGGCCTGTATGGCAGCAAAAAGCCCCCGGCAGGTTTCTGAAACCTGCCGGGGGTGATGGTGGAGCTGACGGGAGTCGAACCCGTGTCCGAAAAGAAATCAGTTAGAGTATCTCCGGGCGCAGTGTATTTATTGGGATTCCCTTGGCGCGGGCGAATACACACGCGCTACGCCTTGGTAGCTTCATCAATGCATGACGGGCTGCAAAGCTTAGGCCCGTGCACGTTCAGTACCTAATCGACGCCCTGACCCCACGCGGTACTAACGCAGGCAGGACGGTCGCGCCTAATTAGGCAGCGACGGCAACAGGATGATTGTTGTCAGTTAATTTTAGTTGGCGCTTTTATCGTGGTGCACCGCCACGGCCCGCTGCTCACGCCTCTCTCTCCCCGTCGAAACCATTACAGCCCCGCATATTCGGTGGGGTCGCCCCCACCGGGAAAGCAAAAGCAGACAGCTTTTATCGCTGCGTTTTTAGTGCGCGGTCAATATCGCGCTTGGCGTCGCGCGCCGCAGCGGTCGCGCGTTTGTCGTACAGTTTTTTGCCCTTGCAAAGCCCCAGTTCCAGCTTTACGCGCCCCTGTTTGAAATAGAGCGAAAGCGGGACCAGTGTATAGCCCTGCAATTTTATCTGCTGGCCCAGGCGGCGGATCTCCGCCTTATGCGCCAGCAGACGGCGCGGGCGGCGCGGGTCCTTATTGAAGATATTGCCCTGTTCGTAGGGGCTGATATGGATGCCCTTTGCGATCAGTTCGCCATCCTCAATATCCGCCCAGGAATCCTTGAGGTTTGCCCCGCCCGCACGCAAGCTCTTGACTTCAGTGCCTACCAGCTCGATGCCGGTCTCCAGCGCCTCCATCACAAAGTACTCATGGCGTGCTTCGCGGTTTTGGGCAATGATCTTTTTCCCGGTCTTTTCCTCTGCCACAAGCACATCTCCTTTGCGTGTAGTGGGTTTAGATTATAGCGCAGGCGCGCCCAAAAGTCAAGGCGATCCTGTCACAATTCGCCGCGGCCCTGCATGGCGCGGTAAAGCGTTGTTTCGTCGGCATATTCAAGGCTGGAACCCACCGGCAGACCGTAGGCCAACCGCGTGGTGCGCACGCCCAGCGGTTTGATGAGCTTGGCCAGATACATGGCCGTGGCCTCCCCTTCCACCGTCGGGCTGGTCGCCATGATGACTTCCTTGACGGTATCGTTCAGACGGGCCAGCAGTTCCTTGACGCAAAGCTGTTCCGCCCCCACGCCGTCCATCGGGGAGATCAGGCCGTGCAGCACATGGTACAGGCCGTTGTATTCATGGGTGCGTTCAATGGCTTTGATGTCCCGCGGGCTTTCCACCACACAGATCGTGCTGCGGTCCCGCTTGGGGGACGCACAGATCCGGCAAACTTCTTCCGCCGTGTAATCCTGGCAGATGCGGCAGCGGTGCAGGTCCTTTTTGGCATGCTCAATGGCCTTTGCCAGTTCCAGGGCCTGCTCGTTGGACATGGCCATGACCTCGTATGCCATCCGCGTGGCGCCCTTGCGGCCAATGCCCGGAAACCGTGCGAACTGATCGACCAGGTTTTCCAGCGGTTCTGCATTCTGCGGCATAGCGGTTCCTCTCAGCCCAGGCCGGGAATGTTCAGCCCGCCGGTCATCTTGGCCATTTCTTCCTCGGATTCCTTATCCACCGCAGAAACGGCGCTGTTGACCGCCGCGGCGATCAGGTCTTCCAGCATTTCCAGATCATCGGGGTCCACCGCTTCGGGCTTGATCTTGACCGCCGTGATCTCGTGCTTGCCGGTCATGGTGACGGTGACCATTTCGCCGCTGGCCGTGCCGGTATATTCCTTCGCTTCCAGTTCTTCCTGCTTGGCGCGGATCTCTTCCTGCATTTTCTGGACCTGACGCATCATGGCGTTGGGGTCCGGGCGGCCATAGCCCTTGGGAAGTCTTGCTTTCATAATCGTTCCTCCAACTGTTTATTGTTCTTCGATCTTTACATCTACCCCCAGATCCTGCATAGTCTGCAGGGTCTGGTCGATGGTCGGCTGTGCAGCGCCCCCGGTCTCTGCCTGCTGGGGCTCGTAGGGGCCGATCCCGCAGCGGATCTTGGTGACCCGGTAGATGGCCTCCTTCATTTTTTTGCGGATGTCCTCATTGTTGCGGATATAATCGCGGAATGCGTCGCTGCACTCAAACAGCACGCGCCTTCCGTCATAATATGCGTGCGTTCCCCGCAAAAACGAGATCAGCATCGCGTCGCTTTCTTCGAGGTCCGCCAGCACCAGCGCCCACTGGGGGAACGGCTTGAGTTCCCCCGCTTCCTCCTGCGGCGCTGCCCTGCGGGGCTTCGGCGCGGGTTGGGGCGTTGGGACAGGTGCGGCCGGCTGCGGGGCCGGTTTCATTTCCGGTTGCAAAAATTCCGGCTCGTCCACCGGCGGCGGAACGTCCTCCATGGGCGGTTCTGCTTCCGGCACAGGCTGCGGTTCCTGCACAGCAGGCGGCGCGGGCTGCGCGACCGCCGGGATGGGGGCCGTGCGCGTCTGCACCGGCGGTGCCTGTACGGGCACCGCGGGCGCTGCCGCAAAGGGTTGGGGCGCGGCCGGGCGGGCCGGCTGGGGCGGCGCTACCGCAACGGATACCGCAGCGGCGGCCTGGGGCTGCGTAAGAGAGAACACCGCCAGTTCCAGTTCAATGCGCTGGTCGGTGCCGCGGCTCATTTTTTCAAGCGCCTGCCCGAAGGCGTTGATGGCACGGATGGCTTCCGCCTGGGGGAAATCCCGGCGCTGCTGGTAAGCTGCTTCTTCCTCCGGCGAAGTGCCGGTCAAAAGATCGGTTCCGCCGGGCAGCGCGCAGAGCATCAGGTTGCGGTAGTGCCCGGCCAGTTCCATGCACAGGCGTCGCATATCGACGCTCTGCTGGCGCAGTTCCGCGATTTTTTCCAGCGCCGTCACGGAATCCCGCGCGGCGATGGCATCGCTGATCTCGAACAGATAGGTGCGGTCGGTCACGCCCGCCATGCGGCGCACCAGCGCCTCATCCACATGGTTGTCCACACCGGCGCAGGTATCCAAAATCGAGAGGGCGTCGCGCATCGCGCCGTCCGCCAGACGGCCGATGAGTTGCGCCGCGTCCGCTTCCAGTTCGATCTTTTCCTGCCCGGCCACGAACAGCAGCCGGTCGGCAATGTCCTGCGCCGTGATGCGCGCAAAATCATACCGCTGGCAGCGGCTCAGGATCGTGACGGGGACTTTCTGCACCTCGGTGGTGGCAAGAATGAAGATCACATGCTCCGGCGGTTCTTCCATCGTCTTGAGCAGGGCGTTGAACGCCTGCATGGAGAGCATGTGCACCTCGTCGATGATGTATACTTTGTAGCGGCAGACCGAGGGCAGATAGGCGACTTCATCCCGCAGGTCGCGGATATCGTCCACGCCGTTGTTGGAAGCCGCGTCCATCTCGATGATGTCCATGATCGCGCCGCTGTCGATCCCCTTGCAGATCTCGCACTCACAGCAGGGGTCGGGGCTGGTATGGTCCAGGCAGTTCACCGCTTTGGCAAAGATCTTGGCACAGGTGGTCTTGCCGGTGCCGCGGGTGCCGGTGAACAGGTAGGCGTGGCCGATGCGCCCTGCGGCGATCTGATTCTGCAGCGCGGTGACGATGGGCTTTTGCCCCACCACATCGGCGAACCGCTGGGGACGCCATTTGCGGTACAGCGCACGGTACATGGACCACACCTCCCTAAAACCATAAAAAGCGGGCAGAGCACGCGGCTGCGCTGCTTTGCATACAGATGCAGGCTTGCCGCAGCACTGGACGAGCGCCGCTTAATGCTGCTCGGTTCCCCGCCTGACATGGTTCACGGGCCGCCCACGCACGGGGCCCGCATCTGTATGCAAAACAGCGCAATTCAGCCCTGTCCGCAGTAAGTATTATACAATATTGCTGCAAGAATTGCAAGAGGTGGTTTTTGACGTATCTTCGCGCCGCAGATAATAGGTTCCGTCCGGGGCGCGGCAGAGCGTGACGCCAAAGACCGAATCCAGCATCCGGCCTGCAAAAAGTTCTTCCGGCGCGGCAAAAGCGGCCAGCTTGCCCCCCGCAAGGACCGCCACACGGTCGCTGTACTGCAACGCCTGCGCCAGATCATGCAGCACCAGCAGCACTGCCCGGCCCTGGTCCGCCAGTGTGCGCAGCAGTTCCAGCAGTTCAAACTGCGCGGCTACGTCCAGGTAGGTCGTGGGTTCGTCCAGCAGGATCGCGTCGCCCCCCTGGGCGAGCGCCATCGCCAGATAGACCCGCTGACGCTCGCCGCCGGAAAGTTCCCGCAGGTCCCGCTGCGCCCAGCGTTCCACCCCGGTGGCCCGCATGGCCTGTTCCACCACTTCCCTGTCTTTCGCCGTCATCTGGCGGGAAAGCCCCAGATACGGGAACCGCCCGTGGCTGACCAGCCCCCGGACCGTGATCTCCGGGATATTGCGCACCTGGGGCATGAACGCCGCCGTGCGGGCAAATTCCCGGCGCTTATATTCCCGGATCGGGCGGCCGCGCAGGCAGGCTTCGCCCTCCAGCAGCGGAAGCTGCCCTGCCAGCGCCTTGAGCAGCGTGGTCTTGCCGCAGCCGTTCGGCCCCACCAGCGTCGTGATCTGGCCCGCCTGCGCGGCAAAGCTGACATCGCGCAGGACCGGCTCGCCGCTGTACCCCACGCAGGCATGATGCAGTTCAAACATACAGACGCCCCCTTTTCCGATGCAGCAGCAGATGCAGGAAGAACGGCCCGCCGATCAGGGAGAGCAAAATGCCTACCGGCAGCTCAAAGGGCGCAAACAGCATACGCGCGATAATATCGCAGAACACCACAAAGGCCGCCCCCAGCAGGGCGGACGCCGGGATCAGGACCCGGTGGTCCGTGCCCACAAAACGCCGGACGATATGCGGCGCCAGCAGGCCCACAAAACTCAGCAGGCCCGCAAAGCTGACCGCAGCCCCCGCCAGCAGCGCCGCCGCCAGAATGCCCAAGAACCGCGTGCGGGTCACATGAAGCCCCAGCCCGGCGGCGCTTTCTTCCCCCAGGCAGAGCACGTTCAGGTCCACCGCCAGCAAAATGGCCAGCAGCAGTCCGGCAGCCAGGTACGGCAGCGCCGCCGCTAGCATCGACATGGTGACGCCGGACAGCCCGCCGGTCATGAAGCCAGGCGAACTGGCTACGATCTCCGGCCAGAGGAGTTTGAGCGTGTTCAGCCCGGCCGTGAGCATACCGCTGACCGCAAGACCGGCCAGCACCAGCGTGGTGCGCGAAAGCCCGGCCCGCCACGCCAGCGCGTACACCAGCATCGAACAGCCGAGCGCCCCAAGGAAAGAGGCAAACTGCACGCTGCCCGGCACTGCGGGGGCCACGACCATGGCCGCCATGGCAAAAAAGCCCGCGCCCGCGTTGACGCCGATGACGTTGGGGCTGGCCATTGCGTTATTGAGCACCGCCTGCAGCAGAACACCGGCTACCGCCAGCGCCGCCCCGGCCCCCAGCCCCGCCAGCATACGCGGCAGGCGCACATACGCGATCACGCGCCACACCGTATCCTGCGGGTCACGGGTACACAAAGCCTGCCAAAGCTGCGGCAGCGTGTACCGCTGGCTGCCCAGGCAAAGCCCGGCCACCGCGGCCACGAGAACCGCCACCAACAAACCCGCCAGCACCAGCCCGGCCCGTTCCTGTTTTTGTATCTTCTTCATCTATTTCATCCTTGCCATCCCCGCCGGGCGGGGTCCAGACGGTCGGTAGCCGTGTACAGCAGCGCATTGCAGATGGCCGCCGCCACCGTGCTGCCGCCTTTGCGGCCCATCGCCGCGATACAGGGGACCCCGTAGGCCGTACAGGCCGCGAACAGGCGTTCCTTGCTTTCCACTACATTGACGAACCCCACCGGGACCGCCACGATCAGCGCCGGGCGCAGGCCCTGCTGTTCGATCAGGTCGCACAGCGTCAAAAGCGCCGTGGGCGCGTTGCCCACCGCGAACAGTGCGCCGGGGCAGACGGCTGCGGCGTGCCGCATGGCCGCAACGGCGCGGGTCGTGCCCGCCTGCCGGGCCGCCTGTGCCACCGCCGGGTCCGCCATATAGCAGTGGCCTTCTGTGCCAAGGGCCGCCAGCGCCGGTTTGCTGATCCCCGCCAGCGCCATGTTGGTATCGGTCACGATGGGGGCCGCTTTGTGTAGCGCCGCGATGCCCGCAGCCACCGCATGGGCGGTGAAGCGCAGACTGTGCGCATATTCAAAGTCCGCCGTCGCATGGATCACGCGGCGGATCACGGCGGCGTTTTCCGCTTCCAGGCGGATGCCGCTCTGTTCCAGTTCTTCCTCGATGATCCGCATACTGGTCCGCTCGATATCCGCGGGCAGCGTGTGGGTGATCTTCATTGGTATTCCTCCATCAGGCGGTAGACCGCCTGCATATCCAGTGCCCGGCGCACGCCGTCCGCCAGGCGGTCGAACTGCCGCTGCTGATATACCGCGTGGGGCACGGCCTGCGCCTTGTGAACGGGTATCCCCTTGCGGGCGCAGAGCCATTCGGCCAGCCTGACCGTAAGTTCCCCGGTATCGAACAGGCCGTGCAGATAGGTGCCGAACACCGTGCCGCAGCGGCAGCCCTCGCGGCTTCCGTCGGCAAGGATGCAGAAAGGCTCCCCTTCTGTTTGGGTATGGCCCATGTGGATCTCGTAGCCGTCCAGCGCTGCCCCGGCCAGCGGGCCTTCCCGGACCGTTCCCTGTACACGGGTGCGGGTCTTTTCGGCCGAGAACACCGTTTCCACCGGCAGCAGGCCCAGACCGCGCAGGCTGCCGCCCGCCGTGCCGCCGTCTGTGCCCTCCGGGTCATAGAGAGCGCGCCCCAACATCTGGTAGCCGCCGCAGACGCCCAGTACCGGCGTTCCGGCCGCCGCACACTTGAGCACAGCCGCTTCCAGCCCGTTCTGACGCATCCACAAAAGGTCCTCCATCGTATTTTTGGTGCCCGGCAAAACGATCAGGTCCGGGCGCCCCAGCGCCGAAGATTCCTGCACATACCGCACACCGAGGGCGGGGTGGTTTTCCAGCGGCGCAAAATCCGTGAAGTTGGACAGGCGCGGCAGACGGACCACCGCCACATCCACCGGCTTGTGGACCGAAGCACTTCCCAGGCAGGGGGCCAGAGAATCCTCGTCGTCGATCTCCACGTCCAGATACGGCACCACGCCCAGCACCGGCAGGCCGGTACGTTCTTCCAGCATGGCCAGCCCCGGCTGAAGGATCGAAAGGTCGCCCCGGAATTTATTGATGATCAGCCCGCCGATGCGCGCCCGTTCCGCCGGTTCCAGCAGCGACACCGTGCCGTAAAGCTGGGCGAAAACCCCGCCGCGGTCGATGTCCCCGGCCAACAGGACCGGCGCGTTGATGTGCGCCGCCAGCCCCATATTGACGATGTCATCCTCTTTGAGGTTGATCTCTGCCGGGCTGCCGGCGCCCTCGACCACGATGACATCGTATTCCTGTTCCAACTGACGGTAGGCGTCCAGAATTTCGGGGATCAGGCTTTTTTTATAGCGGAAGTACTCCTGTGCCGGCATCTGCCCGCGCACTTCGCCGCAGACGATGACCTGGCTGCCCGTATCGCTGCAGGGTTTGAGCAGCACCGGGTTCATGCGCACGTCGGGTTCCACCCCGGCGGCCTGCGCCTGCACCACCTGCGCGCGGCCCATCTCCCAGCCGTCCCGCGTGACGTAGCTGTTCAGCGCCATGTTCTGGCTTTTGAAGGGCGCCACCCGCAGGCCGTCCTGCGCAAAGATACGGCAGAGGGCCGCACACAAAAGGCTTTTCCCCGCTCCGGACATGGTCCCCTGCACCATGATTCGGCGCGCCCGTCCCGTTTTGCTCATCTCAGGATCTCCTTCAATTCCCGCAGCAGCCGGTCGTTTTCCGGCTGCGTCCGCACGGCCGTCCGATACCAGGTATCGTCAAGCCCCGGATAATTTCCACATCCGCGCAGCAAAATGCCGCGCTCACGCAGCGCCGCCAGCAGCGGCTTTTCGCACTGGAAAAGCAGATAGTTGGCTTCCCCCGGAACGACCCGCAGCCCCAGCGCCCGCAGCCCCTGCTGCAAATAGCGGCGCTGCGACGCCGTAAGCGCCCGCACCTGCCGGACGTATTCTTTCTCCCGCAGGGCCGCGCAGCCCGCCGCCTGGGCCAGCGTGCTGACCGCCCAGGGCGGCCCGGCTTCCCGCATGGCCGCCAGCAGGCCGCCGTCCGAACAAAGCGCATAGCCCAGGCGCACCCCGGCCATGGCGTACAGCTTGGTAAAGGCTTTGAGCAGTACCAGCCGGGGAAAGTCCGCCAACAGCGGCAGCAGCGTGTGTGCCGCTGGCTCGTCGAGAAATTCACCGAAGCACTCATCCACCACCAGCAATGCGCCCACGGCGGCACATCGCTCCACGATGCGCCGCAGCAGCGGCATCGGCGTGGTGCGGCCGGTGGGGTTGTTCGGTTCGCACAAAAACACCATGTCGATCTGCGGGGTAATGGCTGCGAGGAATTCTTCCCCCACTTCAAAGTCGCGGTCCGCCCGCAGCGGGCTGTGCACGACCGCGCAGCCCACGCTGCGCAGCGCGGCCTCGTACTCGGCAAAAGCCGGGGCGGGCACAAGGGCCTGTTTGGGCCGCAGCGCCGCCGCCAGCCGCCAGATCAGGTCCGCCGCGCCGTTGCCGCACAGGAACCATTCTTCCGGGCAGGCATAACTTGCCGCCAGTTCGGCGCGCAGGGCGCGGCAAAGCGGGTCCGGGTAGCGGTCCGCCTGTACCGCAGCCGCCGCGATGGCCGCACGCACCCCTTCCGGCACACCCAGCGGGCTGACATTTGCGGAAAAATCCAACGGCGCCACACCGTACTCCCGTTCAAACCCGGCCCAGTCGCCGCCATGTACAAGCTGCATTTTTTCTTACCTCCCCAGCCAAAGAATCCCTGCCAACAGGAACAACCCCAACCCGAGCGCCAGCAAAGACGCCGCGTAGAGCATACGGTTGGCGCGCAGAATGTCCTGCGGTTCTACCGGCCGCCGGGCGTCCCCGATCGTCGGTTTGGGGTAATACTCCCCAAAATACCAGGCCGGTCCCGCCAACTGGACCCCCAGCGCCCCGGCGCAGGCGGATTCGGTCTGTGCGCTGTTCGGGCTGGCATGGCAGCGGCGGTCCCGCCGCCAGATGCGCCAGGCCCCCCGCGCGTCCTGCCCGGTGAGCGCCGCGGCGGCGATCCACAGGCAGGCGGCCAGGCGGGACGGCAGATAGTTCACTGCGTCGTCCAGCTTGGCAGCCGTCCGGCCGAAATGCAGGTAGCGGTCGTTTTTATACCCCACCATGCTGTCCATCGTGTTGACGGCCTTATAGCAGAGCGCCAGCGGCGCGCCGCCGAGCAGCATATAGAAAAGCGGCGCCGCCACGCCGTCGGAAAAATTCTCTGCGACGGTCTCCACGGCGGCTTTCGTCACGCCTTCTTTGCTCAATGCCTGCGTGTCGCGCCCGACGATACGCCCCACGGCCCGGCGTGCGCCGGGCAGATCGTCCGCCGCTAGCCGCTCGTACACCCGGCGGCTCTCCTTTGCCAGACCGCGCACGGCCAAAGCCTGCCAGCACCAGAGCGTTTCAACGGCCAGCCCCAGCAGCGGATGCACCGCCCGCGCGGCAAGGCAGACCAGCAGCGTGACGGCCAGCGTACCCAGCGGCAGCACGGCCGCCAGCACCCGGCCCGCAGCCCGTTCGCCCTGGGGCGTAGCCGGGAAGCGCCGCCGCAGCGTGCGTTCCAGGCGGGTGATGCAGCGGCCCATATACACGACCGGGTGGGGCATCCATTCCGGGTCCGCCAGAAGAAGGTCCAGCAGGAAGCCCAGCAGGATCGCGGCGCAGCGCATCATCGGCCCTGCTCCTTCGTGTACTGCACTGTTTCCAGCAGCGTCAGGGTGTGTTCCTGCGGCCAGCGGGACGCATCCAGTTTATAGCCCCCCGCGTTGGGCGCGCACCAGTGGTAGTATTCGTGATGGGGCACGGCGTAGCGTTCCATCACTGCCATCTGGGTGCCGCCGTGCGCCACGATGACAAGCTGGCTGCGCCCTTCCCGGAAGGCTGTATCCAACAGTTCCGCGAAAGCACGGCAGGTGCGGGCGCTGAACTGGTCCTTGCGCTCCCCGTCGGGACAGGGGGACTCGCAGTTGGACTGGACCCATTCCAGATAATCCGGGTCATGTTCCATCTCGATATAATTCCGGCCTTCAAAGCTGCCGAAGCACATTTCCTTGAAGTCCTCGACGACCACCTGCCGGGCCGACGGGAAGAGGATCTCCGCCGTTTGCCGGGCGCGGATCAGGGGCGAAACATAGACCACATCCGGCGAGAAACCGGCCGGGCGGAGCTTCGCGCGCCCCTCCGCACACAGCGGGATGTCCCGCTGGCCCTGGTAGCGTTTTTCTTTATTGTAAGCCGTCGTGCCGTGACGCAGCAGATAGAGGATCATTGTGGTAAACTTCCTTTCAATAGGATCGGCAAGCCGTAAAAAACACGGATCACCGTATCGGCGCGCCGGGCCAGCAAGGCGTTCAAACGCCCGGCCGCCTCCCGCGCAGCCCGCTGGGCGGGGTCCGCCGGGACCACGCCGCCCCCGGTCTCGGTGGCGATGACCACCGGGTACGCACACAGGCGGCCGGCCAGCGTTTCCAGATCGTCCGCCTGCGCCGCCAGTTCCTGCACGTCCCACACCGCATACTGGGGCAGTTCTTCCCTGCCGCAGTGCAGCAGTTGGCAGGCATAGTCCCGTTTGCCGCTGTACAGCGGCCCGAACAGAAAGATCATAGCATTCCCTCCACGATCTGACAGGCGACCAGCGCCGCCAGCATCCAGAGTTCCGCCCGCTGCAGGAACCACCCCGCCAGATCGCCCGAAATACCGCCGAACTGCCGGGCCGCAACGGTGCGGTAGCGCCACAGCGCCAGCAGGGCCGCCGCCGCCATCGCCGCGCCGCAGGCCCCGCCCACGAGCGCCAGCGCCGCACACAGCAGCGCCGCCAGAACGCCAAGCACACGGCGCACCGTGGCGCGGTCCGCCGCTGTGGCGAAGGAATGGGCCAGCCCGGTGTTTTTCGCCAGCGGCAGCGCCGCCACCGCCCAGCCGGACAGCGCGCGCTCCAGCACGAACCCCAGCCCCAGGCAGAGCAGCGCCCGGACGTTCAAAGCAAGCGAGGCGCACAGCGCAAAGTATAAGATCAGGTAGCTGCCCACCCGGATCACCGCGAAGGCCCCGCAATGGGGGTCCTTGAGGATCGCCTGCTTTTTTTCGGCATCGGCATAGCTGGCCAGCGCGTCGCTGGTATCGGCATAGCCGTCCAGATGGATGCCGCCGGTGACCGCCACCGGCAGCAGGCACAGCCCGGCGGCGCGCAGCAGTTCCGGGACCGGCGCATACAGGCACAGCAGCCCCCACGCCCCGTACAAAAGGCCGCACACGACCCCGACCAGCGGGAACGCGCACAGCGCATAGCGCATATTGTCCTTATTCCATACCGGCTGCGGCACCGGCACCGCGCTGAACATGGCAAAGGCCACCGCAATGGTCTGCGCAGCGATCAAAGTTCTTCCCCTCCCTTGTAGTAGGCGGCCAGCCCGGCCGTCACTTCACAGACGGCGTCGGCCTGCCGGGCCAGCGCCCGGTGAAGCCCGGCCAGCAGATGCAGGTACGTTCCTGTATCCCCGGCATAGTCGGTGCCGCCGCAGCCCACTTCGTTGGAAACGATAACAAGATGGCGGCAGCACCGGCACAGGTGGCCGATCCCCTGCAAAATGCGCGGCCCGGCTTCCTCCGCCGGGGCGGCGCCGTACAGTTCGTTGGCCGCCAGATTGCCCAGGTCTTCCAGCAAGATCGTACCACGGCCGTCAAGCGCCTGCACCGGGATGCCGGTCAGGTCCTGCGGGCGTTCCAGCGTGGCGAACCCGCGCCCGGCGCGCTGGCGGCGGTGCCGTTCGACCCGCCTGCGGCATTCGTCGTCCCAGACCTGCATGGTCGCCAGGTAGGTGCGCGGCCCCGTCCCGGCCAGGCGCACAGCCAGCCGCTCGGCATATTCGCTTTTGCCGCTGCCCGACCCACCGATCACAAGAGTCAGCATGATGCGTCCCCCTGGGGCGTGTAAGGCTCCATGCCATAGTCCGTAAAGGTGCTGCCGTTGTAGACCGCCAGCGCCATATCCAGCAGTGGCATGGCCGCCACCGCGCCGGTGCCTTCACCCAGGCGCATCTCCGCCTGCAAGAAGGGGCGCTTTTCCAGCGCGCGCAGCAGCAGCCCGCCCGCCGGTTCGGCGCTCTGGTGGGTGGCAAAGACGGCGCACGCCGCCTGCGGGCAGAGCCGTACCGCGCACAAAGCGGCGGCGGCGCTGATGGCGCCGTCCACCAATACCGGGATACGGCAAAGCGCGCCGCCTAAAAAGACGCCGCACAGCCCTGCAAGGTCGTAACCGCCCACACCAGCCAGCACGCCGACGGGGTCCCGTGCATCCGGCCGGTTTATTTCCAGCGCCGCCCGGATGGCACGGCGCTTGCGGGCAAGCCCCTCGTCCGAAAGGCCCGCACCGCGCCCGGCCAGTTCCTCCGGCGTGCGGCCCAGCAGCGCACAGGCCACCGCCGCCGCGGTCGTGGTATTGCCGATGCCCATTTCCCCGGTGGCGAGCAGCCGCACGCCCTGCGCCTGTTGTTCCCGGACCAGTTCGACCCCCGCAAGGATAGCCCGGCAGGCGGCTTCCCGCGGCATGGCGGGACCTTCGGTGATGTCCTGCGTGCTGTTGCCGATCCGGCGGTCGATCACGCCGGGGAACGGCGCAAAGTCCCGGATGCCCATATCCACCGGCAGCACCCGGCAGTCCGCCAGCGCCGCCATGCGGCAGACGTTGCTTTTGCCCTGTGCCAGCATACGGGCCACGATGCCCGTGACCTCGCTGCCCGACTGGGAAACGCCCTGCGCCACCACACCGTTGTCCGCGCAGAGCACCAGCACGGCGCGGGGCGTCAGTTGCAGCCGGGCGTCGCCGGTCAGGGCTGCCATCCCGGTCAGGGCGTCTTCCAAAAGGCCCAGACTTCCAAGCGGTTTGGCGCAGGCCGCCCAGTGCTGCCGCGCCTGTTCGCGCGCCTGTTCCGACGCCGGGCGGATAGCCGCCAGCCGTTCTTTCAGCCGTTCTTCTTCAGACATCGTTTCCCTGCTCCTTCCCATATTCGGCCGCCGCCTGCACGAAGCGCGCGGTCATCTGCGGCGCGCCCGCCCAGTAGAGGTGCGCGAAAGACGCAAACAGCGCGGGCGTGGAGAAGCCGCATTCCCAGCGGCGCGCCCCCACCGGCTTTTCCGCTGTGCAGGCGGTCCCGTTGCAGGTCGAGTCCCAGTAGTGGAACTCATGCACCGGCAACCGCTCCCTGGCCCGGAACAGCAGCCCGTCCGCGCGGGCAGTCAGCTCGGCATAGCCGAAGCGCACCAGTTTTTCGGTCCGCACGCCCCGCCCCGGCAGCACGCCCGCCATGGGCCAGGCGCGCCCGGCACGGTCCTCCAGCGTTTGGCCAAGATAGAGAAAACCGCCGCATTCCGCCACCGTAGGCATTTTCTTTTCCACCGCCGCGCGTACCGCCGCGCGCATCGCTTCGTTGCGGGCAAGGGCTTCGGCGTACAGTTCCGGGTAACCGCCCGGCAGGTATAGCCCGCCGCAGCCCTGCGGCAGGCTGCCGTCGTGCAGGGGGCTGAAAAAGACACCGTCGGCCCCGGCGCAGCGCAGTGCTTCCAGCGTTTCGTCGTAACAGAAACAGAACGCTTCATCCCGCGCCACAGCGATTTTGGCGCGGACCGGGGACGTTTTTCCCTCGTCCGGCACATGCCGCGCCGGGCGGCGGCAGCGGGCGGCGATTTCTTCCAGGTCCAGCGTCCGGCAGGCCTGCTGCCCCAAGCGTTCCATGCGTGCCGTCAGGTCCCCGATCTCGGCCGCCGTGTACAGCCCCAGATGGCGGCTTTCAAAGCGGGCTTCGGGCATCGGGGGCAGATACCCCAGCACCGGCAGGCCGGTCTCCCGCTCCAGCATGGGGGCCAGCGTGCGGTAAAGCATGGGCGAACACTCGTTGAGCAAAATCCCTGCCAGATGGCTGTCCGGCCTAAAATCCCGCAGCCCGCGCACCTGCGCCGCCAGCGTCAGGCTGGCCCCTTTGGGGCGCAGCACCAGCAGGACCGGCAGGCGCAGCGTGTCCGCCAGGTGCCAGGCGCTGGCGCGGTCGGTAACGCCGCCCAGGCCGTCGTAATACCCCATGACCCCTTCGCACACGGCGGCACCATGGCCCGCCGCGTGCCGGGCAAACAGAGCGCGCACCGTCTGTTCCGGGGCAAGGAACAGGTCCAGGTTGCAGCTTGGCACCCCCAGCACGGCGCGGTGGAACATGGGGTCGATGTAATCCGGCCCGCATTTGAACGCGCAGGGGTCCAGCCCCTTGTATTTGAGCGCCGCCAGCAGCGCGCAGGTCATGACCGTCTTGCCGCTGCCCGACTGGGGCGCGGCCACCATACACTCAATCATCGCAGTTCGCCGTCACCAGAAAGACCGGGTTCTGCCCCATCATCAAGTGCAGGTCCCCGGCCGGGCGGGATGCACTGACGGCCACCTGCACCACCTGCGGCGCAAGGCCGTGTGCCCGGCAGGCCTGCAGGGCAGCTTCCAGCGTTTCCAGCGCGATGCAGGCGATGCAGAGCCGCGCCTGCGGGTTCCTGCCCAGCGCCGCGGCCAGGATCGGCTCCAACTGCCCCCGGCTGCCGCCGATGAACACCGCATCCGGGGCCGGGAGCGCCGCAAGCGCCTGGGGCGCGGCACCCGGCACCAGATGCAGGTTCCAGGCGTGGAACTTCTGCCGGTTCTGTTCCATCAGCGCCAATGCGCCGGGCTCACATTCCACCGCCCAGACCTGCCCGCGGGCCGCGGCAGCGGCCAGTTCCACACTGACGCTGCCTGTACCGGCCCCCACATCCCACACGGTATCTTCCGGCCGGGGGGCCAGCGCCGCCAGAACGGCGGCCCGCACGAAGCGTTTGGTCATGGGCACGCCTTCGCCGCGGACGAACCAGCCGTCCGGCCAGCCCGGCGTGCGCCGGGTGGGAACGGGCGCGGCTTCGGCCAGCAGGACGCAGAGCGGCCCAAAACTGCGCGCCGCCATCTGGGCGGCCGTCCCGGTCAGGATGGCCTGATCCGGGGCGCTCAGGTTTTCGCCCACCGTGACCGGCAGGTCCCCCAGCCCGGCTTCCACAAGCTGGGCGCACAACTGCGGCACGCCCAGCCTGCCCCCCGTCAGGAAGAAAGCCGGACGCCCCTGCGTGACTGCCGCCACCGCGTTGCACGCCACCCCGTGGGCCGACACCAGCACCCAGTCCTGCCAGGGCCGGTGCAGCGCGGCGGCCAGCAGCTGCACGCTGGAAAGCCCGGGGCAGACCATATATTCGATCCCCGCCTGCTCCAAAAGCGGGATCAGGCTGCGGCAGCCGGAATAAAAGCCCGTATCGCCGCTGTAAACGACCGCCGCCTGCTCACACCCGGACTGGCGCAGGGCGTCCAGGATGGCCTGCGGTTTGGTGGCCGCGTGACGGCAGGGCGCACATGTTGACGGAAGCCCCTGCAACAGGCGCGCGGCCCCCACGATGCACTGTGCCCGGGCCAGCGCGCGCTGTACCGGGGGCGTGCAGCTATCCGCCGTACCGCCACCTAAAGCCAACAACATCACCTGCATGATCCGATCCACCTCCTGCAAAATTCCAATACCGACTCATAGGGTTCCCCATCCTCCGCCGGGCGGCATAGCACCACCAGCCGGGCGCCGCAGCAACGGGCCGCGGCCTGCTTTTCGGCAAAGCCGCCGGGCGCGCCGCCGTCTTTTGTCACCAGATAGCGGATGGAGAACTGCCGCATCAGCGCCACGTTGAGTTCCTGACTGAACGGCCCCTGCATGGCGATGATGTGCCCCGGCTCGATCCCGGCCGCACGGCAGGCCAGCAGGCTGGCTTCCACCGGCAGGACGCGGGCAAACAATCGCTGCGCGCCCAGCGGGGCGAAGGCGGCCAGCTCTTTGGCGCCGGTGGTGAGCAGGATATTCCCCTGCGTATGCTGCAAAAGCTGCACCGCCTGCGCGGCGCTGTCCGCCCGCATACAGTCCGGCGGCAGCGGGCTGGCGGGGCGCAGCAGGCGGCGGTAGACCGCCCCCGCCTGCCGGGCCGCGCGCCGGATGTTGGCGGTGGCCTGCACGGCATAGGGGTGGGTCGCATCGATACACAGGGTATCGGCACCCAGCAACTGCGTCATCTGCGCTTCTTCCATGCGTCCAGCGCGGACCTCCACGCCGGGGACCCGCCCCTGGTCGGTCCTGCCGTAATCGGTCGCCACACAGACCGTCACCGGCACGCCCAGCGCCGCCAGCGCGCGGGAGAGTTTTTTCCCCTCCGTGGTGCCGGAAAAGATCACCACTTTCATCGGGCCGCATACCCCCGCGGCGTGATCAGGCGCTCCCCCTGCCGCACCGTGGTGCTGCTGCCCACAAAGACCGTCGTGAACATATCCGCCGGGGCGATTCCCAGTTCTGCCAGCGTATAATGGCGGACTTCCTGACCGGGGCGCGCAATGCTGCGCACGGTCGCGCAGGGGGTCTGCGGCGCTTTGCCCGCCTGCAGCAGCAGTTCCACCGCCCGCTGCAGGTGCCCGGTGCGGCGGTGCGAAGCCGGGTTGTACAGGCACAGGGCAAAATCCCCCTCTGCCGCGCAGCGCAGCCGCTTTTCGATGAGCGGCCACGGCGTCAGCAGGTCGGAAAGGGAGATACAGCAGAAATCATGCCCCAGCGGCGCGCCCAGCACCGCCGCCCCGGCCAGCGCAGCCGTGACGCCGGGGACGACCTCGATGCCTACCTGCGGGTACTGCGCGGCCAATTCCAGCAGCGGGGACGCCATGCCATACACCCCGGCGTCCCCGCTGCACACCATCGCTACCGTGCGGCCGGCGTCCGCCGTTTGCAGCGCCCACCGGCAGCGTTCCATCTCCCCGCGCATGGGGGTCGTATATACTTCTTTGTCCGGGTACAGGTCCCGCACAAGGTCCACATAGACCGTATAACCGCAGAGCACCTCCGCCTTTTCCAGCGCAGCCCGCGCCTGCCCGGTCATCAGGGCCGGGTCACCGGGGCCCAGTCCCACCACATACAGTTCACCCTTCATCCTGCCACCTCCAGTTCAGTTCAAACGGCCTGCACGATACCGCCATCGTCACGCCCTGCCCCGCCGTTTTGCGGCGCAGCAGAGTGGGGCCGCCGGCCAATACCGCGGCCCGCTCGCATACATTGTCCACCCCTGTGGTCTGCGCCACGAACGGCGAGGACGCAAATGTTCCTTCCGCCTGCGCCAGCTGCGCCGCGGAATAGAACTGCGGCGTCCACCCGTGGCGGCTGCAAAAGGCGAGAAGCCCCGCTTCCTCACGCTTGAGGTCGATGCTGGCGGTCGCGCAGACGGCCTGTTCCGGGATCTGCAACGCGGCAAAAGCGGCTTCCAATGTTTCCGCCGCCGTGCCTTTGCGGCACCCCAGCCCCAGCGCCAGGACCCGCGGCGCCAGCCATAACACATCTTCCGGCTGCGGCGCGAAGCCCAGATAAACGTCATACGGCCCCTGTTCAACGGGCTGCACCCGTTCGGGCGGTTCGCCCGCAATGGGAAATTCCGACCGCACGCGGACCGTCCGCCCGGCCAGTATGGCCGCGGACACGCGCCGGATCTGCCCGGCGTGCAGCACCGCGCACCCCTGGCAGCGGGCCCATTCATCCACCGCGAACAGACCGTTCGCATCGGTGGCCGTCGTCAGGACCGGCACCGCCCCGCACAGCGCGGCCACCCGGCGCGCCAGCGCGTTGGCACCGCCCAGATGGCCCGAAAGGACCGGCACCGCAAAGTGGGCGCACTCGTCCACCACCACCACGGCGGGGTCGGTGGTCTTGCTGTGCACGAACGGCGCAATGGCGCGCACGGCGATGCCCACCGCGCCCACATAGAGCAGCGCGTCCTCCTGCGGGAAGTGCAGGCCCGTCCACTGGTGCAGGCTGTGCGGCTGGCCGCAGCGTTCCGCCGCGCCGCCCAGCGCCGCCGCCAGCCGCCGGGCCAGCGCCATCCCTTTATCGGTGAATGCAAGGCACGCGATCTTCATTCCGTCGTTCCTTTTCGGTACCCGGTGGTGAACGCCGGGTCATAGAGTTTGCTGCGTTCATAGCCGGTGCCGTTCAAAAAGTCCCCCACCAGCACCAGCGCCGTGCGGCGGATGCCGTGTTCCGCGCCGCACTGGGCAAGACGCCCCAGCGGGCAGCGCACGACCTTTTCTTCCGGCCAGGTCGCCTTATAGACCAGCGCCGCGGGGGTCGCTTCGGTATACCCCCCCTGCAGTAGCGCCCGCTGCACCTCCGGCAGCATACCGGCGGACAGGAAGATGACCATGCTGGCGCCGTGGGCGGCCAGGTCCGCCAATGCTTCTTTGGGCGGCACCGGGGTGCGCCCCGCCAGCCGCGTGATGATGACGGTCTGGCTGACGCCCGGCAGCGTATATTCAGCCCCCAGCGCGGCGGCTGCCCCGCAGAAGCTGGAAACGCCGGGCGTATCGTCATAGGCGATGCGCCGCTGTTCCAGTTGGCCCATCTGTTCCCGGATCGCGCCGTAGATGCTGGCGTCCCCCGTATGCAGGCGCACGGTCTCGCCGCCGCGCCGTTCCTGCTCCTCGATGACGGCCAGCACCTGTTCCAGCGTCATCTCGGCGCTGTTGTACACGGCGCAGCCGTCTTTTGCCAGCGCCAGCAGCGCCGGGTTCACCAGACTGCCCGCATAGATGATGCAGTCCGCACGGCGCAGCAGTTCAGCCCCGCGCACGGTGATCAGGTCCGGCGCGCCGGGCCCTGCCCCCACAAAGTGTACCATGGTTTCACTCCTTTATCAGGATCGTGGCAAAATACCCGGCCGGGCGCTGCGGGTCATAGACGGAAAGATCCGGCCAGACCTCTTCCCCCGGCAGGCCGCAGTTGCAGACCATTGCACTGTCCGCCAATTTGCCATGGGCGGCCAGCGCCGCCAAAGTCTGCGGCAGTTGGCTGCCGGTCTTCATCAGGACTTTGCTGCCGGGGCGGTCCAGCACGTCTTCCACTGCGCCGCCGGGCGCTATCGTAAGCGGTTTGTACATGCCCGCCGTAAGCGGCCGGTCAAGCCGCGCGGCCGCCGCGCAAAAGCTGGGTACCCCCGGCAGCATGACGGTACGGTAGCCTTCGCCCTGCAAAATATCCTGCAGATATCCGAAGGTCGCATAGACCGACACATCCCCCAGGTTCAGCAGCGCCACATCCCGTCCCGCGTCCAGGTGGACGCGCAGCGCCGCGGCCGCCGCCATGTGGGAAGCGCGCACAACCGCCGGGTCCCAGCTCATCGAGAACGCAAGTTCCACCACTTCTTTGCCCGACAGGTCCACCGCGCCCCTGGCGATCTCCAGCGCCAGCATCCGGCCGCTGCGGGTCCGGGGCGCGGCGACGACCGGGCAGGCTTCGATCCGGCGGACCGCCTGCAGCGTCATCAGTTCCGGGTCGCCCGGCCCCACGCTGACGCCGTACAGCGTCCCGCGCTGTTTGTATTCTACCATGATCGCAACATCTCCTTTGCCGGCTGTGTCATCCCCAGCAGGCCGAACTGATTGGAAAAAAGCACCGCCCCGATGCGCAAAGCCCCCGCCGCGCGGTGTTCCAGATGGCGCTGGATCGCCCCCAGCAGAGAAGCCAGCACCGCTTCCCGCAGGTGCGCGCGGTCCAGGATCTCGATGCAGGCGTCGCAGGTGGCGGCCTGCATCAACGCCCGGCATACGGCCTGATCCGCCCCGCAGAGGGCGGCATGGGCGCAGAACAGTTCCATGCGGCAGTCCGCATAGCGGGAATGGGTGTTCATGACGCCGCCCGCCACCTTGACCAGCTTCCCGATATGGCCCACCAGCACCAGCTGCCGGATGCCTTCCACCGCGGCGCAGTCCAGCGCCTCCCCCAGAAAATTCGAGCATTTGACCACCGGCACCCCACGGGCGTCCCAGCCCTGGGCATGCAGGAAATCCGTGCCGTAATTGCCGGGGGTCAGCAGCAGGCGGGCGTCCCGCGCCGCGCACTGGCGGATCTCCAGTTCGATCGTGTCCACGATGGCCTGTTCGCTCATGGGTTCCACGATGCCCGACGTGCCGAGGATCGAAAGCCCGCCTTCCACCCCCAGATTCGGGTTGAAGGTCCGGCGCGCGGCTTCGGCGCCGCCCTCGATGCTGATGACGACCCGCAACCCGCCGGTATATCCGGCGCTTTGGCAGACGGCTTCCGCCTGCTGGCGGATCATCTGCCGGGGCACGCGGTTGATGGCCGCGGCCCCCACCGGCTGATCCAATCCGGGGCGCGTCACACGCCCCACGCCGGGGCCGCCTTCGATCACGATGCCCGGCGTTTCGGTTTTGGATACCGCTGCCGTGACCGGCAGCCCGTCGGTCACATCCGCATCGTCGCCGGCGTCCTTGCGCACGCTGCAAAACGCTTCGCCGCCCTGCCTGCGGCAGTTTTCGGGCCGTACCGATACTTCCCAGCCTTTGGGCGTCATCAGCGTCAGGACCGCGGGGGCCGTGCTTTCCAGCAGCAGGCGCGCCGCGCCCTGCGCCGCCAGCGCCGCGCAGGTCCCGGTGGTATAGCCGCAGCGCAGGCGCTTCTGCCCGCTGCGGATGGAATGTTCAAAGGGCATGGTGCTTCACCCCAGCATCCGATCCAGTTTTTCCCGGTACAACTGCTGGAACCGCGGCTGGCGGCCCAGGCCCTGCAAGGTGCAGCGCACCGAAAGGCCCGCCGCCTGCAACTGCTGCTTCCAACTGTCCGGGTCGTCCCCCGCCATATCATGGCAGGCATGGTCCCCCGCCACCAGCAGCAGCGGGGCTAAATGCACGCTTTTATACCCGCCTGCGCGCAGTCCGGGCAAAATTTCGGCCAGCGAGGGCCAGCCTTCGACGGTAGCGACGAACACATCGTCCCGGCCCTGTAAAGCAAAAGCACTTTGCAGGGCCGGATAGACCACCCCGGCAAAATGGTCGGTGCCGTGGCCCATCAGGACCAGGGCTTCGCCGGGGGTGCGGGGCCAGATCCCGGCCACGGCCTGCGCCACAGCCTGAAGATCCTGCGTGCCGGCCAGCAGCGGTTCGCCCAGCAGCAGGCGGGCAAAGCGGGACTGGTATTCAGCCGTTTCCGCCTTAATTTTATCGTATTCATACCCGCAGAGCAAGTGCGTCGGCTGGACGCAGACATCCTCGAACCCGCGCTGGGCCAGCATTTCCAGCACTTCCGCCAGACTTTGCGCGGTAACGCCTCGCGCCTGCAGACGGCGGCGGATGATGGAACTGGTATAGGCGCGGAAAAACGCGCGGCCGGGTGCGGCGTCCCGCAGGGCGGTTTCGACCGCTTCCAGGTCGGCGCGGCCGTTTTCTACCAATGTGCCGAAGCTGACGCAAACCAAAGCCTGTTTCATGATCCTTTCTCCTTTTCTAGGGGGCGGTACAGGATATACGGCCGCCCGTCCTCATCCTCGCCTACCCGCGCCTGCACGCCGTAGACATCTTGAAAAAACGCCGGGGTCAGCACTTCCCGCGGCGTGCCGCTGCACACAAGGCGGCCGTTTTGCAGCGCAAACAGCCGGTCACAGTAGACCGCCGCCAGATTCAGGTCGTGGACCGCCAGCAGCACCGTGCGATTCAGATGGCGCAGCAGTTCCATCATCTGGAGCTGGTACTGGATGTCCAGATGGTTGGTGGGTTCGTCCAGGATCAGGCAGGGCGTCTGCTGGGCCAGTGCGCGCGCCAGCACCACCCGCTGCTGTTCCCCGCCGGAAAGGGTGGAAAAGACCCGTTCCTCCTGCCCGGCCATGCCTACCGCTTCCAGCGATTCGCGGGCGATGCGGTGGTCTTCGGCGCTGTCGGGTTCCAGCGCGCGCTTGTGCGGGGTGCGCCCCATCAGCACCATCTCCCGCACGGTCAGCGGGAACCCGTAAGCCTGATGCTGGGCCACCACCGCCACGCGCCGGGCGCTCTGGCGCACGGTATAGCGCCGCAGGTCTTTGCCGTCCAGCAGCACCGCGCCGCAAGTGGGGCGCAGCGCCCGGTAGATGCAGCGCAGAAGGGTGCTTTTTCCGCTGCCGTTGGGGCCAATGATCCCCACCATCTGCCCGGATTCCACCGTCAGGTCGATATGGGAAAGGATCGTCCGCGCCCCGATCTGCATGGTAAGGTCACGGGTCTGCCAGCGCACCATCAGCCTTCACCCCCAAATCCATACTGCCGCCGGATCATCAGCCACAGAAAGACCGGCGTACCCAGCAGCGAAGTCAAAATGCCGATGGGAATCTCGTTGCCCGGCAGCAGCATCCGGCAGGCCACGTCGGCCCAGATCAAAAAGACCGCCCCCGCCAGCGCCGACACCGGGACCAGATAGCGGTGGTCGGCCCCCAGCAGCAGACGAACCGCGTGGGGCACGACCAACCCCACAAAGCCGATGGTGCCCGCATTGTAGACCGACAGGCCGATCAGCAGCGAAGTCACCACCAGATACAAAATACGGCGGCGGGTAAGGTCCATGCCAAGGGTCAGCGCGCCTTCGTCCCCCAGCAGCATCAGGTTCAGGGTACGGCGCTGGCCGGCAAAGAACAGGCTGCCCGCCGCGGCGGCCGCCGCAAGGATGGCCGTATCCTGCCAGTTGGCCGCCCCCAGACCGCCCATGGTCCAGCGGACGATCTGCGCGGGGGCGTGATCGTCACCGCAGAGATAGATCGCAAAATTGGAGAGCGCCCCGCATACAGCGGACAGTGCGGAACCGGCAAGCAGCAGCTTGACGGTGGTGGCACGGCCGCCAAGGTTTGCCAGCGCGATGCCCGCGAAGGACACGGCGAGCGCCCCCAGAAAGGCCGCCGCCCCTACCGAGCGCGCCCCCAGCACCGTACCGGCGCCGAACAGGACCGCCAGCGTTGCGCCCATCGACGCCCCCGACGAGATGCCGAGCACATAGGGGTCCGCCAGCGGGTTGCGGACCACCGCCTGCATGACGGTGCCGCTCACCGCCAGACTGGCCCCCACGGCCGCGCCCAGCACCAGGCGGGGCAGCCGGATGAGCCAGACCACATCGTGCAGCGGGGAGCCTTCCGCCCAGGCTTCCGGCACAGGAGCCCCCAGCAGCGTGTGAGCCAACTGGCCGGAGATGACCCGGTACACATCCCCCACCGGCAGCGGCATGGTGCCGAAAGTGACGGCAACGACCAGCGACACCGGCAGCAACACCAGCAGCATTATAAGGGCGCAGCGCCCGGCCGCCCGGCGCGCGGGCTGCCCGGTCAAGACGCTTCCTCCGGGTACATGCCCGCGGCCAGCGTGCGGATGCCGTCGAGGGTGCGCGGCCCGGCCGCATAGATATCCCCCAGCATGACCGGCAGCACCCGGCCGGACTGGACCGCCGACAGGCTGCGCAGGGCCGGGTCTTCGTTGATGACCGCCAACTGGTCCCGAACGACCTGTTCGGGGTCATCGCCGGAATAGGCCATATAGACCACAAAAATCACATCCGGGTCGCAGGCCAGCAGATCTTCCTTGCTCATTTCATGGCCGTCGGGATTGGCCAGCGTGCCGCCGAGCCGGGTCACCATGTCCCCCGCCAGCGTGTCCGCCCCGTAGTTGGTCACCGAACCGTTCAAGGGTTCCACCACCGCCACACGGACCGGGTCCTTCCCGGCCGCCGCCAGCGTGCTGTCGATCTCGGCCTGCATTCCGGCCACCAGTGCCTCGGCCTTTTCCTCCACGCCGAAGATGCGCCCCAGATTGAGGATATCGGCATACTCATTGTCCACCGTGCGCGGGTGGCCGCCCGGACGGGTATTGGAGTTCATATAGGTCGCGGTGCCACGCTCGTTCCAGTAAGAGGTATCGCCCAGCATTTTGTCGCTGAACAGCGAACCCCAGGACAGGATCAGGTCCGGCTGCAGGAGCGTGACGGTCTCCCGGTCGGGGGCAAACACATCCGCCTGATAGTTCATGGCGGCCAGACCTTCCTGCCATTCCGGCTTGACTTCGTTGTCAAGGCCGTAACTGGCGACCACATGGTCCTCCAGCCCCAGGGCGATCATCGTTTCGATGGACCCCTGGTAGACCGCCACCACCCGTTCCGGCGCATGCGTGAATGTGAGTTCCACCGGGTCGCCGTTCGCGTCATAGTTGGTGACCGTGACAGGGTACCCGGCGGCGCTCTCCTGCGTTGCTGCTTCGGGGGCCGTCTGTGCGGAAGATACTGCCTGTTCAGAGGATACCGTCGCCCCGGAGGACGGCGCTGCGCAGGCCCCCAGCAGAAGCAGCACAGCCGGGGCCAGGGCCGCTGCAAGAATCTGTTTCATCCATTGTTTCCTTTCCTGAACGCGACCAGAAAAAGAAAAAGCCTGCCGAGCCGATAAAGCCGGGCAGACCCACAACAAAACAAAGCGCCCGCGAATACGCGGCCCCTTTGTTTTCCACGCAAACGTCTGGTCCGTCCGCCGCGCGGGTCCTGCACCAAAACAGACAGTCCGTCTGTTCCCACAGTATGAATCCCGGGGCAGGTCTTCCGGCTCTGGCGTCTTTGTCCGGGCTCCCGTCTTCCCGCGCATGGATGCGCAGTGACGCACAGCTTTGAACCCGGACTCGGCCATTACGGCGGCGGTCCCGCACAGGTCTTGCACCTGTTTCCCTATTCTCCCGGCCGACCGCAGCGGGTCCCGGGCACCCTGGGATGCTTTGCAGTACCAAGGATACCATAAAACCCGCCGCCATGCAAGGGGCAGCGGGTCCTGTTTTTTATCAAAGTCCGGGCGTCAGCCAAGGATCTGTTTGGCAAGGTCGGCGCTGGCTTTGGCGTCCTTGCAGTAAAAGTCCGCGCCGATCTCCTGCGCGTAATGCGGCGTGAGCACCGCGCCGCCCACCCAGACCTGGCAGGGCAGCCCGGCTTCATGCAGCGCGTCGATGGTCGCTTTCATATTGGGGACCGTCGTCGTCATCAGCGCCGACAGGCCCACCAGCTTTGCGCCTGTGGTGCGCACGGCGTCCACTACGCGCTCCGGCGGCACGTCCCGGCCCAGGTCCAGCACATCGTAGCCGTAGTTTTCAAGGATCACGCGGACGATGTTTTTGCCGATGTCATGCACGTCGCCCTTGACGGTGGCGAGCACGATCTTCCCTTTCCCGATGCTGCGGGGCTGGCCTTCGGCGGCGATCTTCTCTTTCACGACCTCAAAGGCAGCCTGGGCCGCCGTGGCCGCCTGCAAAAGCTGCGGCAAAAAGATCGTGCCTTTTTCAAAGCCGTCGCCCACGGCGTCCAGCGCCGGGATCAGGGCGTTATTGACCAGTTCCAGCGGTTCCCGGCTTTCCAATGCCTGCCGCGCGGCGGTGCGGGCGTCCTCTTTCAGGCCGCGCCGCACGGCGTCCGCCAGGGCGCTGCCGTTCCCGGCCGTCTGCGGGGCGGCCTGCGCACCGCGGCTGACCTGCTGGGTCTGGATCTGCACGTCCGCATAGGCGGCCACATAAGCCGCGCTCTGGGGGTCCTGCGCGGTCAGCACCCGGTAGGCGCGCACCGCCGCCATCATTTCCGGCGTGTTGGGGTTCATGATGGCCAGGTCCAGCCCGGCTGCCATGGCCATGGACAGGAACGTGGTGTTCAGATACCCGCGGCAGGGCAGCCCGAAGCTGATGTTGGAAACGCCCAGGACCGTGCGCACGCCCAGTTCCCGTTTGCAGCGGGTCAGGGCTTCGAGCGTCTGGGTCGCGCCCTCCTGCTGGGCGCTGGCGGTCAGCGTCAGGCAGTCGATGTAGATATCCTCCTTCGGGATACCGGCGGCACAGGCAGCTTCGACGATGCGGCGGGCAATCGCCACCCGTTCTTCCGCCGTCTGGGGGATGCCTTTTTCATCCAGCGTCAGGCCCACCACCGCCGCGCCGTATTTTTTGCACAGCGGCAGGATCGTATCCAGCGTTTTCTGTTCGCCGTTGACCGAGTTGACGATGGGCTTGCCGTTATAGACGCGCAGCGCGCGGGCCAGCGCGTCCGGGTTCGAGGAATCCAACTGCAGCGGCAGGTCGGTGACGGCCTGCAGTTCGGTGACGATCCGTTCCAGCACGGCGGCTTCGTCGATGCCCGGCAGACCCGCGTTCACGTCCAGCACCTCGGCCCCGGCTTCCTCCTGGGCCACCGCCTGCGCGCAGGGGTAGGCGCTGTCGCCCTCCCGCAAAGCCTGCTGCAGCCGCTTTTTGCCGGTGGGGTTGATGCGTTCGCCCACCACGGTGATGCCGTTCACTTCCACAAAGCGCACCGGCGTACACAGGCAACTGCGGCACAGCGGGATCTTCTGCGCCGGGGTCAGCGGCGCAAAAAGCGCCCGCAGCCGCGCGATGTGCTGCGGTGTGGTGCCGCAGCAGCCGCCCACCATGGAAACGCCGATTTTGGCATACGCCTGCATCTGGGCCGCAAAGGTGTCCGCGTCCAGATCATAGGAGCCGTCGGGGTTGGGCAGGCCCGCATTGGGCTTGACGAACACCGGCACCGACGCCGGGACCGTGCGGCACAGCCGCTGCGCCATGGGTAGGATCTCCTGCGGGCCCAAAGAGCAGTTGATGCCGACGGCATCCGCCCCAAGGCCCACGGCCGTAACGGCGTAGCTTTCGACCGTGCAACCGGTGAAAGTACGGCCGCCGCCCTCAAAACTCATGGAGGTAAAGACCGGCAGCGCGCAATTTTCTTTTGCTGCCAGGATGGCCGCTTTCAATTCGTACAGGTCGGTCATCGTTTCCAAAAACACGAAGTCCGCCCCGGCCTGCACCCCTGCCCGGATGACCTGGGCAAAAAGTTCGTAGGCGTTCTGAAAAGCCAGCGTACCCGCGGGGGCCAGCAGTTCGCCCAGGGGGCCGATGTCCAGCCCCACCAGCAGGCCCTTTTCTTCCGCCGCACGGCGCGCGCAGGCCAGCGAAGCCCGCACCACTTCCTCCACGCTGTGGCCGCAGCCCGCCAGTTTGCGCGCGTTGGCGCCGAAAGTATTCGCCAGCAGCAGGTCCGCCCCCGCCGCGGCGTAATCCGCATGGATGGCCGTGAGCGTTTCCGGCATTTCCAGCGCCGCCAGCTCGGGCTTCTGCCCTGGCTGCAGGCCGCGCTTTTGCAGCTGCGTGCCCATGCCGCCGTCCAAAAACACAAAGCGGCGGCGGTCGAAAATCGTTTGCATCTGTACAGGCATGTTTATTTCCTCTCCCCGTCAGGTGGTGAAAAACAGGTGGTCCCCCTGCGGCGGAAGCAGCAGGTCTCCCGCAGGTGGCAGGTACCGCACCCCGCCGGCGCGCCTTTGACCGGGCGGGCGGCCGCCCCCAGCAGGGCTGTGGTGCTCTTGCGCGGGGCCAGCAAGTGCTGGGCCGTCACTGCCACACCGCAGCCGCGGGTGCTGTCCACCGCCAGGCAGAGCGCGTCGTTCAGTTCCAGCGGGCAGTCCCCGTACCCCGGCGCAAAACGCCCGGTCAAATACAGACCCTTCTGGCGAAGCCCGGCGCGCAGTTCTTCTTCCAGCGCGTCGCAGATTTGTTCCAGCAGGCTGGACGCCAGTGCGTCGGCGGCTGCGGCCAGGGCGATATCGGTCAGTTCAAAGCGGCGCAGCAGGCGGTCCACCTCCCCGCCCAGCGTCGCCGCCAGCAGCAGCACGTCATCACATCCGGCCAGATGCCGTTCAAGGTCGCGCCCGCATTCCGGCGGCAGAAAGGCCGCCTTGGGCAGCACACGCCAGACGGCGCGCGGCACGGCGGCCGCCAGCACCTGCCGTTCAGCCTGCGCCAGCAAAGCGTCGGTGGCGGCGTCGGGCTGCCAACCGGCCGCCCCCATAAAGCGCAGCGCCGCGGCGCGGTCGATGGCCGCCGGTTTCTGCCGCTGCATTACAGCAGGTCCCGGATGCCGTCGTAGATCTTTTCCGCCACGGCGGCATCATTCATGGCATACAGGTGAACGCCGTCCGCGCCACCCTCGATCAGATCGCGCAGCTGGCGCACCGCGTAGTCGATGCCCGCGTCGTACAAAGCGGCCGGGTCATCCTGCCAGCGGGAGATCATGCGGGTGAAGTCCGAGGGCAGGCTGGCCGAGGAAAGGGCCACCGTGCGCTCGATCTGGCTGCGCTTGACGATGGGCATGACCCCTGCCGAGACCGGCAGCGTGATGCCCGCGCGCCGCGCCAGATTGAGGAAGCGATAAAAGTGCATATTGTCAAAGAAAAGCTGGGTGATCAGGTGTTCGGCACCCGCCTCCTGCTTATATTTCAGGTTTTCCACGTCCCGGCGCAGGTTCTCGGATTCCGGGTGCCCTTCCGGGTAGCAGGCGCCGTGCAGGGCAAAGCCGGGCTTACGGTCACGGATGAAAGCCATCAGATCGCTGGCATGGGCAAAGTCCGGGCTTTCGGGCCGGGTGGGGCTGCGGTCCCCGCGCAGGGCCAGCACATCGCGCACACCGGCCTGTTCCAGCCGCGTCAGGATGTCCGCTGCAGCCGCCGCGTCGTTACCCATGCAGATCAGGTGAGCCAGTGCCGGAACGCCCAGTTCCTTCTGGATAAAATCCGCCACTTCCACCGTGGACACGCCGCCGGACGAACCGCCCGCGCCAAAAGTCACACTGATAAAATCCGGGTGCAGGCGGCCCATCTCCCGCAGGGCGGCCTGCAGTTTTTCCAGTTGGGTCGTCTGTTTGGGCGGGAAACACTCCACCGAAAAGACACACCGTTTTGTTTTGAACAGTTCCGTGATCGTCATTTTATACTCTCCCTCTTGCGGCGGGGCTTTATGCCGCCGCCTGCACATCCTCTGCGGCCGATGCCTGCAGAACGCCGTTTTCATAGGTAAAGGTGATGGTCCCCATCGTATCGGTGCGGTAGATCTCCACCCCGTGCGCCGCCAAACGATCCAGCGTTTCCTGATGGGGATGGCCGTAGTCATTGTCCAGCCCGCAGCTGATGGCTGCCGCCTGGGGCTGCACCACCGAAAGCAGCCGTTCGCTGCTGGAGGTGGAGGACCCGTGATGCCCCGCCTTGTATAAGACAGCCTGCAAACCGCTGCCGTAGCGGTCCACGAGGGCTTCCTCGGATTCCGTTTCGGCGTCGCCGGTGGCAAGGTAACGGAAATCCCCGGCCTCAAACAGCAGGCAGAGGGACCCGTTGTTCACGTCGTCCCCGGACTGCATCCATGCGCTGCCGCCCTGCAGGATGTGCAGCGTGCCGGAACCCAGCGGGAAAGCGTCGCCCTCCGCAGTTTCCGTCACGTCCGTGCCTTCCTGCGCGGCCAGTTCCAGTATCCCGTCCGGCCAGGCGGATTCGCCTTCCTCCCCGGTGTGCCAGACCGGCAGCACCAGTTCATCTACCGAAAGTCCTTCCAGCACGGCCGAAGCCCCGCCGGTGTGGTCCGCATGGGGATGGGTCAGGATCAGGTAACGCAGGTCCCGTACCCCGGCCAGCCGCAGGTCGCGCACCAGCGTTTCCCGCGTTTCCGCCGTGCCGGTGTCGATCAGGCAGTATTCCCCGTCCTGACCGATCAGCACGGAATCCCCCTGCCCCACGTCCAGCACCGTCACCGTCGTGGCGCTTTGTTCCAGCACTTCGGCGTCCGGGCCGTTCAGCGGCACGCCCAGCGCCGTGTACAGTTCCGACCAGGTGGGGATGCCGCCGCGGCCGCCCCAGTTCTCCACCACAAAGGCGGCCCCCGCCAGCAGCAACGCCGCCAGCAGGGTCAGAACGCGCCGCGCCCGGACGCCTTTTCTGCGGCGGCGTCTGCCGCGTTTACGTCTCGTCGTATTGGGCATTCAGTTTTCGCTCCTGCCATTGGGCCTGGGTGACCAGCACCGCGCGGGGCTTGGCGCCCTCGTAAGGTCCAATGATCTTTTCCTGTTCCATCTGGTCCATGATGCGGGCAGCGCGGGCATAGCCCAGCTTGCAGCGGCGCTGCAACAGGCTGGTGGACGCCTGCCCGGCTTCGATCACGCACTCCACGGCCTGCTCGAACATCGGGTCCAGCGCACCGCCGGCGTCCTCATCGTCGCCTTTCTTGCTGCCCTTTTCCGCTACAGCGCGGCGCTCCATCTCGGCGATCATTTCTTCATCATACTGGGCCGAGGACGTGGACTTGATGAAGCTCAGCACCGCGCCGATCTCCTCGTCGGTCACATAGGTGCCCTGCACGCGGACCGGCTTGGCCGCGCCCACCGGCAGGAACAGCATATCGCCGTTGCCCAGCAGCTTTTCGGCGCCGGAAGTATCCAGAATGGTGCGGGAGTCGATCTGGCTGGACACCGCGAAAGCGATACGGCTGGGGATGTTGGCTTTGATCAGGCCGGTGATGACGTCCACGCTGGGGCGCTGGGTGGCCACGATCAGGTGGATGCCCGCGGCACGGGCCTTCTGGGCAATGCGGCAGATGTAATCTTCCACTTCCTTGCCCGCCACCATCATCAGGTCGGCCAGCTCGTCAATGATGATCGCGATATAGGGCAGATGTTCCAGCCCTTTCTGTGCGGCCAGCTTGTTGTAGGATTTGATCTCGCGGACGTTATTCTCCGCAAAGAGCTTATAACGGCGCTCCATCTCGGCCACGCTGGCGCCCAGCGCACCGGCCGCCTTGCGCGGCTCGGTGACGACCGGCATGAGCAGGTGCGGGATGCCGTTGTACTCCGCCAGTTCCACCACCTTGGGGTCGATGAGGATGAGTTTGACATCCTCCGGCCCGGAGCGGAACAAAAAGCTGATGATAATGGAGTTCACGCACACCGATTTACCGCTGCCGGTGGAACCGGCGATCAGCAGATGGGGCATTTTGCACAGGTCCGCCACCTGGGCCGCACCGGCAATATCCTTGCCCAGGGCCATGGTGAGGGGGCTGCGCATATTGATGTAGTTCTGCGCTTCAAACACCGTGCGGATGTTGACGGTGGAGCGGATCTTGTTGGGGACCTCGATGCCGACGGCCGGTTTGCCGGGGATCGGCGCTTCGATACGCACGCCCGCCGTGGCCAGGTTCAGCGCGATGTCATCGGCCAAACTGGTGATGCGGCTGACCTTGATGCCCGCCTGGGGCTGCAGTTCGTACCGCGTCACCGACGGGCCGCGGCAGATGTCGAGGATATGCGTTTTGACGCCGAAGCTTTCCAGCGTGTTGACCAGCGTATCGGCGTTCTTCTTCATCTCGCGCGCCGCGCCCGCTTCATCCTCCGGCCGGGTGGCGTTGAACAGGTTCAGCGAGGGGTAGCAGTAAGGCTTGGGCGGCTCCTTCTCCACCGCGTCGGCCGTCATTTTGGCGGCAGAGGGTGGCGTGTAGGTGGGGGCCGCGGCGGAGTTGCCCACCGCGGTGCTGACCTGCAGGCGGGCGGCTTCCCCGCGCTGGGGCACCGTAAAGGACTGCTCCGTGCCGGTGCGCGGCGCGGCCGGGGCGGGCTGCTGCGCGTCCAGCAGCTCAGAGAGCGGGCGGCCGGACTGCCAGGCCGCCCCGGCTGCCTGGCCCACGTCAAAGCTGCCGTTCAGCGTCGGGATCGGTCCGCGGGCCGCCGGTGCGGCGGGCTCCGGCTCCACCGGCGTGAGCGGCGTGTCAAAGGCTTCCGCCGCAGGTTCCGGCTGCAGCGGCACCGTAAAGTCCTGCCCGGGTTCGGGCTGGGCGCTGACGGAAGGGATCTCCTGCGGCGCATAGTAGGGCGCGTGGCCGCTGACCGCACGGTTGATGAGGGAATCCAGTTCGTCCCCCGCCTCCTGCGGCTGCGCCGCGGGTTCCGGCTGCAGCTTCAGCTCAAAGTCCTCCTTGGGCTGGGGCGCAGGGGCAGGCTGCGGCTTGTGGAACCGCTGGGAGTCCGAAAGATGGGAAAGCGGGTCCATGCCGAAGGTCCCGCCGGGGCCGATAGTGATGGGTTCCAGCGGGTCGTTTTCGACCGCCTGTTTGAGCGCCTGCGTTTCCGGGCTGGGGCCCAGGTCCACGTCAAAGGACGGACGGGGCGCGGCGGGCATGCCGTGGCGGGCCGTAAAGACAGCCGAAGCCGCCGAAGATGCGGGCGGGGCTTTCTGCGCGGGCTGGGCGCCGCCAAGCGGGATGCGCCCGGTATCCGCGATCACATCATAGGCCGGGCGGTGCGGGCGCTGGGCGTCCGGCAGCGTGCCGGTCAGGTTTTCAATCGGTTCTTCCTCCGGCTCACGGCCAAACAGCGGCGTGTCATAGGCAGCCGCCCTTTCGGCACGGGCATTCTTCGCTTTGCGGTATTGCCCATCCAGGAACTGCACCACGTCCACCGGCGTGATGGCAAAAAACACCATCAGGCCCAAAGCGAACACCAGCAGCATGATCACATTGGACGCAGGCCGCCCGAACAGCGCCAGCAGCGTGGCGCCCACGGGCGCGCCCAGCACGCCCCCCTCCCAGAAGCCGGTGCTGCCGCGCATGTACAGCATCTTGATGATCTCCCAGGCGTTGGCGCCGGTGACCGACAGCTTGGAAAAGACCACCGGCACGCCCGCGCACAGCACCGCCATCAGCGATACTTTGCCTGCGAACAGTCCTACCCGGTAGCCGGAAGCCAGCAGGTAGGCCAGGTACAGCAAAAACGGCCCCACCAGGCAGGTGAGGATGCCGAAAATGCCGAAGAAACCGCCGCGCATGGCCTTCCAGATATTCTGGCCCGGCACCAGCACCATGGCGATGCACAGAAGCCCCAGCCCCGCCAGCAATACGCTGGGGAGCAGGTTGGGCGTTTCGGCACGGCGCTTGGCGCGGCGGGACGTGCTGCTTCTGCCGCGGGACGCCGACGACCGGCTGGACGTGCTGCGGGAGCGGGACGAGCCGCTGCGGCTGGATGTGGTTTTTCGTTTTCTGTTCTGACCGGAACTGGATCTTGCCATAGTTAACAGTACCCCTCTGTTGTGCTCACAAATTGCAATTGACTCTATATAAAAAAGAAATGGCCCTTTCGGGCCAAGCCGATATTCGGCTTCTATTTTATCACGAACCGGAAGGGTTGTAAATGGAAAATCCTCCGCGCCGTGGGATTTTACAAGCTGGCGTCAGGGCTTTTTCTCGATCTCACGATACAAATACCCCAATGCATCGGACAGGCCGCCCAGTTCGTCGATCAGGCCCTCCTCCACGGCCTGCGGCCCGGCCAGCACCGTGCCCATATCCATGACCAGTTCCCCGGTGTTGTGCATCAGCGTGGTGAACCGCCGGGCCGTGATGCCGGAATGACCGGCCACGAACCCCACGATGCGCTCCTGCATCTGCTCAAAATAGCGCAGGGTCTGCGGCACGCCCAGCACCATGCCCGAATGGCGCACCGGATGCACCGTCATGGTGGCCGTGGGCACGATAAAACTGCGCCGGGCCGACACCGCCAGCGGGATACCGATGGAATGCCCGCCGCCCAGCACCAGCGTGGCACTGGGCTTGCTGACCCCGGCGATCAGTTCCGCTAGGGCCAGGCCGGCTTCCACATCGCCGCCCACGGTGTTCAGGATTACCAGCAGGCCCTCGATTTCGGGGTCCTCCTCGATGTCCACCAGCTGGGGGATCACGTGTTCGTATTTGGTGGTTTTCTGGCTGTCGGGGGCCAGGGTATGGCCCTCGATGGTCCCGATGACCGTCATGCAGTGGATCGCATGGCGGCCCTTGGTCGCGGGCACGATCCCCTCGTCGGTGATCAGGTCCTGTTCCAGACGTTTCAGCGCGGCGCTCTCCGTGGGGTTGAACTCTGCGCCGGATCTTTTCTTTTTGGGTGATTTGGACGACGGCTCCATATTCGCGGCACTCCTTTTCTGTTGGGCTTTTTGTGTTGAGTATGCCCGCTGTACCGCTTTTTATTCCCCCGCAGGGCAGGTTTCCCGCCGCCGGACGCCCCGCAAAACAGCGCAAAAAGCAGGCGCTCCGCGCCCGGAAAACATAGATAAAAAATTGACAACTCTGGGGAGAGTATTTATAATAAACATGGTAAAAACACATCTGCCCCGGCGGCGCGCCGCCGGTAGGATAGATTTCATATTGTGAGGTAATACTATCATGGCAGTTCAGAGCAAAGTATCCCTGCCGGTCATCAAACGGCTGCCCAAATACTACCGTTATCTTACCAACCTGGCCGCCGACGGGCGGGAAAAGATCTCCTCCAGCGAGCTGGCCCAGATGATGGGGACCACGGCCAGCCAGGTGCGGCAGGATTTCAACTGTTTCGGCGGGTTCGGGCAGCAGGGCATCGGCTACAAGGTCGATGTGCTGCGCGCCGAGATCGGCAAGCTGCTGTTCGGCAACGGCGAACGCCTGCCCACCATCCTGATCGGCGCCGGGCATCTGGGCTCGGCGGTATCCAGCTTTATCAGCCGCGACACCAACGGCTACCGGCTGATCGGCGTGTTCGACATCAACGCCGAGCTGTTCGGCAAAAAGATGTCCGGCGTGCCGATCCTGCCCCTGCACGATCTGGCCGCGTTCTGTGAGGAATACCACCCCACGGTGGCGGTGCTCTGCGTACCGCGCCAGAGCGCCATGGACCTGGCGGGCGATCTGGTGACCTACGGCATCCAGGGCGTGTGGAATTTCAGCCACTACGATCTGTCGGTAGAATATCCGGAACTGACGGTGGAGAACGTCCACCTGGGCGACAGCCTGATGAGCCTTGGCTACCGGCTGCGCAACAAAGACTGAACAGGAGGGCCCGACGCCCATGGCTAAACTGTATTTCCGTTACGGCGCAATGAACAGCGGCAAGACCACCGCGCTGATGCAGGTCGCCTACAATTATAAGGAACGCGGCATGCGGGTGCTGATTCTGAAACCCGCCGTCGATACCAAAGGGCAGGATTCCATCGTTTCCCGGCTGGGCATCCGCTGCAAGGTGGATATGCTGGTCACGCCGGAAATGAACATTCTTTCCCTGGTCGAAGCCGACGCCGCCGCCCACGGCGCCCCCGCCTGCGTGCTGTGCGACGAAAGCCAGTTCTTCACCCGTGAACAGGCCGACCAGTTGTTCCTGGTGACGGTGGACCTGGGGATCCCCGTGATCTGCTACGGCCTGCGCGCGGACTTTATGCTGCGCGGCTTCCCCGGCTCCACCCGGCTGCTGGAACTGGCGCATACCATTGAGGAACTCAAGACCATCTGCGCCTGCGGGCGCAAGGCCATCTGCAACGGGCGCAAGATCAACGGCGAGTATGTGTTTGAAGGGGCGCAGATCGCCATTGATACCGTGGACAATGTAGAGTACCAAAGCCTGTGCCCCCAGTGCTGGTACCGCGAATACCGCAACTTCCTTAAACGGCACGGCAAGACGGCGCAGGAGTGAGCCGCGCGCCCGCGTTTTTGCCCCTGACAAAATGCAACAGCCCCCGGCGGCGTTTTGAACGCTTTGCCGGGGGCTGCTTTTTTATTTATTCACCCGCTTGTAATACTGGCGGTACTGCTGCGGGGACAGGCCGGTGGCTTCCTTGAACACGCGCCGGAAGTGGGCCGTCGTCATGAAGCCGGTATTTTCCGCCACGGCGGCGATGCTCTCCCCTGTTTTTTCGATGCGGTTCTGGGCGGCTTTGATGCGCACGCCGTTGATATACTCGATCAAACTGAGGTTCGTTGATTTCTTGAACAGGCGGCTCAGGTAGTAGGGGCTGATGTAAAACCGCTGGGCGATATCGGTAAGGGTGAGTTTTTCGGCATAGTGCTGGGCGATATAAGCCTGGATCTGATCGACCACATGGTTGCTGACCCGCCCGTTCTCGCCGCCTTCCTCCTGCTGCTGCAGGCAGAGGGCTTTGAGTTCCAGCAGCAGCGAGGCCAGCATCATCTTGCGCATGGCCTCCCCTTCCCCGGAATGGTCGTTGGAAAGGGCCAGAAGCTGCTGCAGGTCGTTCTGGATATGGTTCTGCTGCTTGACCGAGATGCCCGCAAGCAGGTGGTTGTTCGGTTCGGTCAGGAAGGTGAAGAAGTCCACCTCTGGGAAGGCTTTGGCGATCGTTTCCAGATATTCCCGGCTGAAATTCAGTACGATGCGGCTGGAGGGCGAATCCCCCAGCGAAGCCGTCTTATGGATCTGGTTCTCCCCGATGAGGACCACGCTGCCCGCATTGACGATGTAGGCGCAGTCCTCGATGAAATAGCGGCGCGTTCCCGCGATCTCATAGTAGATCTCGAACTTATGGTGGATGTGGAAACTGGGCATATCATACCCCACATCACGGTCGATGCGCTCCACAAAAAAATCGTCCTGCGGGCAGTAGGTATATTCTGAAACCATTGCGTTCCCCTTTGCAGCCGGTCTTTGCCGGTTTCAGCCAATCTTTTTTGTCATTTGTTTTAGAATAGCACATTTTTTGTTGCGTTTCAAATGATTTTTTGCAAAATTTATCCCTTTTCACATTTTACTGGCCGTCAGGCAGGGCAGGCAGACAAAAAAGCGCCGGAAGGATGCTCCTTCCGGCGCTTTCGGTTTGGTTTTATTTCATCAGGCCGCAGACCAACTGGGCATACGCCACGGGGTCCTCCAGCGGCAGACCGGCGATCAGCAGCGCCTGGTCATACAGCAGTTCGGCATACTGGCCGACCTTCTCGGTGTCGCCTGCCTCGTGGGCTGCTTTCAGAGCGGCGAATACCGGGTGCGCGGGGTTCAGTTCCAGCACCTTGGTGCTCTCCACGTCCTCGCCATTGGGCATCTTGCGCAGGATCTTTTCCATCTCCATGGAAATGCCACCCTCGCTGGACAGCGTGACCGGGTGTTCCTGCAGGGTGGGGTTCACCTTCACGTCCTTGATCTTGCCATTCAGCGCCTTCTTGATCTCCTCGAACAGGTCCTTGTTCTCGGTGGCGGTCTCCTCGGCAGCTTTCTTTTCTTCCTCGGTCTCAAGGCCCAGGTCGCCGGAGTTGATGTTCTTGAACTCCTTCTCCTTGTAGTCGCGCATCATCTGCAGGCAGAACTCGTCCACGTCCTCGGTGCAGAGCAGCAGATCGTACCCTTTGCTCAGGACCAACTGGGCGTTGGGCAGCTTGCCCAGGCGGTCGGTCTCGTCGCCCGCGGCGTAGTAGATGCACTTCTGGCCCTCAGGCATCTTCTCGATGTATTCATCCAGGGTAACGTACTTCTGCTCCTTGGCAGAGAAGAACAGCAGCAGGTCGGCCAGCAGATCCTTGTGCATGCCGTAGTCGCCGTAGATGCCGAACTTGATCTGACGGCCGAACGCCTTCCAGAACGTTTCGTACTTCTCGCGGTCGTTGACCAGCATGGCGTGCAGTTCGTTCTTGATCTTCTTTTCCAGGCTGTTGTGCATCAGCTTGAGCTGGCTGTCCTTCTGCAGGGTCTCGCGGCTGATGTTCAGGCTCAGGTCCTCGCTGTCCACCACGCCCTTGACGAAGCTGAAGTAGTCCGGCAGCAGGTCGGCGCACTTTTCCATGATCATAACGCCGGAAGCATACAGCGCCAGGCCCTTCTCGTACTCCTTGGTGTAGTAGTCATAGGGCGTGCGGCTGGGGATGAACAGCAGCGCCGTATAAGTGGCCGTGCCCTCGGTGCGGCTGGTGATGACGCGCAGCGGGTCGGAGTAATCCATGAACTTGTTCTTGTAGAACTCGTTGTAGTCTTCGTCCTTGACCTCGCTCTTGGCGCGCTTCCAGATGGGGACCATGCTGTTCAGCGTTTCGAGTTCGGTGTAGGTCTCGTACTCCGGCTTGTAGTCGTCCCCGGCGTCCTCGGGCTTGGGTTTCTGGCGGGACTTCTCGCGGTACATGGTGATGGGGAAGCGGATATAGTCGCTGTACTTCTTCACCAGACGGGCGAGGGTGTAATCGTCAAGATACTCGCTGTAGTTTTCGTTGTCGGTGTCCTCTTTGAGCACCAGGATCACATCGGTGCCCACTTCTTCCTTGTCCGTTTCGCTCAGGGTATAGCCCTCCACGCCCTGGGACTCCCACTTCCAGGCCGTATCCTCGCCCTGGGCGCGGGAAATGACGGTGACTTTGGACGCCACCATGAAGGCGGAATAGAAACCGACACCGAACTGGCCGATGATGTCGATGTTATCGCTCTGGTTCTCGGTCTTGAAATCCAGAGAGCCGGACTTGGCGATGGTGCCGAGGTTCTTTTCCAGTTCCTCTTTGGTCATGCCGATGCCGTTGTCGCTGATGGTCAGCGTGCGGTTCTCTTTATCGGGCTGGAGATGGATGTGCAGATCCTCCTTGGTGATGCCCAGGGAGGTATCGGTCAGACTCTTGAAATACCGCTTGTCGCAGGCGTCCGACGCGTTGGAGATCAGTTCCCGCAGGAAGATCTCCCGGTTGGTATAGATAGAATTGATCATCAGGTCAAGCAGCTTTTTGCTCTCGGCCTTGAACTGACGCATTGCCATGTGATAGGACCTCGCTTCTATTTTGAATTAGCACTCTTTAATTCAAACTGCTAAGTGTAGTTTAGCACTCTTTTGCGCAAAGTGCAAGTCCCCCATTTCTTTTTAACAAAAAATTCAAAAAGAAAGCTGCCCGCAAATTCGCACTTTTCAAATCGCACAAATTGCGGTATGCTGATACCGAGATCGCAACAGCGAACAAGGAGGTCGTTTGCCCATGTCTGTCTATGGGGATAAAGCGTATGAAGCCTTTTTCAAAGGGTACAACTGCAGTCAGTGTGTGGTGGTGGCGTTCGCCGCCGAGATGGGCCTGACCGAAGCCCAGGCGCTGAAGATGGCGTCGGGGTTCGGCGGCGGTTTTGGCCGTATGCGGGAGGTCTGCGGCGCGTTTTCCGGCATTACGCTGGTGTTCGGCGCACTGTATGGCAATACCGACCCCGCCTTCAAATCCCAGGTCTACACCGAAGTGCAGGCCCTGGCAAAAACCTACCGGGAGCGCAACGGCGGCAACAGCCTGATCTGCCGGGAACTGCTGAGCCTTGCCAAAGGCGAGTCCAGCCCGATCGCCAGCCCCCGCACAGCGGAATACTATAAAAAGCGCCCCTGCCCGGAACTGGTGCGGCTGGCCGCCGACATCATGGCCGAATATATGGCGCAGCACCCGCTGCCCGGCGCTACAGACAAGGAGGTAAACGACAATGCAACTGTATGAAACTTTTCTGCCCGGCGGCGCCTGGCTGCGCGGCTGGGTGCGGGACAATACCGAAGCCATGCCCGAATATAATGTGCGCCCCGCGGTGCTGATCCTGCCCGGCGGCGGTTACCAGCGCTGCAGCGAACGGGAAAGCGACCCCGTAGCCGCGCAGTTCTTGGCGGCCGGGTATCAGGTGTTCATGCTGGATTACACGGTGGCGGACGCCCCCGGCAAAGCACCGCTGGGCTATGCCCCGCTGACGGACGCTGCCCGGGCGCTGCTGCACCTGCGCCGCCATGCCGCCGAACTGCGGCTGGACCCGGCGCGGGTGGCGATCTGCGGTTTTTCGGCGGGCGGGCATCTGGCCGCCTGCACGGCGCTGCTTGCCGCCGACGTGGAAGCGGACCTGGGCCTGCAGGGCACGGAATCCCTGCGGGACGCCCAGCCCAATGCCGTGGTCCTGAGTTACCCGGTCATCACCACCGGCCCGCTGACCCACGCCGGTTCGGCGGACAATCTGGCCGGGAACGACGCGGACCTGCGCGCGCGTTTCAGCCTGGAAAACCAGGTCGCCGGTGCGGGGGACCTGCCGCCGTTTTTCATCTGGCATACCGTCGCGGACGCGGCCGTTCCCGCGCAGAACAGCCTGCTGCTTGCCCAGGCCCTGCAACAGCACGGCGTCCCTTATGAACTGCACCTGTTCCCCACCGGCGGCCACGGCGGCAGCCTGTGCACCCGCGAAGTGGGCCAGCCCAGCGCCCATAACCGCGCCTGGATGCCGCTGGCGCTGGACTGGCTGGCCGATGTATTTGACTATCACCTGTAAGGGGGAACTGTTCCGTGAAGATCTTCTTTTACACGCTGCGGCCGTTTGACGAACTGCCCTACTGCGAGCCCGCCCGCCGGAAATACGGCATCGACTACGCATGGACCGCCGACGCGCCCAACCCGGACAACCTCAAACTGGCCGAAGGCTGCGACGCTGTGAGCACCACCCCCTGCGAGGTCCGGCCCGAATATCTGGAAGCCTTTGCGGCCATGGGGGTCAAGTACCTGCCCTGCCGCAGCATCGGTTACGACCATCTTCCGCTGGACGCCGCCCGGCGGCTGGGCCTGCGCGTGAGCCACAGCCACTACCCGCCGGAGGGCGTAGCCAATTACACCATTATGCTGATGCTGATGGCCACCCGCAAGATGAACCAGATCATGCTGCGGGCCGCCGCGCAGGACTATTCCCTGCAGGGCAAGATGGGCCGCGACCTGAGCAACTGCACCGTGGGCGTGATCGGCACGGGAAAGATCGGCAGCACCGTGATCCGGCATTTGGCGGGGTTCGGCTGCAAGCTGCTGGCCTACGACCTGCATCCCTGCGATGAGGTGCGTTCCCTGGCCGAGTACGTGCCGCTGGACGAACTCTACGCCCGCAGCGACGTGATCACGCTGCACCTGAACGCCACGCCGGAAAACCGCCACCTGATCGACGACAGCGCCATCGCCCAAATGAAGCCGGGGACGCTGCTCATCAATACCGCCCGCGGCACGCTGATCGACCCCGACGCGCTGGTGCGCGGGCTGGAAAGCGGCAAGCTGGGCGGCGCCGGGCTGGACGTGGTGGAGAACGAAAACGGCCTGTGCTACTACAACCGCTGCGGCGAAGCCCTGCCCAACCGGGAACTGAACCTGCTGCGCAGCTTCCCGAATGTGATCGTCAGCCCGCACACGGCGTTCTACACCGATGTGAACGTCGCCAGCATGGTGCAGTGCGCCTTTGAGGCCACCGCCGCGTTTGCCGCGGGCAAGCCCTATTCCTGTGAGGTGGCGTTATGATGGTGGAACCAGGCCGCGCCGGGGAATGCTGGGACCTGGGGCCTGCACTGGGGCCGGACGAGCCGTTCCCCTTTGTATGCGCGGGCTGCGGGGACTGCTGCCGCCACCGGCGGGACCTGGTGCTTTCGGGGTATGACCTGTACCGCATCGCGCGGCGGCTGCGGCTGTCCCCGCGTATCGTGGCGCGCGCTTTCTGCCGGGAGTACATCGCCCCGCAAAGCTGCCTGCCCACCTTCTGCCTGACGCCGGACCCCAAGACCGGCGACTGCCGCTTTTTTGAGGGCAACGCCTGCGTCATCCACGAAGCGCGCCCGCTGGCCTGCGCGCTGTACCCGTTGGGGCAAAGCATCGACCCCGCCACCGCCCGGACGGAATACCGCGCCCAGCTCCCCCTGTGCGGCGCGCGGCTGGAAGGTCGCACGCTGCGGCAATACCTGGAGGATTCCGCCGTTCTGGAACGCGCCGGGGCCGACGCCCGCTGGGCCGTGGTCTGCACGCAGATCTCGGAACGGCTGACGGCGGCGGGCGGCCGGGCGCACCCTCATTTTGCCGCCGCGGCGCGGCGTATCCAGAAAGCACTGTACCTTGCCTATGACCTGGGCGACGAATTTTACCCCCAGTTCCAGCGCAATGTCGAAGAACTGATGCCGCTGCTTGACCGCATGCTTTCCGCCCCGGCGGACAACAGCCCCCGTTGACCGCACCGGGCAGCCAAACAAAAACAAGGAGAACTTGATCCATGAACCGTGTTTTGATCATAGACGATGACAAAGAACTTTGCGCCCTGATGAAAAAATGCGTGGAGCAGGAGAATCTGGCCGCGGTGGTGGCGCATAACGGCGTGGAGGGCCTGCGGCTGCTGGCCGAGAACAAAGACGCCTGCGCCCTGATCATTCTGGACGTGATGATGCCGGATATGGACGGGTTCCAGGTATTGCAGAAAATACGGGCGAAAAACAACGTGCCGGTGCTGATGCTGACCGCCAAAAGCGGCGAGGAGGACAAAGTGGCCGGCCTGCGGCTGGGGGCGGACGATTACCTGACCAAGCCTTTCAGCATCAACGAGCTGATGGCCCGCGTCAATTCCCTGATCCGGCGTTATACCACCTTGAACCCGGTGGCCGGGAACGAAGCCGCCACCATGCTGCTGAAGGATATGGTCATCGATAAAGTCAACCGGACGGTGACGGTCCAGAATCTTCCGGTCGAACTGACCGGCAAGGAATTTGACCTGCTTGTGTTCCTGGCGTCCAACAAGGGCCGCGTTTTTACAAAAAAGCAGATCTATACCCAGGTATGGGCCGAAGAATACGCCTTTGACGACAGCAACATCATGTCGTTCATCAGCAAACTGCGCAAGAAGGTCGAGCCGAATCCAGACCAGCCCTTTTACATCCAGACCGTCCGGGGCGTGGGGTATCGGTTCAATAAGGAGGCATGAGCATGGGCGTCAACTTTTGGCTGCTGCTGGCCTTAGTGGCCGCCCTGCTGGTGATCGCTTACCTGCTGGCAAAACTCCACCGTGTGCGGGAACAGCTTTGCTTAATCAAAGACGCGCTGGCAGACATCAAAGACGGGAACCTGAACCGCCGCGTGCTGGCGCGGGAAAGCGACCTGACGAAGCAGATTTGTTATGACATCAACGAGATCGCCATGAGCGGCCAAACGCAGCTTATCCAGCAGAAGCAGTCGGAACAGGCCTACAAGCGGCTGATGACGAGCCTTTCCCACGATGTAAAGACCCCGCTTGCCTCGTTGGGGGGGTATCTGGAAGCCGTGGAAAGCAAGATGGTGACCGGGGCCGAGCAGGAAGAATATATCCGGGTGGCGATGGAAAAGGCCCATCACCTGAAAGAGTTCGTGACCGCCCTGTTTGAATGGGTGAAGCTGGACGCCGGGGAGCAGATCTTCCATTTTGAGGTCTGCGACCTGAACGAACTTTGCCGCGATATTATGGCCGACTGGGTGCCGATGCTGGAAAACCACGGCCTTGCCTATGAGATCGAAATACCCGAAACCGAATACGCCACGCGGGTAGACCCCACCGCCTACACCCGTATTCTGAACAACCTGCTGCAAAACGTCCTGACGCACAGCGGCGCGGACCGGGTGACCCTGACCGTGACCGAAACCGAACAGCAGGCCAAAATCATCGTGGCCGATAACGGCAAAGGCATATCCGCCGCGGACCTGCCCCATATTTTTGAGCGGATGTACCGCTGTGACCATTCCCGTTCCGCCAAGGGCACCGGGCTGGGCCTTTCCATTGCAAAAGAACTGGTGAACGTCCACAAAGGGACCATCACCGCAGAGAGTAGCCCCGGCGCCGGGACCGCCTTTACCATCACACTTCCGAAAGCCCTGTGACCGCCACAGGGCTTTTCCTGTGTGCAAAGCAAGGTAAAAACAAGATTCCGGCAAGGTTAGGGCAAGGTTGGCGGTTTATACTGGCATTGTGGCCGCAAAGGCCGGAACCCATACCTGCGGTGCTGCCGCACGGAAAGCGAGGAAACAAGCATGCGCGATTATTTGATCGAAACCAAGAAGCTGACAAAACTGTACGGGGATCAGGCCGCCGTAAAAGACGTTGACCTGCACGTGAAAAAGGGGCGCATTTACGGGCTGCTGGGGCGCAACGGCGCCGGGAAAACCACCATCATGAAAATGATCCTGGGCCTGACGCCGATCACCTCCGGCGAAGTGGATGTATTTGGCCGGAACATCAAAGGCCGCGAGAAGCGCGTCTACCCCCGCATTGGGGCCATCATCGAAACGCCCGGCTTTTACCCCAACCTGACCGGCACCGAAAACCTTGAGATCTTTGCCAAACTGCGCGGCACGCCCCGGCCGAACGCCGTCAGGAACGCGCTGGAAGTGGTGGGGCTGCCCTACCGGGACAAAAAGCTGTTCAGCAAGTATTCCCTTGGCATGAAGCAGCGGTTGGGGATCGCCAACGCCATCCTGCACGACCCGGAACTTTTGATCCTGGACGAACCGACGAACGGGCTTGACCCCATCGGCATTGCCGAAATGCGGGACTTTATCCGGGATTTGAGCGTGGAACGCGGGAAAACCATCCTGATCTCCAGCCACATCCTTTCGGAAATTGCGCTTCTGGCGGATGATATCGGCATTATAGACCACGGCGTTTTGTTGGAAGAAACCACCATGAAAGCCCTGGAACGGAAAAACCGAAAGTATATTCTGCTGCGGGTGAGCAATGTTTCAAAGGCCATGTTGATTTTGGAACAGGTACTCCATGTGACGGATTTTGCCATGTGCGACGGGCAGACCCTGTGCCTGTATGACACTTCCCTGGATATGGCCGCCATCAACAAGACGCTTTTCATGCACGATGTGACGGTTATCAGTTCCCAACTCTGCAATGATACTTTGGAGGATTACTTCAAGCGAATCACAGGAGGAGAGGGCATTGCTTAAACTGATACAGGTTGAATTTCTAAAGCTGCGCCGGAGAACATTTATCTGGCTCATGCTGTTGGCAGCCCTGTTTATGCCACTGGCCGCCGTGTTCTACTTTGCAAGCGTCAAGGGGACCGGCGTGGAACCCATTGAGTTTTACAAGTGGACGGCGTTCAGCTATACCCCGTGGATTATCCTGCCGGTGGTGCTGGGAATGTTGTGTACCATGCTGATGTATAACGAAAACCAGTATGATATGCTCAAACAGCTCTGGATTGTTCCGGTCAATAAAATGGCGTACTTTTTCAGCAAATTTGCTGTGGTTCTGGTGTACTCGGTCTGCTTTATGCTGATTACCGCAGTCGCGTCTATCCTTACCGGCGTCCTGCCCGGTTATATTGCTTTTGACAGCGGAAGCGTCCTTTATCTTCTGCGGAAGTGTATGGAAATCTCTCTGCTGACTGCCTTTGCGATGCTGCCGGTACTGGCGGCTGCCGCAGCACAAAAGGGGTATATCCTTCCCGTCTGCCTGACGCTGGTTTATACATTCCTCGGCTTTATCCTCTTGATGGTGAATATGTACCTGCATCCGCTGTCCAG
>QAKI01000037.1 GCA_003343905.1 Subdoligranulum variabile
AAAAGGCGCGGTATGACATGAGACCCGTTACTGCCATAACAAGTCATTGTACAGAGATTAGTAGTCGGCCGCGCCTTTTTCTAAAATAACAGTTATGAATATCTTACTGTATGGAGTTCCGGCCGCAACGGCCGATGAAATCGCCGGACGATACGGCCTGAAAGTGGTGAATTCACCCGACAAGTTCGACGTGTCGGGCACGATGATGCTGGTTCCGCCGATCGATGCTCCGCGCTACCTTCTGGCTTTCTACAACGCCATACTGCGCCACGAAGAGGATGTCGATGCGGTCATTATCTGCGGTGCGGAATCCTGTGCCGTCGTCAGTACGGTGCAGTATTGCACCCCGCAGGGGAAATTCTTTACCATATGCGGCGATCTCGACGGAGAGGAGCTGGCGTCGGAACTCTGTGGGCTTCTCGATTCGCTTTTCGCCGAAGACAACCGTATCAATTTTTAGCTGTGGAAAGCAGAGGTATTACACGCAAGGTATCCTATCGCGTGATGGAATCGACCGTTGATTATTCGAGACGCCGGTAGTAATATAATGCCCGGTCGCCTGATGGTCTGTTACTTCGGGATGCAGGATTGCAATCAGGTTGTGCAGAACGATGTCGGGACGTACTGCACCCGATTCTCAGTAGTCATTGTCTTCAGCCGGGTTCATCCGTTTGTTGCAGTTGTAGACCGCACTGCTCGGAACGGTATTTTATATTTGCTTGCGGGAGCCGGAGGTAAATCGTTGTATGGCGGACAACGGTAAACTAATCTCTAAAATCTCCGGTTCCCGCAAACAAATTATAAAGAACGGCGGCGGAATTAATTACAGGAAAGTTTGCAATGGTTCACCGTGATTAAATGTTCCGCCGCCGCATGTCGTTATTTCCGGTCGCCCCATTTGGGTCTTATCTCAAGGAAAAGTTCGAAGTTGATGCCCGGCATCGGACGCTGGAGTACCGATTGATACTCCTCGTCGAAGATGTTTTTGACAAGCGCCTTGGCCGAAAAGTTCGCCCAATGGGCTTCGAAGCGTTTTTCCAGCGTAACATCGCTCATAAAATAGGGCGATATCCGGTAGATTTTGGTTTTGGTCTCGTTGCTCGATGTGGTGAAACGTTCGCTGTAATGGCACCATTTGTAGCCCAGCGACCATGTCTTCCAGTCTAATTGTGCATTGACTGCGGCCGAAAATTTCGGAACGTAAACGAGTTGTTTGCCGATGGAAGCGTCGCCCCAACTGACCGGATCGCCGTGGTTGATGGAGGGAGTCCACGAGAAATTCCCGTTCAGCAGTAAGTGCCAGTCGGTCGCTACGAGCCAATCGAGACTGCCTTTCAGTTCGATGCCGTAAGCGTGCACCCGTTTGATGTTGGACGGCGACCAAAACCCTTTGAAAGTCGGCAGCCAAACGATCCAGTCGTCGATATAGGAGTCGAACCAAGTGGCTTCGCCGTGCAGCGAGTAGCTGTTTTTCCGTCCGACGGTGAATTCTACGCCGCCGTCATAGGTGAATCCGTGTTCTTTTTTCAGATTGATATTGCCGCCGGGAAGAAAATAGAGGTCGTTGAGCGTCGGGAAGCGATAGTTGCGCGAGATGGATGCCTTGGCGATGACATTCCCCTTTTTCGAGAGGACGACATCGGCGAAAAATGCCGGAATGACAGGTGTCCATTTCGATCCGTACATCTGTTCACGCAGCGTGAGCGCCAGCCCCAGCCGCTCCCACGGCCGCCATTTGACCGACACGCAGCCTTCCAGTTCGATACGCCCTTCGTCGTAACCTACTGCTGCGAGTTTGACGTCGCCTCCTTCCGCCGGGGGCATCTGTCCGAGGTGCTGGGCACTCAGAGAGTCGAGCACATTCTTGTCTTTCGTGTGCACCAGATGCTGATGCGCGGAAAGAGTTGCCGTGACGAGCAGTTTGCGTCCGATTGAGTATTCGCCTTCGGCCTGTGCATAAAAGGTGTTTATCCTGCTGCGCGAACGGATCATCTTCTCCCATTCCCCATTACCTTTGTCTTTTTCGTAGTCGTAGGCCATCCATGTATGAATATATCCGGCCTTGACTCCCATTTTCCAGTTTTTACGCACGTGATCCCACGACAGAACACCGCGCAGGGTCTGTTCGCGCTGTTTGTTGGAGTATCCGGCATTTTCTCGGTAATCCACATCCAGCATGGGCAGTCCCCGGTCCGAGTTGAGATACCAGACGTTCAGTCCGAACCGGTTGCCGTCGCCGCGGTTGTAATACACCTCTTGCAACAGATGCAGGTCGCTGAAATCGCCGCTTTTGTTGCGTTCCACGGGGTTGTACTGGCCGACGATGTTGTGGTCATCGTCGTATATGTTCAGTTTCTTGTGGTAATTCTTGTATTTGAAATCGTTGGGCGACGAAGAGAAAACGATGCGGGTCGACGATTGCCAGTGCTCGTCGCCGTAGGTGAACCGAAGGTATTCGTCGAAAGTCCTGAACATGCCGACGCCCTGAACGAATTGCAGATTACATCCTTGTGCGTCTGCCGGTTTGGTCGAGAGCAGCACGGCTCCGCCCAAACCTCCGCCCGTGATATTTACCGACGACGTTCCGTGCAATAGCGATGCATCGTCGATAAAATAGGACGGGATCATCGAAAAATCGACCATGCCGAGCATCGGAGAATTGATTTTCATGCCGTTCCACGTCACCTGCGTATGCGAAGGCGAGGTGCCGCGGAAAGAGACGGTCGAGAGCGTTGCGCGACCATACTCCTTCACATAGATCGACGTTCCGAATTTCAGGGCGTCGGCCATCTGCGAAGCGATGTTGTCGTGCAGGACGCGCGTTGCGATGGTCGTTTCCTGCGTACCGATCTTTTTCATTGGACGCGTACCGACCACATCGACCTGTTCGATGCCGATTTTCCAGCCGTAGCGGCGTGTCGAGTCGCGTACGATCCGGTTTTGCGATATTCCTTCGAGTGTTGCCGGTATGAACCAGCAGAGCAGGAAAAGGAGCTTTGCAAGTCGGCCTGTCCTCATTGCTTGGTATATTTACCGTCGTTCATATCTTGCCATGTCGGGTTGTACCCGCAGCCCGTCACGTTCCACATGTCTTCGGGAAGCTGCGGAATGACGGCGGCGAACTTCGAAAAATCTTTCAGCGCAGCAAGGTTCCCGATGCGTACGGAGCGAGCTTGTCGTAGCTGGCTGAAATCGAGAGTTGTGGTTGCAGAGGTCTTGTAGGAGGTGTTCGTGTGGCCGATTTCCAGATTTCCCGTTACGGATGTGAGTGCGGGGCAGGCGATGCCCGGCACTTTCGTCGTGGCGGCCGTCCACGTCGAAAAGAGAGCGTTGCCGTCTACCGTTTTGAGTTGCGGCAGCGAAAAGCCGTCCGTACATCCCGTAGGCATAAGCATCAGCGCATAATCGTCCGCCGCGCTTTCCGCAACGGGTTCGCCGTTTCCGACCTTTTCCAATACCGGCAGGCCGATAACTGAAAGGTTCCCGGCATTGGTGTATATGGCGAGTTGCCTGCCAACGTTTCTGAGTTTCGGAAAACTTACGGCCGAACCGCTGTCCATGCGGCCAAGATTTTTGCAGAGCAGCATTCTTCGGACTTCGGTCAGAACGGGCATTTCCAGACGCAGGCCGGAACTGCTGCCGCAGCTCTCCAATGTGAGATCGTCGCAGGTCTCGATCGGCAGGGATAGCTCCGTCAGGGCGGAAAATCCGGTGATATGAAAGGAGCGAATTGATTTGAACCCGGAGAATGCGAAGGGGAGTGTTTTCGGCGAAGGCGTGAATCCCGTTCCGTTGATGAGGAGTCCGGCTTCGAAATTATCCGGTCCGGCAATCGTTTCGAGGTTGCAGAGCGTCGCTGCCTGAAGGGTTACGACGCTTTCCGGTCCGAACGTGTAGACACTGAGGTCAAGCGTACCTTCGAACGCCGAAAGATTGCTCATATAGAGGTCTCCGTCGATGCGGACAAGTTTTGGAAAGGCGGCTTGCAACCCGGTGAGCGCAATCAGCCGGTCCAGATGGAGCGTCCCGGCCAACGAGACGAGTTCCGGACATTCGAATTTGCGGATCAGCGTGGTCCCCGTGAACCGAACCGATCCGGCGGACGTCAGTTTCGGCAACGACATTTCGGTCATCGCCGAACATGAAACGAGGGATATGTCGCCGAGGGTTTCGGCTTCCGGAAGTGTGAATGCGTTGGCTCTGGACAGGGCCTCGTAAGTGATGTTTCCGGCTGCGGCAAGCACAGGGAAAATAATTCCCGTATTGGACAGATTGTCGAAATAACTCAGCGACAGGTTGCCTGAGACGGTTTTTAGTTCCGGAAAGTAAAAATAGTCGCACGGAGCCGCTGCCGTTTTCGAGGTCGAACCCGAAAGTATCATGTCGCCGTCGATTTGTGTGAGCAGGTCGGCTGTCATGAGGATCAATGCATTGGAACGGACTTCCAGCGTGCCGCCGACACGTTTGAGAACAGGCATTTCGACGGTTTCGAGCGCCTTGTTCACAAGGGTTATGTCGCCTGTCGCGGATTTGAGCGATGGCAAGGAAAATCCTTTCAGCGAAGCGTTCTGTTCCGAAAGAGTGATGTTTCCGCGGACCTCTTTCAGGTTCGACAGTCCGGTTCCTTTCCCGGTCAGCGTCTCACCGGCATAGGCGGCTCCGATCGTTAGATTGTTGCCTACCGCAACGAGGCGCTCCAGTCCGTCGAGGGTTTTCACGGGATCATCGCTCCGCCGTGTTCCGACGGCCAGATTGCCGTCGATGACGCTGATACCCGTCTGCCCGAAATTTGTCACCTCCCGCTGGGTGTTCAGGGTGACGTTTCCGGCCGAAACGACATCCGCATATTCGACCGAATAAAGATAAGCCCGATCCGTCTTGTTGTAGGAGGTGACCAGAAACTGCCGCTCCGATTCCCAATCCGTAACGGTCGCGGGTGCGGGTTGTATCGCAGCGTTCTCGGACAATTCATAGGTAGCGGTGGCTCCTGCGAGCGATACGTTGTAGGGAACGGTCACCGTGATTCGGTTCTGCGAAATCACGGCATCGTAGGTCACGCCGTCCTTGGTCAGCGCGAACGAGGCGATATGGTTGTCTTTGCCTGAGAATATTTCGGAGGCGGAATCCTCATTGCAGCCCGTTGCGGCTAAGGCCGCCAAGAGCAGCAGGCATAATTTCTTCATCGGTGTCATTTTTTGCCCTGATTGATGTTTTCGTCCGTAAATCCGAATACTTCGGTCGAGTTCTCGCCCAGCCAGCCGGCCTTGACGTTCACCCCGGTCTGAACCTTGATGAAGTCGATGTACTTCAGATCGGCCGGCGTGCCGTCAGCTTTTACGGCGTTCGATATCTTGAAATAGGTTTTGCAGGCTCCGGCTCCGGCGTTCTCGTCGTTCGAGAGCCTGTCCTCGCCGAAATTGTCGACATACCCCCAGTCATATGAGTCGTTGACCCAATAGGAACCGTTGCCCGACTGGTCGTAAGTGCGGCTTTTGAGACAGGTGCCGTAAAGTACATAGTCGTCGGCGTCGACCCAGTTGGGATAATAGCAGGACTGCGTATGGAACTGCGCCAGATAGTCGATGCAGCCTTTGGCTCCGCGGTTGTCCTTCCACTGAACGTCTGCTCCCGGATAGGCTGGCCGGTAATAGGTCACGGCGTAATCCTGAATAGTCTCTTCCTTTCCGTATTCCGAACCTTTGAGTTCGTACCATTCGTCGTCGGGCAACGTGTTGCCGTTGGTGTCCTGCATCACCCAGACGATGCCGGGTTCGGACGAGCCCTTGAACTGATTGCCCTGAATCGAAAAGTTGTAACCGTCCCGGTAGCCTTCGTCGGAATTTTCGATGCTGTGGTCGAAACCTACGACGATGTAGCCTCCCCAGCCACCCAGCGATACCCAGATGCCTCGTTCCAAGCGGGATTCTGCATAGGCAACGGCGGCTTCGGGGGTCGTTTCGTCCCCCGAAAATCCGCCCGTCGCAAGTTCGTTGATGAACTGTCCGGGCGCCGGCGTGTACTCGAACACCTTCGTCCAGTTTACGCTGCTCGAAGCCGTTGCCGGACGCTTGTAGGTTCCCTCTTCCTTGTGGCATTCGACCGTAAATTCCAGCGTCGCCTGCTGGCGGCCAGTGCTGGCGACATGCCGGCTGACTCCGGCTTCCGATTCGTCGGAGGTATCCGATACGGTGAATACGATCTTTTTCGTGCCCTCTTCTGTCGGCGTATAGATATACATAAGATCGGTTCCCACCTCTTTCCCGTCTATCGTCCATGAATAGGTCGGGCGGATGGCATTCCAGATGTAAGGCCGAAGCGGGAGCGTTCTGCCGAGCGCCACTGTGCGTTTCGTTCCGTCATAAACGTTACCGATGGGTGCGACCGTTGCCGAAATCGCAAGGGCGTTTACGACCTCGATATCGACTGTTTTCCGGTCCGAACCGTCCTCGTTTTTCGTCGAGAGCGTCAATTCGTAGTGGCCCAACTCCTCTGCACAGAATACGTACGTCGGTGCCGTTCCCACGATATGGGCCTCGGCTTCGCCCTCGGCACGAAGAGTCCATTCGAATTCGGAAATATCCTTAGCCTGAACGTCGGGCGTAAATTCGTATTCATGTTTTCTGACGACTTCTACCTGTTCGTCGATCCGGATTGTCGGAGGGGTCAATTCCAATACCTGAACCAGCAGTTCTTCGGTCGATGTGCCGTTGCGGTTGGTGACTTCGAGCGTGAGATAATAGCCCGCTTCGTCCGTCTCGTTGACGCTGGCGAAGGTATATTCCAGCGTCGGTTCCGTCGAGATGATCCGACCCGTGGTCTGGAGCCGCCATGAATACACGGCATTCTCCACATACCGATAGGTTGGCGCGATGGTCAGCTGCCTGCCTACTTTTGTCGTATAGATCCCGTATTCGTCCGGGTCGGAGTCGAGCGTAATTTGCGGAGCCATCGGATTTTGTTGCGTAACGACTTCGTCCTTGTTACAACCGGACGCCATGACTGCCGCTAGAAAAACGGGGAACAGAAATTTTTTCATAATGATCATTTTTGTCAGCGCCAGCAGAATGCCCCCGGAATGATGCCGACCCGGAACGAATCGAGCAATTCGCCCTTGGCCGAGTAACGATACACGATTCCCGGCTGGACATAATCAATGGCGTCCGCTATGTAAACATCCGAATTGACCGGATTGACCGTCAATCCGTAATAAAGCGTTCTGTTATATTTCAGGAACGGCTTGACCGGAAAGCGCTCCGACGTGACGGGCAATTGCCAAACTGCTTTGTTGATGAAGTAGAGCGTGTCGCGCGTACCGTTGAGCTGCACCTCCGAAGGCCAGTCCCCGAATTTGAATTTGAACTGCTTCTCGATTTTGCGGGTCTGCGCGTCGATGCAGTAGAGCGACGGGGCTTCATGTCCGTAAGGGCTTCCCTCGTAACCTCCGTCGGTTACGGTCCATATCTTATTGTACTTGTCCATGACAAGCGACGTGGGCTGGATACCGACGGTAATATGGTCGCAGACCGTATCCGTTTCGGTGTCGATCACCAAAATCCGGTTCTGGTACGACCAGCAGTTGGTGAAGACATACTTGTCGTACTGCACCATCTGTTCCGTGGAGCCGGTTTCGAAGTTCATGTCGGTCTCGATGTAACCCGTGATGCGGTACTCCTTGGGATTGATGATATAGATACGCGGGTCCCAGATCTGTGTTACGTAGGCTTTTTCGTCACTCAGGAAATGGATGTAGCGCGGAGAAGTGAAACCCGTAATTCGACCGACTTCTTTGAACGTGTTGATATCAATGGCAAAAATGACGCCCGAATTATTAACGACGATCCAGCCGATGCCGTTGCGAATAACCATCGACTGCGCAACGTCGCCCAACAGCATGCCGTTCGCCCGCACGAATACTTCGTTTTCGACGTGTCTGTTCACCGGATCGTAATAGGACAGCGAGGCGTTTCCATACATGAAATTGCCCTCGTTGGTGATGAACAGCCCTTTGCCGGTTACCCCGTCCGCTTCGCCGTCAATGCTCATGTCGAACTCCGTCGTTTCGAGCGGACCGTAGTCCTCCATGCACGACATGCCGAAGACGAACAGAAACAGGGCTGCAACTGCTTTTTCGACCAGTTTCAGTCTCATTGCCCACAGCTATTTATTGATCCACTCCTCCGAGAATCGATATGCGAAATCTACGCCTGCCGGACTGGCTTTCCGCTGGTAGAAACTGCCGATTTCGGCTGCATCGCTACGCGAAACGTCGTATACATGAATGCCGCTCTGCGTGTAGGTCGACTTACCGACCCATAGCTGTTCGGTAGTCGGGTGTACGCCCATATAGCCGTAGATGATGTCTCCGCCCGAACGATCGGTATCCAGATCCGCGGTGATGTAATCCCAGTTCACATGCCCCGTCTGGTAGTTGTAGCGCATGGCCTTCGTTTCGCTGAACGCCTCCGTCCCGATAAAATAGAGATAGGGCTGCGTAAAGCTCGCGCACATCTGAATGGTCGGTGATGCCGTACCAGTACGGAGTTTTACGATTTCGGGCAGGTCCTGCTCGCCGGCGATTTCGCCGTCGGGACCTATTATCACGACCTTGGCCGGGGTTGTGAACGCGGTGCTGCCCGTCATGCCCGAATTTCCTTCGAATTCGCCCGTGAAAACGGCATAGATATTTCCGTCGGCGGCTTTGGCAAGGTCTTTCACCTGCCGGTTCTCGTAGGTGTGGGTTTTGACGACCTCGTCGGTCCGGGGATTGATGACGATCACGGAATTTCCCCGCCCCGCAAACACCTTGCCCCGAGAGAAGACCATACGGGCCTTGGTAGCTCCGGTTTTGGTAAACAACCCGAACGTGCCGGGAATATCTTCCATTGCGATCGTATTTGTGTTCAGGTTAACGACACGTATTCCGGAATGCGATTCGTTGTTGGCGGTCGAATATTGAATATAGGCCTTTTCCGGACCCACGACCACGAGGTGCTGCGGCCAGCACAATGTCGATTTGGAACTTGCGGTAGCTCCCGTCGAAGTGTCGATTTCGGCATAAAACGGCATGTCGCGCTTAACCAACCGTTTCATTGTATGGGCATCGCAGACCACAAACCGGCCGTCGCCGTTGAACGTCGTACCCATGCTGCTCGTTTTGCCGTTCTGGGTGATGAAATAAATCTTTCCGTTGGCCATATACATATCCTGCAGCACATTGCCGACCTCGTTATCATTGACCTGCTCGTATACCTTCTCGTGATAACGGCCGTGTTGATCGAAATAGACGATTGAGCCGTTTTCGGAGGTCATATTTCCCTCCATCAGCACGAACGTTCCGGCCGGATGCGTAAAGTCGAGCACATAAACCGGATTCGACCAGAGTGTCGCACCATTCGCCTCGAACGTCACGACATTCTCCAGTTCCATCCCTTCCGCATATTCGGCGGGAGGAGCCACGGAGAGTTTGCGGACGCCGACGTTCAGTGCGACGTTCCATCCAGCCGGAGCCGATGCGGTCTTCACACCGGAAATCCAGCCTTCGGCGACCAGCGGGTATTGCAGGCTTTCGCCGTATTTCAGGCATAACGGCTCTCCGTCAGTCGCTTTTTCCGGCGCCGTTTCTGTCTCAATACGAAGCGTACCGCCGTAGCGTTTGGTGATTTCCGTCGTCAGCCGGTAGATCTTGCCTGCCGAGAACTCCCTGCCTGTTTTCGTTTCGGCATAGACGCTTCCATCGGCAAATCCATAGGTTACATAGACTTCCGATGCCGAACAGTCGGTCGGGAAGATAACAGTCGCGGCGAAAATCCGCGCATCGTCGACGGCTGTGGGAAGCGCAACGCCCTCTGCGCCGAATGAAAGAGTTACGGTGCTGCTGCCGGAGAAGTTTTCCAACCCGGTTCCTGAGAATGTCGCCGTGCCGGTCAGGGGTGTACCGTCGGCTGCGGTTAGCGTAATGGAGGTCAGTTTTTCGGTTACGTCCGACGACCATGGGGCGAACCAGACGTATGAGGTGGCGTGATTGAGCGAGAAGCGGTTCTCGCTTCCGACGGAAGCATACCCGAAATCACCGTTGCGTCCGAGTTCCGTCGCATAGGCTGCGGTCTGTTGCTGCCGTTCGGGTATTAGGGCCGATGCTCCCTCGCCGGTCATGTTGTAATAGATCGTATAGGGAGGTGTGGCTGCGAGGTTTGTAAAGCCGAATTCCGCGGTCGGTCCGGCGTCGGAGGTGTCGGAGCTTTTAGTGTTCCCGACCCAGATATAATCGCCCGGACTCCATTGAAACCCGACGTCAGCGCCGTCCACGGGACCGAACTGCGTACGGGTCGAAACGCCCGATACTCCGATCAGGGTCACCGAGCCTCTGTCCGGAAGTTGAACGGCCTCTTCATTGATTCCCGACGAGCATCCTGCCAGCAGGATACCGCATATAATGGGTAAAAATCGTTTCATGTCGCATTTGTTTGAAATACGGGGAAACGCCGGAGCCGTTTTTCAGGCCCGGGCGTCTCCAGCGTACTAGGAATTATCTTTTGTCCTATTCCACATCGTAAACGAATTGGAAGCCGTAGGAAGTGGTTCCCAACTCCGTCCATTGGGAGTCGGCATAAGCTCCGGTACCGGTTGCGGGATCGGTCGAAACCGGCAGATGCAGGATACGGGACGGAGCGTCCTTGCCCGCATGGTCGTACCACGATCCGCCGAACGGACCTGTGCCGTAGTCGTCTTTCAGGGTCGGCGGAGTCGTCGAACGGCAGGTAATGTCTCCCAGCAGCGGGCATGCTCCACCCATGTAGGATGTGCCGGTGAAACTGTATGCCTCGATGGTTTTCATGCCCTTGCCGAACGATACTTTTGCCAATTTGACGCATCCTGCGAAGCAATTCTGGCCGATTGACTCCGTAGCGTCGGGGAAGTAAATTTCGGTCAATTCGCTGCATTTCTGGAATGCGTAACTCGCGATGGTTACGACCCCTTCGCCGAGATCGATTGTCGTCAGCGGGCAGCCTGTGAAAGCATAGCTGCCGATTTCCCGAACGGCATCGGGCAGCGCGACATGTGTGAGTTTGGTATTCTGGAACATATTGTTCGGGATGACCGTCACGCCTTCATCGAATGTTACCGAAGTCAGCGATGCGCATCCGTTGAAGGCATTCGTGCCGTAGGCGATGTCGGCCCGAATATGTATCGACGTAAATCCGGTACCCTTGAATGCGTTGTTGGCGACGGCCGTAACATTTGCGGGCAGCACGATTCCGCATAGATTCGCATTGCCGTTGAATGCGGCCGGGAACGTCGTGCTTTCGTACACAACTTCGCTCATGTCCACGGCAGCCCCAGCAGAGAGGGCCTTGACTGCGTTCGCTATGGCCGTGGCTTGTGCCGATGTCATCACCGTATTGTCGCCTGCGGTTTTTACGAAGAGCGAAGCGAACGCCGCGGGCAATTCCGTGCTCCACTTTTCAGCGGCAGAGGCACGGTAATAGACACCTTCGCTCAGGTAGTCGTCGCCGAGCGGTGCGAAGGTATATTGGCTGCAGGCCGATGTCCAACTGCCGTAAGCGGCGACGTCGGGAACATGTGCGGTCTTCTCTCCCTGTACCGAAGCGCCTGCCCCTGAGAAACTGTCCGAAGCGATTGCCGGAGCCGTTGTCGGTTCGGCATAGATATCGGCCAGCAGCACCGTGTTTGCAAAAGCTTTCGAACCGATCAATGCAAGCGAATTGCCGGAGATCGTCAGCGTATTGAGTTTCGACCAGTCGGCGAATGCCCCCGCTCCGATTTGCGTGACGGTTTTGGGAACGGTCAGCCGCTCTATCGTTGCATTGCCTGCGAAAGCGTTGTCACCGACGGCGGCAATGCCTGCGCCGAACGTAATCTTGGCGATGGCAGGGTTATTTCTGAATGCGCCGTTGCCCAGCGTCGTCAGTTGGTCGGGCAATACGAGCGACGTCAGTGCGCAATTGGCGAAGGCCGAAGCACCGAGACTCTTTACGCCGGTACCGAGCGTTGCCGAAGCCAGTGCGGAGCATCCGTCGAATGCGTTGGCGCCGATCTCCGTAACCGAGTTCGGAATGGTCATGGCTGCCAGTTTCACGCATCCGGCGAAACATCCGGCCGGAATGGAAGTCATCTTGCTAAGCGATGCGGAGGTCAGGGAAACGCAGTTGCTGAAAGCCCGTTCGCCGAGCGTCTCGGCCGAAACGGATGCCTGCGCAAGACCGCTACCGGCGAAAGCTTCGGTCCCGATCGTTTTCACGCTGTTCAAGGCGATCTCCGTCAATGCCGTACAGCCATTGAATGCCTTCGCGCCGACTGCCGTCACGCTGGAAGGAATGTTTACGGCGGCCAGAGCCGTACAGCCCTCGAATGTTTCCGCACCTATTTCGGCGACTCCGGTCGGAATAACGGTCTCGGTCAATGCGGGACAACCTTTGAAAGCGCCCGCAGCGACGGCGGCCGTGTTGTCGAAGAATTTGATGGCACCGAGTTTGGCATTTCCGGCCAGCACGGCGGGGAACTCTGTCTCGGCGTATCGGGCTGAACGCAGGTCGAGCGTTACGGGCGTTTGCTGTGCCGAAATCTTGGCAACGATTTCGGCAAACGCTTCTGCGGAGATAATGGTGTTTTCGCCCACCGTACGAACATAAAGCGCCGGGAATGACTGCGGCATCGAGGTCGACCACTCCTCCTCGCGCGATGCGCGGTACCAGACGCCGTCGGTCAATTCCTGATTGCTGATATCTTCGAAAATATAGCCGTTCGTATTGGTGAGTACCGCCCACTCCTTTTCATAGGCGTCGAACGATTCGGCAGGAACATACACGTATTTTTTGCCTGCGACGGTACCGCCGACGCTTCCGAAAGCGGAGGAGCCGAGCACAGGCGGCGTGGCCGCATGGCAGGTGATCGACGCCACGGCATTGCCGCCGTTGGAGATGAAGGCATTACGGCCGATGGATTTGACTTTGTCGCCCAACTCGATCGCAGTCAGTCCCGTGCAGTTCCAGAATGAGTATTCGTGAATGTCTTCGATGTTTATCGAGATTTTGGTGAAGGAATTGCATCCCCCGAACGTACGCGCTCCGATTGTTTCGAGTGATGCGGGGAACGTCACGTCTTCGAGTAGAACGCATTGATAAAATACATCGTCCTGCAACGAAACCAGTCCTTCGGAGAACGTGGCCGTCTTCAGATTGGCGCATTGATAGAACGCGTGGTTTTCGATCGTGGTTACCTTGCTCGGGATGGCTATGCTTTCGAGAGCCTTGCAACCGCTGAATGCATATGCTCCGATAGCGGTCAGACCATCGGGGAGCGTTACATCTTTCAGCGCGGCGCAATTCTGGAACGAATAACCGACAATCGTCGTTACAGTCGAGGGAATGTCGACCGACGCAAGTGCGGAGCATCCGTAGAATGCGTGTTGCGGAATCTCCGTCACTCCTTCGGGCAGGGCGGCGTGGGTCAGAGCCTTGCAATTATAGAAAGCACTGCGACCGATCCGTGCAACGGTCGACGGAATATGGAGCTGCTCCAGTTTCGAGCAACCGTAAAAAGCGTTCTCCGTAAGCGCAGTCAGACCTTCGGGCAGTGCGATCTTTTTCAGGTTCGAGCAATTGTAGAAAGCCGACGAATAGCTGCCGCTCGAAGCAAGTGTTTTGATGTTGTACGGCAGAACGATTCCTTCCAACGAAGTGTTGCGCTTGAACACCTCCGGGAACTCGGTCGTTGCGAACCGGGCTTCACCCAGATCGACGACGCCGTTGTTTTGCAATTTGCCTGCGATCGTCTGGATATCATCCGGCGAAAGCGTTGCATCGCCCAGCGTTATTGCCTTGACCGTTTTGAACGATGCCGGAAGCTCGGTGCTCCACCCTTCCTGCGTGAAATAGTATACGCCGTCGCTAACGCAGTCAGCCGCTGCGATGGCATTGGTCAGCCGCAGGGTCGTACCGGGCTTAAGTGCCTTGCCTGCCTTGCTCGTCAGATAACTACTGCCGTCGGCGAAGGTGTAGACGACCGAAACAGAGGTTTCCGACAGATCGGCCGGGTAGACGACCATCGCCGCGAAGAGATGCCGGTCGTCGCTTTGGGGCGGAAGGCTTATGCCCTCGTTGCCGAAAGAGAGGACGATGGACGACGCTCCGCTGCATGCGCCGAGTTGTTCGCCGTCGAAAGTGGCTTCGCCTGCGATCGTCGTGCCGTCGGCCGTGCTGACCGTGATCGAAACGAGTTTCGACCGGACGTCGGCTGAATAGGCGTTGAACCAGATATACGACGTTTGATGTTGCAGTGCGAAATTGCCGTCAGCATCTGTTTCCGCATAGCCGAAATCGCCGTTTTCACCGAGATTCATGACGCCAGCTGCAGCCTGATTCTGCACGGCGGGAATTACGGCGGTCGAGGCGGTCGAGGCGGTCCTGTTATAGTATACCCGATAAGGCGTAACGCCAGAGAGCGATTCGAACGTGAAGGTCGCTTTGTTTCCGCTCTCCGTTATCGCGGCGCTCTTCGTGTCGTTCACCCAAATGTAATCGCCCGCGCTCCATATGAACGGAATGGAATTCCCGTCCGTCTCGTCGAATCCGGTGCGTGTGACAGCGGCGTTCGATACGCCGGTCAGCACGACTTGCCGCTCTGAATCCGGAATGGCTGGCTTGATGTCATTTTCAATTCCCGAATCCTTGCTGCATCCTGCCGCGGCAAAAACGGCGGACAGAATCATGCCGAATAAATATAGCTTTTTCATTTATTTAGCGTTATTTTCGATTCCACCTTGTTCTACCACTCTTCCCAATTGCTGTCGCCCGCACCGGAATCTTCGAGTATGGCGTCGGAAGCCGTTACTTCGACTATGGCTATGACGGTGGCCGTAGCACCTACAGCCACTACCGATACCTTGCCTTCCCGTTCGGCATAGGTGTTTTCCTTCACGGGAGCCGTGATCGTCAGCACATCGCCGTCGAGTGTCGCACGCCATCCGTCGGGTTTGGCAATCGAATGATTCAATACACCGTGCTGAGTGACGGCGAGCGTTTTGCTCATACCGTATTTCAGAACGAGGCTCGTCTTTTCAATTACGAAATTAATCTCTTTGGCTTTGGGAATGCGGATTTCCGTATTGTCATTGTCGGACAGTATGAAGATCACTTCGTCGTCAGTTTCCCGGACTTCCTTGAAGAAAGAATCGCCCTTGGCTCCGGTTGCTTTTACGGGCTTGCCGTCGGCTCCGGTGATTCGCTTGCCGTCTACGGTCCAGTAACCTTCCGCATCGACATCCAGTTCGGGCGAAATCCCGTCTTCACCCGCTACGGGAATCTTATTTCCCGATGCGTCGGTAAGCCATTTGCCCTTACCACCGATCGTCCAATAGTAGACGCCTTCGAAAAGGTCGATGCCGATAACCGGAGCGTCCGCACCTTTCTCACCGTTTTCGATCGTGATGGTATCGCCACCACTGAATGTAATGGTGTACCCGTTGTCGGTTTTTGTGATTTTCGTGATGAATTTATCCGTATCGACGGCATTGATGATGGTTTGTAACGAACTGATCTGCGATTTGATTTGCGCCAGTTCCTGCTTCAGATTTTCGATCTCCCTACGAAGTTCCGAGTCGTCGTAATCATCCGAACAGCTCCAGTTTGCAGTGGCCAGACAAGCCGTGAAAGCCAGCAATGTAAAAAGTTTCTTCATGTTTGATTATTTTTGAGTTAATATTGTTGCAGAAAAAAGCGTCCGCCGACGGATTTGCTCCGTAAGCGAACGCTTGAATTGGACAAGGTATTTCGATGCCGATTCAAAGGCCGAATCAGTCCTTCTCCTTATATGTCCGATATGTTCTTTTGCCATGATCTCCTGTCATTTTCCGTTTGCAGAACTACACGGGCGGACAGGAATATAGAAATCGACAGAAAATAGTATGTAAAAACTACCTTGTGTGACTCCGACCCGTAACCCGCGGGTGTAAATCATCGTTAAGGCAGGTCTTCTGACTCGTCCCGTTTATTGCGCCTTCCCAGTCTAAACCAGTGGCAAAGAGTGCAATAATCAACTTCTCCCGAAGGAGGGGACTTACAGCAGCGAGTACTGTTCCGGATTTTCACCGGATTCCCTTTTCATCCTGTTCGGTATGCCGAACAAGAACCATAACGGCGCAAAGGTAATCATTTTTTTTGATTGTTATACGAATCACATAAAAATATTCAACCGATTCGGGAATAGAAGCCTGTTATCCGAGGTCGTTTTTTGAGAACAGTACTCCTTCATAAATCCATATCTGGTCTTATCCGGTTTGCGCCCCCCCACATCGTCTTTTCTCTGTGTAAGTTATAGTTCATGTTTCTTTATCAGTTTCCGATAGACTTTAACACTCCGGATTCTCAATATTTTGATTTAAAATGGTCTGTTTGTCATTCCCGATTCGGTTGTCGACAGGTTGATAATGCGGACGTGAGGTCGGTTGAGATAGTAACCATAAGTAAGATACTGCATATACGGTGATGCTCTACTCCTATGCAATTTCACAGTGCAGTTTATTGACCAGTTTCACCTCTGGCGAAAGGTTTAGAGAAACACGGAAGGGCTTATTAATCATTCTTCGTGAGCCCAACCTTATATTCGCAACCATTCCTTAGCTTGTTTGGCAAGGTTCAGTATCTCGATACTAAGGGCTTTCAATTCCCTCGTACGCTGTTCCAATGCGGCGATCTGATGCGGGATTGCAATGTTGGAGAAGTGCGCATTGATGACCTTTACGACCTGATTGTAGTTGTTGGCGAGTTTCTGAAACTGGAAATAAAAGTCGTTCAACCGGGCGACGAATTGTGTCTTCGAAGGGTCGCGTTTGATGATTATAAATTCCTCGCTAAATAGTCGTTTGACGATAAAACGGCTGCGGTTATGCTCCGATCCGGCTTTGCAGAGCAG
>QAKI01000056.1 GCA_003343905.1 Subdoligranulum variabile
ATGCCATTAATTTACACTCTCGTCAAACGCAAAGACATGAGCAAAGACGCAGCCTCAGGCGCAACTCTTTATCATGCACAGACCAGCATCACGAAAAAACTGACGCTGAACAAGATCTGTACCCGTATCGAAAACATCTGTACCGCCAGCCGCGGTGAGATCATCTTGGTGCTCGACGGCCTGATCAAAGTCATGAACGAAGCCCTTTCCGACGGCGAATCGGTTCACTTGGGCGAATTCGGCAGCTTCCGTATGGTTGCCGGCAGCAAAGGTTCGGCCACCGTCGACGGTTTCACCACCGCCCTGTTCAACCGTGCCCACATCGTCTTTTACCCCGGCACGATGCTGATCAACCTCGTCAACAACGTCTCCTTCGAACGCTACGTCCCGAAAAAGGACGCCTCCAGCGAATCGGCCGGCGGTGGCGGTGGCACGGATGATCGCCCGGGAGAACTGTAAATCAAGTGAAAGTTGAAAGGTGGAAGTAACTCCACGTTGCTATTTTTCAACTTTCAACTTTCAACTTTCACCTTTCAACTAAAAAAAATGAAGCAAAGCGAATTTTTTTCCTCCCTCCTTCCCCTCGCCCGAAAGGCGGGGGAAGCATTCCGGATCAATCCGGCGGTTATCCTGGCACAAGCGGCTATCGAGTCGGGCTGGGGACAAAGTGATCTCGCCAGCGAGCATCACAACTATTTCGGCCTCACCGCCTACGGCCGCTCCAACGTCTGGTGGAAAGGCGCAAGCATCGAGTTGGGCGCCCATTCCCTCCGTTTCCGTACCTACGACAGTCCCGGAGACTCGTTCATGGACTACGCCCGCCTGATCCGTTCGGTCTACCCGTTCGCCGCCGACGTCAGCGACGACCCGAAAGCCTTCGCCCGCAAGATCGCCTACAGCAAATACATCAGCGAAGTCAACGGCGACAACCGTGCCGCCTATCAAGCGTTGTTGGTCAAGGTTTGCAGAAAAATCAGTAAACTCATTCCCCACCCCATAAATCATAATTCATAAATCATGAACGTCCTTGAAACCATCCTCAGCTTCCTCACCACCCTCGCCCGGATCATCTTTCCCCGGCGCAAACGCCCGGTTGCCGGTGACGACCTTTGTCCTTGTCCTCTGCCTGAGCCTCCTATCCCTCCTCTCCCTGTGGAGAGGGGAAACGGAAGTAACCCTCGCCGCTCTCGGAGCGATTCTCTCCCTCCTCTCTCCCCGCCCCCCGAAGCCGACTGGCTCGGCCTCTCCGGCTACACCCTGATGCTGGCAGGAGGGATCGGGAGTCTTTATAAGGTGCTGGCGGGATAAAAGCTCCTCGGTAAAATCTATCTGCTTGCGCTCACATAAGCACCATCTTTGGCCTCAAAGATGGTGCTTGGTTCTTTCACATCCACGCTATGCCACACACCTAACGGGATCTGTACCCCATATTTGCCTTCGCGCGGACAAAGCGTAACACGGGAAACCTCCACGAACTTCCTTTCCCCTCCCGTTTCATCCTGACCGGAAGCCTCGGCATATAGAACAACCTCCAAATATCCCTCTATACAGATCGTCGTCTCCGCCGTCTCCATATGCCGGTGAACAGGTACTTGTGTCCCCGGCTCCAACGCATTCAGCATACGCTGACTCTGATCCAAAGCAGAAGTACGCAAATCAAAATTCATCCGCTTCCGCTCATTCGCAACTGCTTTCCGATGAAGATCAGAAAGCAGATTCTTATCTATTGTTTGTATATCCATCCTTTCTTTGATTATTCAACAACCACCTTACTTCTTCAATGACTCAAGATATCTCTCATGAAGATGATAATATTTCCTCATGAACAAGAGATAAACCACAGCCAACAAAGCGATCACTATTCCCAAATAAACCCAATGAACAAGCACCCGATCCGGTAACGCATACACCATAACCAAAGAAACGGCCAACTGCAAGACCATATAAACAAGGCTGACCACCGGATGAGACATGTTCAATTCATTCGCCATCAACTGGTATGCATGTTTACGGTGTGCCTCTCCCAAGTTTTCATGAAGCATAATCCGATGGCAGATCGTAAGACAACCGTCCACCCCGTACACAACAAGAAAAGACAGCCATGTTATATCTCCGGTCTGTATCACCAATTTCCCGATAGAGAACAATAAGATAAAAGCAATTCCGATACTTCCGACATCCCCGGCAAAACATTTCGCCCGGTTTTTCGGACGGAAATTGAACAGGCAAAACACCACTACGGACAAGATCGCGACAATCAAAAACGAACTCTCCATAAACTGGATCTTCCGGTTCATCAACAGCAGCGGAACAAGCACCGCCAACGAATATCCCCCCGTGATTCCATTCACCCCATCCATAAAATTGATGATGTTCGTCGCTCCCACGCATACGATCAATGCAAGAAGCACGATCCACCACATATCCAAATGCAGGATATCCAACTGATAGAACATCAATCCCATCGCCACAAATTGTGCCACAAGGCGCAAACTGTCCGGCAAACTGTGAATATCATCCACAAACGATATTCCAGCAGCTAAAGTCACCGCTGCCAACATCCACGGATACTGGAAACCATAGAGACAACTCCACACCCATGTACCGACCAAAAAGATGACTCCTCCCCCACGCAACACCACCTTTGAATGAGAACTGCGCTGGTTCGGCTTATCAATGATATTGCATTTATCGGCAATACGGAAATAAATCAGCTCTGCCATAAGCAGAACCACAAAAATCAACAGATACAACATATATCAAAAACTTTTAATCGTCTTGATCAAACCTTCCTTAGCCCTGACCGGCATCTTATCTACTCCCAAAGCCGACTTTATCTTCCGGTTGGAAACGACATAATTTTCAGTCAACTTGGCCAGACGCTCCTTGTTCAAGGGCAGATGCAGACAACCTCCGGCACTCGCCACCATCTCCATCATCTTCTTGTTCAAATGCCAGATATGCGCCCTCCGTCCCATAGCCTCACAAATCACAGCGATCAGTTCGTTGGTCGACAAGGCTTCATCGTCAGCCATATGATAGACTCCCGAAGCCACCTCTTTGGTCAACAGACCTTCCACAACATAGCACAAATTATCGATAGAAGTAAACGTCCGTTTATTCTCAAAAGCCCCCAACGGCCATGGGATTCCTTTCTTCACCACATTATAGAGCAAATTCAGATTTCCTTTGTTTCCCGGCCCGTGAATCATGCAGGGACGCAATATATAGACTGATTTGTCAGCCGGCCATTTTTCCTGAATATATTCCTCGGCCTTGATCTTGCTCTCGCCATAAGGTCCTTTGGGCGAAGGCACAACCTCTTCGGTCAGGATATCCCCCTCCACCTGATCGGCAGCCGCTTTCACCGAACTGAAGAAAACAAACTTCTTCGCAGAAGAACCCAAGAAATAGTCATAAATCTTTTGTGTCAGCCCTGTATTGATATCAAAATAAACCTGCGCCTTAGATTGATTCTTCGTATCATGCGCCTTCCCCGCCAGATGAATAATGGCATCCACCTCCGGAATATTCCTTTTTCCAAGATCATCCCAACTATAAGTTTTTACCACTCCATCCTTTTCAGGAGCAACAATATCTAATCCGTAAAGAATATGTTTTCCTTTTAATGCATTTACCAAATTAGATCCCACAAAACCATGGATACCGGTTATTAAAATTTTCATTTATATAATTTTTCTATTTCACACCAAACCTTTCGACAATCAAAATACTCTTTTACCCATTCACGTCCGAACCTACCATCTATACGATGTTTCAACCGGATCTCATCTATCTTTTCAACTATATCTTCCGGATCATGGGTAATAAAAAGACCACTCCTGCCATCACAAATGGCATCACAGCAACCCGTTACACGGGTGGTAAGCACGGGTAATTCCATTGCCTGAGATTCCAAGACACCAGTAGGAAATCCTTCACGATAGCTGGGTAATACATACAGATTCATCAAGGAATAATAATATTCCATTCCTCCATTGACAAATCCGGTATAAATGATACGCGAATCATTCTCAATCCTTTCCTTTACATCCTCCGGCAAAGCATCCCGGACCTCAAACATACCTACCAACAAAAGCTTGCAATCGTCTGCATCTTCCAGCATGTCGAAAGCCCGTACCAAAGAAATAATACCTTTATCCCGTACAAGACGACCGGAATATCCAATCACAAAATCACTTTCTTTAATCCCCCACCTCTTACGAAGGTCAGCCACTTTCTGCCGATCCACAAGGGCCGGATTAAATTTAAACTCCGTATCAATTCCTCCACAAGTACCATGTCCCAATACTATTTGTTTATTGGCAGGTGCCAATCGATCCTCAATACTACGCTTAAGAACCGAAGGACTTACACATACGATCTCAGTAGCACAAAATGATGCCAGCCTGTCCACGCTCATTAAAATAAAACGTTTAAGACCACGACTCGTCTCATAAACCAACCCATGACGAAAATAGATACGGTTAGGAACTCGCATCAGCCAAGCAGCCACCATAGCCAAAAGCCCTCCTTTCGGAGTATGTCCCACTACTATATCAATATCTTTCTTCCTAATGAATTTACAAATATTCCGAATCGTAATAAAATCCTCTTTCAACGAAATACTACGATTAACCGGACTCTCTATATAATCAAAACCTTGTTTCTTAGCATAATCAGCCAAATACTCGCTCGGACTACACACAACATTCATATTATAGCCTTTACTTTTGAAGTATTTGAATTGATCACCTATAAAATATGGAAGAACAAAGTAGATGTTTACGACGTGTAGGATGTTCATAATACCAAATAAAATACTTCAATCTTAATCATTACAACGTATAGCCTCAAGTATATTAGTTTCTGAAAGACATAAATGGGCAGGTAACTTCTTACGCCTACGTTTACCTATAATATAATCAATTTGACCTACAAAAGCAAAAAAAGCATAAATGATAATTTTCACAAACATGAACAATGAATTTTTCACAAACCAAATAAAAGACTTATTATATTGATGATAACGACTAAAAATTTTTAGCATAGTTCGCTGTGATAAGAAATTTTTACGAAAAGAAGGAACACCAAATTCTCTATAAAACAACAAAGGTTTACCTATCGCATAAAAAGTACTCATAGAGCTAGTACGTGTCCACAATTCAAAATCTTCAGCTCGGAGTGCCCACTCCTCATATAGATTCTGTTTAAACCATTCAATACGCCCCATTATCGTAGGATGAATAAAACTACATACATTCCCCTGAGTAAATTCAGAACCAATAATTTTATTATGATTATCTATAGTCATAATAGATGCACCCACTACATCAACTTCAAAATGCTTTTCTAAAAATAAAACCTCTTCTTCAATGCGAGTAACTACCATAATATCATCCGCATCCATACGGGCATAATATTTTCCTTTGGCCCTCCTTATAGATTCATTCAAGCGATATACAAGACCTCTATTTTTACCATCCGATAACACTTGTATACGTTTATCTCTAGAAGCAAACTCATATGCAATGTCATAAGAACCATCAGTACTGCCATCTTCCATTAGCAATAGTTCCCAATTTAGATAAGTTTGATTGATACAAGATTGAATCGCAGATGCAAGATAATCCTTGGCATTATAAATAGGTATAGCGATAGTCACTAGAGGAGTATACATAACAAATTTATTAAGAATAAATAAAATGCATAAACAACGTAAAAGACAAGTGACCTAGCAAAATCCAATATGCGCACACACCCTGTTTCCTTCCCCAAATATCCATTTTTAGCAAAGGATAAGAAAGTACAACAGGATATAAAAACCACGAAAGGTATGCAAAACGGTCACTAAACTGTGCACGGATAACCATAATCCAAAAAGCATTTGCTAAAAGATACGTTGATAACAATATTGAATACTTTTTATTTTCAATCTTTCTTTTAATAGTTATATAATATCCCAAAATAATAGGAATTGCACTATAAAACAAAAAGTCCCATCTAAATCCAGTATGAGAAAAGCCCGTAAAATCATCCGCAATAAGATACTTATCCAATCTGTCATCAAATCCTAATCCTTGAAATAAATTTGCGACTTGATTCCCTACAAATAAGCTAAAAAAAATAGATAAAAACCAAAATTGAAAACATCTACGTAAGCCCACGATATAATAGGCTAAGAAGAAGCATATTAAACCTAATGCTATAGATTTATGAACAGAAAACGCATAAATAAAACAAACTATTGAAACTATAGGCAACTTATTCTTTTTTCGATCCAAATATAAACTTATTGCTAACAACAATATGGAATGTGCCATACCACTACGAATGGTATTTGTAGAATATGCAAAAGTAAGAAATGATACAAGAATAGTCAAATAGATAAGTTCTCCATTTACTTTATCCAAAGAACGAGATGCCAATAAATTACATCCGAAAAATATTGCTGCAATAAAAGTAAACCAAGACTCAACAGATAGACCTAACAAATGGCCTAAATTAGCTGTCAATAAAAAACCTGGCTCATTATTAGTATCTATCATTTGAGAAGACAAATAATAATCAGTATATGCAAACATATCCGTAAAAGCACCTGCTAATGGACGCGTACCGATAAAAAGAACTACTATACAAGTCAATAATAGGATAAAAGATTCAGAAAATAATTTTGTTTTTTGTAATGAAAAAACAGATAAATTCTTTATCTTCAAATAGTGTAAATATGCTATAAACCCTACAACCACAAGATAAACACTATTGTATAAATTAGCAGGAATAAATGAAGATTGCATACTAATTAACTAAATTCTTAAGCCATTTTAAACTATTAACACCAAACATCCTATGTGCTAATCGTGTTACACTAGTTCTAATCGGACCATAATTACTACACCAGGTTTTCGAGAACCAATGTATGGTTCTAGTATTCTTAGTCTTACGCATTACACCTGTCAAATCATCAAAGGGATTGAAATAATCAGAAGGATAGGTATATATTCCTTCTACATTTTGAATGATTCGACCATCTTTCTTATACCCGAGACTCATCAGAACATTTGTTGTATGAATAACAATTGTTGTTTCATCAAATGAGCCATCACTTTTTAAGAAATGCAAATTTTGATAATAATCCAATATGAACTTATAAACTTGATGATAAGCCACAGATGCCATTCCTAAACCTGGATTTAAAAAATAATCGTGTTGAACCCCCATAAAACCTCCTTTGGCTAAAATATCATCCATGGGTCTTATAACCTCTACATCTGTATCAAAATACACCCCCCCATAAAAATATAAAATCCAAAAACGGGCATAATCACTAACAAAAGCATATTTTTTGGCATTATATGCTTCCTCTACATAAGGAATAAGATGTACGTCAAAATTATCTTCATTCCACTCTTTGATCTCATACTCTGGGAAAAATTTCCTCCAACTTTCAATGCACTTTTTGGCTGAATCCGGTAACGGATTTCTACCAAACCAACAATAATGTATTATTTTAGGAATCATAAGTTATTTATTTTTATAACAAATTATCTGGTTACCCAAAGGTAATTTCGACAGCAGATAAGACAAGACATAAGAAAATAGAATGGTTAAAATAATAATAATAAATGTCTGCAATATATAATTCTGTATATTCAAAATATAGCTTACATGCCATAACCAATAACGTTGTATAAGTATGTGACATAAATACATTCCAAAACTAAGATTGCTAAACATTACACAAAAATGCTTAATACACGAAAAACGTTCTAACCAATCAGCTAAGTATTTAAGAATATTCCACCACAAAATAACAAGTATAGGACAATCAAAACTTAAATACCAAAAAATATCACCAAAATCCAATCCATATTGTTCTATGAAAAGTTTATACACAACAGGAATCAATATAACTATACATAACAAAAAAATAGAAGTTAGGAATCTAAGATAAATACCGAAGCGACGAAGATAAAATCCTAAAATAAAATATCCGAGAAATCCACTTGAATAATACAGAATACCATAAGGACTTTCTTCTAACTGCAACCATGGTTTGAAGAATGGATATAACAAAGTAATACCCCATATAAACAAATAAAACTTCAATGTTTTTTTATCTACTTGACTTAGCCACGGACTAATTACAGGTGTTATAATATATAATCCAATAAGCACATACATAAACCAAAGCACACCTTCCTACCTATAAAAAGGTAATGATAATATTGATTTTATCAACATATTTATATCTCCAGCAGTAAATGTACCATTAACAAATAAATATATCAAAGACCAAAGTAAAACAGGTAAAATAAATCTTCCCCCTCTTTTCTTTACAAAATTCACACTATCCAAAGGAGATTTTTTAACAGGTAGAAGTAAAGCTCCTGATAATGCAAAAAACAGACCGATACAAGGCATCGTTAAATAAGTAATACCCCACGTAAAAACACCAATAATTCTATCACTCGGCATAGGAGCATGCATAATAATAACCATTAAACATGCAACCGTACGAATTATATCAAAATGAAAAATACGTTCATGCATATCACGACAACTTACACGCCAAATTTTTAGCTTCAATAATATTATCTTCTATAGAACAATAAGTCCAACTACCATAACGCCCAATTGAATAAATGTCAAATTCAGCCAAGAGATTCTTTTTCTCCACTACATCTGCGACAGAATGTTTATTAATATGTACATAAGCAGGATTCATAATGATACTTTGAAAATCTAATAGAAATTGAGAATCATCCACAATACCTGAATCTTTCAGATCTTTTAACACCACACCTAGCCATTCATTTGAACAGATTTTTTCGTCTTTATTAAATCCCAATTCAACGTACAAAGACATTCTATTTTGAGCCAAAATATTATTATAAAAACCAACACGATAAAAACAATACTTCTTCTCAGGAAAATATAACCAATGATTTATGGAATCTTTTCCTTTAGTATTAAATCCTAAATTAAAACAAAGGACTTGGTTCCAATTGTAAATATTTTGATCCCAAACAATATTTGTTTTTTTTAGCAATTCCGGGAAAGGCAATGTAGATATTAAACGATCATATTTAAACACTCTTCCGTTAGTGAATACTACAAGATGTTCAGATAATTTTATTTCTTGTACTTCTTCTCCACAATGAATTTTTGACTTATCTAAACGAGCAGCTACAGAATTAATATATTCAATTGCCCCTCCCCTCGGATAAACAAAATGTCCATTATAAGATGCATTATCAGATGACTTAAAATTTCGAATAATATCTTCCTTATTAGCATAAGGAAAAAAACGTCCCATTGCATTTTTATCCAATTTGTTTAAATCACATGCATAAAGTTTCTCATTATAAGGAATCAAAAATTTCTCTGCTATTGCCTTTCCAAATTTACAATATAACATTTCTTGAAAATTATCAAATTCATTATTACCTACAGTAAATAAATCAAAGAGACATTCCAGCAATTCTTCTTTATCAAGTTGATGAATATTCTTTTGAAAAGGATAATCAATTAATAAATCTTTATATTTTATTTTCGTTTCTTTTAAAATAGAAACCATCTCATCTTTATCCATTTTCTCTAAAATCAAATCCTTTATTTCAGGATTTTGAAAATGAAAAAAATGCCCAGAAAAATCCCAAACAAAACCATTACGTTTAGTTGTCCGACAATACCCTCCTATTTCTGATTCTTTTTCGATTATAATATAATCATTATCACCTTTAAACATTGCATAACTTAACCCTGTTATACCAGCACCAATAATCAAATCCATAATTTAATAATTTTCCTTTTTTACTACAGGTAACTGCTTGTATTCTTTATTAAATAAATATTTTATCCCATCTAATTCACCCTTAATATGTTTTACAACTAATTTAAATCGCAACAAGAGCATATTAGAAATTATTCCAAGTAAAGAAGATGTTATAAGCCAATACATAAAACATATAATACTAATTAATCTAAATATAAGATTAGAACTCGGTTTATAAACAAATCTATGCCAAAAAATGATATGATGTTTAGCCAAAGCATAAACTGCTTTTTGCGTACGTTCATAACTAGATCCCCCCCCATCTAAATGAAGAATATGAATATTTGAGATTCCTCCTATTTTATACCCCAACTTGTAATATTTATAAAAATTAATCTGATCATCTGGCAAACTAAAACTAGTCAATTCCAACCAACGTTCCTCTTCAAATTTGATTTTTCTTGCAATTTCAGTCTTCACTAAATAACAAGCACCAGGTGCAGTTTGGGCTTCATACAATAGCTCTTTTGAGAAATCAATATGCTCATTATATAACCAACCACCAGCCATATTTATTTTAGTATAATACTTTTTTCTATTTATTATCATTGGCATAGCTGAAGCGGTTAAGACACATATTAAAAATGTAGACAATGTAGTTTTAGGAACCATCTCTGGAATAATTGGAAAAGTTATGTCCACTTTCTTTTCCACTATAGGCTTAAATAATCTTTCAACCATAGTAGACTCAAATTCCAAATCATCATCCAAAAACAAACAATATTCTGATCTTGCTTCAATTGCTCCCAAGGAGCGTTGAGAAACAATTCCCTTTTTACTATAAATATAACGTTCATAGCCTAATCTCTCCGGAGGCAAATCATAACCCTCAGCGAGAACAACTAATATTTCTTTAGGTTTAATTGTTTGAGTATCTAAAGATTTTAACAGTCTCATATACTTGTCTCCAGCCAAGCCTAATGTACGAATAACAGCCGAATATTCTAAATTCATAAGCCTAAATATTTATTTATTAAATAGATTAATCCACATTTTCATTACATTATCAAGATGATATCGTTGGGCATTTAAACGCGCAGAATTTCCCATTGATACTAAAAGCTTTTTATCCTCAATAAGATTTATAATAGCATTAGAAGCTTTAACAATAGAATCATTTTGAATTAAATATCCATCAACACCATCATGAATAATATTTTTAGGTCCATGAGGACAATCAAAACTAATAACAGGTAGACCAACACCCATTGCCTCAATCAATGTCAAGCCGAAGCTTTCTGTTTTAGAAGTACAAACATATATAGATGCTTCAGAGAAAACACGTTGAATTTCAGATGTCCCCCCCATAAAAAATATATTATTTTGTAGCTTTTTCGATTTTATCAATTCCAAAAGCTCATTTTTATATATAGGATTACCCTCTCCATAAATTTCAAATCTATATTTCGGATACTTTTTAATAACTAATTCCGCTATTTCAATAAACAATTCGAATCTTTTCACTCTATCTATTCTACCTACAGTTACTATCTTAGAATAGGATAAATCAGATATATAGGTAGATTTTTTTATTGGATTAGGAATTACTTTGATATTTTTTTTATATTTAAAATAGCCCACCTCTTGAGGAGTCAAAACTACTACAGCATCATAAAAACGTTGAATAAAATCATCTATACATACTTTAATACTACCAAATTTTCTTTGGTATTGTGAATCATGATATTCTCTAACTAACATAGATCTACCCTTTATAAGGGGTAGAAACCAAAACTCATATCCAAAATTTGGAACGATAATTACATCAGGTTTTATCTTCTTCAGTAAACTAACAGTTCTAAAAAAATGTTTTGGTACAAGCTTCAAGCATCTAGAAGAATAGAGAGATTCATATGTATAATCCACATTATAATTTATGTTCAAATCTTCATAATGAACTTTTGATGATATAGGATAAACAAAAGACTTATCTCCTTGCTCATAGGTAGATAAATAAACATCATTACCTGTTTCTACCCAATAATTCAATTTCATAACAGTTACTTTTTCAATTCCACCATGAAGAGCAATTTGACCTGTAAAATACAATATTCTCATCTTGATATTTTATATAAAAAACGTAATATAGGAAAAATCAACTTTGCATATATAAGAATCATAAATGGAGAACCCAACCATAGTAATTTGTACAAAATACGATCATTAATACAATATGGTTGATACAAACGATATTCACTATCAGTATAGTTACCTTTGCATTTATATATTAATGATTGTAAAGATACAATTTTATCATTTATACACAAATTTGAATCAACGATTCCAAGTAACACTCGAAGATAATATTGTATTATTGAAGCTTTGTATAAATTCAAAGTATATTCTTTAAATTTAAATGATAAATCTTGATATCTTTTCTGCATTTCTAAAAGGCACATTTCCTCTGAAATAAGAGACAATCTCCTATGTGACAATGAATTGGGAGTCAATCTATATATATAATCAACTGAATTTATAAAGAATAAAGAGTTAATAAATAAAATGTATTTCAACATAAAATCACAATCCTCCGCATAATGCAAATTTTCATTAAAACATATGGAATGATCGTGAATAATCGATGCTTTATATAACTTAGAGAATGGTCCTCCATTTTCATAAATTCGATATTTCACTATACATTCTACAAGATTATCATCTTCTAATAATCTATTTTCATAGACTTTATCTATTCTACATTCAGTTTGAGTATTCCAATATTGAATTCCTGATACAACAAAATCAGCACTACTCAAATATGCTCCATCAACTAAATGCTTAACATAATCAACTTTTACAATATCATCAGAATCTACAAATACAAGCCAATAACCATGAGCATATTCAATACCCATATTGCGAGCAGAACTAGCACCTGAATTTTTTTTAGAATAAACACAAATACGTGTATCAAGTTGTGACAAGATTCTACATTTATCTAAAGAATCATCACTACTACCATCATCAACTAATATAATTTCTATATTCTTATATGATTGGCACAATAATCCACTAACACAATTCTCTATATAGGCTGATGAATTATATACAGGAACAATTATGGAGACTAATTCTTTATTAAGATAATCCATTACGCAAATAATTAATACTCTTATTAATCATTTCATTTTTCTTAGAATCAACAATAGTCCAATCTATTGGAACATTTTCCAACTTTTTATTTACTACTATACGGGACTCCAATCCAAATTTTGATAACAATGATACAAAACGGGTAGCCCCTCTATCTGCATTGATCAAAGAATAAAATTCTCTATGAAATATAATAGAAAAGACTGTCCCATGAAAAGAGTCTGTTATCACAAAACTTGCGTCCCTAAATAAAGCCAACCATTCTTCTACAGAATACATGATGCTATCATGAGCTGAAAAAACGATTATTTCACAATTATTTTTACGAGAGAATTCCTCTATAATTATCATCTTTTCACTACTAGCATCTAGCATATAGCAGCATACATACCTTTTGCGATTCACAGGTATATCGGAACAAACTGAACAATAATCATCACTTGATAAAAGTAAAGTAGGATCCAATACTTCACAAGCTTTAACATCCAAATATTTTTGGCACAAATGAACTCCACTGTGTTCACGTACAGATACAGCATTAAACTGTTTCATTAACTCCTTACACACCTTTGTCTGTTTATCAGTATATTCCCAAGAATCAACTCCAAAAGAGGCTGCATAAGATATTTTTATTAGTTTTTCATTTTTTAAAAAAGAAAGATATGTATCATATAAACAATTAGGACTATACCTCGGACGCCAAACTTGATCACTCCCTACTATCACTGCACCAATTTTATACTTTTGAATAATATCTTTATTATAAGACAAATACTGATTATCGGTTAATTTAATATATTTATGAACAAATTTCATTATTCGTTTATCGCGTGGAAAAACATTTCTATAAGGAGTCAAAGCTCTTCTCTTCGAAGAAAATGGATATAATAAAATTGTTTTAATTGTCTGAAACAGATAAAACCATAAAGGACTACTATCACGATAATCTATAGTCACAGGATGATGGCCTAATTTTCTTAATACACATTGTAATGCAAAATTTTGCAACACCCCTCCATAATTTGCCTTAATAGGCTGAGTTACAATCGCTATATTCATACATTTGATTTTGACAATAAAAGTAAATATAAACCATTAGCTAATCCTCCCAAACCATAATAAGATGCATAGTCATTGAATCCACATGTATCTCCTGTACAAAAATCAATCAATCCATCTTGACGAATAAAAGAATGTAATTGAGAAAAATTTGGAACATAATCTGAAGATATTAATACTTTATATAACTCACAAAGTAAAGCAACAGATGAATCAACTATTGAATAACCTTGAAAAGGGAATTGAACATAGGTTATTGATGATAATAGAGAATTAATAGAATCATTTTTATCACCCAAATAGGCTTTAGCCAACAGATACCATCCTAATCCTCTCCCCCAATTACTACTACCCAAATGGATTCCAGTAGTAGTATCATAACCATGTACAGGAAAACCAGTTAAGGTATTTGCATGCGTTAAAAAGTCATCATAAACACTTCGAGCTATTTTATAATACTTTCCATCCCCTATCAATTCACTATACATACATAAAAAAGGAACAATCATTCCCAATGTATCCACTAATTGAACATTTGAATGACAACGGTATAGAATCCTATCTGTTTCAAATCTTCCTAACAAATAATTCGCAATATAATGTGCAGCAACTTTATACTTGTTATCGAACGTTAACTTATACATATTAATAAAACAACATCCCATTGGGACTTGATCTACCACAGAAATTTTATATTTAAGATTCCCGTCACTATGAAACATTCCAGCAATCTTCTCACTTATGCAAGAAATTAATTTTTTTTCATTATACATAAGTATATATTCTGAAAGTCCCCAATACAAAAATCCCATAGGGTAATTCCCATATACTTCCTTCCGCTTACCTAAAAACTTGGCTATTTTATAACGAAACAATCCTTCTGGATGCTGATTTACAGCATCAAAAACAGCCGACATTGAAGCCTTTAGAACAGCACTATTTACAATCCTAATTTGATCATCAACAGAAAAATATTTCATGCCTCATTAATCTTTAGTAAAAAATTTATTACTATAAGTATAAACCATTTTTCTTTCCTTTTTTTTCAGTCCTAAAAAAAACACTAAACAAACGGTTATAAAAGAAAGAAATATACAAAATGTAAAAGTAGATAAAAAACCAGAAGGTTGAAAAAACAACTTTAATATATATGCAATAGTAAAAGATAATCCACCTATCATAAAAGCCTTCATTATAACATTTAGTATAAAATAACGCATTGAAAGACCAATTATATCATTTACAAAATATACTCTAACAAATAAACATAATACACTTATTACAATATTAATAATATACACATAGAAAGGAGGATAATTATGTTTAAATAAAATATAAGATATCGGTAAAATAGAGAGAAGTATTATGCTGACTACTATCTGATATATTTTAATCACACCTGTTGCTTTTATAGCATTAACTAAAGGTTCAGATATACAATCAATTAAAGATAACAGCAATGCCAAACGAACAAATACAACTGTATAGTCTGGAACATTATTTAACCATAATTTAAGTAGATAAGGAGTTTCAGAAATAACAGGAACGGTAAAAATTAACATTAAAAAAAAAGCATAAAGCGAACCCATAGAAACAAGTTCATGGAGTCTACTCACCTCATTAGAAGCATAACTTTTGATTATTTGTGGATTTATAGCTGTCAAAAAATTAGTCCAAAAACTATTCAACGTTGTCTGAACTTGAACAGCAACAGCACGAGCTGAATTTACAACAGGACCAAAAAATAGATTCAATAATATATTCACACCTTGAGTTAAACCTATATATGAAACATTACCCAAAATACTCCAAACGGTGAATCCTAACATTGGTTTGATAATGTGCTTATCATACATCCATGTTATCCGACATTCTTCATACTTTATTTTACTATAAATACGGTATATTAGAGCGATAAATATACTTACACATAATTGGAGAACAGCATAAAGAATTAAACGATCTGCCTTACCTATCAAAAGAAAATAAACAACAAGTAGCTTTAAAAACACATTTAAAAGCTCAACATAAGCATAAACATTCATTTTCTCATGGGAAATAATTACAGCATTATATGGGACCTGTGTTACACAAACTATCATTGACAAAATAGAACATTGATATACCCACATTGCAGCTATCATCCTATCTTCAGATATTACCAATTTATTAACAACAAACCATAAACCTACAGTTTCTGCTAAAAACAGTATCAACAAACTTACAGCCATATGTATTTCAAAAGCTGTAGAAAACACTTTTTGTGTACGACAAACATCCCCCCTTCCAATTTCAAAAGTCAAAAATCTACTAGTAGATAATGACATAGCTGCATTAATGAAAGATAACATAGAAACAATTCCCCCCACTACGCTATAAATGCCAAAGTCTTCTACCCCTAATGTTGCTAATACGACACGAGAAGTATATAACCCTACTATCATAGTTAAGAACATACGCAGATAAAGCGTCATTGTATTTTTTGCTATAATTTTATTATTAGAGTATGACATACAAGTAACTACTAACACTCAAAAAGACATCCTCACCTTTATTAATAAAACGTTTTTACAATACATCAAAAGCATATCCATTTAAGGATTAAAAAAATATCTAATGATATTCTATATATAATGTAGGTAACCTCACTGTACAATTATAATTACCACCTCTATGTCAACAAAAAGAATCTCTATTGTTGATCCAGCGCCTCATATACCGAATTCTTGCTCTTGAACTCAGGCACGATTCCTTTCATCATTCGGACGGTTCCCATTTTGTCTACTTTGATCGCGAGGTCGATCAAGGGGGACATGACCGTACAGATGTCTTCGTAATCGTATTCCCGGACTTGGGCACGGTAGATCTTTTCGTTTTCCGTTGGCAATGTATTTTCTTTCGTTGCCAACAGTTCTTCATAGAGCTTTTCGCCCGGACGGAGACCGGTATATTTGATCTCGATATCCTCGCCGGGGACAAGGCCTGCCAGTTCGATCATGCGGCGTGCCAGATTGGCGATCTTCACAGGGGTTCCCATATCGAAGACGAAGATTTCGTTTCCTTTGCCCATAAAGGCGGCTTCCAAAACCAAGCGGCAGGCTTCGGGGATCGTCATGAAGTAGCGGATGATGTCGGGATGGGTGACGGTCAGAGGGCCACCCTTTGCCAACTGTTCGCGGAAACGGGGAATGACGGAACCGTTGCTGCCTAACACGTTGCCGAAACGGGTGGTGATAAAACGGGTTTTACCGGAATGCCGGCCTTTGCTGATAGCGATGCTCAGGCTTTGCACATACATCTCCGCCAAACGTTTGGACGCTCCCATGACATTGGTCGGGTTGACGGCTTTATCGGTCGAGACCATGATGAACTTATCTACGTCGTACTTGACTGCCATATCGGCTACGTTACGCGTACCGTAGACATTCGTATGGACGGCTTCGCAGGGGTTCTCTTCCATCAGGGGCACATGCTTGTAGGCGGCGGCATGGAAGACCAACTGGGGATGGAAACGCTGATAGATGCTTTCGACACGATGGATCATGCGAATGTCTCCCATGACCGGGGTAAACTCGACATCGGGGAATTTTTCTTCCAGCTCCAGCCGGATGTTATGCATCGGGGTTTCGGCACTGTCGAACAGAACCAATTGCTTCAGCCCGAAATGGCAGAGTTGGCGACAGAGTTCGCTACCGATGGAACCGGCGGCTCCGGTGACCAAAACGACTTTGCCTTTCAGGGAACCTGCGATCTCCTCCATGTTGATACGGATCTCTTCGCGTCCTAACAGGTCTTCGATGCGGACTTCGGGAAGGGC
>QAKI01000046.1 GCA_003343905.1 Subdoligranulum variabile
GTTTATCTTTATGATGAAAAAGTTTTGATTACATTCAACTACAAAGACGGCACAAAAACCATCACTTTCGATGAAATCGCCGCCAAAGATGCCCCAGAGGGCAATGGTTCGGATTTGGGTTGCTTCGCTCCACCAAAAAAACAGCCCCCGCCTGCGCGGGGGCTATTTTTATAGAAAGGCCGGGCAGGATTTGAACAGCCCGCCTGCGCGGGTCATCAGAGCCAGACTCATAAAAAAGCGCCTGCCATAGCAGACGCAAAAATATGAAGTGTGAGGGGAATGTAAGGAAAAACCGGCGCCGAAAGCGGCGCCGGTTTTCATCAATATCTCAGCAGTAGTAGCGGATGCTTCCAAAAAAGTCTTTCCACTTTTGAATCACTTCTTCGCTGCGGGCCTCAATGACCGCCATGATGTTGCGAAGGACCTTTGGCGGGATTTGAGAGTTGTTGTTTGCCAGGTAGCACCCGCCGGCTTTGGTGATCCAGATTTTGGTCGCCGTCTTTGAGGGAGCCCCCCGTGACACATGGACATGGACGGGTTCCAAAGGCTCATTCTCGTTGGCCCAAAAGTAGACCCAGTATGAACCGATCTTAAAAACCTGCGGCATTTTCAACGCCTCCGTCCTGCGCAAACTGCAAAATCAGGTGCGCAGTGGTTTCCAGAAACTTTTGATATTCCGCTACTTCCTTTTCTGTAAAGCCGAAAACCTCCGTCCACTCATAACCGGGCAGATAGCAGGTCGCGTGGTGGAAACAATCTTTGGCATCCGGCTTTTCGATGTAGACTTTCACTTTGCCGTCAGGCAGCATTTCGGAGTGGACGATCTCGGTGTTGTCGGACAAGGTCATGAACGGGTACATCATGGGAATCCCTCCTGTTGCCGTCAAAAATTCTGTATTTATATTATACACGCATTGGGGGGCTTAGTAAAGAAAAATACGCCTGTCCCCCGGTTTTCCCGATGCAAACTTGCCTTTCATTAGAAGCACACGGTCGGATGCGGTGCGCGGGGGCTATTTTTATAAAAAGGCCGGGCAGGATTTGAACAGCCCGACGGCGCAGCCGGTACACCTCCCTGCTGCCCAAACGGGAAAGGCGCTGTATCACGGCTGGACCTTTCTGCGCTTCCTGTAAAGGTACAAGCGGTAGATAAGGAACGGAAGGATGTAAACGGTATTATAGAGAAAAACGGCCAGCACGTCGAAAGGCCCTGCTGCGTCGATTTTCCCTACAGAGGACGGCTCCAGGAACACAAAAACAGCAAACTCATTGTTCAGATAATGCAAGAAAGCCATCAGCCAGATATTGTTGGTCACTTCTTTTGCGAACGCGAAAAAGAATCCCAGACAGATACAGAATGCGATTTGGAAGGCTCCCATGTAAAAAATGTGCTCCCCCGCCTGACTAAAGATGAGCATGGGAACATGCCACAGGCCCCACAGAATACCGCTGATCAGCGTGCCGATCCAATACCCGAACCTCTTTTGCAGTAACGGCAGCAGGCAATACCTCCAGCCGTATTCTTCCCCCAAAAACGGCAAGTACGTCAGGAAAAACACGAACGGTAAGAAGAGAAGAAACAGGGCTTTCTGGTCCAACTGTGCGGTGAAGGCTTCAGTGTATGCCGGGTCTGTAAAGTCGGGGATCAGTCTGGAAAAGTACAGAAAAACAAAGAGCGCGGTGACACCGGCAGCGGTGCTTCCCTTTCCGGCGGTAAACGACAGGCCGTACTTTGTTTTTGCGCCGCGCGGCTCGAACGCAAGGATAAAAAGCGCGATCACAGCCAACGCCCATTCGACAAGGGGGACATATATGCTTTCCAGCGGTGTGGATGTGAAAAGCTCGGCAAAATAGAACCCTGCCGTGATCAGGACGATCAGCGAAAAGAACCCGTAAAACCGTTTGGGGACCGGCCCCTCCCCCTGCACGACCCAGTTGCAGACGACCGCCGCAAAGGCTGGCAGAAGCACGACCACATGGGAAAACAGCGTGACGTTGGGATCGGAACCAAGGCCGAGATACGGCAGGAACAAGAGCAGCGGGACCCCCATTGCGATCGCGCAGAAGATCCAGAACTGTTTTCTATCGCTTTTTGTCCACATACTTCGCTGCCCTCCTTTTCAGCAGGCGCTGCCCGAAGAAGTCCGGCCTTTCCGCTTGGGAACGGCGGCCCCTGCGTGGCTTTTGCACGGTTTCAAAACAAATGTACAAAAAAGGCGCGGGAAATCCCGAAACATCAAAATTTCCCCTGTTTTATAAAGAGTATAACACGGATGGCTTGTGGATTCCACTGTTTTTTTCGCTGCTGCGGAAAATTTTTGCTTTCTCAACAGACCGCCCCGGCCCCCCGCATGCGCGGGGGCCGGGGCGGTTTCCTGTTTCGATAGCGCGGCGTTACAGCTTGTACCGCCGCTGTTTGATATGTTCGCTGATCTCCCGCAGTTCCTCCGGCGAGAGCGTATCCAGATGTTCGAGCTTGTCCAGAAAATTCATCACGCTTTTCTTGGCCTTGACCTTGTTGAACTCGATGGAATAGCTGACGATGACCGCGGGGATAAACGCGACCACGATGATGCCGTACAGCGCCAGCAGGGCCGTCAGCAGGCGGCCCGTCCCGGTGACGGCCACGATGTCGCCGTAGCCGATCGTCGTGCAGGAAACAAAACAGTACCAAAGGCTGTCCCGGAACGTCGTGATGCCGGGTTCGGCCCGCAGGATCAAACACGCGGAAACAAGATAAAAGACCAGAAAACCGGTAAGCAACTGGTACATGTGGGTGATTTTCATGATGCGGTGAAGCAGGCGCAGACGCGGCAAGTGGGGTCCCTCCCTGTTACAGAATGTAGGAACGCGCGGGGCCGTCCGGCCGGGCGCCCCGCGGTATGACTCTTACTATCGCACAGTTTGGCAAATAAGTCAATGCCTGCCGGGGGCTTGACAAACGATCCCTTTCCGCCATATAATTAACATCGTTAACTTTCTGAGGGGGGCCGCTATGGACATGGAATGGACCGAGATGATCCGCTATCAGCAGCAGATCCAGAAGATCATGCGCGCGCTGCTGCCCGCGCACCGGGCTGCGCTGACGGCCAGCGAATGCGAACTGCTGGCATACCTGTACCTGCAGCCGGGGCAGAACACGCCGGTGCTGCTCAGCCAAGGCAGCGGCATGAAGAAGGAAGCGGTCAGCCGCTGCCTGAAATCCCTGTACGAGAAAGGCTGCATCCGCAAAGAGCGCCAGCCGCAGGACGAGCGCAGCTACCGGCTGTACATCACCGACGCGGGGCTGGCCGCCCTGAAACAGGGCTACGAGAGCATTTTGCAGCCCTTTTATGATTTGTGGCGCCGCGCGGGCGGCGACTTTGAACGCTTTGTAGACAGCGCGGACAAACTGGCCGCGCACCTGGAGGAAGAACGCGAACATGAAATTTTATGATATGCTGCAGGCGGACTGCGCGGTGCTGAAGCGAAAGATCGCCGCCAGCCGCACGGGCGCGGGCAAGCTGTATTATTGGGCCGGGATGGCGGCGCGGGCCGTGCTGATCGTGGCGTTTGCCATCGTATTCATCAGCCTGCTGTCGGGGGCTTTTGGCGCCGACAACACCCCCATGGCGGTGGTGCTGTTCTGCATGGTGCTCAGCCTGCGCTTTGTGAACTTTGCCTATTGCATCGGGGATTCGCTGGTGACGCTGGCGGCGGCGCTGGCCATTCTGGTGCTGGCGCCCTGGGCGGCGGCCGCCGCGCCGCCGCTGCTGGTGTTCCCGCTGCATTTTGCGGCGTTTTTTGCGCTGCTGTTCATCACCACCCTGCGGCCGGAGATGGGCAACGGCGGCCTGTACAGCTTTGCGTACATCTACCTGACGGGCAACCCGGCTGTGGGCGAAGCCCTGGGCCGCCGCGCGCTGATGGCCGTGGCGGGCTACCTGCTGTGCGCCGTGATCCTGGTCGTCAAGCACCGCCACCAGCACAAAACCGTGCGCTTTGGGCAGTTCGTGCGGGCGTTCACCCTCACGGACCCGGCGCACCTGTGGCAGCTGCGCATGGCGCTGGGCGTCGCCGTGGCCGTCACGGCCGGGCAGCTTTTGGGGGTCGAGCGGTTCATCTGGGTGGGCTTCGCCTGTTCCTCGCTGCTGTCGGTCTACCCCTACTCTCCCGACACGTCGGAGCGTTTCCGCCAGCGCATCGCCGGGGTGGTGGCCGGGTCGGCGGCGTTTTTCCTGCTCTATACGGTGACGCCGGAATCCTTCCATTCGCTGATGGGCCCCCTGGGCGGCGTCTGCCTGGGCTTTTGCACCGACTACCGCTATAAGACCGCGATGAACTGCCTGGGCGCGCTGATGCTGGCCGCCGGCACCTACGGGCTTTCGGGCGCGGTGGTGCTGCGCGTGTTCGATACGCTGGCCGGGGCGGTGTTCGGGCTGGTGTTCGTGGCGGTGTTCCACCGGCTGGTGGGGGTGCGGTTCCTGCCGCGGCAGGGCGAACCCGACCGTCCGTAAAGCTGCCCGTATTATAAAAGGAAAGGGGGCCGCCCATGACCGGCCGGACCACCGGGGGCCTGACGACGGCCCAGATCAAGCTGCTGGCCGCCGCCGTGATGGTGCTGGACCATCTGCGGCGGTTTTTCGGCGGGCCGCTGTGGCTGACATTGGCGGGCCGCGCGGCGCTGCCGCTGTTTTTGTTCGCGGGGGCCGAAGCCTGCGCCCATACCCATAGCCCGGCCCGCCGCCTGCTGCGGCTGCAGGCCGCGGCGACGGCCACCACCGCGCTGGAACTGGCGCTGATGGCGGCGGTCCCGTCGCAGGTGTCGCTGCTGCCCTACCGGGCGTTCGGCGCGCTGTTCTGCGCGGCGGCCTACAGCCGGGTGTGGGACCTGCTGGTGCAGGCTGTGCAGACCCGCCGTGCGCGCCCGGCGCTGGCCGCCGTGGGGCTGGCCTGCCTGCCGCTGACCGGGGTGCTGGCGGGTTGGCTGGCCGGGGCGCTGGACCCCGGCCCCGCCCGCCAGGCGTTGCAGATCGCCGCCCGGCTGCTGCCCAACCTGGCGCTGGCCGAGGGCGGCCCGGCCTTTGTGGTGCTGGGGGTGGGGTTTTACCTGCTGCGGGGCACGCGGGCGGGACAGGCCGCGCTGCTGCTGGCGTTTTCGGCCGCCCTGCTGACGCAGGGCGAGGCGGTGCAGGCGGCCATGGCGTGGGCGGCGCTGCCCATCTGCCTGTATAACGGCCGCCCCGGCCCGGCCCTGCGCCGCGGCTTTTACCTGTTCTACCCGGCCCACCTCGCGGCGTTCTACCTGCTGGCGGCCTTTTTGGAATAGGCCTTTCGCCGGATGCGTTCCGCACGTTCCTATTATAGGTAGGGGCGGCCTGCAGGCCGCCCGTGACACGTCCCGGAAGGTATGATGCAGCCGGGTGGTAGAACCCCTCCGTCTGCTTTTGGCAGACACCTCCCCTGTTTTATGTGGCAGCCGTTCAAAAGGCTCCCCTTTTAGGGGAGCTGGCCGCGCAGCGGCCTGAGGGGTTCGGAACCTTCCCACAGTCTGAAACCTTGCGGGCAATCGAAACCACCACACGGCGGGGGCAAGCCCCCGCCCTACAGAACACCCGTAAATGAGCAGCCATTCCGCAAGCTGTATCGCCACCATTTGCGCCATCGGGCCGCGTACACGCGGCCCCTACATCCTACCGTAACGTGTACAATAAGCATATACCGTTCCCGATAGCCTGTAGGGCGGGGTCTTGACCCCGCCGCAAAACTTCCCGCCGGACACGCCATACCGGGCAAATCCTGCACTTCCCTGCTGTGCGTAGGGGCGGCCTGCAGGCCGCCCGCAGCACGTCCCGTCAGGCAGTACATTTTGGATAAACTTCATGCTTTTTATAAAAACACAGGGGGCCGCCTATACGCGGCCCCCTTTTGTGATAGCCAGAAAAAAGCGGCCCCTCCCCTTGACTTTTACGCGGCGTCATCGTGTAGAATGACAAAAAACACGAAAGGATGACCGAATATGCAGGTAAAAGCGATCCGCTCGGACGCCGTCTATCGAAAAATCATGCAGGCGCCCGCGGAAAAGAAGGACGACATCTATCGTTATGAACTGATGATGCCCTTCAAGAAAAAATGGGACTGCTACGGCGTGCCCATGAAGGCGCCCTCTCCCCATGGATACGATGTTGTGATGGCAAGCGAGATGCTGGGGCATCTCGCGCCGCAAAAAGTGGACGCTTCCCGGAGGGAGGCCATCGAACAGATCGCATCCGATACGCTGTGGGCGGAGTGCCGCCGTGCGGTGCAGCGGTCGCTGGACAGCTTTGCGGCCGCGGGGATCGAAATGCCCGTGCAGGAGTATCTTTTCACGGTCCTGCTGGCGGACCCCGAAAACCCCTATATTTTGTTGAACGAGGGATATTGCGGCGACGGCGGGATCCCCGGCTATCTGTTTGCCTGGCTGGTCCCGGGCCCGCATACGCTCGGCCGCCTGCCTGCGGTGCTGGCCCACGAAACGAACCATACGGTGCGGTTCCAGTTTATCCGATGGCGCAATGATGTCACGCTGGGGGAGATGCTGGTCAATGAAGGGCTGGCGGAGAACTTTGCGACCTGGCTGTATGGGGAGGACCAGGCCGGTCCCTGGGTGATCCGCACCGACGAAAAGACGCTGCATGAATACAGCAAGCCGATCATCCGGGCGGGGCTGCAAGTGCAGGGGTTGGAAAACCTTAACGCCTATTTGTACGGGGACGAAATGGCCAAACTGCAAAACTGCCCGACGGTAGGGCTGCCGTATTGTGCAGGATACGCCTGCGGGTATCATTTGGTGAAGCACTATCTGAAAAAGACCGGGAAAAGCATCATCGAAGCGACCCTGCTGCCCGCCCAGGAGATTTTGGACACCGCGGCGGACTTTTGGCAATGACCGGGGCGAAGGGACAAATTGCGAAAAATACGGGATACGATTCGCGGCTTGTAGGGCGGGGTCTTGACCCCGCCGTGGGGGACTTTCCGCCGGATGTACCATACCGGGCAAACGCTGCACTTCCCTATTGTGCGTAGGGGCGGCCTGCAGGCCGCCCGTGACACGTCCCGGAAGGTATGGTGCAGCCGGGTGGCAGAACCCCTCAGGCCGCTTCGCGGCCAGCTCCCCTGGGAGGGGAGCCTTTTCACGTGGCAACCCACCTAAAGCCTCCCCTTATAGGGGAGGTGTCTGCGAAGCAGACGGAAGGGTTCGGAACCTCCCCGCGGCCCGAAACTTTGTGGGCAATAGAGACCACCGTAGGGCGGGGTCTTGACCCCGCCGCAAAACTTCCCGCCGGATGTACCATACCGGGCAAACTCCGCACTTCCCCACCGTGTGCAGGGGCGGCCTGCAGGGCCGCCCGCAGGCGATGAACAACAGGATCGAAAACGGACAGGCAACAACAAACCGGGCATCACCCGTTTCGGGTGATGCCCGGTTGCCATAGGCGCTTATTACCGCGCAGCGGTCAGTTCAGGGGTGGTGGTGTCAAAGCAGACCCGGTCGACAACTTCTTTCATTTCGTTATCATATACGATGAAGTTCAGGCCGGGACCCGACTGGGCATACTCGACGCCATCCAGCGTCAGACTGTAGGTCTTTTGGGTCATGTTGCGGGTATCCACCTGGAATACATACGGAACAAGCCCGCCCCGTATCGAACCCGAAACTTGCAGATCCTTATCGGTAAGCTGTTCCACAAACCGGTCGCCGTCCTTTACCGCGCAGTAGTGGTAGCCGTCCGGGACTTCCCGCAGTTCGGTCTCAAACCCAAGCGCGAACAGCTGGTTCATCAGCGATTCGTCGATGCCGGCGCTGAACGCCGTGGATCCAAATATAAACACCGTGTAGGCGTCGTTTTCCAGCAGGGACAGGTACTGCCGCATATCTTCCGTCTGCGACAGGCGGAAATTGTCCATGATGTGATCGTGCAGCGCACGGCAGGCATCGTAGGAAGCGTCGGTCCGCGGCGTGACGCCATATTCTTCCACCAGGACTTTCCCCAAATAGTTTGATACTTTTTCCGCGCCCCGGTAGTTGGGGTGGCTCAGCAGATCCTGCGAAGCATCATACTGGATGGCGCGGTACAGCGATTCTTCGTTGAAATCATAATACGGCACGCCGTTGGCGTCGGCATAATCCTTGGTGGAGATGTACCGGCCGGCCGTTTCGGCGCAGGGAATGTTGGCCAGAATGAGCTGGATGCCCTCTTCCTTGCACAGCGCCACGATTTTGTCCAGATATTCCTTGGACGCACCCATCATGATGTCCGGGTCGGCGGTTTCCGCTTCGGCGGCGGTAAAAGGGGTGTACTCCAGATTGGGGTCGGCACCGTCCATCATCGCATACCCCTTCAGGGCGCCGTGCGCCACCATGGCGTTTTGCGTGTAGTCCCCTTCCCCCAGGTCCGTCCACCGGGTGTGATAGCGGATATTTAACAAGAGGTAGCTCAGGGCGTCCTGGGTGGGGTCCAGTTTTTCAATGACCTGGGCGGCCTCCCATTTTAAGGGCGAAAGGCGCATGTTGTCCATGGCCTTGCGCACCGCGCCTTCGCTGCAATTCATCTCGTTATAGATGTAATTGTCTGAAAATTTGTGGAGCATGTAGGTGTCCACGATCACCGCTTTGGGCGTCTGGTACTTCAAAGCCTCGCGCAGCCAGTAATAGGTCACGACCAGGCTCTGCTGTTCCGAGGACAAATTGTAACTGGTAATGCCGTAATTATCATAGAGAACCAACGGGTCCAGCGCACACATGGCATGGGAACTGCCGAACATGAGCACATCCACAGAATTTTTTTCAAGCCGGTAAAAGTCCTGGAACGTGTTGGTGGAAGGCCAGTCGTCGTTGTAGTAATATTTCGGCTTCAGCAGTTCGTTGACAGACCATACACACAGGCAGGTAAGCAGCACAAAACAGGCGGCTTTTACAGCGATCTTTATTCTTGATTTCATGGGACCTTAAAAACCTCCGTAAATAAACGCCTGCGCATCGTAGCCGTAGCCGTAGGTGCCGAACACCAGCACAAACAGGATCGCCCTGATGTAAATGGCCCAGCGCACCGGCAGACTGGCCTGCAGGATCTTCTCCCGGATCGAAATGCCTTTTTCCTGCACAAAGCCTACCGCCAGCAGGCCCGCCAGGCAGAGGATCAGCACCGCCCATTCTTTCCAGACAAGGCCCAGGGTGAAAAGCGCATCGTTGGTGAGCACCCAGGGGTTATGTACCGTGAAGACGGAAGCGATCATGGAAAGACCGGCGCTCAGGCTGTCGGCGCGGAAGATGATCCAGGCGAACATGACCAGTGCAAAGGTAAAGATCCGCTGGCAGGCCCGCTTGCAGTGCGGGTGGGCGTCCAGGGCGAGCTTCCGGCTCAAAAAGCGGTTCACCGGGGCCAACAATCCCCCGGCGACCTGGTACGCACCGTGCAGCAGCCCCCAGAACACAAATTTATAACCTGCGCCGTGCCAGATCCCGCTGACGGCAAAGACGATCAGCAGGTTCACGTATTTGCGCAGGGTCCCCTTTCGGTTGCCGCCCAGGGGGATATAGATATAATCCCGCAGCCAGGAACTGAGGGAAATGTGCCACCGCCTCCAGAAGTCCTTTACGGAAGTAGCCAAATAGGGGCGACGGAAGTTGTCCATCAGTTGGATGCCCACCAGCCCTGCCACGCCCTGGGCCAGCGTGGTGCAGGCCAGGAAGTCGGTATAGAGCTGGAAGCTGTACAAAATACCCGCTACCAGCACATATATGCCGGAGTAAAGGGGGTAGTTGTCGAACACCATGTTGACGACGATCGCCGCTTTGTCCGCGATGCACAGCTTGAGAAAAAAGCCCCACAATATCAGCATAAAGCCTTTTACAAAGGTGCGTTCGTCAAAGCGGTGCCCTTCGACCAGCTGGGGAAAAAGCTGACGAACAGCAAAAACTTGAAGAAGTTTTGCTGGGGGGAGATCGTGCCGCGGTAGATGTCCATGGCGTAAGCGATCAGTTGCAGGGAGTAAAAGGCGATGCCCACGGGCACGATAAACCACCCGGGGGTGGCGCTGCCGGTGCGGGAAAGAAAAAACGGCATCTCCTTGATGATAAGCAGCGGTATGGCGGAAGCCGCGACAGCCAGCGTCAGCCAAAGCCTCTTATAGCGGGGCCAGCGCCGCTGCCACAGGGCCAGGATCCAGGCCAGCAACGCGGCTGCCAGCAACATGGTGATGTTTGCCGCCGAAAACGCAGAAAGGTAGCAGTAAAACCCCATGCTGGCGCCCAACAGCACCACCCACCGCCACCGCAGTGGGAAGAGGTAATAGACTGCTACCATCGCCGCAACAAATAGGTAAAACCCAACGGATATAAAGGCCATGCGATGTTCTCCTCTGTATAGTACGTTCGATTGACTTTTTTATTATAATATGGAGTTTTAAAACTTGTCAACAAGAACGGGACCCGGCAGCATGGCCCGGCAAGGGGCAGCGTTTCGCGCCGAACCAGGCCTTTAAAGCCACGCGGAAAAGAACCCGGTCGGGAACCTTTTTAGGGGAGGTGGGATAGAAGTTGGTGAGGGAGGTGTGCGGGTGAACGATCCGTGACACGTCCCGGAAGGTATGGTGCAGCCGGGTGGCAGAACCCCCTCCGTCTGCCTTCGGCAGACACCCACGGGTTGAGGTTAGCGCATCATGCTGCGCGCCTTGGTACGGCGCTTGCATTCTGCGACCGCTGCCTTGCCGCGTAGCGGCAACGACCGGAGCGATGAGCGAAGGGCGAACCTCTGTATTCAATCGCCGAAAAGGCGATTATGACGCCGGGAAAGATAGTTTGCCTTACCACATCCGCCGCAGGCGTCGCTCGACTCCGCAGCCCCTGAAGGGGAGGCTTTTTATGTGGCGGCCGTTCAAAAGGCTCCCCTTTTAGGGGAGCTGGCCGCGCAGCGGCCTGAAGGGTTCGGAACCTCCCCGTGGCCTGAAACTTTGTGGGCAATAGAAAACACCGCAAAACCTTCCGCCGGATGTACCATACCGGGTAACGCCGTACTTCCCCACCATGTGCAGGGCGGCCGGACGAGCTGTTCGATTCCCGTACGGTCGCCCCTTTAAAAAGAGCATAAAAAGAAAAACATCCTGTCCCCTTAGAGACAGGATGTTTTGGCGACCCGTGGGAATCTCCCGCGGGCTAACCAACAGTCCACTGGACTGTTGGTTGCGCGCTGCGGCGCGCCGCCCTGTACCGGGCCGCGGCACCCGCATCTGGCTGCGCCCCTTGGGCGGGGCTTGCCCTCTGCGGCCGCTGGCCCTGCTCCGGCTCCCTGTTTCCGCCGCAGGCGGCGGTCGCCTGCGCAGCAATTCCCCGTACGGGTCATAAAAAACAGTCCCCAGCCTAAGCTGGGGACTGTTTTTTATGACCCGTACGGGAATCGAACCCATGTTACAGCCGTGAAAGGGCCGTGTCTTAACCGCTTGACCAACGGGCCTCAGGGAATACAAGATTTCGCTAAAACAGCAAGCAACCCACCGGCCACTATTGCAACCGGTCCCCAAGTATTTTAGCGAAACCTTGTATCGATGGTAGCGGTAACTGGATTTGAACCGGTGACACTTCGGGTATGAACCGAATGCTCTAGCCAACTGAGCTATACCGCCACATGTGCCGCCTATCAAAAGGCGCTCTATTATTATACGAGGGAAAAGCCCTTCTGTCAAGCCCTTTCTGCAAAATTTTTGCGGAAATTTCTGGCATTTGCGTACAGGGGCTTTTGCGTTCCTTCTTTGCAAAGAAGGAACCGAAGAAACTCTGATAAAAAATCCCGGAGGGGGCTATGCCCCCTCCGGGATTTTTGGTCGAAAGTTCTTTTGGTTCTTTTCTTTCAAGAAAAGAATCCAACCGTGCGCCTTACTTGCGGTCGGGCACCAGCAGGGCCTTGCCGCCCATGTAGGGGCGCAGCACTTCGGGGATCGTCACGGTGCCGTCGGCCTGCAGGTGGTTTTCCAGGAAGGCGATCAGCATACGCGGCGGCGCCACGCAGGTGTTGTTCAGCGTGTGGGCCAGGCGGGTCTTGCCGTCCTCGTCCTTGTAGCGGATGTGCAGGCGGCGGGCCTGGGCGTCGCCCAGGTTGGAGCAGCTGCACACCTCGAAATACTTCTGCTGGCGGGGGCTCCACGCCTCGATGTCGCAGCTCTTCACTTTCAGGTCGGCCAGGTCGCCGGAGCAGCACTCCAACTGGCGCACCGGGATCTCCATCGAGCGGAACAGCTCCACCGAGTTGCGCCACAGCTTTTCGTACCAGTTCATGCTGTCCTCCGGCTTGCAGACGACGATCATCTCCTGCTTCTCGAACTGGTGGATGCGGTAGATGCCGCGCTCCTCGATGCCGTGGGCGCCCTTCTCCTTGCGGAAGCAGGGGGAATAGCTGGTCAGCGTGATGGGCAGCTGGCTGCCGTCCAGCATCTGGTCAATGAAGCGGCCGATCATCGTATGCTCCGAGGTGCCGATCAGATACAGGTCTTCGCCCTCGATTTTGTACATCATGGCGTCCATTTCCGGGAAAGACATGACGCCCTTGACCACGTCGCCGTGCATCATGAAGGGCGGGATCACATAGGTGAAGCCCTTGTCGATCATGAAATCGCGGGCATAGGCCAGCACGGCTTCGTGCAGGCGGGCGATGTCGCCCATCAGGTAGTAGAAGCCGTTGCCCGCCACGCGGCCGGCGGCATCCAGGTCGATGCCGTGGAAGCTCTCCATGATGTCCACATGGTAGGGGATCGGGAAATCGGGCACGACGGGTTCGCCGAAACGCTGGACTTCCACGTTGTGGCTGTCGTCGGGGCCGATGGGCACGCTGGGGTCGATCATCTGGGGGATCTGGTACATGATCTCCTGGATCTTGGCGGCCAGTTCGCCCTCCTGGGCTTCGAGTTCTTTCAGGCGGTCGGCCTGGGCCGTGACCTGCTTTTTGACTTCCTCGGCTTCAGCGGCCTTGCTGGGGTCCTTTTTGGCCTGGCCCATCAGCATGCCGATCTGCTTGGACAGCTTGTTGCGGTTGGCGCGCAGGTCGCTGGCCTCGCCGATGGCGGCGCGGTAGCGGGCGTCCAGTTCGATGACTTCATCCACCAGGGGCAGTTTGGCGTCCTGGAACTTTTTGCGGATGTTCTCCTTGACGGCGTCGGGATTTTCGCGGACAAAGCGGATGTCTAACATAAATTCCACTCCTATTTACAGATTAACGAAAACGATTTAAGAACCATCGGCGTCGGCGGACATGCGCCGACGGCGCCGATACAGCAGGGAAATTTTGCCCAAAATTGTGTGCGAGGAGCCCCGCGACGAGTGCGCGGTTTTGGGCAAAATTTTGTCGAAGGGGATTCCAAAGAGGGGAAACAGGAGCGTTAGGCGTTAGCCGTGCGCGACTGTTGCCCCTTTTGACTACGCTTCGGGGTCATACTGCCCCAGCAGGCTGACGAATTTTTGCAGCATCTCATCGCTGTAAAAGTCGATCTTCAAGCTGCCCTTGCCGTCCTTGTATTCCACATGGACTTCACTGCCGGTGACTTCTTTCAGGGCGGCTTCCACCTCCACGGCGCGCTTGGGGCGGGTGAAGGCGTCGGGCTTGGGGCGCGGGGGCCGGGGCGGTTTGGCCAGTTTTTTGCACAGGGCTTCGGTCTGGCGGACGTTCAGCCCGCGGCCGGTGATCTCCCCGGCGGCCTGGCGGATCAGTTCGGGGCTGGGCAGGCCCAGCAGCACTTTGGCGTGCCCGGCGCTCAGGGTCCCGTCGCTGACCTGGGCGCGCACGTCCTCGGGCAGGCCCAGCAGCCGCAGAGAGTTCGTCACGGCGCTGCGGCTCTTGCCCAGGCGCTTGGCGGCGGTCTCCTGGGTCAGGCCGTATTTTTCAATGAGCTGGCGGCAGCCCTCGGCCACCTCGATGGGGTCCAGGTCCTCCCGCTGCAGGTTTTCGATCAGGGCCAGGGCGGCGGCCTGTTCGTCGGTCACGTCTTTGATGAGGACCGGCACCTCGTCCAGCCCGGCCAGCCGGGCGGCGCGCCAGCGGCGTTCGCCCGCGATGATCAGATACCCGGTGCCGATGCGCTTGGGCCGCACGGCGATGGGCTGCAGCAGGCCGTTCTCGGTGATGCTGGCGGCCAGGTCGGCCAGGGCGTCGTCGTCGAACTTTTTGCGGGGCTGTTCGGGGTCAGGCTCGATCTCCCGCAGGGGCAGGGTGGTCACGCCGCTGTCGTCGGCGGCAGTTTCGGGCAGGTCGGCAAACAGGCTGTCCAGCCCTTTGCCCAGCCCGCCCATTTTGCGTTTGGCCATGATAGCCTCCTTCCTGATGTTTCATTCGCCGCGCTACGGCGGTGCGGGCCGGTCGCGCGGGTCGCCGTTGGGATTATCTTTCGTTGTTGTGCAAAAACTCCCGCGCCAGCTCCATGTAGGCTTCGCAGCCTTTGCCGTTGGGCTCGTAGAAGTTGATGGGCATACCGAAGCTGGGCGCTTCGGACAGGCGCACCGAGCGCGGGATCACGGCCTTGTACACCTTGTCGCCGTAGTATTTTTTCACCTGGGCCACCACCTGCATGGTGAGGTTGAGCCGCCCGGAATACATGGTGAAAAGTACGCCCTCGATGTCGAGGTAGCGGTTGTACTTTTTGCGCACGGTCTTGAGGGTGTTCATCAGTTCGGTCAGGCCCTCCAGCGCGAAGAACTCGCACTGGAGCGGGATCAGCACGGTGTCGCAGGCGCACAGGCCGTTGACGGTGAGCAGGTCCAGCGAGGGCGGGCAGTCGATGAAGATGTAATCGTAGAGCGGCACCACGGGGGCCAGGACGGCGCGCAGGCGCATTTCGCGCCGGGGCACCGCGACCAGTTCCACCGCCGCGCCCGCCAGTTGGGTGTTGGAGGGCAGGAGGTCGGCGTTGTATTCGGTCTTGACGATGGCGCTGCGCACATCGTCATCGTCGATCAGGCAGGTGTACACATCGGCGTCGAGCTTGTTTTTGGCCACGCCATAGCCGGAAGTGGTGTTGCCCTGGGGGTCCAGATCCACGACCAGGACCCGTTTGCCGAGGGCGGCCACGCAGGCGCTCAGGTTGACGGCGGTGGTGGTCTTGCCCACGCCGCCCTTCTGGTTTGCTACCGCAATGACTTTCGCCACGTCGTTTCCCTCCTGTTTTTTTGCAGAATCGGGGCGCAAAAAGCGCCTGCAACCTATTATAGCACAGCTTGGGCCGGTAAAAAAGGGTTTTGGGATAAAATTTGGGCCGGAAACGGGCGCGGAATGTTCCACGTGGAACATTTTGGAGTGATCGGCGTAGGGATTTGCTGGGGGTGAGCCGGTGGGGGTAGTGCAGCCGGGAAACAGGACCCCTCAGGCTGCTGCGCGTCCTTGGCCGGGTTGCGGTTGGCGCATCATGCTGCGCGCCTTGGGGCGGTGCTTGCATTCTGCGACCGCTGCCCCTGACTCCGTCTCGCTGCATCCGCCGCAGGCGGCGCTCGACTCCGCAGCCCCTAAGAGGGGAGCCTTTTGGGTGGGCAACCACTTATAAAGCCTTCCCCAAGAGGGCAGCCCTTAACAGGCAGTAGAGTAAAAGCCTCCCCTCCCAGGGGAGGTGTCTGCGAAGCAGACGGAGGGGTGGAAACTTTCCCGCAGCCCGGAACCTTACGGGCCGCCAGAAACAAACGGCGGGGTACGACCCCGCCCTACAGAGCGACCGGTGACGGGCGGCCATTATGTAAAATTGCATAACGACCGCGAACACCCACGGGCGGCATACATGCCGCCCCTACAATCTGGCGAAATGCGTACCATAAAAATATGCTCTTCGCGGCGGTTCGTAGGGCGGGGTCTTGACCCCGCCGCGGGAACATTCCGGCAGGTGCGGCACAGCCGGACAGTGAAACCCCTCAGTCTGCGCCTGCGGCGGATGCAGCGAGACGAAGCAGGGGCCGTGGTCGCAGAATGCAAGCGCCGCTCCAAGGCGCGCAGCATGATGCGGGAACCGCAACCCGTGGGTGGCTGCCGAAGGCAGACGGAAGGGTGGGAACATTCCCGCAGCCCGGAACCTTACGGGCCACCAGAAACAAACGGCGGGGTACGACTCCGCCCTACAGCAACGGGAACGGGTTCGCCGCCGTGCAAAACCGCATTGCCGCTATGAACACCCACGGGCGGCATACATGACCCTCCCCTGTGCCGCCCCGGCGCGCTTATCCCCTGTTTGGCTCCGGCTGCGTTTTTCCTCTTTTCTTACCTCTTTTCCTGTTTCCAAAAGAACCAGCCGATTTCAAACAAAAACCAGACCACAGGTCCCCCTGTGGTCTGGTCTCCCCTCTCCTATATAAATAAGGAAGCGCCCCTCCCCTCTTTACAGCAGTTGCACCGCGAAACTCTCCTCCTCCTCGGCCACGGCGTCCGCAGGCGCCGCCGCGTCCGGCATCCCGGCGGTGGTGGCGGACGCTGTCCCCTGCATCCCCGCCGCGCTCTGCGCCGCCCCGCCCTGCGGCGGGACCGGTACGCCGGGGGCCACCCGCCCGTCGCTGCCCACCGGGATGCGCACGATGTACTCCAGGCACCCGTCTTTCTTGTCGCAGCTTGTTGTGGCCGCGATCCCCTTCTGCGTCATCAGGTCCACCGCGTGCTGCAATGTGTTCACGAAAAACCGCACGTCCCGCACCATCGGGATGGTCTTGCGGCAGGGGCTTGGCCCTTTGGGCGCGGCCAGCATGCTGTCCACCAGCTTGTCGGCCTGGCGCACGCTCATCTTGTCGCGGGCGATCTTTTCCAGCGCGGCCGTGCGGCGGTTCTCCGGCAGGCGCAGCACCGCGCGGGCGTGGCGCTCGGTCAGGTGGTTGGCCGTGCAAAGCTGCTGCTGTTCGGGCGTCAGCGTCAGCAGGCGCAGCTTGTTGGCCAGCGCGGGCTGGCTCAACCCCAGACGCCGGGCGGCTTCGGCCTGGGTGCAGCCCCACAGCCGGATCACCTCTTTGATGCCCCGCGCCGTGTCGAAGGGGTCCAACTGGCTGCGCTGTAAGTTTTCCAGCAGGCCCAGCGCGGCGGATTCGCTGTCGTCGTAGTCCGCCAGGATGGCCGGGATCTTTTCCAGCTTGGCAAGGCGGCAGGCGCGCAGGCGGCGCTCCCCCGCCACAAGCTGGTATTTGCGCAGCCCTACCCGCCGCACGCTGACGGGCTGCAGCAGGCCGTTTTGCAGGATGCTGACGGCCAGGGCGGCGATCTCCGGCTCGTCGAAGGCGGTGCGCGCCTGATAGGGCGACGGCTCGATGCTGTCGATGGGCAGCATCATCACCCGCCCCTGTTTTTGAGTGTCTTTTCTGGACAAAGTGGTTCCCTCCCTGCGGAATTGGTGACAACAAAAAAAGCTATGCTTTTCCTGGTAAAAGCATAGCATAGACAGGGACAAAGGGAAATGAAAATCGTTCGTGCAAAAGGGCGTGGATTCGCGCTGTTACAGCGGTTTTTTTGCGATTTTTCCGCCGTTCCGGGGGTAAACGGTCGGAGTCTGCGATATTTTTTCGCACACGACCAGCGTGCGGGCGCTGCCGTCGGGCAGCGTGAAGGACCGGGTCCCGGCGGCGCGGCCGCCCAGCTTTTTGAGGGCGGCGGTGCTGGCGGACAGTTCTTCGGGCGCGTCGGGGCCTTTGAGCGCGATAAAGACGCCGCCCACCCGCACCAGCGGCAGGCAGTATTCGCACAGCACCGGCAGCGCGGCCACAGCGCGGGCGCAGGCTACGTCGAACTGTTCGCGCCAGACCTTGCGGGCGGCTTCCTCGGCGCGTTCCTTGGCGAACTCCACGCCGGTCAGGCCCAGTTCGGCGCACAGGTATTTGAGGAAGTCCACCCGCTTGCCGGTGGGTTCCATCAGGGTGAGCTGCAGGTCGGGCTTGTAGATCTTGGCGACGACGCCGGGGAAGCCCGCGCCGGTGCCCACGTCCACCAGCCGGCCCGCAACTTCGGGCTGGGCGGCAAAGAGAAGGCTGTCCGCAAAGTGGCGGTCCTCGATGCCTTCGGGGGCGGTGATGGCGGTCAGGTTGACCTTGCGGTTGTAGTCCACCAGCAGCGCGGCGTAGCGGTCCAGCAGGTCCAACTGGGTGGGGGTCAGGTCGATGTTCCACGTGGAACATTTTTGAGCCAGACGTTCTTTGTCGATCATGGGGCGTATTCCTTTCATTGTGGCGGCGTACACGCCGCCCCTGCATCGGATGGGAGACTTTGAGACTGTTCGGGTTGTTCTGCCTGGCGGGAGGTAGAACCCCTCAGTCTGCGCCTGCGGCGCAGCCAGCTCCCCTGGTAGGGGAGCCTTTAACGGGCAGTAGAGTAAAGCCTCCCCTTTAGGGGCTGCGGAGTCGAGCGCCGCCTGTGGCGGATGTGGTAAGGCAAACTATCTTTCGCTGAATCATAATCGCCTTTTCGGCGATTAAATACAGAGGTTCGCCCTTCGCTCATCGCTCCGGTCGTTGCCGCTTCGCGGCAAGGCAGCGGTCGCAGAATGCAAGCGCCGCTCCAAGGCGCGCAGCATGATGCGCCAACCGCAACCCGTGGGTGTCTGCGAAGCAGACGGAAGGGTGAAAACTTTCCGGGAGACAGTGCGCCGCCCTTTAGCAACCCCCTCAGGCCGCTGCGCGTCCAGCTCCCCTGGTAGGGGAGCCTTTGCCGGGCGGTAGAGTAAAGCCTCCCCTCGTAGGGGAGGTGTCTGCGAAGCAGACGGAGGAGTGAAAACTTTCCGGCAGACAGTGCGCCGCCCTTTAGCAAACCCCTCAGGCCGCTGCGCGGCCAGCTCCCCTGGTAGGGGAGCCTTTTTGAGTGAGCAGCAACCTAAAGCAGTACCTAAAAGGGGAGCCTTAACGGGCAGTAGAGGAAAAGCCTCCCCTTTCAGGGGAGGTGTCTGCGAAGCAGACGGAAGGGTCTTGTACGTTCCGGCAGCCCGGAACTTTCCGGGCCAAGAAAAACAAATCTCCGGCTTCACTCCCCCGCCTTACGTTTCAGCAGCGCCAGACTCAACTGCGCAATGTCGCTGGGCGAAACGCCGGGGATGCGCCCGGCCTGGGCCAGCGTGCGGGGCCGGATGCGCCGCAGCTTTTCGCGCGCTTCCAGCGTCATCGTCTCGATGGGGTCGTAGTCGAAATCTTCGGGGATGGCCACCCGCTCGTGCCGCTGGATGTCCCGGATGACCCGCTCCTCGCGCGCGATGTAGCCCGCGTAGCGGATCTCGGTCTCGATGCGCTGGGCCATGGCGGGCGTTACGCCCTCCCCCCAGCCGATGACTTTCGACAGACGCTCGTAGGTCACGGCGGGGCGGCGCAGCAGTTCCAGCGCGGTGCCGCCGCTCTCGCCCAGGGCGGAGCCGTCGGGCGTGACGGCCCGCAGGTCGGCCAGCTTGACGCGGGTGCGCCCCAGCCGGTCCAGTTCGGCCTGCTTCAGATCCCGGTCCCGGCAAAAGACCGCCCAGCGCGCGTCGTCCACCAGCCCGTATTCCCGACCGATGGGCGTCAGCCGCTCGTCGGCGTTGTCCTGCCGCAGGCTCAGGCGGTATTCGCTGCGGCTGGTCATCATGCGGTAGGGGTCCAGCACGCCCTTCGTCACCAGGTCGTCCACCAGCGTGCCCAGATAACTGGTGTGGCGCGCCAGCACCAGTTCGCTTTTGCCCAGCGCGTGGCGCGCGGCATTCAGCCCGGCCAGCAGGCCCTGGGCGGCGGCTTCCTCGTAGCCGGACGTGCCGTTGAACTGCCCCGCGCCGTACACGCCCGCCGCCACCTTGCTTTCCAGCGTGGGCTTGAGGGTCGTGGGGTCCACACAGTCGTATTCGATGGCGTAGGCCGGGCGCATGATCTCCAGATGTTCAAAGCCTTTGATCGTGCGGTACATGGCGTTCTGCACGGCCTCCGGCAGACTGGAGGAAAGCCCCTGCAGGTACATTTCCTCGGTGTCCTCGCCGCAGGGCTCCACGAATACCGGGTGGCGATCCTTCTCTTTGAAGCGCACGACCTTGTCCTCGATGGAGGGGCAGTACCGCGGCCCCACGCCCTGGATGTCGCCGCCGTACAGCGGCGAGCGGTCCAGATTGTCCAGGATGACCCTGTGGGTATCGGGGTTGGTGTAGGCGATGTAGCAGTCCACCTTGTTGTGCATCGGCGTGCGGGTCAGGAAGCTGAAGGGCTGCAACAGTTCGTCGGGGTCGCCGGGCTGACATTCCAGCTGCGAAAAGTCGATGCTGCGCCGGTGGACGCGGGCGGGGGTGCCGGTCTTGAAGCGCCGCAGCGTGAAGCCCTGTTCCACCAGAGAGCGGGTCAGCGCGGTGGCGGCGTGGGTGCCGTCGGGGCCGCCGTCGTAGTGGGCCTCCCCCACAAAGATGCGCCCGCCCAGCGTGGTGCCGGTGGCGATGACCGCCGCCCGGCAGCCGTAGTACCCGCCCAGCGCCGTCACGACGCCCGCGACCGCGCCGTTCTGGATGTCCAGCCGCACGACCTCGGCCTGGTGGATGTCCAGGTTGGGGGTCTGTTCCAGCGCGTGCTTCATCCAGATGTGGTAGCGTTTGCGGTCGGTCTGCACGCGCAGACTGTGTACGGCGGGGCCTTTGCCGCGGTTGAGCATCCGGCTTTGCAGAAAGGTGGCGTCGGCGGCCAGGCCCATCAGCCCGCCGAGGGCGTCCACCTCCCGCACCAGATGCCCCTTGGCGGTGCCGCCGATGGAGGGGTTGCAGGGCATATTGCCGATAAAATCCAGCGTGAGGGTGAACACGGCGGTCTTGGCGCCCAGCACGGCGGCCGTATGGGCGGCCTCGATGCCGGCGTGGCCCGCGCCGATCACGATCACGTCATAATTGCCTAAAATATCCATGATGAGTCCTTATAAATAGATAATAGATAAAAGATAATAGATAATAGATAATAAATAAGGATGCGCGCTATGCGCGCAAATTCAAAATAAGAGAGAAGCAAAAAGCAAAGGGGCGGTTGAGGGAAAGAAAAAATAATAGATAAAAGATAATAAATAAGGATGTGCGCTATGCGCGCAAATTCAAAATAAGAGAGAAGCAAAAAGCAAAGGGGCGGTTGAGGGAAAGAAAAAATAATAGATAAAAGATAATAAATAAGGATGTGCGCTATGCGCGCAAGTTCAAAATAAGAGAGAAGCAAAAAGCAAAGGGGCGGTTGGGGGAAAGAAAAATAATAGATAAAAGATAATAGATAATAAATAGGGATGTGCGCTATGCGCGTAAATTCAAAATAAGAGGGAGACAGAAAAAAGGGCAGTTGGGGAAAAGTAAAAAGAATAGATAAGCAAAAGGCGCGGGGGAAGTTTAAGAAGAGCTATCCCCTTTTGTGGTCTTGAGAGTGGCGATCAGGATTCGTTTGATTTCAAGGCATTGTTGCAGAAGCTGGAGGGCGGTGCTTTTTTCCAGCGCGCCTGTTTCCTGCAGCAGTTCGAGCCAGTATTCGGTTTCTGCGGTCTCTTTCAATGCGATTTGCAGTTTGGCAACAAAATCGGCACGGCTTACGCCGTACACAGCTTCCCGCACGTTTGCACCGATCGAAGTGGCGCTTCGCAGAAGTTGACGGGCTAGCACCTCGTCTCCGCGGTTTTTCGCAAGCACCCTGTATAGACGGATGACCTGTACGGAAAAAGAAAAGGTCTTTTCTCGCAGCACGTTTTTTTCCATGGTGCAACCTCTGAACGTATGGTCGTAGTCTGCCCCGTGGTTCCCCATCGCGGACGATGGGACATCCCCTCGGCAAGTCGCTTTTGAGCAGGCCGGCAATCGGCAACACTTGCAATTCTGTTCCTGTATTGCTTTCAAACGGTGGCTTTCTCCGCCTGCCGGGTACCCGTTTTGAGGGGGCCGGGCGCTTGGTAAAGTTTATAAACGGTTTTTACAAAACCGTCTTTGTGTTTTAACGGCCACTTTCCCCCACCTACCGGATACCCATTTTGAGCGGGCCGGGCGCTTGGCAAACTTTATAACAGGTTTTATAAAATAACCTTTGCGTTTTAACGGCCACTTTCCCCCGCCTGCCGGATACCCATTTTGAGCGGGCCGCAGGCCCGCGATCCACCAAATTTATTATCTATTATCTATTATCTATTATCTTTTATCTCAATTTTATTTTCCTACGCAGAACGTTTCAAACACTTCGTCGATGGTCGCGTCCGTCGCGTCCTCGCCGGTCAGGTCGCAGAGGGCCTGCAAAGCGTCGGTCAGGCAGACGGCCACCGCGTCCAGTCCGAACCCGCCGGAAACCGCCCGCAGCGCCTCGTCCAGCGCATCGCGCGCGCGGGTGGCGGCGGCCAACTGGCGGGCGCTGCATAGCTGCGCCGCGCCGGGGTCCAACTGCGCCGTGCCCAAAAGGTCGGCCACGGCGGCGGTCAGCGGGGCCAGGGCGCTCTCCTCTTTTGCACAGATCGAAATGACCTGTCTAAAATACGGCTGCAAGGCGGCGCGGGCGGCGTCGGTGGACGCGGCCAGGTCCTGCTTGTTGAGCACAGCCAGCGCCGGGCGGCCCTGGCAGCGGCGGGCGATGTCCAGGTCGGCTTCGTCCAGCGGGCGGGCGGCGTCGAATACAGCCAGCACCAGCCCGGCTTCGTCCAGCTTTTTCCAACTGCGGCGGATGCCCTCGGCCTCGATGGCGTCGCCGTCCTCCCCCACTTCCCGCACGCCGGCGGTGTCGAACAGGTTCAGGCGGATCTCGCCCAGCTGGACGGCCTGCTCCACGATGTCCCGCGTGGTGCCCGCCACCGGTGTGACGATGGCGCGGTCGAACCCGGCCAGCAGGTTCAGCAGGGTGCTTTTGCCCACGTTGGGGCGGCCCAGCAGCACGCAGTCCACGCCGTGGCGCAGCACGGCGCCCGCGCCGTACCCGGCGATCAGGCTGTCCAGTTCGGCCTTTTGGGCCGTGAGGGCTTCGGCCAGCGCGGCGTCGGAAAGTTCGGGCACGTCCTCCTCCGGGTAATCGACCCAGGCGGTCAGGTGGGCGTTCAGGCTTTGCAGGGCGGTCTGGATGCCGCCGATGCGTTTGGCCAGCCGCCCGTCCAGGGCGGCCTTGGCCAGCGCGGCGCCCTGGCGGCCGTTGGCGGCGATGACTTCCATGACGGCCTCGGCTTGGGTCAGGCTCATGCGGCCGTGTTCCAGGGCGCGGCGGGTGAATTCGCCCGGCCCGGCGGGGGCGGCCCCGGCCAACAGCAGGGCTTCCAGTAGGCCGTCGGCCATGGCGGTGCCGCCGTGGACCGAAAGTTCGATCACGTCCTCGCCGGTGTAGGAGTGGGGCGCGCGGAAGAAAAGGGCCACGGTCTCGTCCATTTCAGTGCCGCGCAGGATATAGTGGCCCAGCATGGCGGTGTAGCCTTTGGCGGCGGCCACGGTGCGCCCGGCACGCAGGGGGGCGAACACCTTTTCCACAATGGGATAGGCGTCGGGGCCGGATACCCGCACCACGGCGATGCCGCCCTCCCCCGGCGGGGTCGCCAGGGCGCAGATGGTCTGTTGTGAACGATCCATAGGGACGCTCCTTTGTTTAGAATTTCTTTGCGCCGCTTTCTTTGTAAAGAAAGCGGCAAAACCGTAATAAAGATAAAAGATAATAGATAAAAGATAATAAATGTGGTGGATCGCGGGCCTGCGGCCCGCTCAAAAGTCGGAGGGGGCGGTATGGGTCTGCGGCCTGCACGGTCGGGAACCGCGTTCGCGGTGTTGTAGGGCGGGGTCTTGACCCCGCCGTTTGTTTTTTGTTGCCCGTAAGGGTTCGGGTTGTGGGGACGTTTCACCCCTCCGTCTGCCTTCGGCAGCCACCTCCCCTGGGAGGGGAGGCTTTTCAGGTGGCAGCAACCCAAAAGGCTCCCCTCCCAGGGGAGCTGGACGCGAAGCGCCCTGAGGGGTTCTACTCTCCGGCCGCACAGCACCTTCCGGAACGCTTCCCCTGTGGGAACGATATGGTTTGTTTTTGACGTTGCGGCAGAACGTAGGGGCCGCATGTATGCGGCCCGGCGGCAGTGATGATTGCCGCGCGGTCTTGTGGGATGACAAGGTGTTTTTGGGTGTTGTAGGGCGGGGTCTTGACCCCGCCGTGCGGCGTTTTCGTTGCCCGTAAGGTTCCGGGTAACCGGAATGTGCAAAACCCCTCCGTCTGCTTCGCAGACACCTCCCCTAAAAGGGGAGGCTTTTACTCTACTCTTTAAAGGTTTCCCTTCTAAGGGGACTGTCGTCCAAAGGCTCCCCTCCCAGGGGCTGCGAAGTCGAGCGCCGCCTGCGGCGGATACAGCGAGACGAAGCAGGGGCAGCAGTCGCAGAATGCAAGCGCCGCTCCAAGGTGCGCAGCATGATGCGCGAACCGCAACCCGGCCAGGGCCGCGAAGCGGCCTGAGGGGTCCTACTTCCCGGCCGCGCAGCACCTTCCGGAACGCTTCCCCGGCGGGGTCAAGACCCCGCCCTACGTCTTGGCAATGGCCTGCGTTTCACCAGAATTTCTATCCCCGCCCCCACAGGGAGCGCCCCGTATTTTTAGCGGGCCGCAGGCCCGCGCTCCACCGTATTTCTTATCTATTATCTCTTATTTTTTATCTTATCCCTCGTCCTCCCCGGTCAGCAGCTTCTGCCGTAACCGTGCCGCCGGGGGCTGGCCCGGCGCGCTGCCCGCGCCCAGCGTGCCGAAGGTCGCGCCGCTGCCAAAGGCCCCGCCGCAATACCGCGTCGCCGCGCCGTCCCGCCCCATGCTCATCGTGATCAGCATGGCGTCCGGCCGCGCGTCGTGGACCTCCGCCGTTGCCAGCAGCAGCCGGGCCGCGTCGGCGCGGCTGTGGGGCATCACCGCCAGCTTGGCGATGTCCGCCCCCGCGTCCAGCATCCCGTGCAACGCTTCGGTCATGGCGTGGGTGTCCGGCGTGCCGTCAAAGTGGTGCTCGCTGAACAGCGCCGCCGCCCCGGCCCGCCGCGCCGCGTCCCGCAGGGCGCGCGCCGCACTGGGGGTGCGCCACTCGATGTCCAGCGCGTCCACGCCGCCCTGCGCCAGCAGCGCCAGCCCCGCGTCCCGGTAGTCGCCGGGGTCCAGCGCGGCTTCGCCCCCCTCGCGCGCGGTGCGCACCGTCACGATCAGCGGCTTGCGGAGCAACTGCCGCGCCATCGCCAGCGCCGGGAGCCAGTCCCCCTCGCGCAGCGGGTCCAGACGCAGTTCCGCCAGGTCCGCTTCGGGGGCGGCCTGCACGGCGCGGGCGGCGCTTTCCAGTTCGGACAGGCTGCGGGCGAACAGCGGCACGATGACGCAGGGCTTCTGCGGGTCCAGATACAGCATGGGAACCTCCTTTGGCGTACAGTCGGTATTTTGTGTTATTGTACCACAATTTGAAAAAACTGTAAATTCGACGCCAAATTTCCCGCCGTCCGCTTGCGGCGCGCCGCCCGGCGCAGTATTATACTATAGTAGGAGGCAGATGCACCATGCAAAACTTTTCGATGCCGCAAAGCGCCGCCCTTCTGCTGGAAGGCGGCTCGCTGCGCGGCCTGTACACGGCGGGCGCGCTGGACGCCCTGATGGAAGCCGATCTCTACTTCCCCGCGGTGGCCGGGGTCAGCGCGGGGGCGCTCAACGCCGTCAACTATGTGGCCCGCCAGCCGGGCCGGGCGGCCAGTATCAACCTGCGCTACCGCCACGACCCCCGCTACTTCGGCCCCAAGGCGGCTTTCAATGGGGGCAGCCTGTTCGGGCTGCGGTTCATGCTCTATGACCTGCCCAAAGAGATCCCCTTCGATACCGAAACGTTCCAGAACAGCCCCCAGCGGATGGTGGCCGTGGCGACCAGCGTGCGCACCGGCAAACCCGCCTATTTCGAGAAGGGCAAGACCGATTTTGACTTTCTGGAAGCCTGGCGCGCTTCGGCCAGCCTGCCGCTGGTCTCCACGCCGGTGCGGCTGGCGGGCGAACCGTATCTGGACGGCGGCTGCGCCTGCCCCATCCCGCTGCAGTGGGCGCAGGACGAAGGCTTTGAGAAGATCGTCATCATTACCACGCGGGATAAGAGTTTCCGCAAAACGCTGCCCGGCCAGCGGATGATCAACCTGTACGACGATTTCTACGGCGACCGGCCGCTGTTCCTGGCGGCGATGCTGACGCAGGAAGTGCGCTACAACGCGCTGATGGACGAGATCGACGCGCTGGAAGCCGCGGGCAAGGTGTTCGTGCTGCGCCCGGCGGAACCCATCGAGATCGGCCGTTTTGAGGGCGACACCGAAAAGCTACTGAACGTCTACAACCGCGGCCGCCGCGAAATGCGCGAAAACCTCGCTGCCCTGCGCGCCTATCTGGAAGCGTGACCCTGTTTCTATTTATATAAAGGTATAGCAAAAGAGACACCCGGCCGGGTGTCTCTTTTGCTATGTGCCGGGAACTTTCCGGCTTTTATATGCGGGAAAGAAGTTCGGCTTTTTTGCTGTCAAATTCCTCCTGGCTTAAAATGCCTTTTTCCTTGAGATTGTACAGTTTTTCAATGTTAGCCATGATTTCATCGGTTTTATCGGCGGCAGAAACAGCGTCCTTGTTTTTTTCTGCGGAAACATCCGCGGCAGAAGGCTTCTTCTTGGAAAACATCCCGGCAAGACTGGACCCGGCGCTTTTGAACTTGGTACTCACTTTCCCTTTCAGTTCATTCAAGTCTGACGCTTCTACGCCGCTGTTTTCAGAGGGGGTGGGGTCTTGAGCAATGGATTCAATAACAGAAATATCCTCTTCAAGCTGCTCGTCGGTGTAGTCAAAGTTTGCCCGGTCCAGGGTTTCCTGCAAACGGTTGGCCATCGGCAGCATGGAAGCAAAATTCAAACCGCCGGAGATGACCCCGCCGACAATCGGGATGGCTTTGGAAACGCCCCGCGCAAGGGTGGTTTTGGTGACCTTTACGCCGATAGCCTTCCCAATCTGTTTGACGATGGGATACCAGAAGGTTTTCATCAACGCTTTTTGCGGCAGGCGCTTTAGTGTTGTTTTGGCAATCTGCGTGGACAATACGCGGACGCCGGATATTGCGCCTGATACGCCGAACATTACGCCGCAGTACAGGATAAGTTGTGACTGGACCTGCTCCTCTGACACTTCCCCGTTTTGCCACAAGTCGCGCGCGCCGTACAGGTAGGATAACTCTTGAGCAAGCCGCAAAGACATACCAAAAAACTGCAAAACGTCGGCGGGAACGGTGGCAGCCATAGCAAGGCCGCCGGGAATCCCTGCCGCGAAAGACGCGATAGAAGATTGGCTTGTCCGCTTTACGATGAGTTTTTGTGACAAAGAGGACAGCATTTTTCGGGAAGCGCCCGCGGCGATAGGCCCTTTTTCCAGAACATCCTGCAAAGGCAACTGGGTAGAGGCAAAGGTTTCCGCCAGAAAAGAATCGCGGTCCACCTTCACAAGGGGAAGCTTGACGGCGTTGGTTATGATTGCTTCCAGCGCGACTTCCTGCGTAGCGTTCGTATTTGTTTCCATAAAAACCCTTCCTTATTATTTTATGATCCGGGATCGCTCCCGCAAAGGGCGTGCAAATTTCGCGCAGACCCCGGACCGCCGCAAACATCCGATTCCTATATTCTTTATTATACTGTGTGGCAGAACTTGCTTCAATAGAGAAGAAAAAGAAAAACGCCCCGATCCGACAAAAAGCGGGCGTCCCCATAGAGAGAACCGGGGCAGCAAAACAGGGAGCCTTCCAGACCGGAAGGCTCCCCGCGGGAAATACCGGGAAGCCGGGCGGCTCCCCTGCCCCGGCGTTTTTATTTGGCAAGTTCGGCTTCGATCAGGCGGACCGCCAGCGTAAAGGCGTCGATCCGCCGTTTGGCCAGCGTGATCTGGGATCTGTAGCGTTGGGGATTCTCTTTGCTCTCCAGCGTTTGGACGGTTTCCCGCAGCTTGTGCAGCGTCGAGTCGATCTGGCGCTTGGCTTCCAGCAGTTGTTCTTCGGTGTATTCCATGGCGGTCTCCTTTGGTGGGGGGAGAAAAAAATTGAAAAGACAGGAAGGCCCCCGGCGGGCGGCTGCTGCCGCCTGCCGGGGGCTGCGGGGGACCGCTTCAGACGGTCCCCGCCAGACAATCGCGCATAAAATCCGTCACCGCGTTGGCGTAGGCGGGGGTGTCCACATAGTAGCTCACGGCGTGACCCGCGCCGGGCACTGTCAAAAGCCGCTTGGGACTGGCGCAGGCTTCGTAGTTTTCCCGGGTCATAGCGCAGGGCACAAAGGTGTCGGCTTCGCCGTGGATGAACAGGATGGGAATGTGGGTGTGAGCCACGGCCCGGCGGCAGTCGGCGGCTTCGGGGTCAAAGTGGCCGAACAGCCGGGTGCCCAGCCGCCCGATGGCATATACCGGCTTGACCGGCAGATGCGGCAGGTATTGGGGCAGGCAAAGGCGGGCGATCTCGCCGGGGCTGGTGTAGCCGCAGTCCGCCACGATGCCCCGCACGTTTCCGGGCAGGGCCAGACAACTGGCCAGCAGCACGGTGGACGCCCCCATGGATACGCCCACCAGGAACAGCGGCGTTTCGGGGCCGAAGCGCCGGGCCGCCCACCACGCCCAGTCGCGGCAGTCGCAGCGTTCTTTTACGCCCATGGTGATGGTGTGCCCGCCGCTGGCGCCGTGGGCGCGCTGGTCCGGCAGCAGTACGTTGTAGCCAAGCTGCTTGCACAGGGTGTAACCGCCCATGCCGTCCCGGCGGGCGAACCCCTTGTACCCGTGAAAGATCAGTACCAGCGGCGCGCCGTCGGCGTGGTGGTAGTACCGCCCGGCCAGCGGTACGCCGTCGTCGGCCCTGATTTCGACGGTCTCAAAAGGCGCGGCAGCCAGCGCGGCGGCGTCCCGGCGCAGTTCCTCGCCGTAGGGCAGAGTCTTGACCATTTCTTCGGGGGCGAGTTCCTCGGGCTGGGCGGTGTGGTAGAACCATCCCCGGTAGATGCCGTAGGCCGCCGATACGACCGCCGCCGTCCCCGCCGCGCCCGCAGCGATCAGATGACGTTTTTTCATAAAGTTGATCCTCACAAAAACACAAAGTCTGCGGAGGGAAAGGAATAAGAAAGTTTTCTCTTTGCGCAGGAGCTATTTGTATTATATCAAAAGCATGCGAGTGTCGCAAATAAGATATAAAAGATTTAAGAAAATGGTTTTTGTCGACTGGTGTCGGACCAGAAAACCATACGGTACTTTTCCAGAAATAAAAGCTGCTTTGGGTGAAGGACACAAAATCCAAAGACGGAATTTGTGAGAAACAACAAAAAAATGCTGAATGTTCTCTCCTTACTTGACTTTTTGCTGAAACGGATGTATAAAATACTTAAATTGAATTCAATTTAAGTGTTCATTTCAGGGCGGAAGGAGTGGATTCATTGCATAAAAAAGAAAGCGGAAAACCCTCAGTTGCGCTTGTTACTTTGGGTGACAGCCGGGTGGAATTTTACCAGCAACGTATTTCCATTGTGAATGAAGAAATGAAAAAAGTCAGAATAGCATTGGAAAAAGAGTTTGAAGTCTATCAAAGTACAGTTGTCTATAGTGACCGAGAGGCCGAGGCGGTTTCACGCGAAATCCGTAACAGAGAAATTGGGGCGGTGGTAATTCATCTGCCCATTTGGGGGACACCGTCGCTGGCTTTACGAATCGCGCAAAGCACCAGACGCCCGGTGGCTCTTCTGGCAAACAAAAGAAAAGATAGTTCCAGCTTGGTGGTGATGCTGGCGGTTGCAGGTATGTTGGACCAGTGCGCTATCCCCTGTATCCGCATTGCGGGCGATGTGCTCCAACCCGATACCTATTGTCAGTTAAAGCAATATATCCAGGCTTGTGCGCTGGTGGAAGCCGTACGGAAAAGCGAATATTGTATGGTTGGCGGGCGCAGCATCGGTATCGGTACGACCGTAGCGGATCCTTCGCAGTGGGCACGGATATTCGGAACTAGTTTTGATCATGCCGACCAGATGGAAGTTTGTCTGCGCGCTGAAAAAATTGATACGGACCGGGTTGCACGCCATCTGGATTGGTGGAAAGCGCAGGTAAACATTCAACTTGGCAGCCGCTTTACTTCGCAGAGCTTGGAGCGGCAGATGCGCAGCTATCTGGCGCTGCGTGATATGGCCGAAGAACGCGGCTATGATTTCCTGGGGCTTAAGTGCCAACAAGAGATGAGCGATCACTATGCGCTGCAATGCTTGGCGGTGGCCCTGCTGAACAATGACTGTGATGCGGACGGCCCCAAAGTACCTATCCCCACTTCTTGCGAATGCGACTGTGATGGGGCCTTGACCATGCGCATCTTGTCGCTGGCTTGCGGGGGCGTCCCTTCTTGCCTTGTGGATATCAAGTTCTTTGGTGAGGAAACACCCGGGTTCATTCTGGCCAACTGTGGAGCTATGGCCCCATACTTTGCAGATCCCGTCGGCGGCTGTTACAAAGGGGTGACTATGATGCCCCATACGTTTGGCCTGGCAGGAGGAGGAGCTACCCAGATGATCGCTGCCCCCGGCCCTGTTACGGTAGCCCGCCTGTTTCGTACAAAGGGAGCATATGTGCTGGGGTGTTTTGAAGGGCACGCAGTGATGAAACCCATTGAGGAACTGCGAAAAACGACTTGGTGCTATCCGCATCAGTTTATTGAGGCGGACGTCGATTACAACCTGTTTCTGCATACGATGAACTCGAACCATCTTCATTCAGTCTATGGAAACTGCAAAGGGGTGTTACAACAGTTCTGCGGAATGGTCGGTATTCAGTTCATCGACTATAACAAGTGAAAGGAAGTAGAAAGTATGGAATTTGCGATCGGGATTATCTTGATAGCTTCGCTGTTTTTCATGGCGTGGTACTGTATCAAGGGGCACAACCTGATGACCGGTATGGCGCTTGCAGCAACGCTTTTTACCGTGTTGGCGCTTATTGGAAATGCTTTTATTCCTAATTCGGCCATGGAAGGGCAAAGCACGATTGATGTTTTGACTTACGTCTACCAAACGGGGCCCGCCAACTGGTGTTCCTCCATTTTGGTATATATCTTCTTTGGTGCATTTTTCGGTCGTGTGCTGATCGAAACCGGTATCGCCAGTTCGTTGATTCGCAAAACAGTAGAGTTGGGCGGCGACCGTCCTCTCATTACGATGTCGTTACTGTGCATCGTAACGGCGGTGATTTTTACCTCCATGACAGGCGCAGGGCCAGTCATGAGCATTGGCATTATTGTTCTGCCCATTATGCTGAGCCTGGGCGTGCCTACCCATATTGCGCTATTTGCGTTCATGGGCTCTATTATGGCGGGCATGCATGCCAACATCATGCTGTTCAATCAGTTTATTGCCATGTTCGTGGAACTGCGCCCGGAGGCTGCTGACTATACCTACCAGCAGAACTTCCCCTTTGGTATTACCTGCTGGGCTATCGCCCTGGTGGTAGTGATTGTGGTGGCAAGTTTCGCGCTCAAACGCGCCAAAGCTAGCCATACGTGGGCTGCACAGGCGACCTCTACGGAAAAGGTGGATGCTCCGTGGTACTCGTGGATTGCTGTGATATTGCCGGTGTTGGGCGTTTTGATCTTCAATATGCCCATTATTCTGGGGTTTGTCATTGCCTCGATCTATGCATTGCTGACCTGCGGCCGCCTAAAAGGGAAATTTTCAACAGTGACAGGGATGCTGCAGCGCTTGTTCACCAATGGTGCAGCGGATAGTGCGCCGCTGATTGGCTTTCTGCTGTTTTTGGCTATGTTTAACAACGCGGCGGTGTACGCCGCCCCGTACTTTGAGTCGCTGATTGGACGCTTCATTCCCACGAATCCGCTGGTTCTGTGCATTGCCTTTGGTCTGCTTTCTTTCCTTGGATTCTTCCGCGGTCCCCTCAGTCTGGTTGGTTGTGGTGCGGCCATCCTCTCTATCTTTTTGGCTTCCGCGGCTAATTTCCCGGTGGCTTTCCTGTACCCCCTGTTCTCCTGCGTCACACTGACGATGCAGCATCTGGACATCACCCAGTCCTGGGTGGCTTGGGGTATTGGTTACACCAAAGTAGAAACCAAACCTTTCATGAAACTTACGATACCGACAGGTTGGGCATTGGGAATCATTCAGTGCATGCTGGTTTACTTTATGTTTGGCAGCTTGGTAACAGGCTGAATTTTCTCGCCAGATAGTCAGCAGGAGCCCCGGCGATGCGGGCTCCTGCTTTTCTATGTCCGGTTTTATTTGATTTGTACAGGAATTTATACTATAATAAAATGAATCAGAGAGCGGAGAGCGCTATACCATTAAGGAAAGGGTGGTGCGGCTGTGAAACGGGAACAGGTATCGCTCGCAGATCGAGCGTATGAAAAGATCAAAAAAAAGATTTTGTCGTTGGATTTTTTGCCGGGCCAGGTAATTTCGGATTTTAAGCTGCGAGAGGAATTGGAAATGAGCCGAACACCCATCAAGGAAGCGCTCATGCACTTGGAGAGTGATGGACTCATTCTGGATTTGGGCAAACGGGGATATGAAGTCCGCCGGATCACGGCTCAGGATGTTGTGGATCTGTTTGATGCCCGTGCAGGTATCGAGTGCGCGGGATTAACGATCACTATGAGCCACGGCATAAGCGATGCAACGATGAAAAGACTGCGCGCTTTGAATGAAGAAGTGCGCATGGCGGATGAATCGGGTGATTATGAAGGCGTATTTGATCATGACTCTGAATTGCATGAAACACTAATGGAGGCTTCTGGAAACCGGCGCTTAAACGAATATTATCGTATGATTTTGCTGCAAGTACGACGTATCCGATTGCTCACGTATTTTGAAAAAAGTCTGCCAAGCGTGGCAGTACAGTTGCATACACAAATTTTTGACGCCATAGAAGGTGGACACCACCAGGAAGCACTGGCCTTTCTTCGTCAGCATATTTTAGATACCAAGAATGATTACTTGCGGGTAATGGAAGAAAGCATTCACGACGATGCAGACTTTGCGGTGCTGCGTTATTTGATTCGAAATAATTTAAAGGTGACGGAAAATGGCACCCACCCGGTGAATAGTGTATGAGACCCGGACCGCACCGCCGGAGTGTTTATAAGCGAAGAAATGGAATTCCTGACGTGGGCGGGCAGCGCCATAGGCAAAGCCTTTTGCCCGCAGGACCCGCAGAAATGAGCGTTCCTGACGGGGAATAAAAAATTTTCGGCAAGAAATATTTGCATTTTCCGTTTGGATTTGGTATACTGTATAAGTTCTCCGATAAGAGGAACAGAAACCATGTGCGGTCGTAGCTCAGCTGGATAGAGCGTTGGACTCCGACTCCAAAGGCCAGAGGTTCGAATCCCCCCGGCCGCACCAGGAGCAGCACCCTTGCGGGTGTTGCTCTTTTTGTTTTGTGCGATACCCGGCGGGATGTTTCGAGGGCGGATTCGAACAGCCCGTGCCTGCCGTTTGCTCCTGCGGACTGTTTTTAGGGCGCGGCTTGGCGAATCCCCCCGGCTGCACCAAAAAAGGTCGCTGTATTGCAGTACAGCGACCTTTTTTATTAGTGCTTTAGCAAAGACCTTTCGCGAATAAGCGAAAGGCCAACAACCGCCCGCTATACGGGTGGATTAAAGCTTAAGCAAAGAAACATCCTTTCCGGTAAAATAGAGATTGTTCAAGCCTCTAAAAAACCAGGAAAGGATGTTTCTTGTGGCAAATAGTTTAGCACATACCAAATGGGTATGCAAGTATCACATTGTTTTTACACCGAAGTACCGTCGAAAAGTAATCTATAAAGAGTTGAGAAAAGATATCCAGCAAATCATAAAAGATTTGTGTAAGTGGAAAGGAGTAGAAATTATAGAAGGGCATATGATGCCGGATCATATACATATTCTGGTAAGTATACCGCCCAAATACAGTGTATCTCAATTCATGGGATATCTCAAAGGGAAAAGTGCAATGATGATATTTGAAAGGCATGCAAACCTGAAATATAAATTTGGGAATAGAAATTTCTGGGCAACAGGATATTAAGGGCCATATAAAATAGGAAAACTGCAAAAATAAGGCTTTTCGGGGCCTGCAATCCGAAAAAATAAAATATAAAGACTATCACATTACGCAGAAAGCCGTCCGGGTAAACCTGGGCGGCTTTTTTGCGTGGTAGGCTTGGAAAGGAGGGAAATTTTCTAGTAGAAAATTAAAGCTAATTTTTGTGCAATACGCCAAATTAAAGGAGGTTAGTGAATGGCAGATGACAAGCTGAAAACAGGCCCGGAGTCCCCTGGTTCGGATAGTCCCGGCGAGGCCCCCGTGGAAAAGGCCCCGGAAACTGCCGCGCCGGAAAAAACGGTGGAGCCTGCCGAGCCCGATACTGGCCCGGTGCCCCAGCCAGAGCAGGCTGTTCTCTCTGGTATGGGTGGGGAGGCTCCGGCCCGGACTGCTCCGGGCGAGGTGGTGGTTGATTTTGACAAAATCAACGAGCTTATGTCCCAGCGGCGGGCGACGGCGCGTGAAGCAGTATCAAAGGCGGAGGCCCCGGCTGTCGAGGAGGGTTCCCCCAAACATGGGGATAAGGCGTTCCGTGACTTGTTCGGGAACGAGGAAAAACCACCCTGGGAAAAATCTCTGGATGAAATCAAGGAGGAGGAAAACACGCAAAAGCGCCGGGGCCGTCCGAAAAAGGCAAAGGATAAGACGGAGCCCGACAAGCCGGAAAAGGGGCCGGGCACCCGCAAGGGCCGCCCGTCTAAGGCTGACAAGGCGGCCCTTGGCAAGTCCCCGGCCCCCGGTGTTCTGGACAAAGTGTCCAGAGGTAAGGATAAGGAAAAAGAGCCCACCCCCGCCCAGCGTGGGGGAAAAACACGCCGGGAACGCAATCAAAATGTGAAAGATTTTTTGGCGGGCAAGCGTGAAACTCCCTTTGCGGATGGTAAGCAACCGCCTAAATCCACTAAGGCCGCCCCGGTCAAGGAGGCGGAGGCCCCGCCCCCGGAGATCCACCTGCCGCCTACTCCAGAAGTGCCGCCCCGCCCGGTGGAAGAGGGAAAAATTGTCTATCTGAAACTTTCGGAGCTTCACCCATTCCATACTTTACGGGATCACCCGTTCAAGGTGCAGGACGATAAGGCGATGGACGATCTGGTGGGGACAATCAAGGAACACGGCATTATGACCCCCGCCACCGTCCGCCCGGAAAAGGACGGCAGCGGCTATGAGATC
>QAKI01000004.1 GCA_003343905.1 Subdoligranulum variabile
GAGGCCACGTCCGAATCGGCGGTCAGGGCGTGGCAGACCCAGATGACATTGTCGTGGGCCGCATTCAGTTTCCCGTAGGTGCTGAATGCGATCGTCAGTTCGGGCAGAATGCCTCCCCGCTCCAATTCGAAAGGTTGGTTATGACGGTATATATTCATTGTGTTTACAGTCGTTTTAATGCGTTGCCGATCTCTTCTTTCAGGTCGTCGATGTGTTCGATGCCCAGCGAGAAGCGCAGCATGTTGGGATAAACGCCCGAAGCGACCAGTTCGCGTTCGTTGAGCTGGGAGTGCGTCGTCGAAGCGGGGTGTACCAAGAGGCTCCGGGTGTCGCCCACGTTGGCCAGGTGGCTGATGATCTCCAGGTGGTTGAGCAGCGAGGAGGCTTGTTCGGCCGATCCTTTGACGCGGAAGGTCAGTACGCCGCCGAAACCGTTGGTCAGATACTTCTTGGCCAAATCGTGGAACGGGCTACTCTTCAAACCGGGGTAGTTTACGCTCTCGATCTTGGGGTGCTTCTCGAGCCACTGAGCCATTTCGAGTGCATTGTCCACCGATCGCTGTACGCGCAACGAGAGGGTTTCGAGTCCTTGCAGCAGCAGGAAGGAGTTGAACGGACTCTGGCAGGCACCCGTGTCGCGGAGCACTTCGCACCGTGCCCGTACGGCGAAAGCCTGGTCGCCGCAGTTTTCCCAGAAGTTGAATCCGTGATACCCTTCCGAGGGTTCGCTGATCAAGGGGTAGCGGCCGTTGCCCCAATCGAAGTTGCCGCCGTCGATAGCCACGCCACCCATGCTGTTGCCGTGACCTCCGATCCATTTGGTCGCTGCGTGCAGCACGACATTGGCGCCCCATTTGATCGGCTGGCAAAGGTAGCCGCCGGCTCCGAACGTATTGTCGGCGATTACCGCGATGCCGTGTTTGCGGCCGATTTCGGCGATCGCCTCGAAATCGGGGATATTGAAGGCCGGGTTGCCGATCGTTTCGATGTAGATGGCCCGCGTACGGTCGTCGATGAGTGCCGAGATGCTCTTTGGGTCGTCCCCTTGTGCGAAACGGACCTCGATGCCGAGTCGGCGGAGCGTGTATTTGAACTGGTTGGTCGTTCCGCCGTAGAGGTAGGAGGTGCTTACGATATTATCGCCTGCCTGGGCGATGTTCGTGATGGCGAGCATTTGGGCGGCCATGCCCGATGCCGTTGCAACGGCTCCGGTACCTCCTTCGAGGGCGGCGATGCGCTCTTCGAAAACGGCGGTCGTGGGGTTGTTCAGGCGGGTGTAGATGTACCCCGGTTCCGTGAGGGCGAAAACGGCGGCGCTCTTTTCCGCACTTTCGAAGGTGTAGGCCACCGTCTGGTGGATGGGGACGGCGCACGATCCGGTCGCTGGATCGGCCTGTTGGCCTGCATGTACTTGCAGGGTTTCGAAACGGAGATTCTGTTTTTTCATGGTTTTGAAAGTTGATTTATGTTTTCGGGATTGTTACAAACAAAAAAATCCGGCTGAACCAGCCGGATTTAAGAGATACACGTACGACGAATCTTACACCCGGCATTTACACCTGCGCATCGACATCATCATACCCATCATCGAAACCGAAAGTCCGACGATCAGCGAGTAAGAATTATTGGATGTAATGCCGTTTTTCATGCGGGTAAAATACGGGTTTGTTATCGTATTGATGTCGCAAATATAGTTATTTTTCGTGAAATGGTGCTGTCGAGAGAAAAATATTTTACAATGCCATTATTTCGATGCAGAAACGAAGTGTAAGTCGTTAATTATTTACTTGTTATATTATTGGGGTTGTCTGTCGCCTGCTTCGTTGTAAATATGCGGCAAATTATTTTTGGATGAAATTATTTTCGCGGCAAGATGTAATGCGGCTATTTTAATAGCTCGATTTTCTCAGCAATAAGCGCTTTATATTTGCCTTTCATCTCGTTGGGTAGAAACGAAACGTCGATCCACTCGCCCCATTTCGGAATGGCTTTGATGAATTTCTTGAACAGGTTGTCGATTACCTTTTCGTCCATGCCCGAAGCCGTCATTGCCTGCACGAAATCGCTGCGGCGGAGCTTGCGTTTGCGGCCGTTCAGCGTCAGTGCCAATTCCTCGGTGTCTTCGGGTAAAACGAGCGCTGTCGATAGCAGGTCATAAGCCGGTGTCAGCCCATAAACACCCGGATTCAGGCTATACAGCGAAAAATTTTTGAGGTGCATGTCGGCATTGCCCGTGAGCCAAGAGAACAACACTTGCTCCCAGAAATTGACGGCATCCAGTTTCGGGGCGGAAGAATAGCGCAGAATTGTTTTGGCAATCTGCTCGTAGGAACCTTTGTATTTGTGTTCTGTCAGTCGTTCGGAGAGCTGACAGAGGTCTTCCATCGGATATTTTTCGCCGTGAGGCCCTCGGTCGATGCGGCGTGTGATGTAGCACAACTCCCCGTCGGCAAAGCGGACGAGCGAGTGGGGGACTACCTGCATCTTCACGGCTTCGGCCATGTGCATGGTCAAATCTTCCAGTTCCGGCAAATGCGGATAATGTTCGGTCTGCGGTTTGAGGATATAGCGGCCCCACAGCCCGACGATCGTAAAGCGTTCCGGGGTGCCTTTGCCCTCTTTGGCAATGTCGAGCGACAACTTTGCCTGCACTCCGGTCAGCGTCGTTTGGCTGCGGATTACCTCGCGGGCAAGTTCCGCGATATTGGCGCGCGTGTAGGGGAGCAAAGGTACTTGGGGAGTGCCGAAAATCTTCTTGGAGCAGGATTTGTGGAAATCCCGCTCGCCGTCGGCTAATTCTTTGTAACAATATAAACAACGCTCCATGTTACTCCTCCTTTGATTCGATAGGTATGACACTGACTGCACCGATGCAGTCTTTGCAGCAGGCCAAAAGCAGCGACATCCTATCGCGGTTGTCGATTTTCCAGCTCTTTTCGGCAATGTCGAGCAGCCACCCTTCGGGAATCAATCCGTCAAAGAACGGGAACAGCACCTTGTCGCGATAGACTTGCTCCGTAAGCGGCAGCGTGAAACTGACCGCTTCGGCATCGGGCAGGCGGAGATAGTCGGCATCATAGCGGAACGTGTAACCGGTTTCATCCTCGGTCAAAAGCCCCGCCTTGCGGTTGTAGAGATAGATGGCAGCCTGTTTCATCGGTCATCCGTTTTTGTCATCGGTACCACTCCGATCTCGGCCCCGAACAGGTTGAGAATCTGATTGACTTTGTCCAGCCGCAAAGTCGGTTTCCCTTGCTCCAGCTCGCGCACGAACCGCAGTCCCACACCCGATTTCTCGGACAGCTCGACCTGTGTCAGCCGATGCTGCTTGCGCATAGCCTTCACGTATTTCGATAATGTCGTCTGCATATTATACCTCTTTGGGTGCAAAAATAATGAAATAATTTATATTTACACCTTTTAGGGTATAAGTAGTTTGTTATTTGTCAAGATACGCCTATGCGGGTATAGTAAATTAATTGGTGAGAAATATTTACTATTGTTCAAAATAAGTCAAATAAAAAGCCATTTTCTCTATTAGAACTAAATTATTTTTTAATCAAGTTCGTAGATTTTGGGTTTTGCCCACAGCCAAGTGCCTTCTAACTGTTCATTAGGAGTTAAAAACTCAATGTCAATAACTTTATGGGCGAAATCAATATTTTTTCTTAATGTATCTATCTCGATATCAGAAATGTGAAACTTGAAGTTTTTTTTGATAATTTGACCTGTGTCGGCAATATGGATTTTGCAAACAGCTTTATAATCGCCAATCTTCCAGAACATCGAATTTTTATATAATCGAATAATTTCATTGTATTCACTTGACCGTTTTACTATATTAATATCGAGCTCTCCTGTTTTCCGTTGGTTCTCAATGAATGTATTTAGTTTATAAGTCAATTGTTTATGGTTTTCGCGAAAAATAACAGACTGAAAACCGATAAACTTTTCAATTAAAACATCTTTGTAAGCATTAATCGCAATAGCATTTTGCTGTTTCGCCATTGTTGCAATACCAGTTGGGGATTGCAGTTCATAGAAAGTTTCGCTATACCAAACCCATTTAAGGTTATGTTTTGCACCGTCTTTATCTTCTAACTCTAATTCAATGTTATCAATAAGCGCATGTTTTTTTCTTGCTAAAAAGGATATTCGTATGTTAAATGCATTGCCAAATTTAATAAATCCAACCTCAGCTTCTTCTTCATTGAATATTTGAATTTTTGGTTTTTGCAGCCAATGGTAAATCCAAGCAAAAATTTGAGGTAGCCACGCTAATGCGCCCAATATTGCAATAATGTCAATTATTTTCATAATATAAAGAATAGTTTGCTATTTACTAATCATGTCTTGGTATCTCAGATATATGTTGCCGGTGTGAGCTGCGGCTCTTTTCTTTTGCCGTAATAAATCGGGTAACGATATTCGTTCGTCAAGGATGGCCATTATATCGGTTCCGTCCATTAAAAACATCAATTTCCGTCCGGATGAGAACGCACTAATGGCATCTGGAGAAAAGCCGTTAATAGAAATAAATAATCCAAGAGTATTATCGAGTTTGCGTTGTAATTTGCCGGAGAAAGCGTCTAAATCATCTATTGCTGTTAATTCATTTCGCCATTTTGCTTCCAATAAGTACTCGTCGTTATTAAATGTAAAAGCTCCATCAATTTGTTCTCCTGTGATTTTGAAAGATGACTTCGGAGCTAAATCGTATAGCAAGAATAAATCATTCAACAATTTTTCTAAAGCATATCCTCTTGCTTGAAAATCTTTTGTACTGGCGAGATTGTAAAAAATTTCTTTTAATTGTTCAATACTTTGTTTTACTCGGTTTAGTTCACTTGTTTGTTTTTGAAGCTGTTCACGGCGTTGTTTGATAAATTCAGTTTCTTGTTGAATATTGACATGTCCGGAAGTGTGTTTACGCAATGCTGCGACAGCATCTTTTGCTTGTCTAACTTTTTCTTTCCCGTTCTCTAATGCTATTAAATGAGTAAAATCATCAAAAGTAGAGACATCCAAAATTAATTGTAATAATGTATCATATGTCTTTTCTCCATTTTTCTCAAGCATACTTATAACTCGAGCAACTATATTGCGTTTGGGCTCACTCCAGTTAATTACCGATAAAATTTCTGCATGGTCAATAGCTTGATACAAATACCTTTTTAGGTCATCTTTATACCAATAAATTACAGACAATGCTTTTTCTAAAGCCACTATTGCTTGTGGAGAAATCTTTTTTATCATTTTATCACGAATAATGGTTCTAATATCAAACAATTTGATTTACATCTTTCTAAGTCTATCCAATAACTCTCCGACGGTAATCGCACCGTCCATCTCCTGTTTGTCGAAGACCATGAAATAGCGATACTGTTCGCCGGCTTTGTTCGCCCAAGTAGTTCCGAGTTCCACCTTGTTGCGGCTGTCGGAATTATCCAATTGATCGCCCTTGGTTTCAACGAGAACCGTCATGCCGCTTTTGAGCCGCACGATGAAATCGGGATAGTGGTTGATATAACCGCTTATGCCGAATCCCACGCCTCGTTCGGGGTTGCGATGCCAGAACAAGACATTTCCGAGGGCCGCTACGGCATTGATGACCTTATATTCCCAATCGTTCATGTCGCCCTCTTCGGTGTACAAACCCTTCGACAACCCTTTTGAGATGGTACGTAAAGTCATCGTTTCAGGCAGTTTGTAGCGCGGTTCGCATTTGATCTGTCCCGTATCGAGCCATTTTCTGAATACCTCCTTTTGGTGCTTGCCCAGCAGTTCGCCGATTTTGTTGCGTATGGCAGCCGTCGTTTGAGGTTCGAATGTATATAAATCGGCAATCTGCTCGGAATCGAAATCCTTGATTGCGTCCTTGATATAGCGGGCTATTTGCGGTTCGGCGATTTCGTCGAACCGGATGTTTTTGGCAATCGCTGCGGCCAGCTGCTCTTTCTTCGCTTCGGGTGGCAAAGAGATGAAATGTTCCTTAATTACCGCCAGCTGTTTAGTCGACAGATTGAATCGTTCGGGGCGGTATTCGTCGTTGCCGACCTTCGCCAGATCGACTCGCACGGCCTCGACATCCGCCCGTGTGAAGTCGACGTTGTGGTCTTGTTTATCCAGATCGAAACCTTCGTTCAGCATTGACTTCTCTAACGGGACGTATGCCCCTTCCTCCTCGAATATCGAACCTTGGTTTACGCGTCTGACGAATACCGGAAGAACGATCTTCGCCGCTTCCTCTCTGAAAAACTCCTTTATCGGATATTGATCTATCATGTCTCTTAGGTCATTCGGGATGTCGTCGTCATGGTTGGCGGCAACTTCCATTTGTTTGTCGTATTCCTCGCTCTCCTGCCGTGCAAAAGTTTCCAGCTCAGTAGTCGTTTGGGGAGTCGGATTGTTTATAGCACCCCTAATTGCTTCGGTGTCTATTTCCGGCAGCTCGACCGTCTCGCCAGCTGTCGGAGCGGCGGGCCGTTCCGTCTGTTCTTCGGGATTGTCGAACAACCCGATCTGGCTGCCCGGCTGAGGCTTAGCTTCTGCCGGAGCGGCTTCGGCTACCCGATAGTCCTTCTTGCTGAATCCGGCGCGATTCAGACTGTCGATGATATCCTCAATCGTTGCACGGAAATCGGCCGACGAAGTGAAGACGTAGGATAGATTCAACAAATCGTCCCGATGTTTGGTCGTATAAGGAAGTCGCAGCACACGGCCGAGAATCTGCTCGATATCCATGCGCGACGATTTATTGGCCAGCGATGCCAGAATGTAGGCGAACGGACAGTCCCAGCCCTCTTTCAGTGCATTGACCGTAATGATGTAACGCACCGGACAGTCGCAGGACAACAGGTCGGTGTTTTTGATTTCGTCCTTGCTCGCCGTCTTGATTTTTATCTGCTCTTCGGGAATCCCGATGTCGGTCAGCTGCTTCTTTATCTTGTCGAACGTAATGTTGTCGTCGGCCGTTTTCGGCTGGGCCTGAAACAGCACGATGGGGCGGATGTAGCGTCCGCCGTCGGCTTCCAGCTCAATGGCTTTCCGCTCCAAGCTGCGTTGCAGGTTGATGGCGCTCGTTATGACATCGGAAGTCGAACGGTGGTTGTAGACGATGACCGGCAGCTTTACCATGTTGGCCCGTTTGAGTTTCATGGCATCCACGAAACTGATGATGTTGCTCTTCTTGCGGGGTGTCGCCGTCAGGTCGAGGATGAAACACGGATTGATGCTTTTCAGCATATCCACACGCAGGTCGGCCTCGAAGTTGTGGCTCTCGTCGATAATGACTACCGGATTCAGATACGACAGCACCTGAATCAATCCCGTTTCGTCCGACCCCTCCACGCGCTTGGTCATCGTGTCGTAGAGTTTGGCATAATCCGCCAGATTCTCGTTTTCGCGATAGACACGCCGTCCGTCTTTGTTGTTCGCCGCGAACGACTGCACGCTCAACACGAAAATGGTCAGCTGCTCGCGGATTTCCGTCGGACTGATGCCGTGCCCGAACAGCGCCGATTCCTTGTCTACCACGCGCACCGCATTCCCGAAATGGCTGTCTATCTTCTGCCGGTAGGGATGCGATGGGTCGTTCAGGTTCTTGTAAGTCTGTTGCAGAATCGTGTCGGAGGGGACGAACCACGCCACGACTTTCGGTTTCTCCGTCGGCTGCTTCTCGAAAATCGTCCGCAGCGCATTGCAGGCTATGAAGGTCTTTCCTCCGGCTGTCGGAACCTTTACCGTCACATGGGGCACGCTCGTCACGCTGTTGTCGTAAGGACGCAAGTAGGCGTGGTCGAGCGATGCCAGCGACACGCCTTTGGCACTCCAAAAATTATTGAATGCCACGTCCAGCCGTTCGTCCTTCTCCAATTGTTCGAGAAACCGTTCGAGGTCGGCGATTACTTCGCGTTGATATTGTTTGAGTTCCATAGTCTAAAATCGTTTGATGTCACGCGGGATTTTCTTGAAGACGATGTTTTTCGCCGCCATGTCCTCTTTCGACAGCGTGCAGACATCGGCGTAGATGACATACTGCTCGGCCCGTTCCGTTACTATATGAAGCGTGTCCACTCCGAGCGTCGTCAGACGGTCGCGTTCGTAGTAGAAATAGTAACCCGTGGCGTTATGGGTGTCCAGCAGGTATTTCGACGCTTCAGTGCGCTTGCGCTCCAAATGCCGTTTGGTCTCGGTGTAGTAGATGTATTCGCGAATCTTCTCCTCACCGATGTTTTCGTTAAGGTTTTTCTCTTCGTCGAACATCGGTTCTCCCAATTCGTAGTAATCGAACGCTCCTCCCGTACCGGCTGTTGCGTTCTTACCCTCGCCATAACCACGCATGACCCGACGCACCCGCTCGGCGGTAATGCTTTCGGCATAATCCTCCATCTCCACAAGGATAAATTTGCGATTGCCTCCGTCTTTCTTATTCAAATTCAGCACTGCATGGGCCGTCGTTCCCGAACCGGCAAAAGAGTCGAGGATAATATCATCGGGACTGCATAAGAAGTTTATAATATATTCGATTAACGAAACATCTTTGGGATAATCAAAAATTTTTTTGTCATTAAAAATAGCTGTTAATGTCGCACCTCCTTGTTCGGTCGTTCCAACGCAATCTTCATCATCAATTAAGTTTCTCGGTACTTCCGAAGAATATGCGGCTTTGTCATACCTCGGGGCTAACGATCTACCTTTAAAGATGATTTTCGTTCCTTTCTCTATCTCGTTCCCAAGATTGTCTTGTGTCCAAATAAATCTGGATTCTAATTCTATATCGTTTTCAAATTTACTATTTCTAAACCATACGTTTTTAAGTAGAATAACTTCATTTTTCTTTGTCCCGTACACTCCTGCTTTGAAAAAGAAATCATCTTTCATTGTTGAACAAACCACCGTGTGCGGGAAAATCAATTTTTTTACTTGATTTGTAGTTTTAATCAACGGATTATCAGCTTCATTTACTTTATATAATCCATTAAACCTCTGTATTGCATTTGTATTTTGAGCATAGCTAAGCACATACTCTAAACACTTTTTTGTCCTATGGGAAAGATTTGATGGCGAGTATGTTTTATGCCAAGAGAATATGTCAATAAAATTATTCACTCCGAAAATTTCATCGCAAAGCAGTTTCAGATTGGCGAGTTCATTGTCATCAATCGAAATAAATATCGTTCCGTCCTCCGCCAACAACTTATGCAGCAGTTTCAGCCGGGATACATCATGCAGAGCCACTTGTCGTGGCGGCTCAAATCCTCGCCCTGCTTGCCCACGACCTCGCCCAGCCACTTCTTGATTTTCGGGTCGTTCACGTTGTCGTTGTAAACCCACTTTTCGTTGCCCGTGTTGTACGGTGGATCGATATAGATGCACTTCACGCGACCTTCTCTGGCAGCAGCGATTTCAGCGCCTCCAAGTTGTCGCCGTGTATGATTTTGTTGTCGCTCTCCGTCGGTGTCCGGTCGCCGTCATCCTCCGCCCGAAACCCGTACTTGTGTTCCAGCACCCGATACGGTACATCGTGATGATGATTGACTACTTTATCTTTTCCTATCCAAGTCAGTGTAGGCATAGCTATTCTTCAACTATTTTGGGTTCTATAATTTCTTCGTTAGGCTTTAATTCGTCAGGTGTGTCTACGTAGATAATTCTTTCGTTATCTTCAAATCTGGGTTTGACCGGTATAGTCAGCTTTCCATCTTTTTGGTAATCTCTGGATAACAGCTTCCATTGGACAATGATTTCTTCGACGTTATCTTCTGGCTTTACTCCAATGGTAAAGTTATCAAAATCATTTTTCAATAATCGCGTTTGTTGTGGTCTAAATTCTAAAACATTACACCATTGAGTTTCAAATAGTTCCCTTTCTCGGTCTATTTTGTCGTTGATAGAAGCAACAACTGCTTGATTCATCAGATAATTGTTACAATAATTAACCTTGCAACTTAATTTTTGGCAGTTGTCTATTTGTATATAAATTTTATAATCGTCAATGGTTGTAGATCCGATATTAGAAACTTCAAAATATATATCACACCATCGGTAATCAACATTAGACGTTTGATTAAAAATCGATACTGGCGGAATAATTGATGCCCATATATCTTCTGTATAATTTCGTTCACGCAATTTGTATTTTTGGGTTATGCGGAAGTATTCAGGATGTAATGCATCATCGTCATCATCTAATGATATGGATATATTTACATCCGAATTATCTGCATATTGGCAGTTGTTTATATACCAATTATATGTCAAGCGATGCTCTTTGAGCAAATCAACAATATCCTCCCAAGAAAAGATGTCTATTGCAAACCCACCATTGGTAATATTTTCGACATTTTTTTCTCTAATATATTCTTCGATTGCTGCATCTTTAACAGCGGTAGTGGCAAAATAAAACGCTTTTAAGGCAGGTTTGAAATTTTTGGCTTTTGTAATTTCGGCGTCTATCTCTTTTTTCGTAAGTTGGGCGTGAGTGTAATTATCTTTACCTTTACATTGAATACCGTAATATTCAGTGCTACCATTCGGTGTCCCATAAATATCCACTCCGCACTGTTTCTGCCCGCTTCGCCCATTGCGCTTAATGATATCAGGACAATTCCAGATTTCACCCCACAATTTTTTGCAGAGTAGTTCAAAGTCTTGCCAATTCTCCGGTGGTCGTATTTGTGTGGGAGCTATCATGCTTGTTCTTTACTTTCAATTAGATCTTTCGGGTCGACTTGGAGAATCCTTGCGATTTCGAACAGCTGTTCGAGGCTGGGTTGGCGGCGGTTGCAGGCATAGGCGTTGACTATGCTGAAACTCTTGCCGAGTTTTTCGGCCAGCCAAGTCTGTTTGATGCCTTTCTCTTCAAGGACTTCTTTTATTCGATTCATGTGTGCAGACATCTTATTCGGTCGATATTTGCCATAAAGATATGAAAAAATCCGCTATATTAAAATGAAGCGTTCGAATATTGCGGAATTCGGCAGCGAAACCGAAGTTGCCATTCCTGATTCAGCCATTTCCTTTGATAGCGACCAGCCGATGCCGCCGGAAAGAATATCCGCAAGGTTGGCGTAGCAACTTGCATGACCTTGCGGATTTCTTTCGGCGGCAATACCTTTGCGGACAAAGGAAATGGCTTATTTGTTTTTCAGTCGGGAGGCATTTTCGTTCAGGCGTTCGGCTTCCCGTTCTTTGAGCCTTGCTTGTTCTTCCAACTGCACTTTTCGTTTGACGGTTCGTTCATATTCTTCGACATCTCTTTTCATCTCTCGGATTTTGGCGTTGTCGCGGTTCTGTTCGAATAGTTCTTCCAGTTCGGCAATGCGGTCGGATGTCGCTTTGCCTTTCATTTTGATATAGCGGTATTTCAGGTCATTGTCGATGCGGTCGTAGTTCGGTCTGGCAGCCCAATACAACATCGTACACAGCAGAACGATTGTCGACATCATGCCTATCATCGCCCAGAATACTCCTTTCGATTCGATAGCGAGCGATATTCTGTGGTACACGATTCTCGGCGGCAGTTCGGCTGGAATTTCGATTGCTTCGACAGCTGCTTGCAGATTGTCTATACCATCCTGTGTTTTTGCGTTGCTCTGTTCGATGCGTTCCAATCGTCTGGCAAGCTGGGCTATTATCGTCCGATGCCGCTCTTGTTCGGTGTGAACGATTTGTTCTATTCGTTGCGGCAAATTCGTATCGGTCGATTGATTATGCTTTGCCGATAGTTCGGTTTTGATTGTCTTTACCATCGTTTCCTTGAAGTCTTCATACATTTCGTAAGACATCATATTGCCTTCTTTCATTGTTGCTTGTTTTAGGGTTACAATTTCATTTTAGGGTTGTTCACTTTTCGGTCTCGCAGTTTGCGTTTCTGTTCTATCACTGCTATTGCCATCGCTTCAGCGACGGTGTTGAGTAGTGCCGTAATGCGGGCGATATGTTCTTCGGGACTTTCGCTGGGCTTGCGTTGCAGCTGGGCCGCAGACAATCCGACAGGCGAATCATTGGGCGGTAACGGCAATGTTCCGATATTATCACCGAAGTTTATCAAACCAGCATCCGCGTGGCCCTTATTGACGCTTCCGCCTGTATTGCCGAATAGATCGGTGTATGACGACCGATAATTGCCTATGGCCGCACGGAATTCCTTTGCAAGTATATTCCGATACTGGGCTTGTTGCTGTGTCTGCGTAAAGTGTCGGTTCAGCTTCGAGTAGCTGAATTGCCGGTCTATCTTCGAGCCTGAGAACTCGAATCCGTTTTTGCTGAACAGCACCCCTTGTTTTTGATTGGTCGAGCCGCAATACTTGTAGCGCATACTAACACCTCGCTCTTTCATCCGAAGCTCCAAGTCGTTCCAACTGCTGCAATTCGGTAAGCTCGTTTTAATTGCGTCGTATATTTCGTATTTAGTTTTGTCGGGTTCTCGCAGGCGTTCCCGGCGTACCGATTCTTTGCCAGGCGCAAGATGCAGCCCGTATTTCTCGGTCAATGCGCGACAGACTTTTGCATTGCGGATTTTAATGTTTCTGTCCGATATGGTTTGTCCGTTGTTTCCTACCCGATTATAGACCAGATGGCAGTGTGGATGCGGTTGGTCGAGATGACGTACCAGCAGGTATTGGGTATCGGTAATTCCCATGCGCTGCATATATTCCTTGGCAATATCCAGCATCAACGCATCTGTCATGCGCGGCGCATCTTTCGATGAAAACGAAAGGGAGATATGTCCGACGGCATTCTTGATACGTGGGTTCAGTAAGGTTTGGTCTTTGAAATCCTGTATCATATCCCGAACATTCGGTGGGGCTATTCCCTCGGCTGCCAATACTCGCGATTGCTTCTTTATCACATATCCAACCGTCCCGGCGAATGACGACCCAGCGATGATTTTACCTATCATCGCGAAGATTCCTTAACAAGCCCTCAATACTTGTCACAATAGCCGCATGACGGGACACTATACCCGTCAATCCTTTCGCATGGGCAAGGCGGGTTAGTTGGTTCAGGTTGCGGGCTACGCCTTTGAGCTGGGTCATGAAGTCGAGATGTTCGCGGCACAGACGTTCGCGTACATGACCGGCGGCAATCAATTGGCGGAGGACTTCGGCTGTTCCATGACCGGAGATGCGGACAAGCGCTTTCAGTTTGAAGTAATGTTCGGCATCGAGCCGTAATGACAGCAGGTATTTCTTGCGGCGGCCCTCGCTTATGGTAGGTCGTCCGCCTTTGTGAATCGGTATTTGTTTCATGGGTTGATTTCGTGTTAATAGACCAACGGAATGCTGCCACCGAGGTTCGGCGGCACGTTTTTGTACTACAAAAACACAAACTTGCCTTACTAATTGATAGAAAATCCGACCCGCCCCGAAGTGCCGGAGCAGGCCGGATGAAATGCTACTTCGGTCGTCGTTTGCCGACGACGTAATCGACGGCTTCGCGTTCTTTCTGTTCGGCCGTCCTGACAGGATTTTGCAGTAGCCACTGTTCCAACTCCTCGCGGTTGAAATAGATGTTCTTGCCGTGGGGTTTGAAATGGGGGATTCGCCCTTGGTGGGTAAGCTTGTACATGTAGGTCTTCGACAGCCCCGTAAATTCGCATGCTTCGGCGAAGTTCAAGACTGTCTTTTGCCCCCGAAGCAGTCGTTCGATGCGGTCGAGCCGTTGCTCGACGGTTGTGTTTTCGCTCATAATCATTCTGTTTTTAGCGTTTGATAAAAGGCGTTGCGCAACGCTCGTGATGTAATTACGAGTGCAAATAAAATTCAACGAAAAGCTATCCGCATTGGCTGCCCATGTTTCGACATTTTCGGACAACGTTTCCAATGTTCGGTGGGCGTATGGAGACGAAAAAAACAGGATTCCGGTGGGGCGGAATCCTGTTACAGATGAATGTGTCGAAACTATTCTGCTGCTTCCAATGCCTCGATGCAGTCGATAATCATCCGCTCCTTGCGGCGGTCAATGATCTCGGCCATCTGTTTGGCGGCCGAGAGGTCTTTCGCTGTCAGCGGTTTGCCCAATTTCGAGGTAAAACAGCCGTTGTTTCCGGCGACCCGCTGCCATTTCGGGGTAATCAGCCGGGATGCGCTCAACGATTCGAGCAGCAGCGCCAGCAGCTTGTTGTGCGTCGTCTGTAACGGTTCCGCGAGCTGGCAGGCCAGCAGTCGGGCAATCTCTTCTTCGGTCGTGTCGCGCTTGAAAATGCCGATTCGGTTGATGTGTTTGGTCAGCACTGCGATTTGCCAGTCGGTCAGGCGCGGGCAGAAATCGGCGGGTATCGGGTCAAAGCCGGTGCGGCTGCGCTGGGCGGCCCGGCGTTTTTCGGCTTGGGCCAGCAGCTCCGCTTCGCGCTCCTTGCGCTGCACTTCCTCCGTCTGTCGATGACGGGTGTAGTCGGCGATTTCGGTAACGGTAGTTCGGACTTCGGCGATTCGGTTCAGTAGTTCGTCCGCAGGCGTATCCGCCGGATAACGGGCGGAAAGATACTCGAACGTCTTGTCGATGCGGCGCTGCTCCTTGGCCGAGATTGAGCCGTAGGCCAGCCAACGGTCGTACTCCTGCTTTTTGTCGGCGATGTATTGGCGAGCTTCGGCGGCGGACAGGTTGCGATGTTCGATTTCGCACTCCATGTAGTGCAGCGAAAAACGGTTGTCCTTGAACATTTCGGCGGCGAATGCCAGCCAGCTCACCACGCTGACTATGCTGTACAATACCCATGCGACTGCCTGCCATGCACCGCCGAGCCATCGGCTTTTGGCATCCAATCGGGTGCGAACGGCCTGCAACCGTTCGCGGATTTTGCGGTTGGTGTGCCGGTGCGACAGGCGTATGTATTCGATGCGGGTCATGGCTGTTTCTTGGCCGCGGCTTGCAGGTCGGCTTCGAGTTCGGCGAGGCTCGCGCGGCGCTCCTTTTCGCGCAAACGCCCCTTGTAGGCATCGAGCTGTTGGGCCGCGATGCTTTCGGCAACCTTGCGGCTGATTTGCCCCGCATGTTCGAGCAGTTCGCGCCCGTTGATGACCAGAATGTCGTTCAGCTTCTTGATCCAGTCTGCCATATACATGGGCACCTGCCGCCGCGCCTGACTTTCGGCGAATGCGAGGTATTGTTCGACAAGCAGACCGAGGTCTTTCATTTCGTCTTCGGTCAGGTAGTTCTTGGCGGTTGCGGCATCGGCTTTGGTAATGCGCCGCGGGTCGCTCTTGTCGCAGGAGGTCATGCCCATCATCGGCAGCCGGGCATCGGCACGATGAGCGATCAGCTCGGCGGCCGTCTGGCTGCTGATGGCCCACAGCAGTTTGTTCTGCACGATTTTGAAAAACTCGACCGTCTTTTCAGCTTTCGGGTCGTAGTCGATGCTCGTCGTGTAGATGTCCTTGACCTTTTGGTAGAACACCCGTTTCGAAAGGCGGATTTCGCGGATGCGCTCCTGCAATTCGTCGAAATAGTTCATCGACTTGCCCGACTTCATCCGTTCGTCGTTCAGTGCGAAGCCCTTGATGAGGTATTCGCGCAGCACCTGCGTCGCCCAGATGCGGAACTGCGTGCCTTGGTGCGATTTCACGCGGTAGCCGACCGAAATAATCACGTCGAGGTTGTAGTAGTTCGTGTCGTAGCCTTTGCCGTCGGCGGCAGTTGTTCGGAAATTCCGAATAACTGAATCGGCGACCAGCTCACCCTCGGAAAAGATGTTTTTCAAGTGTTCGTTGATGGTGGATTTGGCCTTTCCGAACAGCGCCGCCATCTGGTCTTGGGTCAGCCAGACGGTCTCTTCGCCCATGCGGACGTCTATTTTGATGCTCCCGTCGGCCGAGCGATATATCAACATTTCGTTCTCCATAGCATAAAGATAGTTATAATTCCGGAATCCGGTTCACCGCTTCGCGCTTCTTCGCATCCATAATCTGCGCATAGACCTGCGTCGTTTTCAGTTCGCGGTGGCCGAGGAGCTTCGACACGGTGTAGATTTCCGTACCGAGTGAGAGTTGCAGCACGGCGAACGTATGGCGGCCGCAGTGGAACGTGATATGCTTCGTAATGCCCGCTTTCAGGCACCATTCGCGCAGGGCGAGGTTGTGCCATGCGGAGTATTTCAGCCCGGCGAAGACCCGCTCGTCGGCCTTGCCGCGCTGACCCATGTAGCGCACGGCTTGGCCTGTGATGTCGAGGTATTCCAGCCCTTTGGTCTTTTTCTGCCGGAATACGATGCGCGTGCCGCCGTCGAACTCCTGCACCTCGGCCCACGTCAGTTTGTTGATGTCGCTCCAACGCATGCCGGTCAGGCACGAGAAGAGGAATGCATCTTTTAGTACAGGATACGGACACTCCGTCTTGGCGAGGCGTTGCAACTCGTCGAAAGTCAGGTATTCGCGATGCACGTCCTCGACATGCGCGGGTTTGACCGACATGGCGGGCGAGTGGGGGATGATGCCGTCCTCGACCGCTTGGTTCAGCGCGGCTTTGAGTTTGAGGAAATAGCTGCTCTGGCTGTTTGTCGAAAGAGCGGTATTGCTTTTGGTCTTGGCCTGCTTCGCCAGATAGGTCTTGAACCCCTCGACGAACTTTTTATCGACCATCTCGAACGTCGTATTCGTTCCGGCGTAGGCGACGAGGTGTTTCAATGCGCTGTCCCAGTTGCCCCAGTTCCCCGGCGACTCCTTGCGTTGCTCTATCAATCCTTTGATGTATTCGACGAGGTTGGTGCGGATTTTATATTTCACCGCAAAGCCGTATTGCTCGTTCTGCTCGGCGAGCAGCCGTTTGGCTTTGACCTTCTCGGCCATTTCGAGATTGACCTTGTTGTGGTCGCGCTCCAACTTGTTTTTTGGGTCGGTGTAGAGGTAGTATTCGAGGGTCTCGAATTTGCGGCGATGCTTGATACGCCCTTCGTCGTCGCGGGTGTACCCGTAATAGTATTCCAGCACCAACGAGGTCTTGCCCGTCGAGCGCTGCGGTTTCTGCCGAATCTTGATCTCCATGCGGTCGAGGTTTTAGGTTTGGCACAAAAATAGAAAAATTTCTTTACACTTTTTTACTCCTCGATAGCTGTGTGTTGTAAATAAGCGGCAAATTTTACACCTCGAACGATAAAATGAAGTCGAAATAAAAATCCTTTATTTGCTTGTAAGTAATTGAATTTATGAATTTTGTTTCGATGATTCTTTGGCTTTGTTTTCTTGAGTTACTTTCCGATGCAGAATTTCGAGAATATTTGGATGAGAATATCGTCGTTGGTGATTTCGCCTGTGATGGTGCCCAGGTGGTGGATGACCTGGCGGATGTCTTCGCTTAAGAGGTCGGCCGGACGATCGTCATCGAGGGCCGTGAGGGCTCGGTGCAGGGCGTCGAGGGCTTGGCGCAGGGCGTCCAGATGGCGGCTGTTCGAGATGACGGGATCACCGTCGTAGATGCTTCCGGTGTCGAAAGTCGCGCGGAGTCTGGCAAGGAGCCGTTCGATTCCTTCGCCGGTTTTTGCCGAGATGAAAAGAATGTCGGGGTTTGCCGACGATACTCCGTATTCGAC
>QAKI01000024.1 GCA_003343905.1 Subdoligranulum variabile
CGGGGGGGGGGGGGGGGGGGGGGAGAACCCCTCAGTCTGCGCCTGCGGCGCATCCAGCTCCCCTATGAGGGGAGCCTTTGACGGGCGGTAGAGTAAAGCCTCCCCTTTCAGGGGAGGTGTCTGCGAAGCAGACGGAAGGGTTCTGCACCTCCCGGCAGGTACAGCGCCGCCGGGCAGTAGCCCCCTCCCCGCCGCCACCTATCCCCCTATCCTGCCCCCACCGCACACCCCCCCAGGCCGGTCGCCGCTTACGCGGCGGCCGGCCTTTTTGCGCGCGACGGGTCTTTGCACGCGGCGCGGGAACATGCTATAATGGGCCGGAAAGAAAAACACGCCCGGCCCTGCCCGGGCAGAGAGGAGCAGCGCCATGATCCGCGTAGCCATCGTGGAGGACGAACCCCAGGTACGGGAACAACTGGTCGATTACCTGCGCCGGTACGAACGGCAGTTCGGCAAAATGTTTGAACTGGCGACTTTTTCCGACGGGGACGAGATCGTTTCGGACTACCGCGCCGTGTACGACATCATCCTGCTGGACGTGCAGATGCGCCGCATGGACGGCATGGCCGCCGCCGAGGCCATCCGCAAGGTGGACAAGGACGTCATCCTGATCTTCATCACTAATATGGCGCAGTTCGCCATCAAGGGCTATGCGGTGGACGCCATGGACTACGTGCTCAAGCCGGTGCCGTACTTCGCTTTCTCCCAGCAGTTGCAAAAGGCCGTGGCCCGGCTGCAAAAGCGGCAAAAGACCTTCCTGACGGTCCCGGTGGACGGCGGGCTGCGCCGCATCGACGTGGCGGGCATCTATTACCTTGAAAGTGAGGGCCACCGCGTCCACTTTTACACCGAGAGCGGCGGCCTGGTCGCCCCCGGCAGCCTGAAATCCTTTGAGGAAAAACTTGCCGGCAAGCCCTTTGTGCGCTGCAACAGCGGGTATCTCGTCAATCTGGCGCAGGTGCTGGGCGTGCAGCAGAATCTTGTGCAGGTGGGCCCGTATGAATTGCAGATCAGCCGCCCGCGCAAAAAAGCCTTTCTGGAAGCCCTGACCGATTATATAGGGAGTGAGACCCGATGACCGCCCTGCCTGACATCCCCCGCCTGTACACGGCCCTGGCCGAATGGCTGGCCTGCACGCTGTATGTGGCGGCCCTCTGCCCGCCCGCGGGGCGGCTGGCCGGCGCGCTGCGCAGCGGGGCGTGGCTGGTGGTGCTGGGGGTCTTTTTGCAGCTTACGGGCAACGTGCCGTTAAGCTGGTGGATCCCCTGCATGGCCGCCGCCGTGGCCCTCATGTTCCTGTACCTGTGCACCAGCGGCATCAAACCGCTGGAAGCGGGCTACTGCTGCGCGCGGGCCTTTCTGCTGGCGGAATTTGCCGCCAGCCTGGAATGGCAGCTTCACTGCGTGCTCTGGCCGGAACAGGGCGGCGCGTCGCTGCCGGGGCTGGGGCTGCTGGTGGTGGTGTACGCGGCCGTGTACGGCCTTGTGTGGCGGCTGGAATTCCGCCGTCTGAAGCAGAATCAGGAATTGGGCGTCACCGGCCGGGCGCTGGGCAGCGCCGTCGTCATGGCGCTGGCGGCCTTCGCGGTCAGCAACTTCGCCTTTGCCCAGCAGGGCGAGGCCACCATGAGCGTGTTCTACACCCGCACGCTGGTGGACCTGGCCGGGGTGTTGGTGCTTTCGGTCCAGCAGGAACAACTGCGGGAAGCCCGGCTGCACAAAGAACTGGAAGCCATGGACGACGTGCTGCGCCGCCAGTATGAACAGTACCAGCAAAGCCGGGAGAGCATCCGCCTGATCAACCGGCACTGCCACGACCTCAAATTGCAGATCGCGGCCATCCGGGCGGAGCAGGACCCCGGCAAAAAGGCCGCCGCCCTGGCCGAGATGGAGACCAGCATCCAGATGTACGAGGTGCAGAACAAGACCGGCAACGCGGTGCTGGACACGCTGCTCACGGCCAAAAGCATCTTCTGCCAGCAGCACGACATCAACTTTACCTGCGTGGCGGACGGCCACCTGCTGGACTTCATGCCCACGGGGGACATCTGCACGTTGGTGGGCACGGCGCTGGACAACGCCACCGAGAGCGTGCAGACCCTGGCGGACCACGAAAAGCGGCTGATCCGCGCGGCGATCTATTCGCAGCATGGTTTTGTGATGCTGCGGTTTGAAAACTACTGCGAAACGCCGGTGCCGCTGGACGCCGACGGCCTGCCGCCCCACGGCTACGGGGTGCGCGCGGTGCGCGCCACGGCGCAGAAGTACGGCGGCACCGTCACCGTCCACTGCGAGGATAACTGGTTCATTCTGCGGGCGCTTGTGCCGAAACCGTGACGGGGTGTGGTATGGATAAGCAGGAGATGCTGGCGCGCGCCCGGGAACTGCGCCGGGGCATGACCCCGCAGGAGCGGCATTTGTGGTATGATTACCTGCGGGACTGCCCGTGGAAGTTCACGCGGCAGAAGATCGCCGGGGCGTATATTCTGGATTTTTATTGCCACGCGGCCCGGCTGGCGGTGGAAGTGGACGGTTCCCAGCATTACGAAGCGGCGGGCCAGCAGGCGGACGCCCGGCGCACGGCTGCGTTGCAAGCGCAGGGGATCGCGGTGCTGCGGGTCTCCAACGCGGACGTGAATGTGCGCTTTGCGGCGGTGTGTGAGGGCATTGCCAACGCCGTGCAGCAGCGCATCGCGGAACGGGAAAAAGAAAAGTGAATTGACGAAAGGCTCCCCTGAAAAGGGGAGCCTTTTGGGTTGCCGTCTCTTGAAAAGGCTCCCCTCTAGGGGCTGCGGAGTCGAGCGCCGCCTGCGGCGGATGTGGTAAGGCGAACGGTCTTTCCCGGCATCATAATCGCCCTTTCGGCGATTAACCACAGAGGTTTCGCCCTTCGCTCATCGCTCCGGTCGTTGCCGCTTCGCGGCAAGGCAGCGGTCGCAGAATGCAAGCGCCGCGCCAAGGCGCGCCGCATGATGCGCCAACCGCAACCCGGCCAGGGCCGCGCAGCGGCCTGAAGGGTTCGGTGCTTTCAGGCGGCGCAGCGCTCGCTGGGACACACTCCACCCCTCCGTCTGCCTTGCGGCAGACACCTCCCCTAAAAGGGGAGGCTTTACTCTGCTGCCCCTTAAAGGCTCCCCTCTTAGGGGAGCTGGCCGCGCAGCGGCCTGAGGGGTTCGGTGCTTTCAGGCGGCGTAGCGCTCGCTGGGACACACCCCACCCCTCCGTCTGCCTTGCGGCAGACACCTCCCCTAAAAGGGGAGACTTTACTCTGCTGCCCCTTAAAGGCTCCCCTCTTAGGGGAGCTGGCCGCGCAACGGCCTGAGGGGTTTGGTGCTTTCGGGTGGCACAATGTTCACCGGGACATACCCCACCCCTCCGTCTGCCTTGCGGCAGACACCTCCCCTAAAAGGGGAGGCTTTACTCTACTACTCCTTAAAGGCGCTCTTTGTCGGGATGCACAAAAACAGCCCGACGGTGACTGTGCATATTACACAAGAACTTTGCGCGGATTTTGCGGGGAAATTGCAAAATGTGCTGAACGATGGACAAGTTGTGCAAAAAGTATGTAGGGCCGCTTTTTAGGTGTTAGGATAAGAACATCGAGATGGGGACGCCCTCTCCAGGCGACTTGGAAATCCGGAAGCACAGGTAAAATCAAAAGAAGGAGAAACGAATCATGGCGCAAGAGAAAAAGCACAGTGGCAACACTGTGAAAACAGTCAAGACGGCAATTTCTGGTGTGCTGTGCGTGGCACTAGCTGCAGGAATTGTGGCTGCGAATGTTCTGATTCCGCCCAATGCCAGCAGTGTGCAGAGTGTGCTGGGTCTGCAAAGCCCCGGCATTGACAACAGCAAAGCAAATACAGAAGGCGTGGACCTGAACTACAGCAAACCCGGCTTTGACACCGAGGAAGCCCTAGTGGAAAATGAAATCGCGCTGAACAAACAGATCGCGGGCGAGGGAATAGTTCTGCTGAAAAACGACGCGAATAGTATGCCCTACAGCACTGATACCACCTTCAGCTTTGTCAGCCATTCCTCGGTCGCCTATATTGGCGGTGCAAAAGGTGACCTAAAGACTGCGTTTGAGGATCGTGGCTTTGGCGTTAACAATACCCTGTGGGACTTCTATTCCACTGGCAATGGCAAGGACTATGTCCGCGGCGTCGGATCAGTGAACTTCGGCGATGACGAGGATTTCGCCATCAATGAATGCCCGCTTTCCGTGATGCAGAGCGAAGCCGGTCTGCTGGACTCCATGGAAGGCACGGTCCCGGTGTTCGTGTTCAGCCGCATCGTGGGTGAGGGCCGCGACATGCCCCGCTCCATGTACAACCATACTGACATTGAAGCGGACAAGAGCAAGACCTACCTGGAACCCGATTCTGTAGAGTTGGAGATCCTGCAATATCTGAACGATAACTTCGATGACGTGGTGCTGTTGGTCAACTCCGGCGCAGCCGTGGATCTGAGCTGGGTCAGTCAGTTCCCTAACATCCATACCATCGTGTCTGCACCCTCCATGGGTGATTATGGCCTGTATTCTCTGGCCGATATTTTCGCGGGCACCATCAACCCTTCTGGCCGCACAGTCGATACCTATGAGGCTGACCCCCTGAGCAGCCCTGCAGCCCAGAACTTCGGCGACTTCTCTTACTATACTGAGGACGGCGAGCAGACTAAGTATAACTACGTCAGTTACAAGGAGGGTATCTACGTCGGCTACCGTTATTATGAAACCCGTTACGAAGACGTAGTTCTCGGCCAAGGCAATGCAGGAAATTATAGCTATACGGATTCCGTTGTATATCCTTTCGGCTATGGTCTGTCTTATACTACCTTTGAATGGTCCGACTACAAGACTTCCTGGGACGGCACCACCTGCACGGTGTCGGTGAATGTCAAGAACACTGGCTCTCGTGCTGGCAAAGATGTAGTAGAAATCTTTGCCCAGAGTCCTTACACCGACTATGACAAGACCAATCAGGTCGAAAAGTCTGCGGTGGAACTGGTCGGTTATGCAAAAACTTCGGAACTGGCTCCCGGTGCCAGTGAGACAATCACCGTCACCTTTGATCAGGAGCAACTCAAATCCTACGACTATATCAACGCCAAGACCTACATCCTGGATGCAGGAACCTACTATATCACCGCCGCCAAGAACGCCCATGATGCTGTAAATAATATTCTGGCTGCAAAAGGCAAGACGGTGGAAGATGGTATGACCGCAGAAGGCAATCCCGAAATGGTCAATACCTATGTGCCAACCAACGGCACGGTGGACAGTACCACCTATGCCAGCGATACGACTACCGGTGTGACTGTCACGAACCTGTTCGACCATGCTAACGGCGGTCTGCAGTATCTGTCCCGCAGCGACTGGCAGGGTACTTGGCCCACCACTGATGGCCAGGTCAGCAATCAAATCAGCACTTGGGGCAACCCTATCAACGGAACGGATGCCAACGGTCAGCCTGTTTCCTACCAGTGGTACAAGACCATCAGTGCGGAAGACTTGGCCCAGATGGATTCCTTCGATTCCCTCAACCCCACTGACCCTGCTACTTTGACGGATACTCCCACCTATGGTGTAGACAATGGTCTGGGTTTGATCGACATGCGCGGTCTGGCCTATGACGACCCTCAGTGGGACCTGTTGCTGGATCAGCTGACCCCTGCTGACTACCAGACCCTTATCACCCAGTCCGGCTACGGCACTGCCGCCATCAAGTCTGTGGATAAGCCTTCAACCACCGAGCGAGATGCCGCCACAGGGTTGGTCAATTACGGTATGGATGCAAGTGGCAATTTCACATTTAAGTCTAATATTACCCATGCCGGTGTAGTAGTGCTGGCTCAGACCTACAACGACGAGTTGGCCCTGCACTACGGCGAAAACATTGGTGATGAATCCTATTACCTGGATGTGGACGGCTGGTACGCCCCGGCAGTGAACACCCACCGCACACCCTTCTCCGGCCGTAACGCCGAGTATTACTCTGAAGATCCCTTCCTGGCTGGCCGTATGGCTTCGCTGGAAGTCCAGGGCGTTGCTTCCCGCGGTATGTATGTCTTTGTGAAGCACTTTGCCATCAATGATCAGGAAAACCACCGCGGCGACCGCGACGGCCAGTACAGTATCGCTACCTTTTTGAATGAACAGGCCGCCCGTGAGATCTACCTCAAACCCTTCGAGATGGCGGTCAAAAGTGGCACTGTGGAGATGAGCTACGCTAAAGACAACGGCGACGGCACCTACTCCAATGCCACGACTCAAATCCCGGCCTGCACCGGCGTGATGACTTCCTTCAACCGCATTGGCTACACCTGGGCTGGTGGCAACTACAATCTAATCACTGGTTTGCTGCGCGGTGAATGGGGCTTCCACGGCTTCATCATCACCGATAACGCCAACACCGGTGTGTTTATGGATGCCGGTCAGATGATCCAAGCCGGTGCTGACGGCAAGCTAACTAACCTGCCCACTGGCGCACGGTATACCTTCGATGAAAACAATGTTTCCGACTATCACTATGGCCGTGAAGCAATCCATAACATTCTGTATACCGTCGCCAATTCCAAGGCAATGAACGGTGGCATGCCGGGCAGCCAGTATCTGGCCTCCATCGAGCCGTACCAGATGGTCATCTATGTGATAGATGGTGTTTGCGGTGTAATTATCGCGCTGTTGGTCGTGTTGACTATTCTGCGTTACCGCAAGAAAAAGAATACGGCCGTCTAAGAACGGCTCTGCAGAGGCAACTCTGTAAAAGAAGCTGAAAATTGAAGGCTGCGCCTGGCTTCTGCTCGCAGGCAGACGCTGGGCGCGGCCGCTTTTGTATTGATGTATCTTGAGAAGGAGCATTGTTACATGCCTGATGAAAACAGCATCATCCAGCAGCTCACGCTGGAACAAAAATGCGCCCTGCTCTCCGGTGCGGCCACCTTCCAGACCCGCGCGCTGCCGCAGTACGGCATCCCGGCCATCTGGCTGAGCGACGGCCCCCACGGCGTGCGCAAGCAGGCCGGCCCGGCGGACCATCTGGGGCTGAACCCCAGCGAACCGGCCACCTGCTTCCCCACGGCGTCCGCCGTGGCGTCCAGTTGGGACCCCGCCCTGGGCGAGGAGATCGGCCGCGCCGTGGGCGCGGAAGCCGCTGCCCAGGACGTGGCCGTGGTGCTGGGGCCGGGCCTCAACACCAAGCGCAGCCCCCTGTGCGGGCGCAACTTTGAATATTTCTCCGAGGACCCCTACCTCTCCGGCAAGATGGCCGCCGCCTATGTGCGCGGCATCCAGGCAAACGGCGTGGCCGCCTGCCCCAAGCATTTTGCCGCCAACAACCAGGAACTGCGCCGCATGGCTACCGATTCCATCGTGGACGAGCGCACCCTGCGGGAACTCTACCTGACCAACTTCGAGATCGCCGTCAAAGAGGGCAAACCCCAGACCATCATGACCAGCTACAACATGGTCAACGGCACCTACGCCAACGAGAACGCCCACCTGCTCAAGGAGATCCTGCGGGACGACTGGGGCTTCGACGGCGCCGTCGTCACCGACTGGGGCGGCTCCAACGACCACGCGCTGGGCGTCAAGAACGGCTCCACGCTGGAAATGCCCGCCCCCGGACTGGATTCGGTGCGGGAACTGGTCAAGGCCGTGCAGGATGGCAAGATCAGCGAGGCCGACATCAACGCCCGGCTGGAAGAACTGCTGCGGCTGGTGAACTCCACCACCGCCGCGCTGGAAAAGGCCCCCAAGACCATCGACTGGGACGCCCACCATGCGCTGGCCCGCAAGGCCGCGGCCGAGAGCGTCGTGCTGCTGAAAAACAACGCCGGGCTGCTGCCGCTGGACCCCGAAGCGAAGATCGCCGTCATCGGCGACTTTGCGGACAAGCCCCGCTACCAGGGCGCCGGTTCCAGCCTGGTCAACGCCCCCAGAGTGGACAGCTTCCGCGCGGTGTTCGAGGCCAGCGGCCTGAAAAACGCCGGGTACGCCCAGGGCTTTGAGCGCGGCGGCAAACCGAACCCCTCGCTGCAGGCGCAGGCCGTGGAACTGGCTGCCGCTGCCGACGTGGTCCTGCTCTTCCTGGGGCTGGACGAAGTGAAAGAGAGCGAGGGCCTGGACCGCAGCGATATGACGCTGGCCAAAAACCAGTTGGACCTGCTGCTGGCGATTCACCGCGCCAACCCCCGGCTGGTCGTGGTGCTGAGCTGCGGCAGCGCCGTGGAAACGGGCTGGTCCGGCCACTGCCAGGCGCTGGTCTGGGCCGGGCTTTCCGGCCAGGCGGGCGCGGGCGCGGTGCTGGATGTGCTCACCGGCAAAGTCAACCCGGCGGGCCGTCTGGCCGAGACCTGGCCCCTGCACTGTGCCGACAACCCCAGCGCCAAAAACTTCGGCGGCCCCGGCCGCGGCGTGGAATACCGCGAGGGCCTGTATGTGGGCTACCGCTACTACCAGACCGCCGGCGTGCGGGTGGCCTATCCCTTCGGCTACGGCCTGAGCTACACCCAATTTGCCTACAGCGGCCTGCACGCCACGCCGGAGGGCGTGACCCTGACGGTGGAAAACACCGGCAGCCGCGCCGGGGACGAGGTGGTGCAGGTCTACATCGCCAAGCCGGACGCGCGGGTGTTCCGCCCCATGCAGGAACTCAAGGGCTTTGCCCGCGTCCATCTGGAAGCGGGGGAGCGCAAGGAAGTGACGATCCCGCTGGACGACAAAGCGTTCCGCTACTGGAACGAGCCTGCATCCTGCTGGGCCGTCGAGGGCGGCAGCTATACCGTGCGCGTCGGCGCTTCCAGCGAGGATATCCGGCTGGAGGGCACCGTCACGGTGGCCCCCACCGGCGAACCCAACCCCTACGACGGGCTGGCCCTGCCCCACTACGAGAGCGGCCAGACCCAGGACGTGCCCGCCGCCGAGTTCGAGGCCCTGCTGGGCCATCCCATCCCGGCGTATAAAGTGTCCATCGACCGCAACATGACCCTGGGCGAAATCGGCCACGGCCGCAGCCCGCTGGGCTGGCTGGTCCATGTGATCCACAAGCACCTGCTGAACAAGAGCCTGCAAAGCGGCACGCCGGACCTGAACCTGCTGTTCAACTACAATATGCCGCTGCGCGCCATCGCCAAGATGACCGGGGGCATCGTCAGCATGGGCATGGTGGACGGGCTGGTGATGGAGCTGAAAGGCTTCTGGATCATCGGCATCCTGCGCACGGTGGGCGCGCTGGTGCGCAACCAGGTGCTCAACGCCCGTATGGAAAAACGCCTTGCCGGCAAAAAAGGAGCGTGACCCATGAATATCTGGAACAACTTTGCCGCCCGCCATCCGGCGGCGGCCAAATGGGTGCGGGAGGGCGGCCTGTTCGTCATCGTCAGCAACCTCATCACGGTATTCAAGTACCTGATGCTGCAATTTTTGCCCGCGGCCTTCGCCGGGCTGGGCGACGCCAGCTTCGGCTGGCCGGGCATCCCCCTGACCCTTTTTGGCGAGACCTTCCAATGGAACATCCTGGGCTATGACCAGGCCCACGGCGGCCTTGCCTACTTCTGCGCCTACATGGTGGCCATGGTCATCGGCGAGTGCATCAACTTCCCCATCCAGCGCAACTTCGTGTTCCGCTCCCATGGCAAGCTGGGCCCGCAGATCGCCTGGTATGTGGCGGCGTTCTGTGTCATCACCTGCATCGTCAACTCCATCAACTGCATCTGGGTGGCGGTGGCCGGCCTGTTCGTGCCCGACTTCATCTACAACATCGGCACCACGGTGCTCAACGGCGGCATCTCGATGGTGGTGTTCTTCTTCGTGAACAAGATCATCTTCCCCTCGGCCGAAAAGCCCAAGGCGGACTGATTTTGTCCAATAGCCGCCGCCGCGCTTTTTCCCGGGATGACCGGACTGTTCTTTCCTATTTTCCTCCTCTCCCAGCGGCGGCAGCCAGCCCCGGCCTTACGGCCGGGGCTTTTCTTTGTGGAAAGTGTACAGCTTCCCCGCCGGTTTTTGGCGCTTTTGTTGATTGACAGCAGGGATAACGGGGTATACACTGGTGTGTATATGGGGCCGGACCGGCCTATTTACGCAACACAAACAGGGGAGGAGATCGCTGTGGATCTGCTTTTGAAGAACGCCCGGGTCTACCGGGACCACCATTTTGAACCTGCGGACCTTCTGATCCGCGGCGGCCGCATCCAGGCTGTGGGGGCGGGCCTTGCCGCTGACGCCCCAGTGCTGGACGCCGGGGGCAGGCGCTGTGTGCCCGGCTTTCTGGACATCCATACCCACGGCGCCGACCATGTGGACGCCAACGCCGCCACGCCGGAGGAGGTGCGCCGCTGGGCGGTTTTCAATGCCCGCCACGGTACCACCGGCTTCCTGACCAGTATCCTGACCGATACCCCGGAACAGACCGAAGCGGCTATCCGCCGTATCACCCAGGCCATGGACGAAGGCCCCACCGGCGGCGCGGCAGTGCTGGGCATCCACCTGGAAGGGCCCTTCCTCTCGCCTGCCTACAAGGGCGCCATGCCGGAAAGCCTGCTGCGCAAGGGGGATCCGGACTGGATACGCCGCTGCCAGCAGCAGGCGAAGGGGCGCATCCGCTATATGACCGTTGCGCCCGAAGTGGAGGGCGTGACAGAGGTCATCCGCGCATTCCATGACGAGATCCCCCTTGCCATCGGTCATTCCGGCGCGGACTACGCCACGGCCCGGCAGGCTATCGCCGCGGGGGCGCGGGCCTGCACCCACACCTTCAACGGTATGCGGCTGTTCCACCAGCACGAACCGGCCATCATGGGCGCGGTGCTGGCCAGCCCGGAAGTTTACTGCGAAGCCATCTGCGACGGGCGCCACCTGCACCCCGGCACGGTGGAGATGCTGCTGCGCTGCAAAGGGCTGGACCGTGTGGTGGCCATCACCGACAGCATCCAGGCCGCGGGCCTGCCCGACGGAAACTACAAGCTGGGGGTCAACGATGTGGTCGTCCGGGACGGCGACGCCCAGCTTGCGAACGGCGGCGGCCGGGCGGGCAGCACGCTGACGATGGATCAGGCGCTGCGCAACCTGACCCGTTTCACGACCTTCCCATTGGAACAACTGATCCCCCTGCTGACCGAGAACCCCGCCGCCCTGTTGGGCCTGCCCGCCAAGGGACGCCTGGAACCGGGATGCGACGGCGATTTTGTGTTGCTGGACGAGGAATTGGCCGTAACTGCCACTGTGGTGGGCGGCAGCATCGTCTATCAGGTGTGATCTGACGCAGGAAGTCATGGCCCCGGCCATACGGCCGGGGCTTTTCGCGTGCCGGGGCGCTGTTGCACGGGAAATAATTGACAGCCCCGGCCCTTGTGCCCTACAATAGAACTATATATCCGTACAGGGGGATCGAGTATGAATGTTCTGGACATCGTCGGCCCGGTCATGATCGGGCCTTCCAGCAGCCACACGGCGGGGGCGGCGCGCATCGGCGCGGTGGCGCGGGCGCTGCTGGGCAGCCAGCCGGTGGAAGCGCAGATCGAACTGCACGGCAGCTTTGCCCGCACCGGCCGGGGCCACGGCACCGACAAGGCGCTGGTGGGCGGTCTGCTGGGCTTTGCCCCCGACGATACCCGCCTGCGGGACGCCCTGACCCTGGCCGAACGGCAGGGCATGGCGGTGCATATCACGGCTGTGGACCTGCCCGACGCCCACCCCAACACGGCCCGGCTGCGCCTGCGCGCCGCCGACGGCCGCACGCTGGAAGTGCAGGGGTGCAGCGTGGGCGGGGGCAGCATCCGCATCACGAGCCTGGACGGCATGGAAGTGCGCCTGACCGGCGAAAGCCCCACCCTGATCGTGGTCCACCGGGACGCGCCCGGGGCCATCGCCGCCGTGACCGAAGCACTGGCCGGGCGGCAGCTCAATATCTGCGGTTTCCGGCTGGACCGCCAGAAGCGGGGCGGCACCGCCGTCATGGTGCTGGAACTGGACGGCGCTGTGGACCATGACGTGACCGAGGCTGTCCGCGCCCTGCCCACGGTGCTGCACGTCACGCTGCTGCAGCCTGTATAATAAGGAAAGAGGAAGGAAACGACCATGCAACTGGATTATACCTCCCTGGCCGCGCTGCTGGCCGCCGCCGAAGCCGCGGGCAAGCCCCTGAGCGAACTGGTGCTGGCCCAGCAGGCCGAAGAACTGGAACTGCCCCCGGAGCAGGTCTATGACCGCATGGCCCGGCGCTATGCCGTCATGGCCGAAAGCGCCGAGCAGGGCTGTGACCCCGCCCTGCGCAGCGCCAGCGGGCTTACGGGCGGCAGCGCCGCCAAAATGAAAGCGGCAGTGGAAGCCGGGCGCAGCCTGACCGGCCCGGTGCTGGGCGCGGCGCTGACCCGTGCGCTGGCCGTCAGCGAGCTGAACGCCGCCATGGGGCGCATCGTGGCCGCGCCCACGGCGGGAAGCTGCGGCATCCTGCCCGCAGCCCTGCTGACGATGGAACGCGAAAAAGGCTGCTCCCGCCATGCCTGCATCATGGCGCTGTTCACGGCCAGCGCGGTGGGGCTTGTGATCGCCCGCAACGCCTGCCTGGCCGGGGCGCAGGGCGGCTGCCAGGCCGAGTGCGGCAGCGCCGCAGCCATGGCGGCGGCCGCCATCGTGGAACTGGCCGGGGGCACCCCGGCGCAGGTCGGGGACGCGGTGGCCATTGCGCTGAAAAACATCCTGGGCCTTGTGTGCGACCCGGTGGCCGGGTTGGTGGAAGTGCCCTGCGTCAAGCGCAACGCCGCCGGGGTGGCCGGGGCGTTCGTGGCCGCCGAACTGGCGCTGGCGGGCATCCCCAGCGTGATCCCGCCGGACGAGGTCATCCTGGCCATGAAGCGGGTGGGCGACGCCATGGCCCCCGCGCTGAAAGAGACCGCCGAGGGCGGTCTGGCCGCCACCCCCACGGGCTGCCGCCTGCGGGAAGAACTGCTGGGCCGCGGCGGCTGGGACGCCAGCCTGCCCTGACGCGCCACCGGGACGCTGAAAGTCCGGACTATGGGACCCGCTCTGTGCTATACTGAAAAAAACGGCCCGGCGGGCCGGAAGGGAGCACAGACTATGTGGGGCGTCATGATCGTACTCTTCCCGTTTCTGATCCTGTATTACTGCATGAAAAACGGCCGTTGACGGCGGCAGAAAAAAGGCCCCCGCCTCCCGGAACCTGAGTTCCAGGGGCGGGGGCCTTTGCAAAAGCGGCGCGTCATACGCCGGGTTCGATCCAGCGTTCGCTGTACAGGTCCCAGTATTTTGGGTACACCCGGTCCTTTTGGCAGTCAAAGTTCAACTGGTACATACGGAACACCACCGGGAAATCTTTGGGCTGCCACTGTTCTTTGTAGGAGTAGCAGTACCGCATCCCCAGCCGCCGCATGACGGCTCCGCTGCGGGGATTGTTCCGGTCGTGGGTGGCGGTGATGTAGGGCAGGCCGTCCGCTTTCAGCCGCTCGATCAGGGCGGCGCCCGCCTCGCTGACGATGCCCTGATGCCAGTATTCTTTGCGCAGGGCGTAGCCGAAGTCGTGGCTGTCGTCCTCGTCCGTGTGCAGATAGCCGATGGGCAGGCCGTCCTGCCTGCGGCAGATGGCGTAGCAGTATTTCCCGCGCAGCCGCGCCTGCAGGAACTCCCGCGCTTCGTCCCGGTCCTTCACGGGGAACCAGGGCAGAAAGGTGTTTACCTCCGCGTCTGAAAACAGCAGGTAGACCGCGTCCAGGTCCTGTTCCTCGAACCTGCGCAGGATCAGCCGCGGGGTTTCGATCTGTGTGTTCTCCATAGGATTCCTCCTTTCGGCGGGGCGGCAGGCCCCGGCTTTCATTATAGCATGGCGGCGGGAGCGGGGGAACCGCCCCGCGCAAAAAAAGACCCGCCACCGGCAAAAACCGGCGGCGGGATCGTGGGTTCGCTGCCCTGCGGCGCTTACAGGCGGCTCAGGGGCTTGTTTTTGAAGGTGACGTACTTGCGCACGGGTTCGCCCAGCAGCGGACGGCACCAGTCCACAAAGGCCTGCGTCACGTCGTGGCCGTTCTCGGCGATGTATTCTTTGGGCATCATGCGCTCCTCCAGCATGACCTGCTCGATGGGAATCAGCACGGTCTCGGCCCGGTACTCGTCGCCGGGCAGGCGGCGGAAGCCCACCATCACGCCGTTCTGGCCCTCCACGGCGGCGCGCACGGCGGTGGCGCCGGCGGTCACGGCCTCGTCACGGTCCAGCTTCGACTGGTAGGCGGCGCTGGCGCGCCCGGCGATGCCGGGTTTCTCGCTGCGGGCCTTGATGCCCAGACGGCGGATGACGAGGTTCGCCAGATGGGCCGACACGTCGCCGTAGTAGACGGCGCGGCCCACCTGGAAAATAGGCTCCACGATGGGCTTGCCGTCGGGCCCGCGCAGGCCCTCGCTGGCGACGACCACCACACCACCCTTTTCGCGGTGCAGGCGCTGCACGTCGGCCAGGAACTGCTCCTCGTCAAAGGGCACTTCGGGCAGGTAGATCAGGTCGGGGCCGTCGCCGTCGCCGCTGCGCGCCAGCGCCGAAGCCGCCGCGATCCAGCCCGCGTTGCGGCCCATGGCCTCGATGATGCAGACGTGGATGGGCAGGCCGCGCACGTCCTGGCTGATCTCGGCCGTGGTCTCGGCCATATAGCGGGCCACGCTGCCGAAGCCGGGGGCGTGGTCAGTCACCGAAATGTCGTTGTCGATGGTCTTGGGGATGCCCACCACGTTCACTTCCACCCCCACGCGGGTGCAGGCCTGGTACACCTTGCCGCAGGTGTCCATGCTGCCGTTGCCGCCGGTGAAAAAGACGTAGCGGATGTTGTGCTTGGCGATCACCTGGGCGATCTGGTCGTAGTCGGGCTGTTCCAGCGGGTCGCGGCTGGTGCCGATGGCGCTGCCCGGCGTGTGCAGCAGCAGGTCCAGTTCGTCCTGGGGCACCGTGAGCAGGTCGAAGAACTGCTCGCGCAGGATGGCCCCCGAACCGCCGATGGCGGCGTAGAAATGCTCGATCTCCGGGTGTTTGTGCGCCTCGGTGATGGCGCCGTAAAGGGATGCGTTGATGACGGCCGTGGGTGCGCCGCCGTGTACGATCAGTGCGTTGGGCATGGGATTACCTCCTGAATAAAAAATAGAAAAGCAAAAACGCAGGAAAAACACGGCCGGTCCCGCGGCGCCGCCGTCCCCGCACGGCGCAGCGGCCCTGTTGGCCGGGCCTTACAGTTCGATTACCGGGATGTTCAGCACGCGGCCAAGCTGCACGACGGCGTCGCCGATGTCCGCCCAGACCAGGCTGTAATGGTGGGCGATGCCTTTGTCGAAGATGTCGCGGGTCACATCGGCCACCGGGCGGGCCACCCGCACGTTCACCATGGTGCCGCGGGTGTTGCGCACGGTGGGCACCGCCTCGCCACGCAGCAGCACCAGATGATATTGCCCGTCAATGACGCTGGCCCGCACCACCGTGACTTTGCCGGGTCTCAGCACGCCCCAGAAGGCGCTGCCGTTGCCCACCAGCGGGTGGTTGCGCAGTTCCAGCCCGTCCGCAGGGTCGTACAGGCTCAGGGGCGCGTTGCCGCAGTGCCAGAAGGTCAGGGTGTTGGCTTCGGGGTCGGCGTTGATCATGTCGGCCACAAAGGTGGGCTGGCCGGTCATCTCCCGCTCGATGATGGTGCCGATGCCGGCGTCCACATCCCCCTCGCAGATCACGCTGAGGCCTTCGTCAGCCAGGCGGCTGAGCACGCCGCAGGGCTGGCACTTCACGGCGCCCATCTCCGGCCAGCACTTGATGGTGCAGTAATCGTAGCCCATTTCGGGGATGAGTTGTTTCAGCGCCAGATAGACCCGGCTGTGATTTTCGAGGTTCTCTTCCGAAAGGTTGCGGTCGGCTTCCGGCAGCCGGGGCAGGCTGTCCAGATGGAAGCGGGCGCGCACCGCGTCCATGTCGGCGCGGACGGCGGCGGGGTCCAGCTGCGCCATGCGGTCGAACACCAGCTTGAGTTCGGTGCCCTCCATGCGAATGCCGAACAGTCGCCGGATCGTCATTTCGTCAAAGGAACAGTTGTAGAAGGCCGTGGGCCGGTAGCCCAGCAGGCCTAGGTTGGTGTTGGCCAGCTTCTTTTTGGCGGCCAGCGCCGTGACCAGCGTGCAGATCTGCCGGCAGACGGCGGGTTCCTCCTTGTCGCCGTAGACGGGCCAGCATTCGCCGCCGATGCGCTTGACGGCGGCGTTGTTCATCATGGCGCTGCACAGGGCGTTGGCCCAGAGCCGCTCCTGCCGCACAAAGGGGGCTTCGTGGGTGGCCCACAAAATCAGGGGCTTGCCCAGTTCCTGGGCCAGTTTGCAGCTCACGTCGTCCCCCGTGAACGCGCCGATGACCAGCAGCACCGCGTCCACCTGGCGGGCGCGCAGCCAGGCTGCACAGGCGGCGGCTTCGTCGGTATTGGTGACGATCTCCGGGTAGACGGCCACCTCGGCGCCGGTCAATTCGCGGCAGGCCCACGCGCTGTAGTCTGCGTGCAGGGCCTGGGGGCGTTCCCGGGGCCAGCGGCCGGAGAGAGTCGTGACGAACCCGACGTTCAGTTTGGTAGATACCATTTGTTTCACTCCTTTGCAGGTATGGGTAAGGTCAGGCCACGTGTTCGGAAACTGCGAAGCGGTATAAACACGTGTGTACACGTTTGTTCTCCTTATTATAGGCACGTCGTTGCACGCATGTCAAAGGAAAAACGGCTCCCGCCGCCAGATTTGGAGGGCCCTACAAAAAAGAAGGTCGGGATTTGGCAGAATGACGAATCCTGCAGCGTCGGCCACGGTCTGGCGGGCTTTTGCCCCAAAAGAGTGGAAAATAAATTGCCTGTCTGCCGAAAACATGATATACTGCAAGAAAGAGCCGGGCCGACCCGGCACGCAGAGAGAAGGGAAGACCATGGCAAAACAGGCTGTCACCCGCAAGGACGTCGCCCAGCGCGCCGGCGTCAGCGAGACCATCGTTTCCTACGTGCTGAACAACAACCGCTATGTGGACAAGAACAAGCGGGAACGGGTGCTGCAGGCGATCAAGGAACTGAACTACCACCCCAACCGTATCGCCCGCGCGCTCAAAGGCAAAAAGACCAACCATATCGTTTTTATTGCCGACAACATCAGCACCGAGCATTTCAGCCAGCTCATCGACGTGATGGACTACCATGCGTATAATAAGGGGTATCTGATCAGCCTGATCTCCAACCGCAACAACGACGATTTTGTGGACCAGATCATCAGCCGCCAGTGTGACGGTGTCATCATCAGTTCCATCAGTATCCCGGAGGAGTATATTCACCAGTTCGTCAGCGCGGGGCTGGCCGTGGTGGTGCTGCAAAACCGGGACTACCGGGACCTGAGCGGCGTAGCCGTCATCCAGACCGGCCTGTACGGCGGCGCGCGGGACGGTGGGCGTTTTCTGGCCGGGCAGGGGCGGCGGAACATCGTCTATGTGGACCGCTTTTCGGCGCGGGGGCATTTCAGCAGCCGCAGCGACTACCGCCTGCACGGCTACTATGACGAGATGGAGTCCCTGAGCCTGACGCCCGCGGTCATCACCGGCTGCACCGGCCCGCAGGAACTGGCCCGCGCCGTGGCGGACTACTGCGCCGGCCACCCGGTGGACGCCATCCTGGGCCGCAGCGATAAAGTGGCCTGCATCGCCATGCAGGCCGTGATGGATCAGGGCCGCCGCGTGCCGGAGGATATTGCGGTGGTGGGTTTCGACAATTCCAGTCTGAGCCAGTATATGCGCCCGGCGATGACCTCCATCGAGATCCAGCGCGACCAGATCGGCAAGGCTGCCGTGGAAATGTTGGAACAGATGCTCAACGGCGGCGGTGTGCCGGAACCCCGCAGTTTCCAGACCCGCCTGATCCGGCGGGAGAGCACATAGACCAGCCATCGGGGCAGTTGCCCAAAACGGGACTGCCCCGAATTTTGTTGTATTCCACAAAGGAAAACGACGAGCGTTGTCGTTTTCGCCAAAAAATATCTAATTTGTTGGAAAGAGGTTGACGACGGAAGAGATCGACGCTATAATATAGCCAATCTCTTATTTGTCTCTCCAATGTACTCTCGTGTGTATACCGATTGGGACGCACCCACAGATTTGGGGCGTCAGACGTTCAAAACCGGGTATGAACACGCGAGCTTTTCTTAGGGCAAAGATACACACGTGTGTATCTTTCTGAAAAAACTTTTCCCCGCCAACAGAAAATGCGGGAAGAAAACGACCGGACGATATTTTTTAGGCTGTGCCCTGCCAGACTGCGGCAGGGAAGAATATAGGTTATTCAAAAAGGAGGAACAGCATGAAGAAGTACATGAAACTGACCGCCGCCCTGTTGGCGGGCGCAATGGCCCTGAGCCTGACCGCCTGCGGGGGGAACACTGGCAGTACGGCAGAAACTTCGGAAGCAGCCAGCTCTACCGGTGAGGCCGCTGCGGCAGATGGAGAAAAGACCGTTATCAAATTTGCAAACTATGCGCTGCTGGAAAGTGGCTATACTGAATTCTGGGAAGGGATCAAGACCGGCTTTGAGGAAAAATATCCCCAGTACGAGATCGAGTGGGTCACCGCACCGTATGGCGAGATCGTGAACCAGGTCATCAACCAGGCAGGCGGCGGTGACAAGCCGGATATCATGTTCGGTGAGAGCACTTGGGTCCCCACGCTGGTGGACGCTGGGCTGGCGATTCCCGTATCGGAAGTGTTCACTGAGGATTACTTGGCAAAATTCGATCAGAACGCGTTGGAGTCCTGTATGACGGACGGTGAGGTCTGTGGCCTGCCCATGTATGACTGCGCGTTCATGCTCTTCTATAATAAGGATCTGTTCGAGCAGGCGGGCCTGGACCCCAACACGCCGCCCACGACCTACGACGAGATGCTGAAAATGGCTGAGAAACTTTCCCAGTTGACCACCGCGGACGGCAACAAAGTGTACGCATTCGGCCAGACCACCGCGTCTGTGGCGATCTCCGGCTCCGCCATCAATTCGATGATCTTTAACTTTGGCGGTACGGTGCTGGACGAAAACGGTCAGCTTGCTATCGACAACCAGGGCTTCAAGGATGCCATCACCATGCTCCAGACCCTGGACCAGAAGGGCTACAATCCCCAGAACGCCAAGCTGAAAGATCTGCGGCAGCTGTTTGCTACTGGCCAGCTGGCTATGTACTATGACCAGTCCTGGGGCTTCAACGGCGTGACAACCATCAATCCGGACGCAGCCGAATTTGCCGCTTCGGCTATGCCGCTCAAGGGCGGTGAAGGGGACGGCGCTTCCATGCTGTCCGGACAGATCCTGATGTACATGGACAACGGCGAGGCGCAGCGTGAAGGCTGCCGCCTGCTGACCGAGTATATGCTCACCGAAGAAGTGCTGGGCGACTATATCCGCAACATCACGCCTGCTTATCCCATCATCGAAGATATGAAGGATATGGAACTGAATCCTGTGCTGGAAGGCGCGCGTGACGCAACCCAGAGCGCCCTCAATTCCCCCAGCATCCCCATGCTGAACGATCTGAACCTTGAGCTGTGCACTTTGGCGCAGAATGTCACCGTCGGCGGTGCTGACGTGGATACTGCTATCGAGGATTTCCGCAGCGCGGCGCAGAACTACGTAGAGTAAGCACGACAGTCTCGCAAACATAACACACGGCAAATGTGAGCGGGGAGGGCGGGATAAAAACTTTTTATCCTGTCCTCCCCCCATATTTTGCCCCGACCCGGGCCGGGGTGCCGTACACCTGCTCCAAAATCTGGTCAGAAAGGAAAGTGAAGACCCGATGCCAACTGCAAAAACTGATCGGAAACTTCCCCGCGTGGCAATGAATAAAAAACGGGGCGACCAGCTGTTCTCGGCCGTCCTGATCCTGCCCACGGTGCTGGTAACGACTGTGTTTATCCTGGTGCCGGTCATCGACTCTGTTATCAAGAGTTTTCTGGATTTCAAAGTACGCAATATCATTTCTGGGAAAGCCGGCGAATGGAACGATTTTGAAAACTATATCCGTTTGTTCAACGGCGGTAAGTTGATGCCCGCCATCGTCACAACGCTGACCTTTGTGGTCGGTGTGGTGCTGGTCCAATTCATCCTGGGGATGATCCTGGCGCTGATTTTGAATTCCAATATAAAATGTGCCCGATTTATCCGCAGTATTATGATGATGCCCTGGGTGGTACCCACAATCATTTCCGCCCTGATCTGGATGTGGATCTTCCAACCCCAGTACGGCCTGCTGAAGTACATTGTCAGTGTGCTTACAGGCGGCGCGGTCAATGACTTTGCCATTTTGAATGACCCGGGCACCGCACTGGTGGGCGTAGCGATTGCAGCACTGTGGAAACAGATCCCGCTGACCACGCTTCTGCTGCTTTCCGGTTTGCAGAACGTGCCGGATGATATGTTGGAAGCCGCGACCATCGACGGCGCCTCCCGTACCAAAAAATTCTTTGCCATTGTCATTCCCTACATGAAGAGCGTCATCAGCATTGTGGTATCCATGGCGATCATTGAAAACTTCAAGCAGTTCCCGCTGATCTGGACGATGACCGGCGGCGGTCCGAACGAAAGCACCACCACGCTGGCGATCCTGAGCTACCGCGAAGCCTTTGTTTCAAACAATTTGGGCAGCGGTGCTGCGGTAACGACCATCTGGATGTTGTTGATGATCGTGGTCGTCTTTGTGTACAACAAGATCTTCCCTAAAGAAGATATGAGCTGAGGAAAGGAGGGACCGGCTGTGAAACGTCAGGAAAGAAGCCTGAATATCATCAAATATATTGCGCTTTTCATCATCATGCTGTTCCTTCTGTTCCCGTTGTACTGGGTGCTGATGACCAGCTTCAAAACCAATATGGAGGCATACCGCAGCGTGCCGACCTTTATCCCGGCAGAGCCGACGGTCCAAAGCTATATCAACCTGTTTACCGAGAATAACGACTTCTTTGTTTACTACAAGAACAACTTCATCGTGTCCGGTGCCACGGCGCTGATCACCACTGTGCTGGCGATTCTTTCCGGTTATGCCCTTAGCCGCTTCCATTTCCGCTGGAACGGCTGGGTGATGGCGGCACTGCTTTCGAGCCAGATGTTCCCGGTGGTCAGCCGTATGATCAGTTTGTACGACCTGATGAATAAAATGCACCTGATCAACACCCACCCGGGGCTGATCCTGGCCCTGGTGGCGGCCATGCTGCCTTTCACCGTTATGCTGATGTCCAGCTTTTTTGACAGCGTTCCCCGCGAAGTGGAGGAAGCCGCTTATGTGGATGGTGCTTCCCGGATGCAGGTCCTGTGGCGCATCGTGACCCCGCTGGTCAAGCCGGGTATGCTGGCTGTGGCGATCTACGCCTTCCTGATGACTTGGGACGACTATCTCCATGCCGTCACGCTGATCCAGACCGATTCGCTGCGGACTATGTCTGCCGGTGTGGCTATGCGTTATTTGGGCGAACTTTCCTACGACTGGTCGCTGATCAATACGATCTCCATCGTCGGCACTGTCCCCATGCTGATCCTGTTCTTCTTCTTCCAGAAATACATGGTCAAAGGCTTGGTGGCGGGCGCTGTTAAGGGGTGAACGTGAAAAAGCAGAAAGGAAGGCAGGGCATGGAACGGCTGAATATTCTGTTGATTACGGCCGACCAGATGCGAGGCGACTGCATTGGTGCTTTGGGGCACCCGGATGTGGAGACCCCGAATCTGGATACGATGGTAAATCAGGGAGTTGCCTTTACCCGGTGTTACAGCGCTACGCCCACTTGCATCCCTGCCAGAGCCGCCCTTTTTACCGGCCAGAGCCAGGAGCATCACGGCCGCGTGGGGTATCAGGATGGGGTAGACTGGAACTATCCCATCACGTTGCCAGGCGAGTTTACCCGGGCAGGATACCATACGCATTGTGCCGGTAAGATGCACGTCTGGCCGCCCCGCAGCCTGATGGGCTTTTGCAGTGTGGATCTGCACGATGGTTTTCTGCCGTATCGGTCCACCAATACCCCGGCGGCTCGATGGATGGGGCGTATCGGCGACTATCTGCCGGATCTGCAAAGGGAACTCGGCCCCCAGGCGGGTATCAACGATTTGGGGATCGGCTGCAACAGTTGGGTCGCCCGTCCCTGGGATGGCCCGGAACGGCTGCATCCCACCAACTGGACTGTACAGAAGTCGGCGGATTTTCTGCGGCGAAGGGATACGACCCGCCCCTTCTTTCTATGGACCAGTTTTGTGGCACCGCACCCGCCTTTCCTGCCGCCTGCCCCCTATTACGAGATGTACCGGGACCGGGACCTGCGCCCGCCCGTGATCGGGGCATGGGCGCAGCGGCCTGACCCGAGCCGCAATACGGCGGATGGGTTCACAGCGGCTTTGTCGGAACGGCAGATACGCCAAATGCAGGCCGGGTATTACGGTTCCATCACCCATCTCGATCATCAGATCGGCCGGTTGCTGCGGGAATTGAAGGACGAAGGCGTTTTGAACGATACCGTGATCCTTTTCACCTCGGATCACGGCGAGATGCTAGGCGACCACTATATGCTGCGCAAGTCCCAGGCATATCAGGGCAGTATCCATGTGCCGCTGGTGATCTATGATCCCGGCAGACACCTGGGATTGCCCGCAGGTTTGCGCTGCGAAGCGTTGGTGGAACTGCGGGATGTGATGCCCACGCTGCTGACGGCAGCCGGGTTGCCGATCCCCGAAACAGTGGACGGTATAGACCTGACCGCCTGTGCAGCGGGGGCCCCTGGGCGTAGTTGGCTGCACGGGGAACACACGGCTCAACAAGGGCCGGTGCATTCGATGCAGTACATTTTGATGGAAGAATTCAAATATATATGGTATTCTGATACAGGAAGGGAGCAACTGTTCGATTTGGAACACGATCCCGGCGAATGCAGGGACTTGGCATCAGAACCTGCGTTCTGCAAACAAAAGCAAACGATGAAAGAGCAGCTCATTCAGGTGTTGCGGGGGCGGCCGGAAGGCTATTCCGACGGCAAAGAGTTGAAAACGGGACGTCCCCCGCTGTGTGTGCTGCCGAAAAAAGCAATTTGAACTTTGGGAGATGTATTATGCTGACCACAAATCTGGAAACGATGCAGAAAGCGGCCCGCGGCGGCTACGCCATCCCGGCCATCAATACCCAGGGCGGCAACTATGATATCATCCGCGCCTGCTGCAAGGCCGCGCAGGAGATGCGCAGCCCCATGATCCTGGCGCACTATGTCAGCACCGGCGCCTACTCCGGCCATGACTGGTTCGTCGAGACCGCCAAATGGTGCGCCAACAAGGTGGACGTGCCGGTGTCCATCCATCTGGACCACGGCGCGGACTTCGCCATCTGCATGGAGGCGCTCAAACTGGGCTTCACCAGCGTGATGATCGACGGTTCCACCCACCCGGCGGCCGAGAACGCCGCCATGACCAATGAGGTCATCAAGGTGGCGCACTGCTTCGGCGTGCCGGTGGAAGCCGAGATCGGCGAACTGCAGCGGCTGGACAACGGCGTGGTGCAGGAGAACAAGAACATCGCGGACCCCGAAATGGTGCGGGAGTTCCTCTCCCTCTGCCAGCCAGACACGCTGGCCATCGGCATCGGCAACGCCCACGGCTACTACAAGGGCAAGCCCGACATCCATCTGGACGTGCTGGAAAACGTGCGCAAATTCACCGACATCCCGCTGGTGCTGCACGGCTGCACCGGCATGGACGAGCAGGTGGTCAAGGACGCCATCCGCCTGGGCGTGGCGAAGATCAACTTCGGCACCGAGATCCGCTACAAATACGTCCAGCACTACCAGGAAGCGCTGGAAAAACTGGACCACCAGGGCCACAGCTGGAAGCTGAGCCAGTACGCCAGCGACGCCCTGGCCGAGGACGTGAAAAAGATCATCGAACTGTCCGGCTCGGCGGGCAAGGCGTAAGGCATGGCGGCGCTGTACATCCTGCTGGCGGCCTTTGCGGGCAGCCTGATCCAGTCGGCCAGCGGGTTCGGCTACGCCATTGTGCTTATGTCGGTGCTGCCGCTGGTGATCCCGTTCCAGTCCGCCGCCATTCTGGAAGTCATGACCTCTTTCTTTATGGTGGGGGCCATCGCGCTCAAATACCGCCGCTTCATCCGCTGGCGGTTGCTGGTCTGGCCGCTCATCGCCAACGCCGTTTTCAGCCTGACCGGTGTGTGGTTCCAGTCCGGCAGCGCCGAGGGGCTGCTGCGCCGTATTCTGGGCGTCACGCTGGTGCTGCTCAGCGCCTACTTCCTCTTTTTCAGCAGCCGCCTGACCCTGAAAGGCAACGCCCTGAACGGCTTTATCGCCGGTTCCATCAGCGGCGTGTGCGGCGGGCTTATGAGCATCGGCGGCCCGCCCATGGTGGCCTACTATCTGGCCGCCACCCGCAGCAAGGAGGAATACAACGCCACCCTGCAAGCCTATTTCGTCCTTTCCACCGCCTACATCTTCCTGACCCATGTGTTCATGGGCCATGTGACGGGGCAGATTCTGGGCTGGGGCGTCTGGGCGCTGCTGGGGCTGGCGGCGGGGACCTTCTGCGGGCTGAAACTGTTCGACCGCCTGAGCGCGGCCGGGCTGAAAAAACTTGTCTGCGGCTTTATGGCCGTGGTGGGCATCTACCTGACCGTTACCGGTTGATCCGAATACAGGAGGTTTTTATCATGAAAGAAAACAGCTCGATCACCTACCGCGAAATGTACGGGCAGCCCGCATCCTTCCAGGCGATCCTGGACACCCTGCCCCAGATCGAAACCACGCTGGACGAAGTGTTCACCCAGCCCTACGACCAGTTGATCTTCACCGGCTGCGGTACTTCGCTCTATCTGGCGCAGACCGCCGCCTACCTGTGGCAGGCGTCCAACGCCACCCCGGCCAGCGCCGTGCCCTGCAGCGAACTGCTCTTTTTCCCGGAAAATTACATCAAGGGCAAGCGCACGCTGGTGCTGCCCATCACCCGCAAAAGTTACACCACCGAGGTGCGCATGGCCATCGACAAGGTACACACGCTGCCCGGCGTGACCAGCCTGGCCATCACCTGCGACCCCGACAGCAGCCAGTACAACGAGCATTTCATCCTGGCCCCCAACACCCCGGAGGACAGCGTCATCATGACCCGCAGCTTTACTTCGATGGTGTTCCTGGCGCAGATCCTGGCCTTTTACGCGGCGGGCCGCACCGCCGAGATCGACGCCATGCAGAACTATGCCGCCGAAGCCCAAAAGCAGCTGGAAGCCGCCGACGCCCTGGCGAAGCAGATCATTGCCGAAAACCCCGGCCTGAACCTGTTCATCACGCTGGGGCAGGGTGCGTACTACGGCGTGGGCAACGAGTGCATGAACAAGATGAAGGAGATGGGCATTGCCAACAGCGAGGCCTACTACAGCATGGAATACCGCCACGGGCCCATGAGCCTGGTGGACGAACACACGCTGCTGGTGCTGCTCTCCAACGAACATACCGCGGAGACCGACGCCGCCCTGATGCGCCAGATGAAGGGCTTCGGCGGCGTGACGGCGGCCGTCGGCCCCCACGTGGACCAGATGGCGGACATCGACTACGCCCTCAAGACCGGCAACGGCTACAGCGAATTGCAGGCCGCTGCGCTGATGGGGTTCATCGGCCAGTTTTTGGGCTACCACATTTCGCGGTCGAAGAACATCGACGCGGATTCCCCGCGCCATCTGACCCAGGCCATCGTCTTAAAGTAAAAACGGCGATTCCTCCCGCCGCATACAGCAGCCGCCGTGCCTGCCCCGACAGGGGCAGGCACGGCGGTTTTTCATGAAAAGCAGGGCGGGGCACGCCCCGAATTTTAGATGATAGATAAAAGATAATAGATAATAAATAAGGTGGACCGCGGGCCTGCGGCCCGCTCAAACGCGGCGGGGTCAAGACCCCGCCGGGAAGCGCACCGGCAGGTACGGCGCAACCGGGCAACGGAACCCCTCAGGTTGCGCCTATGGCGCAGCCAGCTCCCCTAAGAGGGGAGCCTTTGACGGGTTGCAGAGGAAAAAGCCTCCCCTTTCAGGGGAGGTGTCTGCCGCAGGCAGACGGAAGGGTTTGGAACATTCCCTCAACCTGGAACCTTACGGGCAAGGGAAACACGGCGGGGTCAAGACCCCGCCCTACGGACCGCTGCAAACGGGGCGGCTTTGCGCCAAATGTCCCGCAGGATGCGGGGCCCGCGCGGGAAGTGGCGGCCCGCCCGTTAAAAAGTTCCTTAGACGCAGAGCGGAAAATATGCTATACTGGAACAAAGACCCCAAGGGAAGGCGGTGAGCGGATGGCGGGGAAAAGCAAATACACGTTTGAAAGCAAGATCCATATCTACCGGGCGACCCGGCGGATGACGCAGCAGGAACTGGCGGATCTGGTCGGCGTATCCCGCCAGACCATCATGCAGCTTGAACGAAACCGCTACAACCCCTCCATGCTGCTGGCATACAGCATTGCGCGGGTGTTTGATGTCACGATCGAAGATCTGTTTGCTTTTAAGGAGACATAGAAAATGGAGGCTTTGTTCTACGCCTTTCTGTCGGACCGGCAGGTGACCCTTGTGAATATGGTCGTCGGCGTGCTGCTGTTTATCGTCCTTCTGTTCCTGTTCTTCCGCAGGGACAGCCGGGATGAACGCGGCAGAAAGATCATCGGCAAGGCAAGCATCGCGGCGCTGGTCTGCTTTGCCATCTGCGCCACGGTGTTCAGCCATTATATGCAGTATATCGCCGTACAGCAGTCGTCCGGCGGCGCCCTTGTGCTGGACGCCATGCTGGCCGTGAACGCGGTCCAACTGATCTTCAACATAACGGTCGTGGTCGAGATAGCGGGCATCCTGATTTTAAGCCGCCGGGAATGACCCGCCGCCTGACCATGCAAAAGCAGCCGTCCCGGACGGCTGTTTATTTTTACCGAAATGCAAGAAATAGTTGACATATAGAAAGAAATATTATATCCTTTGGATAGAAAGCAAACACATGAAACAGGAGGTGTCAGGATGAAAACAGGAAAAGAAACGGCGGATTTTGACCGGCTGCGGGCCGCCTTGAAGGCAAGGGGCTTCAGGGAAAAAGACGGCACGATCCCGGCTGGCAGGGCGACGGTTTTGGGGCTGCTCTGCGCGCTTCCGTTCGTTCTGGCGCTGGGCCTGCTGTACCGCTTTGCGCTGCGGGAAAGGGCGCATCTGGCCGAGGCCGGCGGGCTTTCGTTTTATCTTATATTCATCGCCATTCTTGCGGCTTCGGTCGTGGTGCATGAACTGCTGCATGGCATCGGCTGGGCGGTCGCAAGCGGCAAAGGCTGGCAGGCGGTCCGCTTTCATGCCGGCGCCATGATGCCAAGCTGCGCCTGCAAGGCGGCGCTGCAAAAGAACGCCTATCTGGCGGGCGTCCTGGCGCCTTTTGCGGTGCTGGGGGTGGCCAGCATACTGTTCGTTCTGGCGTACCCCGGCACCGTGTCGCTGCTGACCCTGCTGGTGAATTTTACCGCCGCGGGCGCCGACCTGCTTATCGCCCTTCATGTGCTGCGGGAGGGCGACTGCCTGATCGCCGACCACCCGACGCAGGCCGGTTACATCGCGTTTTACAGGCCATGTGAGCGGTAAGCGGCAAAGCCCAAAACAAAAAAGAGGGCCGCCGGTGCGGCCCCCTTTTGGGTGCAGTGGTTTGGGTATCCGTTACGCCTGCGCGGCGAAGGCTTCGACCCCGCGCTTGAGCCGTTCCAGCCCGTCCTGCAGGCGGGCGCGGGGGCAGGCCAGGTTCATGCGCAGGAAAGCCCCGCCGTTGCCCCGGTACACCCCGCCCGCCGAAAGCCGCAGGCCGGTGGCCCTGCGCAAAAAGGCGGCCAGGGCGGCGGCGTCATCGGTCAGGGCGCTGCAGTCCAGCCACAGCAGGTAGGTCCCGTGGGACACCACCGCCCGCAGCACGGGCAGTTCCCGGCCGATAAATTCCCGCGCGGCCGCCTTGTTTTCGGCCAGGTAGGCGCGCAGGGCGTCCAGCCAGGGGCCGCCTTTGGTGAAGGCGGCCACGGCGGCTTCGGCGGCAAAGCAGTTGGGCTCGGCCACTTCGTCGGTGTTCAGCGCGCGCCAGACCTTGTGGCGCAGTGCCGGGTCGGGCACCGACACCGCCGAAGTCTGCAACCCCGCCAGGTTGAACGCCTTGGTAGGGGCCAGGCAGGTGACGCTGTTGGCCCGGCATTCCTCCGACGCGGCGGCAAAGGGGGTGTAGGCCCAGCCGGGGTCGGTCAGGTCGCAGTGGATCTCGTCCGAGAGGACCACCACATGGTGTCGGGCGGCCAGCGCGCCGATGCGCGCCAGCGTTTCCTTGTCCCAGATCTGGCCCGTGGGGTTGTGGGGGTTGCACAGGATCATCAGCGTGGTCTGGGGATCGGCCAGCTTGGCGTCCAGGTCCGCCCAGTCGATGGCGTAGGCCCCGTCGGCATAAGTCAGCGGGCATTCCAGCACCAGGCGGCCGTTGTTCTCGATGGAATGGTAAAAAATATCGTACACCGGGGTCAGGACCAGCACCTTCTCGGCCGGGGTGGTCAGCTTGCGCACCACGCTGGAGATGGTGGGGATCACGCCGGTGGAAAAGATCAGCCAGTCCCGCTGCATGGCAAAACCGTGGCGGGTGCGCCACCAGCCCGTGATGGCGTCGTACCATTCGTCGGGCAGGTCGGTGTAGCCGTACACCGGGTGGGCGGCCCGCTGCTGCACGGCGGCGGCGATCTCCGGCGCGGTGGCAAAGTCCATATCGGCGATCCACATGGGTAGTTCGCCGTCGGGGGCGTCCCACTTGGTGCTGTGGGTGCCCCGGCGGTCGATCAGCCGGTCGAAATCATAGGTCATGGCAGGGGGCTCCTTTCCGGGCGCGGTCATTCGCTGGTCACGTCGGCGCCGAAATACTGCTCCGACAGGGCGGCCAGTTCGCCGGACTCGCGCATTTCGTCCAGCGCCTCGTTGATGGCGGCCACCAGCCGCTCGTTGCCCTTGGGCACCGGGATGCTGGAGGACGTGGTGGTGTCGGTCTCGGCCACGATCTTGACCGCGGCGTCGGGGTGCTTGTTCAGGTAGTCGTAGAAGGCGGTCTCGGCGTTGAGCATGCAGTCCGCCCGGCCGCTCAGGATCAGTTCGATGCCCTGGGCCACGGCGTCCACGCTGACCAGTTCGGCGCCGTAGGCTTCGGCCTGCTGGCCCCAACTGCTGGTCATGTTCTGGGCCGCCCGCTTGCCCGCCAGGTCGTCAAAGCCGGTGATGTCGGTGTTGTCGGCGCCCACCAGCAGTGCGCCGTGGACGTAGGTGTACGGCTCCGAGAAGTCGTATTTCTGGCGGCGCTCGTCAGAGGCTTCGACCTCGTTCACCACCAGGTCGATACGGCCGGAATCCATGCTGGCGAACAGGGAATCCCACTCCGCTTCCACGAACTGGATGTCCACGCCCAGGTGCTTGGCCACGCCGCGGGCCACGTCCACGTCAAAGCCCACGAGCTCGCCGTCCTCGTTGTGGTAGCTGTTGGGGGAGTAGGTGCCCTCGGTGCCCACGATCATCACGCCCGCCTGCTGGATCTTGTCCAGCAGGTCGCCGTCCCCGGCGGTTTCGGCCGTGGCGGCGCTCCCGGCGGCGTCGGGGGCAGAGGAAGCGGCGGAACCGGCGCTGCCGCCGGTGCAGCCTGCCAGCAGAGTGCCGGCCATCGCCAGCGCCAGGGCGGCGGTCAGAGTTTTCTTCTTCATGGTAGGTCCTCCTTGAAAAATTCGGGATGTGTGCGGCCGGGGGGCGTCAGTCCTTGCCCTGCCCGGCGTTCAATGTTTGCAAAAAGGCGCGGGTGCGTTCCTCCCGCGGGTGGGCGAAGAACTCCGCGGACGGCCCGCTTTCCACCACCACGCCGTGTTCCATGAACACCACCTTGCTGGATACATTGCGGGCAAAGCCCATCTCGTGGGTGACGACCAGCATGGTCATGCCCTCGTCGGCCAGCGTGCGCATGACGGCCAGCACCTCGCCGGTCAGTTCGGGGTCCAGGGCGGAGGTCGGCTCGTCAAAATAGATGACGGCGGGCTGGGCCGCGATGGCGCGGGCGATGGCCACCCGCTGCTGCTGCCCGCCCGAAAGCTGGCTGGGGTAGGCGTCTCGCCGGTCCAGCAGGCCTACTTTGGCAAGAGCCTGTTCGCCCAGCGCCACGGCCTGGGCGCGCGGCATCCTGCGGCCGACGATCAGCCCCTCGGTCACGTTTTGCAGGGCGGTCTTGTTGCGGAACAGGTTGTAGTTCTGGAACACGAAGGCGGTCTTTTTGCGCAGCCGGGCAATGTCTTTTTTGCCGATGCCCGGCAGGTCGAAGCGTTCGCCGTCCAGCGTCAGCGCGCCGCCGTCGGCCCGTTCCAGAAAGTTGATGCACCGCAGCAGCGTGGTCTTGCCGGAACCGCTCGGCCCCAGGATGGCGACCACGTCGCCTTTGTCCACCTGCAAGTCCACGCCCTTGAGCACTTCCAGCCCGTCAAAGGTCTTGCGGATGTTTTCGGCTTTCAGTAACATGGGGGTCCCTCCTCAGGCGTAAACGCTCAGTTTTTTCTCGCCTACGGCCTGCAGCTTCGTCAGCACCGTGCAGAACAGCAGGTAGATCAGGCCGACTTCGATGTACAGCGCCAGCGGTTCGGCGGTCAGCGCCACGATGCGCTCGGTCGCCATGAACATTTCGGTCACCGTGATGTTGGCCGCCAGCGAGGTGTCCTTCACCATGCCGATCAGCGAGTTGGACAGCGGCGGGAACGCCGTGCGCAGCGCCTGCGGCAGCACGATGCGCCGCATGGACTGCCCCCAGCTCAGGCCCGCGCACTCGGCGGCTTCCAGCTGGCCCACGGGCACCGCTTCCAGCGCGGCGCGGATGGTCTCGGCGCAGTAGGCGCCCTGATTGATGGAGAACACCAGGACCGCCGCCGGGAAGGCGTCGATCAGGATGCCCACATGGGGCAGGCCGTAGAACACCACAAAAAGCTGCACCAGCAGCGGCGTGCCGCGGATCACCCAGATATAGAACCGGGCGAACTGGCGCAGCACCGGCACTTTGGCAAACTGCACCAGCGCCATCGTCACCGCAATGACCAGCCCGATGGCAAAGGAGATCGCAGTCAGCGGAATGGTCATGGTCAGCCCCGGGATCAGGATCTGCCAGAAGGATTCCACCAGCAGGTTTACAAGGTGACTCATCTTCGTTTTCCTTCCTGTGGCGGGCGCAGCGGCCCGCCGTCTGTCGTGTGCGCGCACGGGGCGCGGGCGGCCGGGGTCCGGGCGCGCGGGGGCGGTCTGCCGTGTGTGCGCGGTTTTCCCGGACCGAATCATTATAAACCAGCGGGGCCGCCCATTACAAGTACTTACCTGCATTACCGTACCCCCGGCGGCTTGCAGGCGCGGGGCCGCCTTGCTATAATAAAGGAAAACCCCGCACCCGGAAAGGAGAGCTGCCCCCATGCACATCAATCTGCTCATCAAACCGGCTTCCAGCCTGTGCAATATGCGCTGCCGCTACTGCTTCTACGAGGACGAAGCCGCCAACCGCGAAACGGCCAGCCTGGGCGTCATGAGCCGGGACACCGCCGCGCTGCTGATCCGCCAGGCATTGGACGCCGCCGGATGGGACGGCAGCGTCAGCTTTACCTTCCAGGGCGGGGAGCCCACGGTGGCGGGACTGGACTTTTTCCGGGATTTTGTCAAAATGGTGGGGGAACAGAACACCCAACACCTGCCGGTGGACTATTCGATCCAGACCAACGCCCTGGCGCTGGATGGGGAATGGGCGGAATTTTTGGCCCGCAACCGCTTTTTGACCGGCATTTCGCTGGACGGCGACAAGGACCTGCACGATGCGTTCCGCGTGGACGCGGCGGGCAAGGGCACCTGGAACCGGGTGCAGAAGAACCTGCGGCTGCTGCAAAAAGCCGGGGTGGAATGCAACCTGCTGTGCGTGGTGACGCGCCGCTGCGCCAAAAGCGCCGTGCGCATCTACCACGCCCTGCAAAAGACCGGCGTGGGCTACCTGCAATTCATCCCCTGCCTGGACCCGCTGGGCGAGGAACGCGGCCAGCGGCCCTGGTCGCTGACGCCGGAGGATTACGGCGCGTTCCTGTGCGCCCTGTTCGACGAATGGTACCGCGACTGGGCCGCCGGGCACTACACCAGCGTGCGCCTGTTCGAAGACTATGTGTACCTGGCCATGGGCCTGCCCGCGGGCACCTGCGCCACCAGCGGAAGCTGCGGGGCGTACTCGGTCATCGAGGCCGACGGCAGCGTGTACCCCTGCGACTTCTTTGCGCTGGACGGCTGGAAGCTGGGCAACATCCACGAAACGCCGCTGGCCGCCCTGCGGGACTGCGGGCGGGAACAGGACTTTTTGCAGGACGGCTTACGCCGCCCTGCGCCCTGCGCGGACTGCCGCTGGCGGGACCTGTGCTTCGGCGGCTGCAAGCGGGACTGGACCGCCGGCGCGGCGGGCGTCCGGCAGAATTATTATTGCGAAGCCTTCCGGCGGTTCTTCGCCCATGCAGAGCCCCGCCTGCGGCAGATCGCCGCCGCCGAGCAGCGCGCCCGGCGCATGGGGCTGTGAAAGGGGAATGTATATGATCCGGACCATGCGCCCGGCGGACACAGAAGCGGTGCTGGCGATCTGGCTGGCGGCCAACCGGGACGCTCATCCCTTTGTCCCGGCGGCCTACTGGGAAGCGAACCTCCCGGCGGTGCGCGAACAGCTCCCGCAGGCGGAGGTCTATGTGCTGGAACGCGGGGGCGTGATCCAGGGCTTTCTGGGTCTGACGGGGACGTATATCGCCGGGCTGTTCGTGGCGGCGGCGCACCGGGGCCAGGGCGCGGGGCGGCTGCTGCTGGACCGCGCCAAGGCCGAACACCGCGCGCTGACGTTGCAGGTCTACCGCAAAAACACAAGGGCGGCGGCCTTCTATGCGCGGGAGGGGTTCGTCCTCTCGGCGCAGGGAACGGACGCCGCCACCGGCGAGGAAGAATGGGAACTGTGCTGGCAGGCGGCGCAAAGCGCGCCCCCGTACCGGCTGGTCCGGCTGGCGGAAGAACCCGCCATGCTGGGACCGGCCGCCCGCTGGTTCCATGAAAAATGGGACGTCCCGCAGGCGGAGTACCGCCGCAGCATGGCGGCCAGCCTGGAGGCGGCGGGGCCGGTGCCCCAGTGGTATCTGGCGCTGGACGGGGCGCGGATCGTCGGCGGGGCGGGTGTGATCGAAAACGACTTCCACGAGCGGCGGGACCTGGCCCCCAACCTCTGCGCGCTGTATGTGGAGCCGGACCGGCGCGGGCGCGGCATCGCGGGGGCGCTGCTGGACTTCGCCTGCCGGGATATGCAGGCGCAGGGCGTGGGCACGCTCTATCTCGTCACCGAACACACCGGCCTGTATGAGCGGTACGGCTGGGACTTTTTGGGCATGGTGCAGGAGACCGGCGCCCCCGGCGCCATCCGTATGTATGCCCGCCCAACGGCGGGACGGTAACTTTGAACAGATCCCCCGGTCCTGTCAGGAACAGGGAGTCGCCTGCTGAAAAAGGTTCAAAATTCGTTGCCAGCGGCGGACATGCGCCGACGCTGGCAACACATACAGGGAAATTTTGCGGCAAATTGTGTATGAGGCCACAGGCCGATTGCGCGATTTGCCGTAAAATTTTGTCGAAGGGGAATTCAAAGGGGGAAACAGGAGCGTCAGGCACCGCCGCGCGCGACTGTTGCCCCTTTTGGAGCTTGTCGAAAAACTCGACAAGCTCAATCCCCCGGTCCTGTCAGGACCGGGGGATCTGTTGATTTATTCGCAGCCCTCTTTGGTCTCGCCGCAGCCGTCGCAGTCGCTCTCGTACTGCACGGCGTTGCGGGCCAGTTCGGGGTCAAGGCGCTGGGCCACCTGGATCATCAGGGCGCATTCCATCCGCTTGCGGAAGATCTTGCACCCGTACTCATAGGTGCCGTGGATGTCGCCGGTGGCGTGCAGGGCGTTGGCTGCGCAGCCGCCCGCGCAGTACAGCCGCGCCCAGCAGTCCTTGCAGTCGGGGCGGGCGTAGACGTTGCACAGTTTGAATTCATCCCGCAGGGCGGTGTTGGTCACGCCGTCCCACACGTTGCCCAGCTTGTAGTCGGGGTCGCCGACGAACTGGTGGCAGGGGTACAGGTCGCCCCAGGGGGTCACGGCCATGTACTCGGTGCCCGAACCACAGCCCGAAATGCGCTTGTAGATGCAGGGGCCATGCTTCAGGTCCAGGATGTAGTGATAGAAGGTGATGGGCCGCCCGGCTTTCTGGCGGCGCAGCATATCGTTGGCCAGCAGTTCGTACTGGTCGAACAGCTTGGGCAGGTCGGCCTCGGTCAGGGCTTCGGGGGAGTCGGCCGGGGCCACCACCGGCTCCATCGAAAGCTCGGTAAAGCCCAGGTCGTCGGCCATGTGGAACAGGTCCTTGGTAAAGTCCACGTTGTGGTGGGTGAAGGTGCCGCGCATATAGTAGCCCTTGCCGCCGCGGGCCTTGACGAGCTTCTGGAACTTGGGCACGATGCGGTCATAGCTGCCGTTGCCCGCCAGATCCACCCGGAAGCGGTCGTTGACTTCCTTGCGGCCGTCCAGCGAAAGCACCACGTTGTGGCATTCGCGGTTGGCCCACTCGATGACTTCGTCGGTGATGCCGATGCCGTTGGTGGTCAGCGTGAAGCGGAAGTTCTTGCCCGCCGCTTTCTCGATGCTGCGGGCATAGGCCACGAGCTGCTTGCAGACCTCAAAGTTCATCAGCGGTTCGCCGCCGAAAAAGTCCACTTCCAGATTGCGGCGGGTGCCCGAATGTTCCACCAGGAAATCCAGCGCGCGCTTGCCGGTCTCAAAGCTCATCAGCCCGGCTTCGCCGTGGAACTTGCCCTGGGCCGCGAAGCAGTAGCTGCAGTTCAGGTTGCAGGTGTGGGCCACATGCAGGCAGAGGGCCTTGACCACGTTGGAACGTTTTTTGAAGTCGAAGGCGTAGTCGGCGTAGGCGTCGGGGGCAAAAAGTTTGCCCTCCTTCGTCAGTTCGTCGATGTCGTCCAGGCAGTCTTCGATGTCGGCGGGGGTCACGTCGGCGCGGCCCGCATACTTGGCGGCCAGCGCGGCGGCGGCTTCCTGCCGGGTGCGGCCCTGGTCGATCAGGGCGATGGCGTCATAGGCCACTTCGTCCACGGCGTGTACGCTGCCGCTGAACACGTCCAGCACGATGTTGTAGCCGCCCAGCTTGTATTGATGGATCATGGAAAAACTCCTTGCAAAATAACCATAGAAAATGCCGGGGCCGTAAGGCGCCCGGCACGATCGCCAGCGTTGTTGGAAAAATCAGTTGTCTGCTTTCTCGCAGGGCTGGTTGGCGATGCCGCAGCTCGTCTTGCAGGCGCTCTGGCAGGAGGTCTGGCACTCGCCGCAGCCGCCGTCGCGCAGGCTCTTCGCCATGTCACGGGTCTCCAGGGTCTGAATGTGCTTCATACTACAGTCACTCCTTTGCACATTATATGGGATAGTACTATTGTACACAGGACCGGGGCCCTTGTCAAGCGCGGTGGAGAACCTGCGGCCCCCGCAGCGGGGAAAAAGGCGGGTTTTCCACCGGATTTGCCCGTTTCAACGCCGAAAGGGGGTGAGTTTTCCACCCTTTCCACCGGGTTTTCAACAATTTCAACGTGGAGAACTGTTTTACGCGGTGGATAACTCGCCGGGGAATATACGAACTGTGAAGCGGCGGCGGGCGCGTTTCGCGGGCCGGGCCGCCCGCGAGGAAAGCAAAAAGGTCCCCCGAGCCGGAACTACCCGTGGGAACAGAAAAAATCCCCGGCCTCGTGCTGTCCGTGTGGAAAAGAAAAGATCCCCCGGACCGTGCAGGCCGGGGGAGAAAGTTTATTTGCGCCGGTGGCTGATGAACAGCGCACAGCTCATAATCAGGAAAAATACCGCGATGGCGGCCACCACCAGCAGGAACAGTTCGTAGATCTTCACGTTGAAGCTGTTCTGCAGCGTCTGGGTCGCTTCCGAAAGCACCGCGCTCGTGCTGCTGGTGCTGCTGGACTCGCCCGCATCCCCCGCGGCCAGCGCGGCGGAAGCGGCGTCGCTGTCGCCCAGGGCGTTCAGCGCGTCGGCCAGCGCCTGGCTGCCCATGGCGACCAGGCGGTTGTTGCTCTCGCTCTTGACGCGGTCGCCGTTCACGGCCCCGGCCAGGTACTCGGCCAGCAGGTCGGTGGCGCCCCGCACGGCGGGGGCCACGCTTTCGTCCAGGGTCCAGCCGTCGGCGCTCCACATATCGTTCATGTAGAACAAAAGCTGCATGCCGGTGTCCTGCACGATGGAACTGTACACCGTTTCGGCAAAGTCATCGTTGGAAGTGTTCACGGTGCCGAAACTCAGGGCGATGAACTGGTACGCCCGGTCATACTCGGTCAGGCCGTCGTAGTAGCTGCGCAGCGTGTCGGCAATGCGGCTGTCCCGCGTAAGCTGGGACCCCACCACCACCGAATCCAGGTCGGCGCGCAGGTCCTCGGCGCTGAACAGGCTGGTGGAACTGTCCCCCGTGTTGAAGGAACCGCGCATCGCTTCGGCATAACCGGCGGCGTCCTGGGCCTGCCCGGCAAAGGACTGGGCCAGTTCCATGCAGTCGCCGCCCCAACTACCGGTGATGGGCAGCCCGTTGTACACCAGATTCATCGAAGCCAGCATGTGGCCGAAGTCGGTGGTCTCGCCGGTGGGCAGTTCCAGGCTGTTCATGCCCTGCAGCGCGGCCAGGTCGGGGTCGTTCTCGTTCACATACGCCTCGAACTCGGTGTCCCGCGCACCGGCGGTCAACTGCCACATGGTGGTGTTGTAGCTGCCGGTCCGCGTGTAGGAAAGCGTCAGCAGGATGGGGTCGCCGTCATGTTCGGCGGCGTAGCTTTCCGCCAGGTCCTGCAGCCGGTCCAGCCGGTCCAGGGTGTCGTCGTACTCCGCCGCCGCAGCGCGCGGCGCGGCCCAGAAGCACAGGGCCAATACAAACCCCAGCAGCGCAAGCAGCCGGGGCAGACGGGTCATGTGGGAATCCGTGGTCAAGCACCTCCATAGAAAGTCAGGGAACAGATGGAATTGTTTCTTTTTTGTAACCTTCATAGTATACCACACCGGCGGGGGCTTTGTCACGAATTTTTTTGTGAAAATCCTGTGCGCCGGGCGCGAACGTCCCCCCGCGCGGCGTTTTCCCTGCGGGCGGGCCTTTACTTCCCGCCGTTTTTTGCCGTATAATGTACCCAATACAAAACGGAGGGCGTAAGGGATGCAAACGGGCAAGGAACACAAGGACTACAAACGATCACAACCGGCCGTCGCGGGCAGGTACGCTTCCGCCTGGCTCTGGGTGGCGCTGCTGTTCGTGGTATGTACGGTGGTGTACGGCTTACTCAGCAGCTACCCGCGCGAGATGGCGGTCTACAGCGATGAGGTCCGCTACCTCGACGTGGCCCGCAGCCTGTTCGAGGGCCGCGGCCTGCGGGTGCGCAATATGCCCAGCGACTACCAGAAGATCCTCTACCCGCTGTGCATCCTGCCCGCGCTGCTGTTCAAGACCACCGCCGCCCAGATCACGGCCATAGGCTGGCTCAACGCCGCCTGGGCGTCCAGCGCCGTGTTCCCGGCCTACGCGCTGGCCCGCGCCACCGGCCAGACCCGCCGCCGCACGGTCTTTCTGGTGGGGGTCACGGCCGTGCTGCCCACCATGGCCGCCTGCGCCACCTTCATGAGCGAGACCGTGTTCCTGCCGCTGTCGCTGTGGCAGGTGTATTTCCTCTGGCGGGCCATGGCCGCCGCCCCCGCCGCCCGCATCCGCTGGTGTGCGCTGGCCGGGGTCTGGTGCTATCTGCTCTACCTTAATAAAGAGGTCGCTCTCTATTACCTGATCGCCTGGGTGCTGCTGCGCCTGTGGGTGGTCTGGCACGACCGCGCCGCCTGGCGCGTCGAACTGGCCGCAGCCGCCGCGCTGCTGGGGTCCTTCGCCGTCTGTTTCGTGGCGGCCAAACTCACGCTTTTCGCGGGGCTGGGCAACTCCTACAACCAGACCGGCTGGATCACCGGCGAACAGTGGGCCTTCCTGCCCTTTGCGGTGCTGTGCGACGGGCTGTTCACGGTGCTGGCGTTCGGGGTGTTCCCGGTGCTGGTCCCGCTGTGCGCGCTGCGCCGCCCGCGCCCCGGTTCGGACCCCCGCCGCACCCAGCTGCCGCTGTTGCTGCTGCTGGCGCTGGGCATCGGCGTCGGGGTGGTGGCCTGGAGCATCACCGTGCGGGAGGACCTGGGGTCCCCCTCGCCCCGGCAGCATATGCGGTATCTGGAACCGCTGCTGGTGCCGCTGCTGCTCGTCACGCTGGACGCGCTGGACGGCGCGCTGACCCCGGCGCGCCGCCGCCTGCTGGCCGCCCTGACCGCCCTGTGGGGGGCGGGGTTCCTCGTTTTCTGCCGGGACATCGGCCCCGGCGCGGGGGACAATACGTTCTTGCAGTGGTTCGACTTTGTGGCTGACCGGCTGGACCGCCTGCCCCTGCTGGGCGCGGACGGCTGGCTGCTGGTGTGGCGGTGCGTCATCGTGGCGGGCGCCGCCCTGCTGGGCGTGCTGCTCGTGCGGCGCAAAGCCCGCCGTCCGCTGGCCGCGGCGGCGCTGGCCCTCTGCGTGCTCTGCTACGCCGGGGAATGGCGCATCAACCGCTGGACCTACGGCGTGGACGCCGCTGCCGTGCAGGCGGCCAGCGCGCTGAACGACCAGCTCAAAACGCTGGACGGCGCGGTGCTGTTCCTGCCGAACGGCGTGCGCCAGCGGGACAGCCAGCTCATCGACACCTATATCGACCGGGATATTTACCTCTGCGAATATGAGACCCTCTGCGCCTGGGGCCTGCTGGACGACGGCGTGCTGGACCTGACCGCCGAAGCCCCCGGCCCCGAATACCCCGGCCGCCCCTATACGGACCTGACCGGGGCCGACTGGATCCTGGTTGCCGACGGCGTCCCGCTGGACACCGCCGCCCTGGAACCCACGGGCATCGCCTGCCCGGCGGGCTATACGCTGTGGCATAACCCCGACCCCGCCCGCGTGGCCTTCACCGTGCAGGCGGGCGGCTGAACCGCCCCGGCAAGGAATGCAAACAAGCCGTCAATCTTTGCAAGGCACAAATCACGCCGCGATTCTTTACAAAAAAGCGCAAATCCGATACAATGAGAGATAACCGCAACCACCCACAACACAGAGAAGGAGAGATCGCCTTGTTCACCATCATGAAGCGGCGGGAACTGAATCCCACCGTCACAGAATTCTGGGTCCATGCGCCGCTTATCGCCAAAAAGGCGAAGGCCGGCCAGTTCGTTATCGTCCGCGCCAAAGAGGACTCCGAGCGCATCCCCCTGACCATCGCGGGTTTTGACCCCGAGGCCGGCACGGTATCCATCATCTTCCAGATCGTGGGCGCCGGCACGATGGAACTCAACACCCTCAAGGAAGGCGACGCCGTCCATGATTTCGTCGGGCCGCTGGGCAAAGCGACCGAGATCGAGGGCCTCAAGAACGCCTGCGTGGTGGGCGGCGGCGTGGGCTGCGCCATCGCGCTGCCCGTGGCCCAGGCGCTGCACGCCCAGGGCACCCGCGTGACCGGCATCGTCGGCTTCCGCAACAAGGACCTCGTCATTCTGGAGGAGGAGTTCCGCGCCTGCTGCGACGACTTTATCATCGTCACCGACGACGGTTCCTACGGCCGCCAGGGCGTCGTCACCGCCCCGCTGGAAGAAAAGATCCAGGCGGGCGCCGATTTTGACGAAGTCATCGCCATCGGCCCGCTCGTCATGATGAAATTCGTCGTCAAGACCACCAAACCCCATAACGTCAAGACCGTCGTTTCCATGAACCCCATCATGGTGGACGGCACCGGTATGTGCGGCGGCTGCCGCCTGACTGTGGGCGGCAAGACCAGGTTCGCCTGCGTGGACGGCCCCGACTTTGACGGGTTCGAGGTGGACTTTGACGAAGCCATGCACCGCGGCACCATGTATAAGTCCTTCGAGGCCCACGCCCGGGACGCCCAGTGCAATCTGCTCAAACAGGAGGTGCAGTAACATGCCGAACATGGACCCGAAAAAATGCCCCATGCCCAGCCAGGAGCCGGACGTCCGCAATAAAAACTTCAAGGAAGTGGCCCTGGGCTATACCGCCGAAATGGCCGTGCAGGAGGCCCAGCGTTGCCTGCAATGCAAGAACCACCCCTGCTGTTCCGGCTGCCCGGTGGACATCGACATCCCCGGCTTCATCGCCCAGGTAGCCAAGGGCGATTTTGCCGAAGCGTATAAGGTCATCGCCCGTTCCAGCGCGCTGCCCGCCGTCTGCGGCCGCGTCTGCCCGCAGGAGAACCAGTGCGAGGGCAAGTGCATCCGCGGCATCAAGGGCGAGCCGGTGGGCATCGGCCGCCTGGAGCGTTTCGTGGCCGACTGGTACCGCGAGAACGTCCACGCCAAGCCCGAAAAGCCCGCCCCCAACGGCCATAAGGTGGCCGTGATCGGCGCGGGCCCCTCCGGCCTGACCGCCGCGGGCGACCTGGCCAAGCTGGGCTATAAAGTCACGGTGTACGAAGCCCTGCACGTGGCAGGCGGCGTGCTGATGTACGGCATCCCGGAGTTCCGTCTGCCCAAGGACATCGTCCAGCATGAGGTCGAAGGCCTGAAAGAACTGGGCGTGGACATCGAGTGCAACATGGTCATCGGCAAGGTGCTGACGATCGACGAACTGCTGGGCGAGTACGGCTATGACGCGGTGTATGTGGCGTCGGGCGCGGGCCTGCCCCGGTTCATGGGCATCCCCGGCGAGAGCCTGAACGGCGTCTACTCCGCCAATGAGTACCTGACCCGCGTGAACCTGATGAAAGCGTATCAGCCCGGTTCCCGCACGCCGATCCAGCACTCCAAGTCGGTGGCGGTCGTGGGCGGCGGCAACGTGGCGATGGACGCCGCGCGCTGCGCCAAGCGCCTGGGGGCCGAGAATGTGTACATCGTCTACCGCCGCGGCATGGCCGAACTGCCCGCCCGTAAGGAGGAAGTGGAGCACGCCGAGGAGGAAGGCATCATCTTCAAGACGCTGACCAACCCCGTGGAAGTCCTGGGCGACGAAAACGGCTGGGTGCGCGGCATGACCTGCGTGGAGATGGAGCTGGGCGAACCCGATGAATCGGGCCGCCGCCGTCCCATCGTGAAGCAGGGCAGCGAGTTCGAGCTGGAAGTGGACACCATGATCATGGCTCTGGGCACCAGCCCCAACCCGCTGATCCGTTCGACCACGCCGGGCCTGGACGCCAATAAGCATGGCTGCCTGATCACCAACGGTCCCAACGGCCTGACGAGCCGGCCGATGGTTTACGCGGGCGGCGACGCCGTCACCGGCGCAGCCACGGTCATTCTGGCCATGGGCGCCGGCAAGGAAGCGGCCGCCGCCATTGATAAGGCCATCCGCGAAAAGTACGAGCAGAAGTAAAGGATAGGATTGATCCCGCGCCGGGCGCACCGGCGCGGGATTTTTTTGTGTGGATCATTCAGGGGATGAATGTGGCCCGGCTTTGCGAACCAACACGACCGTCCCGCGTTGCTTTCCTCTTCCCGGCCGATCGTAGGGGCCGCATGTATGCGGCCCGTGGTGTGTACACTTGCCGTATGGTCTAATTTTTGTTGCTTCGTTTTGGGGCATACTGTAGGGCGGGGTCTTGACCCCGCCGCGCAGGGCTTTCTGCGGCCCAAAACCTTTCAGGCTATGGGGAGGTTTCCAACCCCTCCGTCTGCTTCGCAGACACCTCCCCTATAAGGGGAGGCTTTATAGACGGCTGCCCGCTTAAAAGGCTCCCCTCCCAGGGGAGCTGGATGCGCCGCAGGCGCAGACTGAGGGGTTCTGTTCCCCGGAGCTGCTTACCTACCGGAAAAGTAGTCCCGTCATCCCCGCCCACTATTTATTATCTCTTATCTTTTATCTATTATCTTCAAAAGGAGATCCCCATGCGACTGAACGAATACCGAACCTGGCTTCTGGCGCGGGAGCGCAGCCCCGGCACCATCGAAAAATACCTGCGGGATACCGCCCGCTTCTTCCGGGAGACCGCCGCCCCCGATGCCCCGCCCAAAGAAACCGTGGCCGCCTGGCGGGACTCTCTGGCACGGCGGGGGTACTCCGCCGCCAGCGTCAACGCCATGCTGGCCGCCGTCAACGGTTATCAGGAATTTCGCGGCGCGCCGGAAGCCAAAGCCCGGCCCCTCAAATGCCAGCGCCGGGTCTTTTGCGACGCCGGGCGGGAACTTTCCCGCGCCGAGTATTTCCGCCTGTTGGCCGCCGCCCGCCGCACCGGCCGCAAGCGCACGCTGCTGATCCTGCAAACGCTGTGCGCCACCGGCATCCGCGTGTCGGAACTGGCCTTCGTCACGGCCGAAGCCGTCCGCCGCGGCCGGGCGGCCATCCGCTGCAAGGGCAAATGCCGCGAAATTCTGCTCCTCCATGAACTGTGCAAGCGGCTGGAACGCTGGTGCGCGCGGCAGCGCATCCATACGGGGCCGGTGTTCCTGACCCGGACGGGCCGCCCGCTGGACCGGGTGACGGTGTGGAAAATGATGAAGGCCCTGTGCGAACAGGCGGGCGTTGCGCGGGAAAAAGTGTTCCCCCACAACCTGCGTCACCTGTTCGCCAGGACCTTCTACGGAATCGAAAAGAATCTTGCCAAGCTGGCGGACCTGCTGGGCCATTCCAGCATCGAGACTACCAGAATTTATATCATGGAATCCGGCGCCGAACATTTGAAATTGCTGGACAGTATGCAGCTGCTGTTGTGAAAATATACAAAAGTATAATTTTGTTGCGGTCGGCGCGAAAACTACAAAAGCATAGTTTTGTTGCAAATAGGGCCGAAGGCATCCAGACAACTAAAACTATACCGAAGCATATGGAAAGCCATGTAGCTATGATAACACAACACCCCCGGTAAATCAAGCGTGTTTCCGTCGATTTGACAGTTTACACAAAGAGGACGCACGAAAACGGCCGGGCAGACGCTTTTGTCTGCCCGACTGCTTCCGTGCGCTGTTTTTTTGTCCCGTTTTTCATGTAAGAAAACTGCGATGCAGCAAATCCTTGAACACGGTGTTCAAAGCGTTGTGCAACAAAACTATGCTTCCGTTGCAAAGGAAAGTTTGTTTTTGAATGGCGCGCCCCTGCGCCTGTTCCTGTGACCGTACAGACTGTCTGCTTGCCGGGCTGCCTGCGGCGATAGAAATGGTAAGGAGGAATTTTATACCATGCGATTCTGGAAGAAGCGGCTCCAACGTGTGGCTGCGATGGTTTGCTCTGTTGCGCTTTTAGCCAGCATGATGCCCACCGCTGCTTTCGCAGAGGGACCCACACCGACCCCCACGGCGTCGGTGGAAAACGCGACGCCGACCCCGTCGCCCGACCCGGCCGCCAGTGCCGAGCCGACTGTAAGCCCGGAGCCTACCGTGGAACCCACGCAGGCGCCGGAGGGCACCGCCGTGCCCACCGCGCAGCCCACGCCCACCCCGGAGGGCACTGCTGTGCCTGCCGAAAGTGCGGCTTCCGACGCGGAGTCCACCACGGAACCTTCTGCGGAACCCACTGCGCAGCCCACGGAGCAGCCTGCTGAAGAAGCTGCGCCCAGCGAGCAGCCGCAGTCGGACGCAACTGCGCCCGAAAGCAGCGCGAACTCCGACGTGGAGACGTATGGGGGATGGCACGACTGGGATGATGATTGGTGGGAAGATCATTTTCCTGACTGGGGCGAAGACTGGGATAAAGGATACTATGTTTGGAACGTAGCAAACATTACACGGAAGCATAATGGTGGCTATGAACTTGAGCGGGTTTACCATGATGATGTCAATAACCCCGACCATGTGAGCGTTTATGTGTCTGACCAAGAAAATGGACCGTACGAAATGATTGCCCCGCACGAACGTGCGTGGGAAGGTAGGCAGTGGGTTGCCAGGAACGAAAGGTTTATTAAAATTGTGCCCGAGAAGGGCTATTATGTGAAGTATGCAGTAGTCGCTTGCGACTATCTGGGCGGCTACGGCTGTACGGTCTTGGCCGACGGTGATGGTTATGGCACTTCTACTGAACCGGGCGATGCTTCCATTATTTTGGTTGCGGATGAGAGCAATCATTTTTACGACCATGACGACCTTGCTGGCACGTCGGTGGAACGTTTCCCATATCATGTATTCATTGAGCTGGCAGAATGCCCTGACCCGGCCTATGTGGTATATGATGCAGGCGAAGCAGGCGGCGAACAGGTGACCGCCGCTATGCTGGACGGCGCTATTGTTTCTAATGACAATGGCGGGATTATTAACAATCGGAATAAGACCGATGTTGCTTTCAGTTTTGAAGACAACCCTGAGAACTATGAAGTTCTGGCACCGACTAAAAATATGGTTCGAGTCGGCAATAAAACCTATGAGTTTGTCGGCTGGAAACTGCAATATTATTCGGACGATATTGACGATGTGGATGATGCCTTCGACATGGAGGACGAAACAAATCAGGAGCCAACAACGGTTCAGCCTGACGGCAAAATTGATTTGTATGCCCATGCTAAACTGACCGCGCAGTGGGAAGAGGTGGAGGGGCCTGTAGTACAGCCGGGTGCCCCCGTCACTGTTAATGTCTATCTGGACGGCGACCCTGTGAAGGTTACGCGCAACGATCAATATATCGATTTGTCGCTGGCGAGCACAACTGATAACCCCGCTGTGAATGTGACGCCGGAAGGCAGCTATCAGTGCACCTATGATTATCTGACATATAACTGTGCCGACTTGCAGTTCACTGTAAATAATAGCTACGTTCTGCAGGCGGTGCAGGCTGACCTTGTCTACGGCGAAAGCGGTAGCAAGGGCGTTACTACTGAAAAAGACACAACCAAAGTAGACAACGTGCAGGGCGGCAGCATTGTAAACATTTATCTTGCCACCCCGTACAGTGTTGAATACTATGTGGACGGCGAACTGTCTGAAACAGATGAAACCACTTATACGGTGGATAATACCGCTGATCTGCCGGAAAATGGCGGATTGCCCAGCGAAGATGATCCCGACAGCGAAGGAATGCAGGACGCTTCCACTGTTGTTTGGAAAATGGATCCCATCAACGATACCATTACTCTAAAGGCAACTGACGACTTGAATGCATGGTATCCCAAGTGGAAAAACGGTGAAGTCGCTGGCAAAATCATTAGCGGCTCCCTGGCGCTTTCTGCTATTCTGAGTGATAAGGATACCTACACTGTAGAGGATAACACCATCAAATTCTTCGGCACTGCTCAACACAAATCTGTTGAACTGACGAAGGAAATCACCAGCATTCAGCGTGGGAACGAAACCTATACGGTTGAGACAATCCCCGATGGCACCCTCAAGGTGAATGACGTAATCACTTACGAAATCACCGTCACCAACACCGGCAACGTCGCGCTGAACGGCCTGACCGTTACCGATAAATTTGAGGGTGCGGGCACGCCGTCCTCGGTCGTTATTAAAGACGGTAATGGTGAATCCGTTGGTGCATGGAATAATAAGGTCTGGACGGTCGAAGATGTTGCCCTTGAAAAGGGTGAATCTGTCGTTTATACCTACACCTACACCGTAGACGAAGCCGATATGGGCAACACCATCAAAAACACGGCTGCTGTGACCGGCGAAGATGGTGTAAATGGTAAGGACACCGAAGAAACGCCCGCCGTCGAGAACCCGGACCCCGTTGTGGATGTCGAGAAAGAAGTCACGCAGATCATGCGCGGCGATACTGACATCACAAATAATGTTGGCGAAGATAACAAGCTGAAGGTTGGCGACGTGATCACCTACAAAGTCACTGTCTCCAACAAAGGCAACACCACACTGACCGACCTGACGGTTACCGATACTTTCAACGGCAGCGCTCAACCCGAAAATGGGAAGAATAATCAATTTGCGCTCAACTGGGAGCCGAAAGAGGATGGCGGTTGGCTTGGTAGCTTCAAGTTCGGAAAATTTGAAGCGGGTAGTTCTTCTTACACTACCTATAACTACACCGTAACCGAAGCCGATATGGGCAAAACCATCACGAACACGGTTTCTGTGGTCGATGAAAATGGCGTGAAGGACGAGGACAAGGATACGCCGCAGTACCCGGTCGAAAAGGCAGAACCCCGCGTTACCGTAGACAAGACCTATACGGCTATGCGCGGCGATGAGCAGGTCCCGGATGGCGAAAACCTCCAGGTCGGTGATAAGATCACCTACCAGATCACCGTCGAGAACACCGGCAACGTTACACTGAAAAAACTGATCGTTACCGATACCTTCACAGGTGCGGGCGAACTTGAAAACTTCACGATGGACCCCGATGCGGGTACGAAATATAAGTGGACGATTTCCGATCTTGCCGTGGGCAAGGATTGGACGGTCACTTACACGTATACTGTAATTGAAGCCGACCTGGGCAACACCATCACGAATACGGCTGTTGTATCCGGCGATGCGGATGGGAAGGATGACGATCCGCCGACTCTCCCGGTCGAGGACGAGAGCGATGCGGTGGCCTTTGACAAGAAGCTGACGCAGATCAAGCGCGGCAACCAGACTATCAGTGCTGCGGATATCAGCAATGATACCATGCTGCAGGCTGGTGATGTGCTCACCTACACGATCACCGTCAAGAACACCGGCAATGTTACGGTGAATGACCTGACCATCAGCGATACCTTCAACGGTACGGGCGACCAGCCGCAGGGCGGTTTCAACTGGACCGGCAAGGCAGGCGCCTGGACGGGCAATGTTGCCGTTGGCCCCCTGCCCGCAGGCCAGACTACGACCTACGAATATACCTACACCGCCGTGGATACGGACAAGGGCGCTACGCTGAAGAATGAAGCGACGCTTCGGATAGACGAAGAGTACGCCGGTTCTGTAGTCAACGAAAACGTGGTCGCAGATCCCAGCGTCACCGTAGACAAGACCTATACGGTCATGCGTGACGGCAAAACGGTCGAAGTCAGTAACGACAATCCCCTCAAAGTTGGCGATGCGATCACCTACACGATCACTGTCACCAACGATGGCAACATCGCGCTGGAAAACCTGACCGTCACCGATAACCTTAACGGCAAGGGCGAACAGCCGACCGGCGAATCCATTACCTGGACGAAAGATGAAGAAGGATGGAACGGTCAGGCTGAGATCGCAAGTATGGATGTGGGCCAGATCTTCACTTTCACCTACACCTATACTGTTGCCGAAGCTGACCTGGGCAGTGATAACCAGCCGGGCAGCATCAAGAACACCGCCGTCGTCAACGGTGGTGGCCTGCCGGAAGGCGGCAGCGAAGGCGAAACGAACACCCCGGTCGAGCCTGCGGGCACCGTGGTGGTTTTCGACAAGAAGCTGACGCAGATCGAACGCGGCGATGAAACGATCACTGATATCGACAGCAATACCGCGTTGGAAGTCGGCGATACGCTCACCTATACGATCACTGTCACCAACAACGGCAACTATACACTGACGGACCTGGACATTATCGATACCTTCAACGGTATGGGCGACGAACCGACGGGCTCTTTCACCTGGGAAGGCGAGGCCGGTAATCGGACTGCTACGGCCAAGATCGAAAGCATGGGCGTTGGTCAGGTTTTCACTTATAACTATACCTACACCGTTCAGCTCGAAGATGTCGGCAAGACGCTGACGAACACCGCGCAGCTCCTGCGTGGTGACGAAACGCTCGGCGGCGGCAAGACCGAAAACCCGGTCCCGAAAGCCCCTGCATACCTGTTTGAAAAGGCTTTGACGCAGATCGTCCGCGATGGCGAACCGCTGAACCTTGACCGCATCGACGACGATACCATGCTGAAGTCTGGCGATGAGATCACCTACACGATCACTGTTACCAACAACGGCAACGTTGCACTGAACGATTTGGAGATCACCGATACCTTCAATGGTTTGGGCGACAAGCCGCAGGGCGGCTCTATTACCTGGGATGGTAAGGCGGGTGAATGGACAGGCCATGTTGCCGTTAACTCCCTGCCCGTTGGTCAGACCACGACCTACACCTACACCTATACTGTAGACGTGATGGACGAGGGCAATACGCTGATCAATACCGCGACGATCAACGGCAGCGAGGAAGATGGCGTTGAGCAAATCGTGTATAAGAACCAGAACCTCGTTGAGCTGCATACTGTGTACTTCGAAAAGGCTCTGACCCAGATCGTCCGTGGTGACGAAACCATCCCTGCTGACCAAATCAGCAATGATACGATTCTGCAGGCTGGTGATGAACTCACCTATACGATCACCCTCAAGAATACCGGCAACGTCACGCTGAATGGCCTGACTATCACCGATACTTTCAATGGTATGGGCGAACAGCCGCAGAGCACTTCCCTTACCTGGAATGGCACAGCGGGCGAATGGGAGAGCAATATCGCTGTTGGTCCGCTGCCCGTTGGCCAGACCACGACTTACACTTACACCTACACCGTTGCAGAAGCGGATAAGGGTGCTACGCTGACCAACACCGCAAAACTCACGGACAGTGAGGGCGACGTTCCGGAAATCGTGTACGAGAACAAGAACGTGGTCGGAATCCCCGATGCGCAGGTCACCAAGACCGTGACGAAGATCGTCCGCAATGGGGAAGACGTCGCGCCCTATGACGAGAACAACAATGCGGTTTCCCTGAAAGTCGGCGATGTTGTTACCTACGAGATCAAAGTCGAGAATACCGGCAACGTCGATTTGACGGGCCTGACCCTTACCGATGAGTTCAACGGCATGGGCGAACAGCCGCAGAGCACTTCCCTTACCTGGGATGGCACCGCGGGCGAAGGCAGCTGGTATAGCAAGACCGAAATGAATCTGCCTGTCGGTCAGACCACGACCTACACCTACACTTACACCGTCGTTCAGCAGGATGGCGCTGTGGATGCAGTAAAGGATAACGTGCTGAAAAACGTGGCAACGGTTTCCGGTGCTGGACTGCCGCAGGAAATTGATCCCAACGATCCTACTCCGCCGACCGATACGGACAGCCGTACCGTTGAAAACGACAAGATCACGATGCAGATCGCTGATATTACCACCTATATGGGTGGCGAAAGCGGCTTCGATGGCGCAGTCGGTTTGGATGGCGAAGCCGATCAGAGCACGTCTTTGCCGGAACCGGGCTTCTATCTTACCCTGCCGGATGAAATCAACGCAGAGTTGACTTATGCTATTGGTGAATCTGATCCCAACAAGGTCGTTGATCTGTCGCAGTATATCACGATCGAAGCAAAAGATGGCGCTGGTGTAGCCCATACTTGGACTTTGGATAAGTATGGCACGGATGTTTCCACCGCGCTTGAAGACGGTCGTGAACGTTACATTTACAAAATCAACGGCGAAGGCGATAACGCGCCGATCCGTGTGGAGTTCAGGGATGAGAACGGTAAACGTGTCACCAATGATACTTTCACGGCGGACGACGCACTGGCCGCAAACTACACAATGACGATCTACCTTGGCGACGTTAAAGTAGAGACTATTGATTTTGTGATCAATATCCCGACGTCTAAAGACGATTTGACAACGGTTAGAACCTATCATTGTGGCTTTGATAAGGACGAATCGGATGAAGCGGCTACTTTGACGATCCGCCACACGGACGAAGCGGTAGTCACGGATGCTGTGTCGAGCATTGCTGAGGCACTGAAAGATGAGACCAAGCAGGATCAGTTCCTTGTCGAAGTGCAGAATGATCAGGACTTCAACATCAATGAGGCCGACGGGGCTTCCGGTGTCAGCGTAGACGTGAAAAACGTCCACCTGCTGGCAGACGAACTCGAACCGTTGGAAGAGGAAGCGGGTCTGGTGCAGACCGCGCAGGAGAAAGCTGGTTTTGCATCCTCCGGCACGGATGCCCATTATCTGGACCTGGTGGATGCCGAAAACGGTAACGCCTGGCTGACCGCGGAGCAGGAAGTCACTGTCTACTGGCCGTACCCTGCTGGAACCGACAAGAACACCAATTTTGAACTGTTCCACTATGAAGGTATGGACCGCGATGCGACCGGTGAAACGGTTGCGCCCACCAAGATGGAGATCGTAAAGGGCGACACCGGCCTGACCTTTAAGACGGACAACTTCTCGCCCTTCGTGCTCGTGTGGGATACCACGACGTCCACCGGCGGCGGGGACAACTCCTCCAACGACAACAACAATAGCAATACCAATAACACCAACGATCAGACCACTGTAGCTTTGCAAAAAAATTGAAAAAAGTTTGCAGAAAAAATAAAAAAGAAAAGGGCGTTTAAAGAGTAGTTTGAAGACTCTTTAAACGCCCTTTTTCCCGTGTTATTGAGTGTGTCGATTTCCGTGTTCTTCGACAAGCAAATGGTCGCCGGTTTTCTGTAGATTTGACGGTACGTACTCCAGCAAATCCGCAACACTACACCCCAGCGCCTCGCAGATCCGATCCAGGTGATCCAAGCTGAACCGATCTGCAAACTCGTTGTAGTATGCGCAGATCGTTGATGGCCGGATACCTGTCTCCCTGGCCAGTCTGGCTTGAGACCAGCGCCGCTCACCTAATAACCGGGATAGATGATTTTTGATCATCTGATCGCCCCACCAACTATTCTAAAGGTACCGGTGGGGGCGTGTCCTGATTTTGTTAGATTATAACGAATTGCGTTAGTAGTTGCGGATCAGTACCTCTTTGTAGATTGCTCTTTACCTGCAGCCGGGAGCGAATTGGGCCTTGTGACCGGCTGTATACGGCAGTCCTGATACAGCTCCCGCACCTCTGCGCAGTCGTTGTACGAGAGCAAATACCGGCCCTTGATATTGTGCAGCACACGGGCCAAACGCTCATGGTCCGCAGGCGCGAATGGGTGCTTGTAGTACCGCTCTGTGCCCATGTACGGCGGGTCGCAATAAAAAAGTGCTCCGGGGCGGTCATAGGTATGGATAAGCTGCTCGAAGTCCAAGTGCTCAATGACTACCTTGCGCAGTCTCTCTTGGACATACGCAAACGGCGCGGGAATATTTTCCGCGATTCGCTGGGCGGTGGCAAAGGTCCGCCGATCCGAGCCGAAACTCATCTTGATCAGGTATAGGGTACGGGCAGCGCGCTGAATATCTGTATACCCTCGACGGTCAGCCTGATCCTGAAAATCGAAAAACATCTCACGAGACTGTGGCAACCCCTCCAGTTCGGCAGCCAACGCCTCCGGGTGGTACTTGATGCAACGATAGATATTGATGAGGCTCCCGTCCGCGTCATTGAAAACCTCCAAGTAGCTGCCGGGGTCCTTGCCGAAAAGGACCCAACCTGCACCGCCGAAAACCTCTATGTAGCGGGTAATGTCTTGAGGGAACTGCTCAAGGATCGTCTTGCGCAGCGCGCGCTTTCCGCCGATCCAACCCATAAAACTCTGCATACAATCATCCTTTCTGGGGCGAAAAGATGATCTTTGGAAAACTATTTTGCAGCAGCCGCACCAGAAGCGACTTGCAAACGCTTAATGAAATCCGATAAATAATTGGAGCCGCGGCTGGCAAGTACGCCGGTCAGGATCATGCCGAGCTGCGGGATGGCGAAGTGAACCCCCAGCGTACCGTAAATATCTGCCCCGGCGGCCAGACACAGCCCGCAGCCGATAGCCAATGCCACCACCTGCGTGATGGCGGTCTTGTAGCTGCGGCTCAATACGGCCCTGCCGATGCTCTTGCCGATTTCGACCACACCCTCAACGGTGATGGCGAGCATGAGTGCCAATACGATCATAGTCATAATAATATACCTCCGAAGTATTTTTGATTATCCCACAAATCTGCTGTCATACCGCTGTAGCTTGTCCCAGCCGTTGCGCTGGGCCAAAGTCATGTACTGCATAGCGTCTCCGCTGCTGACGCTCAGGACGGCTACCTGATACCCCTCACCAGCGGGCATGGCCTTATAACGATCCTCCGACAGACCTTGCTGCGCTGCCAGCGCGGCCACCTCCTGCATCTGGGCCGCAGTCAGCGGTCCGATGGTCACCAGCTGGATAGTATGCAGCTGGTCGTTGGCAGGAGCGTTCTCAGTGTCCTCCGCCGGGGTACTGTCCAGGGTGTCGTTGCCAGGGTAAGTCCCGGCAGCGTTCGGCAGCCCCAGCCAAGCGGACGGTTCCACCGGCGTGCCATTGATCTGCACCTCAAAGTGCAAGTGATCCCCGGTCACGTTGCCGGTGCCGCCAGCCCGTGCCAGGATTGTGCCCTGCGGCACATGCTGGCCCACGCGCACCAGGTTCTCCGCGTTGTGCTGGTAAATCTGGATTACCCCCGGCGCGGTCTGTACCCTGACAAGAGTACCCCGACCGCCGTTCCAGCCGGTGCTGACCTCTACCACGTCACCGCCCGTGACTTCCCGGTAGAGCCAAGCGTCGCGGTCCACGGCTTCACCGGAGTATTTCGTGGGCACCAAATCAATGCCGTTATGGTGTTCGCGGACGGTCACGCCCGCAGCATTTTTGTATGTACGCCAGCCGAAGGGGCTGGTGATGCGGTTTGTACCTTTGAAAGGTGTCATGTGGTTTTTACCTCCTCCCACGCGCCGGGCAATGCCTGCGCGTCGTATACACAGTTGTCCTGTTTGCAGCGGTACACCGTGCCACCCTCAGCGCAGTAGCACTCGCCGCTCATGTACATCCCGCTGGTGCCGTAGGGGTCTACCCACGGCTTTGCCCGGGCGGGGTCCTTGGTATGGGCCAGTCCCCACAGCGCCCGCAGTGTGCTGGGTCGGCCTTCGTAATCTGCGGCGCGGTGTGGCTGGATCAGCAGCCATACCTGCCCCTCGTCGGCCACCGGCGCGCCCGCAGGCCAGGCGGTGTAGTCCTGCTCATGGCTCCACGCAGGCACGGCCCGCTCGTAAGCGATGATGGTCGTTCCGTCCATGCCCGCTGCGTTCTGCCGTAGTTCGGCGGCCTCGCGCGCCCCCAGGTCGCACAGCAGATCCAATACAAGCGCCCTACTGTCTATGCTCATACCTGATTCACCCCCTCATTGTAAGCGGTTGCCAATTCTGCCCATGTAACCATTTCAGGGGTCGGTTTGGCAGGTGGCCGCAGCGCCTCCAATTCGTCTTCGGTATAGGTATGATAGAGTAAGCAATCCTCGTATTCATCCCAGGCCGGGCTGGCAGGCACGTCCACAATCTTGCCACGCAAGCCCTTACCGCCGTTCAAGGTCTCGGTCCCAAGCATCACCTCAAAGTGCGACTGTTCCTCCACCGCGTCGTGATGGCCGATGTATCGCCGGTACGGATAGACGTACCCCGCAGTGTAGTCCGGCTCCAAGATTTCCTCAAATGTGCTTTCATCATAAGTTTTCAAGCTATACCACCTCTTTCCCAAGGGATTCTCTAAAATCAAATGTCTTCAAAAACAAGCGACAGAATGGCTTCACCTTCGTGTGATCCTGCATCGTTGTTCCATGTTGGGGCCATATTCAGTTCAGTTCCCGCGTTTATGGTTTCCGGGAAGAGATAGGAAACACTGCCAGAAGCATCCCACTTATTGGTCCACAGATTCTTGACGGACAAGGTCCTAAGCGTCTTCTTGAATTGCAGATATAGATTTACACCGTAACTGTGAGCATCCCAACTCATGCCGAGAGTATCAAAAACAGTCTGAAAACTGGTTATGTTGGCTCTTGTATCGGCAACAACGGGCTGCCCGGACTGCATCATGAATGACACCAAAGCACCGACGCCAATGCCTCTATTGCAGACAATATTGAAAATGTATCTGGTTTTATAGCTCCCAGTAACTTTCCCGTTCCCGTTGTGATACCCTGCTGGTATAGTCACAGAGGAACCCGCATTTGCCGTTGTGCTCCACGCCCCATGGTTCGGCATCGTGCCGGTGCGCAGGGCTTTTCCTGTAGCGTAAAATGTCTTTCCGTTGAGGACTTCGCCCTCAGTGGCCGTCGCCAATGCCAACTTGCTGGTGGTCAGGCCACCGCCTGCTGTCATCAGCCCCATTACACAACACCCCCAATCCAGGCATTGTGCAATTCGTCAGTTACGAGGCTATACCAGCCCCCCCCGATAATTTTTCGCTGATTCGTCATGTTTTACAACTCCTTATATAATCCGGGTGTATATATGTTCGACCCTGTTATTTGATTCCGATAATAGTGACATGACATCCGAAGTTGGTTTGATTGGTGTAAATTGTTCCATTTATGGTCGTTCCAGAACTGTTTGCACCGAGTATTAAAAATACTCGACCTACTGCACGATACAGCCCGTCGTCATAGTCATTTGTGTACAGTTTAATGTTGGATGCCACCCTACCGCTCGACGGGGAAACAGACGCTTGATTGACGCCATTTCCATCATTACCACCATAGTCTTTGGCAATGATAACTACAAATGCCGAATAGCCCGTGTAATATCCAGAAAACGTTGTAGATCGCTGTATCATCGAATCCATTAAAACTACTCCGTCCACAGCAGCTGCGCTCACTTTTCCAGCACCGTTGTGATACCCTGACGGGATAGCGACCGAGCCCCCTGGCGCAATGGATGTGCCCCATGCTCCATGATCTGGCATCGCTCCCGTTTTGAGATCTTTCTCCCCGGAGTAAAAGGTTTTTCCGGCCAAGACATCACCCGGCGTAGCATTCGCCAGTGCCAGCTTGCCCCCAGAGAGCCCGCCGCCCGCTGTCATCAGCCCCATTACACAACACCCCCAATCCAGGTATTGTGCAATTCGCCAGTTACGGGGCTATGCAGCCCCCCCCCCGCGTTTTTACGATGATTCGTCATTTCGTTCAAACTCCTTTTGGTATTCACCTTATTCAAAATACCTTACATTGATAGAACGTGTTGCATCAAGATTTCCAGATCCGTTGACAGTAACCGTTGTGCCTTTCGGAATATTGCATCCAAATCCGGCACAATGCAGGGAGCCCCATTCACCAAAGCTATGTTTTGTGCAGTTGTCAGCGGAAACCACGTTTGATATTCCATTTCCACTTACACTGATTGATGAGCCTTTATATCCGTTGCACTGTGCCCAAATAACGATAACCTTACATGCTTTAGTAGTTGTAAAACTTGTACCACTATAACTTTCTGATGACATTTTTGCATCAATGAGCGGTCTTACGCTATCTATCGGCGCACAAATAGATCTTGTTACATGCCCTCCAAGGCCTTGCTGATCAGTATCAGCATTCGGCAAATAGAAGTATATTCTATTGCCGTCTCCGGGGTTATAAATCCCCACTTTCTGTATAACGGGCTCATACCCATATTCGGGAATCAGCCCGGTTTTTAGCGTCTTGTCCCCGGAGTAAAAGGTCTTTCCGGCTAAGACATCTTCTGGTGTGGCATTCGCCAGTGCCAGCTTGCCCCCAGAGAGCCCGCCGCCTGCATCCATCAGCCCCATATCGCGCACCTCCCTGCTTGATCTGCACAACGACCTCAATGTCGCTTGTCACCGTTTCGAAGATTTTCGCAATGAGCGTGCCATCACCCAGGGTCAAGTCTCCGCCGTTGATGACCGTCAGTGTGTCCTGCAGCGTCTCATTGGTCGCCTGCACGTCTGTCTGCTCACACATGGCTCCGCTGTACAGTACGCTGTCAGACTTTACTACCGGGCCTCCGTCTATCGGGACCAGCGCGGCGGTCTGGGTGTTGTCACTCCAGCCGTCCAACAGAAAGGTGGCTTTGTACAGGTGCGGCATGGCCTTGAAAACGTCTCGATTCTCGCCACCCTCATCGTACACCGATTTCATCATCCACGCCGTGTCACCCTCCACCGCCGCGATAGCCGCCTGCAGGGCGGCGATCTGCGCTTCGGCGGCATCTTGATGCTCGGCGATGGCGGTGGTCAACTGGGCGAAGTAGGGGGCTGTATCCAGGCTGCCGATGGTCTGCGCCACGACGCCGCATCGCTCGGTGTCCAGCCGGGTATCGGTGATGCTGGACTGCGTGATGGTGCTGCTGTTAGCCGCCACCGTGATGTCGGCCAGGCCCAGCTCCCAGATAGTAGCGTCCCGCGTCAGGGCGGGGCGCTGCGGGGAAGAGGACGGCGTGCCCTTGAGGATGTACAGCTCGATGCTGCGCACCGCCAGGCTGAGGTCCAGCCGTGCCACCACCGTGTCGATACGGGGCGACGTGCCCGCCGCTTCCACCGTCAGCGTGCGGGTGTCGGTCTCGATGCCCATCGCCCCGCGGATGTGGCAGATGCCGGGATTGACCTGCACCTGCATACCAGTCCCGGCCACTACCTGCAGGGCGTTGGTCGGCTTGTAGAAGATGCCGTCGGAAAAATACGCCGCAAAGACAGAGCGCAGAAACTCGCTGTCCACCGCGCGGTCGTACAGCGGCAGGCCCTGCTCGTCGTAGGTGACTTGGCTTGTAAACGGATAAGATTGCATTTAGTAGATCAGCCTCGCTTTCTGTAGCTGGGTCAGTTTTTTATCTCCCAGTTCGATTTCCACCGTGTGGTTGTTGCGCTTGAAGGTTTCCCGCACCGTGACGATGCGGGCCTGCATGGCAAGGCCAATGTCCTCCACAATCACGTCCACCTTGTCGCCCAGATCCCAATCTGTCAGGTAAGCAAAACCCGACGATGCTGCTTGGATATCGACATTTTGTACGACTTGATAGTTCAGCAGTTCATCCAGCCCCTTCTGCTGCAGACTGGCCAAATATTCCTCTTCAGTTTGCTCATCGGGGTTCCAACGCTCAGATTTTGCATCCACAAACAAGATTTTTTTATATCCGCCGTTGGACAGGTCTGCATAGGCCAGCTTGCGGTTCTCTTCTCGATCTTGACCGGCCACGATGGCGTAGTTCTTGTAGTTGGATCGGTCGCTGGAAGCGTCCACCTCGGTCAGGTTACCGAAGCCATCCGAAAAGGTCACGAAGGGATTTTCGGTCTGCTCCTGGGTGCGGTCCAGCCCCTGCCAGACCTCGGCCGTGATCGTGCTGGCAGCGTAGTCATACCGGCAGCGCAGGCTGTGCTGGACGGTCTGCAGCTTGGTGTAGGCCACATCGGCCAACTGGCCGCCGGTCTCCTGCCAGGAGGTTTCGTCGGCCTGCTCCGCCGGGGCGTTGGCCACCGTCAGCAGCGGGATATCGTCCTTGTATTGGCGCAGCATCGCCACCACCGTGGCCGGGATGCTGCCGCTGGCATAATAGGTGGGGTAGACCACCTTGTCGTTGAGAATTGCTTCAAGGAAATACCCGGAAAGCTGCACGAAGCGGCCCTTTACGGTCTCTGTCAGTTCCACCTTCTGGATGATGCCGGTTTCGGGGCGGTCAGCGCTGTACAGGTAGGCCATGGCCGGGTCGTAGCTGGCCGCGGCAATCTGCACCGAAAACTGCCCGATCTTGTAGTATTCCCGGGTCCATTGCAGGTTAAAGTAGGGCAGGTAGGCGATGGGCTGAAAGTTGGAATCAAGCGCCAAAAGTTCCATGTCACACCCCCAAATACTGCTTGTTGTAGCGGATGACGACGTGCAGGTTGTTGTCGCCATAGTCGGCCTCATACCGCACGGTGTTGGTGCCGGGCGTCATCTGCAAGGCCGTGAACTTACTGCCTCTGTCGGTTTTGTTGAGCACGTTCTGGCCGTTTTTGGTGATGCGGATGTGCCGCGGGTTGGTGTCAATCTCGACCCGGTCCCCCTTGACCAGCTCGTCGATCAGCCGGACGAAAGCGTCGTCCTTGATGATCTTGGGGTTGGTGACGGCGTCGTCCGCCGTCAGGATGATGGTGGGGTAGGCGGGCACGTCGCCGTCATACTGGAACACCACCGACCGACTGAAGTTCGCCACATCCACCAGTACGCCCAGCATCGGGTGGTCCATGTAGGGGAACCCCCACCGCGGCGTGATGGCGGCGATGTCCTGGCCGAAGTCGTCCACCGATTGCCAGTAGGGGTTGGCAGCCAAGAAGTAGGCGGACCATGTCTGCGGCTGGTCGATCTGATCGTTCGGGGCCTTGAAAGCTGCCAGCTCGGCGGCCACCCAGTGGGTCGTGCCCATATAGGTCAGATAGATTTTGTAGTTGTATTTCGGATTAAAAAAGCGTTTGGCACGATCCCGCAAGATCTGGTTTCTGTCCGTGTTCATGACAGCAGCTTCCAGTTCCAGGTCACGGGCGGCCACGCGCTTCCCCGTGACGGTGTCTCCGTCATCGGTCGCGCTTTTTTCGGTAAACAGCTCGTATTCGGGAGCGGCAGCGCCGTCGATGGAGGTCAGGCCCCAGTCGGTCTCGTCGGCAATCAGCTCCGCCCCGTCGCTGCGCACGATGCGGGCAATGACGTCTCTATCCATCAGCGATCACCTGCCAATCCATACGTTTGCTGTATACGCAGTTTTCGCGCAATCTCATCTGGTGCCTGCATCGGTTGCTCGAAGTAGATGTTCTGCGTGTGGTTCGTTACCGAAGTTGGGGTTGCGGTCTTACGGGCAGAAGCCGCCACGCCGACCGGCACGGCCAGGCGGCTTTGGGTGGCGACCACCCTGGCACGCATGGTAGCGACAAACTGGGCAGGGTCCAAGTTGCCAATAGCGCGCATCATGGCCTGTACTGCGCCAGCAGCCTTATCCTCGATCAGAGGCGTGCCGTCTTCCAGGCCCAATGCCCAGCCACGCATCATGTTGAGACCGATCAGGTCACGCATGATCCGGGACGGGGAGTGGATCTCTGCCGCCGCCTGGGCTGCGGCGATGGCTTCCTGCACGGCCGATACCATGGCGTTTACGACCCCTGATTTGCCTGCATTGATGCCAGCAATGATCCCGTTATCCATCTGCAGGCCGATTTCCTGAGTACCGGTCATGGCTGCGGTCTGCGCGGCGCTTTTGGCTTCATCGATCATTTGGGTCGATGCAGTGCTGGCGTCTTTGGTACTGGCAATTCCTGTGGCCACTTCTTTCGGGATCTGTGCCCCAATATCCTGCGTGCCAGTCGTCGCCTCTGTGGTGGCCGTTTCCTTGACCGTTGCCATCATCTGCGTGGTAGCATCGACCAGTGCGGTGTTCTCCATCATGCCGGTCGCCATGTTGGTGACCATCTGGCTGGCGGCGTTGGTCACTTCGGGCAAGCCGAGTTCGGTTTGCAGGGCGGTGGCCGCAGCCTGACCACCGGCGCGGTAGACCTCGCTCAACTGCTGCAGCTGGTCGTCTGTAGCGGTACACAGCTCGGCCACTGTGGCGGCGGACTCTGGCCCGGCATCGCGCAATTCCTGCAGCAGCCCCTGGTCGATGCCGCGCTCCGCCAGGGCTTGTAAGTTGTCCGCCCAGGTGGCAACCGCTTCCTGGTTGGCCTGCAGGTTGGCGATCATGTCGTTGACCGTCAATTCGCTTTTGGTTTCAATGCGGTCGTACATATTGGTGGCCGCTTCGGTGTAGCTCTGCAGCGCCTCCTTGCGGCGCTCCATTTCCGCTTCTTCGGCTTCGGCGGCGGCGCGGGTGGCCTCTTGCTGGGCTTGAGCATTGGCGATGATCGTCTGGGCAGTGGTGGTGTCAATGGCGGCCATTTCCGCATCCAGGGCTGTGCGCTGATCGTTAAGGGCCTGCTCCTGCGCAGCGTAAGCAGCCAGCGTTTCCTTGCTCTGTTCCATCAGCTCGTTGTACTCGCCCTGGCTGATGATTTTTTGATCCAGCTGGGCGGCCCATTCGGTCTGCATGGTTTCCAGTTCCGCCATATTCTGTCGGATGGCAGCTTCTTCATCCAACAGCTCGTTGTACCGCTCCTGCCGGGCGGCCACTTCCTCCATGGTCTGCTGGGCCTCGATATATTCCTGTAGCTGATCCGCATTCATCGAGAGCTGGTCGGCTTCCTCATCATAGGTCAGGCACAGGTCGGCGTACTTCTCGTTGAGTTCGTCGACCATCTCGCCAATTCGCTGTTTCTGGCTGGCGGACTTGTTCTCTACACTGTCCAGTTCGCCGAGTTCTTTCGCCAGTTCGCCTGCGGCGTCCGCACTGGCCCGGATGGATTTGAGGTTATTTTCCGCGGCCTTGGCGTTGCTTTCCTCGCTCTTGGCAAGGTTTTTCTGCTGATTGGCAAGGTCGTCCAGCACTTCTGCCTGCTCGGTGTATGCCTCGCTGTCTGCTGTTACCCAGTCGTATACAGCTACGGCCCCTGCCGTCACTGCACCAATAGCAACCACTGCCAACCCCACAGGCCCCAAAAGGGTATTGATTGCGGCGCTTAGCGCCGTGGTGGCCGTGGTCAAGAGTCCCTGTACCACGACCAACGCCCCGCCCTGGGTAGTAAGTACACCATACAGGATAGATACACTTCCAAGCACCTGCCCCAAGCCACCATGCATAGCTTTGTTCAGTGCCGCGGCTGCCGTATTCGCTGCATAAGCAGCGGTCAGTACACCTAATACTCCCGCAAGCACATCCGCATGAGATGCCACCAATTCGATGGCGGGCGCAGCGGCTTTCATGGCCGTTTCAATGCCTTTTCCAAGGCCTTCAATGATCGTTTGAATACTATTGAAACGCGTCTCAGAAAGGCCGCTATCAATCGCTTCAACAACAGACGTCGTACCGCGCACCACGGCCGTGTTCATATTTGTCCACGCCGTCTTAATACCCGCGGAGGAGGTCTTGGCAAGTTCCGCAAACCCGCCCACACCGTCGTTCAGCTGGATGAGCCGGTCATTAAACCGGGTAAAGGTGATCTCTCCGTCTTTCAGCGCATTATACAGGTCCGTTTGTGCGCTCTCGCCCACATACCCAAAGCTCTCCGCCACGCGGTTCAGGGCCAGACCCATGGTTTCCTGCATGGTCTTCCATTCTTCCATCTCGAACTTGCCGCGGCTGAGCGCCTGTACATATTGTTCGAGACCGCGGGCCGCACCGTCGCTGCCCGCTCCGCTGGCGAGAAAAGCATTGTTGAGGGCCAACGTCGTGTCCACAGCCCCGTCCAAGTTGCCAGTCAGGATCGTCAGCCGTTGCGCCGTGCTCACCACAGTGTCCAGCGTGGTGGGAATGCCCTGTATACCATCCGACAGCCGCTGCACCGCAGCCTGGGCGCTGTCTGCACCATACCCAAGCTGTTCCATCATCAGCGGGAAGCGGTTCATCGTATCGTAGCGGTCGATGGCCGAATCCAGCGAAGCCGTGACAGCGTTCACGCCCTTTTCGATGAGCTTGAACACGCCGCCGCCTTTGACGATATCCGACAGGCGGCTGGCGCTGCTGACGGTCTGGTCCAGCTTGGCGGGCACCTTCTCCAACCCGCCGGCGGCGGCCTCCGCGCCTTTGCGGATGGCGGAAAACTGTCGGTTGATGTCGCCGGTTCCGTCGGTGAACCCACTGGTATCCATCGCCGTCTCAAAGGTGACCGAGCCATCATACGCCATGCAACCGCCTCCTTTCCAACTCAGCCTGCGCCTCCGCATGCCGCCGCTTGACACGGTCGGCCATGCTCTCCACCTTCCGCGGGCGCGCGGCGGCCTTTGCAGGCAGCGCCACCTGTTTCTGCAGTTTCGCGTAGTGCTCCCGCATCTTTTTGTCTTTTATCCCTTTCACGTCCATGGCGCGCAGTTGCATCCGCTGAGCCATGGCCGTGCTGTCCGGCAGGTTTTCGAGCAGGGCCAAAAAAGCCCACCAGTGCAGGTAAGGAATCTCAATCAGGTCGATCTGGTACGCCTGCCGGAAAGCCGCGTAGATGCAGGATGCGTCCGCATCATACGTCAGGTCATAGGCGCGCACGGCCTTTTTCCCGCCTTGCTGCTTGTCCTCCGCGTCCGCGTTCTTCCCGCGGCTGTAAAACCAGTTTAAGCGGTCCACCGCCCTCTCGATGCCGCCCGGCGGCAGTTCTTCAAAGAGTTGCTGCACCCCCAGCACCGTTTTGGCAGCGTCGCTCAAAGTATCATCATCGAGGATCTGCTCGAAGCGGATCATGTTGCGGTAGTCGGCATAGATGGGCACGCCGTCGATGGTTTCCGGCAATCCGCCCTCCAACAGCAGGCAGCTCATTTTGCCGCCTTGCGCCGGGTGGCGCGGTTGGGCTTGTAGGCGGCGAGCCGCTGGGCGTACTGCGCGCCCTGGCTGGTGATGGCGTCGCGCAGGGCGTCCATCACGTCCAGCAGGGTGGACAGGCTGGTTTTAGGCCCCAGCAGTGCGTTGCAAATCCCGTCGCCAAAGGCCGCGTCGATAAAGTCGGTCAGCAGCCTGCACTGCGCGGCCAGGTGAGCCTGGTACGCCTGCAGCCCCTCCATCGTCGCCATGGCGGCGGGATCGGGGTCGGGCGGCAGCGTCGCCGCAGCCCGGTGCATGGTAGCCTCCGCTTCCAGATACCGCTGCATATCAGCGGGGGATGTTACGTCGAAGTCGATTTCTTTTCCAAGCACGGTAAGCATTACAATATCCTCCTTGCGAGTGTGCGGCCCGCCGGTACTGCCCCGGCGCGATTACTATAAGCCACAGGAAAAGGCGGATCGCTACGATCCGCCTTGGAGATTTACTGATTGTCAGTCTGGGTGTTTTCGGATTTGGCCGCCAGGGCGGTCTTGCTGCTGCTCTGTGCAGGGGCTTTTGCCGTAGAGGCGACCGCCATTTCCGGTGCCTGGCTGGCCTTCATGACGGCGGGGCTGTAGGTGTATTCTTTCGGTGTTCCCACAGCCGTCAGGGTCGCACTCCAGGTCGCGTTGGCCCCGGCTTCGCCGCCCTCGTCGTCCTCCACCGCAATGCTCAGGGAGCCCTGCTCGCCTTTGCCCGTCAGCATGCAGAAGTACACATACTTTTTGATAACGGACTGGCCGGTGCCATACTTGATGGCGTGGGCCAGCAGCGCCTCCTGGAAGTCGTCTGCTGCCATCCGGTCGCCCGCGACCGTAAAGGTGCGCTTGGTGCCGGTCTTGGTCTCGGTGGTACCGCTGCGCAGATAGGTACTCTCGGCCGTGGTGGCCTCCAGCGCGCCGCTCTGCTCGGTCACACCGCCGTCGGCCACGACGTAGTCAGCGGGGCCGGACGCCGAGCCGGAAAAGTCCACGGCCAGCACATAGTCGCCCGCCGTAACGATGCCCGCAAATTCAGGGTTCGGCGTTACGTCTTTCATCAGTTCAGACAGTTTCATCTTCTGGTTCCTTTCTCAAAATATACAAGGCGGCACTGGATCTGGTACCGTCCCACGTCGGGGGCGGCGGTCATCAGGTAGCCGGTGCTCTGTGCCTCGATGCTCTGTACCGTGCGCCCCGGCCCCAGGTCGGGGAAGTTCCGTTTCCGGGTCTGTTCCTCAAACCAGGCGGCGAGCTGCTCATACAGGGCGCTGTTTGCGATGTTCTGCATGGTATCCGGCCCATAGTCCGAGATACTGCGCAGGACAAATTGATATTGCCGCAGGCTGCTGCCGCTGAAATACCGCTGAATGATCTGGCTGGCGGGCGTGGTGTCGATAGAAAACGCCACGCTGTGGTCCGGCAGCCAGTCCACCCCCAGCCGGTGGTCCCCCAGCAGGGGGCAGGTCAGCAGATACTGGTGCAGCGCCTCGGCGATGCTCTTATACTCCATGGGCTTCTCCTCCGGCCCGCGCGGCCGCTCCGCGCAGGATATCCGCTTTGTGGTCGATCATGGCGCGTTCAAACCACAGCGCCCCCGCGCTGGGGTGGGCACTTTTGTCGAAATGGAAACTGACGCCATAGTACAGACGGTGGGCATAGGGCGCGATGTAGCTGACCTCGCCGGAGCCGATCACGGTTCCCAGGTCGCCGCTGCGCATCAAAAAACCGCTCTGCATGGGCACATAGGGGCGGCAGTACCGCAGCACCGCCGCGTCCACATACTCCTGCACCGTCTGGAGCTGCCTGGTGCGCCGTGGCCCAAAATCCCGGTTCCAGGTAAGGCGGCAGGATATCCTGCCGCCCTTGAACTTGATCTGGACCAGTTTGCCCCGCGGCGTCTCGATGCGCCGCCCCTTACTGCGCGCCATTACTTGCCCTCCAGCTTCCAGTGCCGCAACCGCCGCGCGCCGCGGCGGTTGTCCTGCACATGGGTCAATACCATGCAGCGCCCCTGGTACTTGCGGGTCAGGGCCGTGCTGCCGGTCACGGTGTCCGCCACCTCGCCGCGCACCAGCACGTCGCCGGGAGCGGCGTCGATCTCGGCGTCGGTGTCGATGCGCACCGTGTAAGCGTCGGCAGTCATCAGGCCGTTGTCGCTCACGGTGGCCGCCTGGCCGCCGTACCAGCTGGCGGCAGGGTATACCGTCCGGCTCCACACGTCGGACCGGCTGGCCGGGTCGTACCTGCGGTGATAGAGCGTCACGGTCTCGGTGCAGCACAGCATATCAGCCACACCCCCTGTAGCGCAGCGGGTGCGTGCGGGGCAGGTACAGGTCCGCAGCGGCCTGCAGCTCCGTCTGCTCCTGCGCCACCAGGTCGGCGGCAGTACCCGTGTAGCTCTCGCTGTAGCCGTCGTTTGTGGCGCTGGCAAGCCCCGGCGTGCGCCCGGCAGCGGCGGTCTGGTAGCGCCCCGCCACCTCGGCCATGGCACAGGCCGCCATGCGCACCGCGTCATCCACCGGCGCGCCGCGCCGCAGGCGGCCCAGCGTCAGGCGGTCCAGCCAGGCGTCGGCTTCCCGCGCTGCGGCGGGCCATTGTGCCTCGCTCAGCGCCGTTCCGTGGTAGGTGCTCTGATAGTAGGTATAGTCCGCATACATATCCTGGCTCCTTAGGTCGCATTTGTTTCAATGCGCTTGATGTACAGCGTCTGCGGCTTGGACACCTTCACGCCGTACACCTTGCGGCCCTGTACAGCAGATGCGCCGATATACTTGCCGGAACCACTCAGGTCCTGCAGATGGGGCGCTACCTGCCACTCCTGTACACGGTGGCACCAGTTGGGATGCCCGGCGATGAACTCGGTGGTGGTCTTTTTGGATGCCACGCGGGTGGTGGATTCATAGTCCAGATTGGCGCTCTCAAAGACCAGAAAGCCCGCGATCTTGCCCACAGCGCCTTCCTGCACCAGCTCCTGCGCCAGGTCGCCCTGTTTGACGAAGTTGGAATCCTGCATCAGCACTTCCAGGTATTCGGGGCTGACGATCATCCAGCGCTGCCCGTCGTTGGGTACGCCCATGCGGGAGAGCGTGCGCTTGGCCGCCAGGGCTTCCTTGTAGGCGTTGGACGCGGTGCAGGCGGTCTTGCTGGTGGAAACATTGGCAAGCGTGCCTGCCGCCACACTGCCCGAGCCGGTACCAGCAGCCTCCAGCGCATTGAGGGACTTCTTGTCCATCGACAGGGCCAAAGAGTAGGCCGCGCTGTCCAACCGTTCCGCCACGATGCCGTCGGGCACGCTCTCGGCGTCGAAACCGTCGATCAGTTCGTTCACGGCCTCGTCCTGGTCGATGTCCAGATCCAGATAGGTAGTCGTCCCTGCCTCAGGGTCGATGCCGTTCGCCTTGTCGTAGGCTTTGACCTCCACCTCGGTGTCGCGCACCGGGATCTTGACCTTTCCGGCTTTGGGGTCACCCTCGTGGCGGTTGTTGAAGATGTAGTTGTCGCGGGTCACAAGATTGGCGCGCAGCTTCGCGTCCACCATCTTGCTGTAGCGATCCTGATTTGCATGTGCCATGGTTTTTTCCTCCTCAGAACTTCAGTTTGGGGTTGAGCGCGGCAAAGGCGGTTTCCACGCCGTCGGCCGTCTTTTCGGCACGGCTGACCGTCCCGCTGCCGGTCCCGGCAGCGTAGGGCGGCGGGGTCTCGGCGGACTCGAACAGATACCCACTGTCCTTCTGCAGGGCGTCCAGCGCCGCGCCGATGTCCTTGTCCTGGTCCTTGCTGCCGCGCAGAGCGTCCATATCCAGCAGCGCCTTGATGGCCTTGGCGTTGCGGCCATGGGCCTTACTGATCGCGCCGTCCAGCTTGGCGTCAAACTGCACGGCGGCCACGCGGGCGTCGGCGTCCTTCTGCGCCTGCTCGGCCTTGGCCTGCCAGTCTGCGGCAGACTGCCGGATCGCGTCGATGTCCATCTCCTTGTACCCGGCGATGGTCTTGTTGGCCTCGGTCAGCTGGGTCTCGGCGGCCTTCCGGGCTTCGTCGGCGGCGTCAAAGTCGCTTTTCGCCACAAAGCTCTTGCTGATCTCCGCGCTGATCTTCTTGTCGATATCCTCGGTGTAACTCTCGCCAAGGATGGGTTTCAGCCATTCAAGCATGGGGTGTTTCCTCCTTTTTTGTCTTTTGGGGCAGCATAAAAGCCCCTTGCGGGGCCTTGGCTTCGGTTCTTCAGTTTGTCGCGGGGACGGTTGCGGTGCGGGTGCGGTTTGCAGCGGGGCGCAGCGCGTGCCCTGCCCCTGGCGGGCTGTACCTTCAGCCGTACGCGGCCCCGTCCGCCCAGAGGGTAAAAGATGCTGTATTCTTCGATGACTTCACCCATGTGGTCCTCCTGAATTTGAGCACGAAAAAAGCACCCCTAAAACGGGGTGCAAACGGCATTTTTAATCAGTTACAAAATCTTGGCGGTCTTCATCCACTGTTTTACAAGTTCGCGGTGTTCGGCTTCCAACTCCTCGAACGGCCGGGGCGGCGGCTTGCTGGGGTCAAAGGCAATCCGCTCATCCTCCTCGGTCCAGTTGCCGGAGGCTTTCAGCAGATACATGGCATCGGTCGCATCGCTGCGGGCGGGGTCGGGGATCCAGTCAAAATAGGACGGTTCCGGGTCGTCCTCGGTGTAAGGCCACGCGGCGGCAAGGTCCGCCCGCCATTCAGCCAGTTGTTCGGCTGTCGGCGGATGATGCTTGAAATACGAGCCCATACTTCTCACCATCCCTTTGCAGTTCCTCGGCAAACGCGATCCGCTGGGCCAACGCCTTTTCCAGATCGTCGGTGTTGCCCTTGTACAGCGGGTACTTTTTCTTGAGGGCTTTAAACCACTCGCGCGCCCGCTCCTGGTCATACCCGTACACCTTCTCGCAGGTGTACAGGGCGCCGGCATGTCCCACGGCCCCGATGCCCTTCATGTCGGGGTGCCGGATAAGCCGCTGGACATCCTCTGGACTCAGTATATCATTGCTGGCATGGTTATGTAAAGAGTAATACGGGCCTGAAAGTTCCGGGGACGTCACCTGCATCTCTCCGCTTGCGCCGATGGTATACCGGGTGTATCCGTCCGCCGTAAAGTCCACGATGGCCTCGGTGCCCGGTTCCAGTTTCTGCACCCGGCGCAGTACTTCCCGTGCGTACCCGCGCGCCGTGGCGTTTTCATTGTTGGTCAGGCCGCGGAAGAACGGCTTCGGAACGGCCTTGATGCGCTCCTCCGTCACGCTGTACAGGGTATGGCCCTGCACCTCCACGTCGGAAACGCTGCCGCGCCGATACGTCCACACTGCCTTGCTGGCCTGGCTTCGGCCAAAGCCCGCCGTGTACAGCCGCTCTGTGCGGGTACGCCGCCCAGTGGCGCGGCAGAACCGGCTGTACTCGCTCTGCAGCACCCGCAGCCGGATCTGGTTCTTCTGCAGGTCGGCGCTGCCGCTCTCTTCGTCCACCAGCACCTGCCGCCGCATCCGGCGGATGGCATTCTCAATGGCGGCCTGCTCCTGCCCGGCCCCGTACAGCGTGTAGTGCTTGCCGGTGTAGGTCACGCCCTTCTCGTTGTCGGCGGCCATTTTTGCAAGTTCCGCCTCGCTGTACACCGGCTTGTCCACGCCGATCAGCACGGGGTCCGCCACGTGGCGGCAGTTCAGCCGCCCGATGGGCCGCTGCAGGCTGGCGTTGAGGACTTCAAACTCTTCGTCTGTGTACTGCCGCCCCTGGATGGGCTCATGGTCCGGCGCGCAGGCGGCGTGGGCGCTGATCTCCCACCCGTCGCACCCCAGCCGGTCATGGTTCTGCTGCTGGATCGCGTTGTCAAGCTGGCCCATCTGGTCCATCAGGTAGCGGCGGCAGGCGTATTCGATGCCCACGCTGCGGCCGTTCTTCTGCTCAACGGTTCGCAGCCCGCGCCGGGCCAGCGGTCCCACGGCCCGGCGGATGGCGGTGTTCAGATCCAGCGAGCCTGTCGCCGTCTGGCGGAAGGCAAAATCCAGCGCCCTGGCATAGGCGTCCTGCAGAGGCACCGTCTTGCCGTCAGGAGCCGTCGCCCACAAGTTCTGCACCTGCTCGGCGGTCCGGGTCTTCATCACATCGGCATAGCCCTCGGTCAGTTGCTGCAGGTAAGCATCATCCTCAAACCGGGCTGAAGCGTCCACCACATAGTCCAGCAGCGCGTCGATGACTTCTGCGTTGATCTCGGTCTGCCGGGCAATGGCTTGGGCAATGGCCTTTTTGCTTTCGCCCAGGGCCTGGGCGCGGTAGATCTCATATTCGGCGGTGCCGGTGATGGCCCCGGCCTTCTTGATCCTGCGGCTGATATCCTTCAGCAGTTCGTCGATGATCGGCTCGGTCAGCGCCAGCGCCGCATCGTTCAGCCCGTCCCGCTGCTCTTGTGTCATGCCGTGTTACCTCTCAAGGTCGGCCAGTTCCGGCATGTACTTCTGCCGGATGGCGGCCAGGTCGGCGTCGGTCTCACAGGGCAGGTCGAACTTCCAGGCCAGCGCCAGTTCAGGGCGCAACAGGCCCATCTGCACCATCTCCTTGCGCTCGGCCCACTCCTTGTCGGCGTCGTACAG
>QAKI01000009.1:0-4685 GCA_003343905.1 Subdoligranulum variabile
GCGTATGAGACGGGCGCGGCTGCGGGCGGCGGCGATGTTCGCACGACGCAGGAGGGCGGAGGCAGTACGCAGACGAGCGAGGCCGGAGGCGCAACGACGGTATCTGTGCCGCAGCGTACCGTGGCGCAGGCAATCACCAGCGGTACACCGATGCAGGATGGAGCGGTCAATGCCAATACGGGGTTTGCCAAAACGTTTGATGGCGACAACATGTCGAACACGGGCGTTGCGACGGGAACAACGGGAATGTCTGCCGAGATGAATACGGGCATATCCCGCAATGAAGCTGGCGCTATGATGAATACCGATGCAGGGGGCGGCGGTTCAACGCAGAGCGGCGGCGGCGGGAATACTGGTGTACCAAGAAATGAGGCAGGCCCGAAGCTGTCCACGGACAGCGGGGGCGGCGGTTCAACGGGTTCCGGCGGTGGAGGAAGCACGGGCGCACCGCAGAACGCTGGAGGCGCAAAGCTGTCCACGGACAGCGGAGGCGGCGGTTCAACAGGTTCCGGCGGCGGAGGAAGCACGGGCGCGCCGCAGAACGCGGGAGGCGCAAAGCTGTCTACGGACAGTGGCGGAAGCGGAACGTCAGGAGGCAGCGGTGAGCTGAACACCAAAACCAATACCGTAGATATCAGCGTCACCAGCAGCGGTGCAGGAACGACAGGCGGCGGCAGCGGAGATACGGGCGATGCGAGTCCCGGCACGGACAGCCAAGGCTCGCACAGCCACACGGTGAACAGCCATAGCCACACCTTTTCGTTTTCCATCGGTATTGGACACAACCATAGATTATCCACTGGCGCGAGCGCGACGGGCGCAATTTCCAGCGGCGTTACGAAGGTTTCAGCAGATAAATCGACGGGTACGAAGTCGCCTGGTACAGACAGTCAGGGGTCGCACAGCCATACGGTGAATGCGCATCATCACAGCATCGGAAGCCATACGCACAGCACGCCGAATCATACGCACAGTTTATCGCAGACTGCGCACAAACACTCGATTGGTAGCCATACGCACTCTATTCCAGCGCATACGCACGGCATGAGCCACTGGCATAACTTCGATGCGCATAGCCATACGGTTCCGGCACATACGCATGGAATGAGTCACTGGCATAACTTCGATGCGCACAGTCATACGGTTTCGGCGCATACGCACGGCATGAGCCATTGGCACACGATGGATGCGCATACGCATGGATTGTCATCTCATACGCATGGCATGAGCCATTGGCATACGATAGACGGGCACACGCACCCCATCGGAAATCATGTGCATGATATCACGCATCGGCATGAATTTTCCCACTACCACATGGTCAATGTGGCCGTTACCGTTCCGGCGATTTCGATTGAAATTCCGGCGCATACGCATAAGGTGAGCGTTCCGGCGCACAGCCATTCCTTCACGCTTCTGAGCCATACGCATGAAATTCAATATGGCATTTATGAGGGCGATATCGCGTCGAGTGTGACAATCAGAGTGGATGGCGAAGAAATTCCGGCCGAAAAGGTGAACGGAAACGAAATTGACGTGATTCCATATTTGAGCAAGGACAGCAACGGGAGGATTATGCGCGGAACATGGCACGAGGTGTCTGTTGTGCCGGACAAGTTGACGAGAATCCGAGCGAACCTTTTTGTGCAGACGTTCGTTACCTCCTATACGGGAGGAAATTACTGATATGAAGAAGGTGAAAAAATGACAGGCCATGTATATAAGGTCATCGTTGATTTGGGAAAACCGAATGACGACATGATCTGGAATACGCTTGCCAGCGTCGGCGATTCCAAGGCACATCGGGTCTGCGTCAAAACGGTGCTTAATGGCCAGATCATCGATACGGCAAAATTGCGCGCAATGCTATGCGTGGAGCGGCAGGATACGGCGACCCGCTACATTGATGCGGCTTTTGACAGTGAAGGCTATGCGGTGGCCGAACTGGATAAGTCGTGCTATGAGGTTGAGGGACGCTTGAAATGTACGATGCAGATTGCTGATGGAGATGAGACAATCGTATCTGTCGCACGGATCTATCTGATGGTGACCAAGGCCAATGGTGAAATCATCATCGACCCGTCTCATACGCTTCCGAGCGTCAGAGAGCTGCTTGCAGAGGTTGCCAACATGAGAGCGGCAACCAAGGAAACCGTGGCAACGAATACGGCGGTCAAAACAGCGGAAAATCAGCGGGTTCAGAATGAAAACGCGAGGATTGCCGCCGAGAAGAACCGTGCAACTGCTGAAGATCAGCGGATGAAAAATGAAAGCGCGAGAGTAACTGCCGAGAAAAACCGCGTAACAGCCGAAAACCAGCGGGTTCAGAGTGAAAGCGCAAGGGCGACGGCAGAACAGAGCCGGGCGACCGCCGAGAACAGCCGCGCCAAAGCGGAGGAGCAGCGGGTCAGCGTTGAGCAGGCACGGGCAACCGGCGAGAGCAGCCGCATCAAGGCGGAGAACGCCCGCGTGGAAGCCGAGAAGGGGCGCGTGACGGCGGAAACGGCGCGGGTGAAGGAACATACCGCCACACAAAAGGAAAGCAAAGAGCAGGCGCAGAGGGCGAAAGAGGCGGCGGATAAGCTGTCTGACTTTGAAGTGCAGGTGGAAAGCCTGCCGCCGAGCGCCGACCCGACTGCGCAGGTGACGCAGACCGCGGCCAAGACGACGGTTGCGCTGGGCATCCCGACTTCCAATTTTGCTTACGCTACATTCTATATCAATCCGGCAACGCGTCAGCTCGTGATGAGGATGCCGAATGGCTTTTCTGCGATTCAATTTCTAATCAAGGACAGAAGATTGGTGGTGAGGGTTAATGGCAAATGAACTTTATCAGGATTTGCCGCTGGGCTATGTGCTGCTGGCCTTTACGGGGGCCTATGACAGTACGCATGAATACTGTATGTTCGAGCATGTCACGCAGCCGGACGGAAAATCTTATGTATATATCAGCGAGACATCCACGAAAGGCAATGAACCGCCGAATGATTCATATTGGATGCTGTTCTCCAACGTGGGCGATTTGACCGCGTTGAAAGCACAGCTCGCGGAGGCAATCAGCAAAGCCAACGGATTGTCTGATACGCTGACGGCGACGATTGATGCGCGTCTTGCGGCGCTGACGGAAGCGGGTGGCGCGGAGTTTGCCGAGGTCGTGGATGCGCGCATGGGCGCGTCGGCACTGCGGGAGCGCATGTTGAGCCTGCGGAACGCATGGGGCTTTGATGCGTACACGACGGGCAAAATCTACACGGTATCCTTTGACAACAGCACGAAGGCGAACGTCGGCACGCGCGGCGATGACGCGGAGGGGATGATTGCCAACCCGTCTACGAACACGGTGCGCGGCGCGAATGATTTTGATCATGTGCCGATCTTCAACAGTAAGCGCTGTAACGGCTATGTGGATGCAAGCGGCGAGTTCATCATCACGGCGATGGAGGGCGAACCCGCCTTCAAGCTCGACGGAACGAATGGCGATGTCTGGGTGCTTTTCAAGACCTGCTGGTTCAAAATCACGATGGGCGACGATGAGGACGTTTACTCCGTATCGGACGAGCCGCACGGTGAAGGCTGGTTTCCGACTCCGGGCGCTGTTCGTCCTGACGGGACGCTTCGCCCATTTATCGCGATTGCAGCCTATAAGGGCGACCTTGAAAACGGCATCCCGCGCAGCCGCAGCGGCGTATGCCCGGCGAATCACGTCAGCCACAACAGCATCCAGACAGCGATGCGCAAGAAGGGCGCGCAGTATTGCGGCATGACCAGCAAAGATTTGTTCCATTTGACCATCCTGATGGACATTGAATTCGCGACGCGGCACGAAAAGAGCGTTGTGTATGGCTGTCTGAGCTACAATTTCCAGTATGCGGCGGCAGTGCAGGAAACGGGCGTGGAGCGGTTCATCCTGACGGCATCGCAGGCGAATAACATCATCGTCGGCAGCTGCGTATCCATCGGCAACCCGGACAGGCTGAACGGCTCGAATCCGAATCTGGACCGCTATAATGCCAGTATGAACGCCAAGGCAGATCGCGTGCTGGTGACGCGCAAGGAAACACTGGAAGATGGCAACGTGGCGATCTACGTCGATAACAGCGGCAAGACCTTCGACACGACGACGGGCAGCTTCACGGCTTCCGGTACGGAATACGCCGCGCCGACTTATCTATCCACGATGCCGTGGTGGACGGGCAGTACGGACAAGGTACTGGGTCCTACCGGCTCACCGGACGCGCTGACCAGCGGCAAGTACGACATGCGCTATCGCTATGTCGAAACCGTCTGGGGCAATCAATATGTTATTCTGTCTGATGAAGTTCACAAGGGCGAGAAAATCTATGTCGTGGACGACTGCACGAAGCAGGCGACCTCCATCACCAGCGACTACGAGGAGGTCGGCTATGCGCTTGAATTCACGAAGCTCGACCAGTGGGCATGGATCAGCCGCATGGGGTTTGACCCGGAGCATCCGTCCGTCATGGAAGCGACGGAGTGCAACGCGAACTCCACCACCGGCTACTGCTCGGCTCGTTACCTCCCCAACAATACGACCTCGGTCTTTGCGGTCTGGGCGGGCTGCTCTCTTTATGTTGGTGGCTCTGGTGGTCCGCGCGCGCGTAATCTGAGTAATGGACTGGCTAGTGAGTACTGGGGCTCGTCGTTGCGCCTTTCCGCTACTGGGC
>QAKI01000009.1:8293-13597 GCA_003343905.1 Subdoligranulum variabile
TCTTTCTGTTGGTGGCTCTGGTGGTCCGCGCGCGCGTTCTCTGAATTCTGGACTTACTTTTGGGGGCTGGTACTCGTCGTTGCGCCTTTCCGCTACTGGGCGATGCGGGCGCGCAGCGACCGCGGCGTAAGGGGGCATGCGGGGGATTTCCCCCGCCGTTACCCGTTGCGTGAAGCTGTAAAAAACTGTATAATGCAGGAGTCGGAGGTGATACCGTTGCAGCGGTAAGCGATAACATACAAGAGCGCCGGAAAGCAGGGGGTGGAACCCCTCCTGCCGCGTGAGCGGCGGACGCAGAAAAATGCGTGGCGCAAAGGGGACTCCGGGTGCATGGCGAGTGTTTCAGTCTTTGCGGTCTGGGCGGGCTGCTCTCTTTATGTTGGTGACTCTGGTGGTCCGCGCGCGCGTAATCTGAATAATGGACTAACTAATGAGAACTGGAACTCGTCGTTGCGCATTTCTGCATGTATACCCCTATATTTGCACCCGGTTTCGTGCCGCAAAGCATCAGGCGAAAGCCTGCCCGGACAGAGGGCTCCAGTGGAGCTGACCGCGCAAGTGGTCGCCGAAATCCATCGTTCCAGCACCGATGAACCGAAGGATAGCCTTTGGGGAGGACGCATAGACGCTGGGCTATGCGTGCGGTTAGTAGAGTACCGAAAGCCGTTGAGATGCAGAAAGGGGTATTTTTTTCTTGAAGCAGTACTGTAAGCGCGTGAATATCCGCAGCATCTACTTTATCAAGCATTGCATTTATGCCTGCTTGGATGGTAAATGGACGCGGCGGGATGTACACGAGCTGCTTGCCGAGTTTTCAGACATGGACGCGGATGAAGTCGGTCGCTATGCGCGCGATTTATCGGAGCGTTCGCGGCTTTTTCCTGTTGTCGATACGCTGGCAGCATATATCCAGAAATGCCTGAAAAACCACGACATTCATCTCAGACGCGCGCGGATCAGGAAGATTCAAGACGGTATTGCAAAGAAGCAGCGAAACATTTGTATCGCTTCGATGCTTCAACAGATTTATGATTACATCGCAAAGATAGGTTTGCAGGAGCTTTTTGACGCGAAATTCGCGCCGCATCAGTGCGCGACGATTCCCGGACGCGGGCAAATCTACGGCAAGAAGTTTAACGAGCGCTGGCTGCGTGAGCAGCGCGTGACCATGCGTGGCGGGAAAGCCGTGGGGAAAAGCCCTGTATCGCGCTATGCCATCGAGGCGGACGTGCGCAAGTGCTACCCGTCCATGTCCATCGGGCAGCTCAAGAAGCACCTCCGGCGCGACGTGCGAAACCCGGAGCTTTTGTGGCTGACGGAGTACCTGATCGACAAGATGACGCGGGAACAGCACAACCTGCACCGGCGCAAGCTGACGGCGGAAACGCGGTTTTCGGACGGCGGGGGCTTGCAGGGACGGCGCGTTCGACGCGGCATATCTATCGGGTCGTATCTGTCCTGCAATCTGTGTAACTACATCATATCGTATGCGTGGCATTATCTGATGCAGCAGGCGGTACGATGGGAGATGCGCAGGGGCAAGCGGACGCGCGTGCGGATGGTGACGCATTGCGATATCTACATGGACAATTTTCAGATTTTTGGCAGCAACAAGCGCGACCTGATGCGCGTGGAGCGGATGCTTGAAAAGTACATGCGCAAGGAGCTGGGCATGCGGATTAAAGGCTGCTGGCGGCTGTATCGGCTTGACTATCTGGACAAGCAGGGCAGGCACCACGGCAGCCCGGCAGACGGCATGGGCTATGTGGTCTATCGCGATAAGACGCGGATGCGCGGACGGATTTTCCTTCGTGCGCGGCGGAAGTATGCACGCATGGAAAAGCTCAAGCGGCAGAAAAAGCGCCCGTCCAAGCGGCTTTGCGGCGGCGTGATTTCCTATCATGGCTGGTTTGACCACATCGAGGCGCGCGGATGGCAGCGAAAAAACGACTTCAAGTATAGCATTTTCAGGACTGCCCGCAGGGAGATGGGCAGGTACGCAAGGGAGGAAGTGCAGCATGATCGACTTTGTGCGATCCAGCGAGCCGCTCTCGCCGGTTAGGGCAGTCGCCCGCGCCGGAGGCGGCACGGATATCTGGCTCAGGAAAAATATTCAAGGTCCTCTTACCGAGCAATCGGGGGAGGACTTTTCTGATGCCTATTATGAGGCGGAGGAAGCGTTTCTGCGGGCGGAGGAAACCGTCGGCGCGGAGGACGTGGAAGCCGCTTTTGACAGCTACTGGGGCAAGGCGGCGGATTATGACCCGCATGTGCCGATGCCGACAGACAAGGAACGCATCGCGCAGCTTGAGGAGCAGAACACGATGCTGACCGAGTGCATTTTGGAAATGAGCGAGATCGTCTATGGCTAAATGGGCGACCTCGCTTTTATTTCAGATTCTTTTCGGGAAAGGAGGCGAGGATATGATGGCGATGCTTTGGGCGCAGCAGATCATGCTGGGCAAAAAGACGTTTGCGCAGGTTCCGGCGAAGCTGCGCGAGCAGGTGCGCGAGCTGCTGGTGGACAGCGGCGTGGGCGAGCTGGCGGAGTAAACGACGGGGACGGGGCGGCAGAAATGCCGCTCTTTTTTGAACGAATGGAGGGGTGAACATGACGGCATGACGGTGTTTATTGTGCTGGCGGGGCTGTTCCTGCTCGCTGTCGGCATCGGCAGGTTTATTCATGTTGGAGGGAGCGACCGGGATGATTAAAGCGGCAGACGCGATTGCGGCGGCTCGTGCGCTCAAAGGCACGAGTTACGAGGTGATCGACTGCATCAACCTCATTAAAAAGATTATTCGTACAGCGCCGGGCGGTGTGAGCAGCTATACCACAGCGGGAACCAATGCGCTGTGGGACAGCGATGCGAACAGCGCGAAGTACCGCGATCTGACGTGGAAGCAGGAAGGCATTGCAGGGGCAAAGCCGGGGATGCTGGCGTTTATGGGCGTGGGTACGGGCGACGTGAATCACGTCGGGCTGGTGACGGAGTGCGGTACGGTGCTCCACAGCAGTAAGAGCCGGGGGTGCGTGGTGGAAACCGAGCTGACCGCCAAGGACGGTTGGAACGGGCTGGGCGTGCATCGGATGATTGGGGTGAACGGGCAAGTGAATGACGAGGATGCTCAAATTGATGTGAAGTACCCTATTGGGGAATATACGGTATCCTATGAAAATGGTCTGCGGTTACGCAAACGCCCCAGTTTGACGGGAGCATATATGCTCACGATGCCATGCGGCGCGAAACTGACTGTCACCGAGGTTGATGGGGATTGGGGCAAGGTTACGTACAAGGGGCATCAGGGCTGGTGTTCGCTGACCTACTGTAACAAGGTGGGTGAGCAGGAAGCTGCTGGAGAAGATGAGCAGATCGTGATTCGGGCGACGCGTCAGCAATGGCTGGCGGTGTGCGACGGTGATATGACCATCATTCAGGCGGCGCTGGCAGGTGACGACTGATGCGATACAGCAAGATCATCGTCGCCGTCTGTATCGGTTTGGCTATTGTGTATGCGGCAGTAACACTCGTCGGTTACTATCTGCTTGGGCTTGAGCCGCCGGGCGAGCTGACGAAGTATCTGTATACCTGCATCATCGGTGAGCTTGTTGCGCTGGCGTTTAAGTCGGCGGTTGGAGACACAACCGAGGCGCGGAAAACGAAAACAAACACAACAGGCGACGAGGGGAAGGGAGCCGCCGGATAATGGGAGGGAAAGATGAAAGAATTGGCAGGTGTGACGCCAGATCAATGGGGCGGCTTTGTGCTGGTTTTGGCGGGAATTTTGGCAACCATCGTTTTAATTAGCAGTGCAATTAAAGCGGTGCGTGAAATGGCCAAGCCGCAGGAGGATTTGAAAAAGGAAGTCAAGCGGCATGCGGAGTGCCTCGACCGAGACAATAAGCGCATCGCCGAGCAGGAAGAAATGACGCGGCTCACATTGAGAGGGGTCAACGCCCTTTTGAATCACGAAATCACGGGAAACGGTATCGAAAATCTGAAAAAAGTGCGCGACGATATCACGGAACATTTGATTGACAGATAATAAGGAGGAAACATCTATGACGACTACCATTGACATCACCCCTTTGATCGAGGTTTTGCTTACGCTGCTTGGCGCGATTATTGCGCGATATGCCGTGCCGTACTTCAAGGCGATGCTGACCAACGCGCAGCAGGAGCATGTGCGGGAGCTGGTTCACATTGCCGTTTACGCGGCTGAAAAGCTGTATGGCAGTGGTTACGGGCAGGAAAAGCTCAACTATGCGGTCGAAATTCTCAAGGCGCATGGGATTGTGCTGGACAAAGAGCGTCTGAACGCCTACATTGATGCAGCCATCAAAGAAATGGAGCAAAGCGAGGTTCCGAAGCTCGAAGCGGTTGAAATTCCGCAGATTGAAGCTGCTAAGGCCGTTGAGTGAGTGTCGCCCCGGAGAGAAATCTCCGGGGTGTTTTTTCTTGCTCTAAAACTATGAAAATAGTTGAAAAAAGTATTTACAAAATGCCGAAAATGGTATATAATAAATGCGTCGGATGGGAAAACCACTGACAGAAAGGCGGTGGATACGATGGATGAAAAAGAGGTGGTCGGCATGACCGACAAGCAGTTTGAAACGGTGCTGAAACAAATTCTGCTGTATGCGAAGAAAGCAGAAAACAAAGAGGAGATCATCAAATATCTTGAAGAAATGATGGCGGACGACAAAAAAGCCTGACCCGGGGCAACGGGACAGGCAAAGCCACAAGGGGAGGGCGGAACGACACCGCCGCCGCTCTCCCTTCCTTTTCTATTCTATCATTATTATGGCGATGTGGCAAGAGGGAAAGCTTATGGAAGGGCATAAAGCTCCGCGAGAGCGCGGAAATGATTCGCCGCTTGCGCGGGCACGGATGGCGGCAGGCATGACACAAGGGCAACTGGCCTCTGCATTGGGATGCAGTCAGAAGGATGTGAGCAGATGGGAACGAGGCGTTCATTCACCGCGCGTCGATGTGCTTATTAAGATGGCGGATGTGCTTGGATGCCGAATTGATGATCTTATAGATAGAAGCCGGGGATGAACCGGCTTTTTTCTTTTTCTTTTTGACTACCGTTTTGACTACCACAAAAATCCGAAACGAGTCAAAGAACGCCGTAAAAAGCGCATTTTGCCAAAGGATTTTTTTGAGCGATTCAGAAGAAGATACGGAAAGATAAGAAAAAATGTAGATAATACAAAGAAAAACCCTCAACGGCGCGAAGCTCGTCAAGGGGTTTTTGTGGTGCACCCAACAGGATTCGAACCTGTGGCCTTTTGATTCGTAG
>QAKI01000022.1 GCA_003343905.1 Subdoligranulum variabile
GAAGAAACGGGTTCCTTCGGACACGTCTGTTCGCCGTGCAGTTTTAAAAGAAAAAATTCAAAAGATCTATTGATAAAATATGTAGTCTTTATCTACTTTTTCATAGGTGCAGCTTTAATTAAGCGTAAGCTTAATTTTGACATCTAACTATTATACTGTATAAACCTGATTTAGTTTTCCATTTTCCAGTTTATATATTTTGTCAAAACCTTCTATTTCTTCATATTTATGTGTTACAACAATAACTGTTTTATTTTTCATTTGCTCACGTAATAGTTCAGATAATGCTTTATCAGATTTTTTATCGAATCCCGAAGTTGCCTCATCCAATATAATAAGTTCTGCGTCTTTTAATAGTGCCCTAGCAAGTGCTATTTTTTGCTTTTCACCGCCAGAAAGTTTTGCCCCATCTTGTCCAATCTTCTGCGAATATCCTTCATCAAACTTATTAATAAATTGTGTAGCTCCTATCCTTTTACAAACAGCAACTACTTCTTCTAACGTTCTTGTACCATCTAAGTTAATATTGTCTTTTATTGTTCCGTAAAAAAAATATGGTTTTTGACATACTACAGCAATTTTTTTTCTTAACTCAGCTATACCTATCTCTTCTGTAGAAATCCCGTCTACTTTTATTTCCCCTTGTTCCGGTTGAATAAATCCTGATATGATATCAAGCAATGTTGATTTTCCACTCCCATTTTCTCCAATAATTGCAACTTTTTCTCCAGTCTTTATTTTCAAATTTATACCTGAGAGTACATCTTTATTTGAGTCATATCCATACCAAATATCCTTCATTTCTAAGACAACATCAATATCTTGAAGATCACAATTTATATTTGCAATTTTTTCAAACCGTCTATTTTCCTCTTCTTGATCAATAAATAAAAAGAAACGCTGGGCTGAAGGTTTAATCTGAGCAAAATAATATTTTATGTTTACTAAAAAAGAAATTGGACTAACCACATATCCAGTATATGTAATGAATGCAAATGCACCTCCTATGGTAAAATTTCCTTGAATAATCAATAATCCACTTAATATATAAAGTACTGAATTTGTAAATGCATCCATCAATGCCCTGGCTCTTAAATTATATTCATCTAACATCATATTTTCAGAATATGAGTTCATAATTTTTTTTTGCAGTTTTTCAAATTCATCGTTTTTTACAGAAAATAAATCCCATAATTTCATCTCTCTTATTCCATTAATGCAATCACCAAACCACTTTGAAAATATCCTACTATTCTCAAGTAATTTCTTATACAGTACATTTTTTTTTGTGGAAAAATAATTAACGATTATAAATTTTACTGGAATCAAAAATAATATCAAAATAGCAAGATGCCAGTCTAATAACATAAGTCCAACAATTCCTCCAATTACCTGCAATATGGAAGAAAGGGAAAAATTTGCGACTTGATCTACAATAGATGATATATTTTTAATGTCATTTTCTAAAACATTTAATATTTCAGCATTACTTTTTTCTGAAAAATACGATAGCTTCAATCTCTCTATTTTAAAATAAACTTTTTTGTATAGAGAAAAATAAAGCCCATTATGTATATTGACAAACATCTTTCTCATCAAAAGATTCATTCCTTGATTTGTTACAGAAACACACAACAAAATAATAGAAAATAAAATAGTATTAGAAATATTTTTTTTAACCAATCCATCATCTGTTATTTGACTAATAATAAGTGGTTGCAAAAAAGTCATAAAAGAAATGCCTACTAAACAAATAAAAACAATAAGAAAATATTTTTTATATTCACGGATTATAGACCAAATTCTCAGCCATATTTTTTCATTGTCTTTTTTATTCTTCATATACTTCCTCCTCAAAAAAAGAACATACTACATCATATGCATCTCTTATAGTCATTGCTTTACTAATCCAATTACTACTTTCTATTTCATAGCCATTTGATAAACTGATTACATGTAAATCATATACTTTTTTATCATTCTTATTTACATAATCTATTAAAATAATATCTGGATTATATGTCATATCAACGGTATATAAAATTTTTCTTATATTATCTTCTTCTGTTCTATAATACTGCATCGGTATTGTATCGAGAAATACAGCATCTCCCTCTATCAACATCAAAGGATAATATCCATCTTGCCTGAATAAATCTAAAATGCGTTTTTTTTCAGCATAATTAAAATTTTCAAAAAAAATAACAGGAGTATTTATTGGAGTATCCATATCAACAAGTTTTTTTATTCTATCAAAGTAGACTGTATTTTTTTTGGCATTTTCATCTAAGTAATTTAATACATCTACAAATGTTGCTTTAAGATTTTTATCCAGAAATTTTGCAATATGTCCTGTTATAATAGGAGCTGCATAGCTATTCGCCAAATTTATATTATCCTCCCTTTTACAATGAGCGACAATACAATTTTCTTGATTATAATGATCCAATTTTTGAAACATATATTCTCCATCTTTTAATACATTTTCTCTATCTTGACGTACACCGAAAACATGTTTAAAAGCTGCTGGATAAGTAATCAAGTTTTTGTTATGATATGCTGCAACTATAATAATCTCTTTTTGAATCAACTTTTTTACTGCTTTCATTACCTTATCTATATCAAAATAACTAATTGTTCCTAAACTTAGATGTATTAACTTTACAGACTCCTTTTCACACCATTCCAAAGCCTCCAACAGTTTATTTATATGTGCACTTCCATCCGCTCCAATTATCTTTAAATCAATAAATTGACTTTGAGAATATATTCTATTGATTATTTCAGCACATCTTGTTCCATGTTCTGTAATTCTCAAGATATTGATTGTATCAACATTAGAATTAAAATCCACTCGTTTCAGAATTTTATTTTTTAAGTTTTTTGTCTCACATATTCCGTTATCTACTAATGCAATTTTCATTTTCTTTCCTTTATCATTTTATCCTAGTCAATACACCTGCATCCATCTCACAGATTGTATCACACAGCCATTGAATCTCCGGAATATTATGAGCTGCCAACAAAATGGTCTTTCCACGGTCTCGCAGTTCTTCCAATAATTCATATACCGCTTCCACGCTGCGTTTGTCTAACCCATTAAATGGCTCATCCAGAACTAATAGCTTTGGGTCCTCCATAATCGCCTGCGCAATTCCAAGACGTTCCCTCATTCCCAGAGAATACTGACGTACCGCTTTTTTCAAGGATGGATCTAGTCCTACACGGAGCATAGAACTTCTTATATCCTCCTCTGTGATATTTCCACGGATTTTAGCTAAACGCTTTAAATTCGTCACCCCACTAAGGTTCGGCAAGAAACCAGGATTTTCTATAATCATCCCCAGAGATTCCGGAAAATCAGCATCCGCCCCGATCTGTTTTCCGGCCACATGGATCTGCCCTTCCTCCGGGCACAATAATCCACAGATGCATTTAAACATTACCGTTTTCCCCGATCCGTTAAATCCCATGATCCCATGAATCTTTCCTTTTTCAAAAGAATGGGTAATCCCTTTTAATATTTTCTCCTGCTTAAAGGATTTTGACACCTTTATCAATTCAACCATTTTTTCCATATCAACCGGCTCTCCTTTTACTTTTACTCTTCTGTCTGTAAAAAAGAAAATTCATATCTGCGAAATCCAATCCCGGACAAGACGATCATAACCAGACTAAGCACCAATAAAATGCAAATACTTCCAGAAATTCTCGGCAGATAGTCAAAACCAAAATTATGCATAGGAAATGTCGCATGATTCAGCGGAGACAGCCATCCGCACAAGACATTTGCTTTATATTCCAGGTTTCCGGTAAAATGAAACAGCTTCTGAAAAATTTCAGGACTTAAAAGCAATCCATAGAGATTGATTCCCAGAGTTCCTAGAATCCCTGCCACACTTCCGCAGTATACATTCAAAAACAGCATTAGAGCTGTAATAAAAAGCATATAGACCAGCATAAGTCCAAAAACTACCGCCGCACACTGATATGGAAGCATACTTTCCATAGTCTTGACAGAAACCGGAACGGTAACACTTCCTCCTGCTCCATATCCCAGCATAGCCGCCGTTTTGCTCCATATATTTCCGCTAAAAGCAAACGGTACACTGAATATACTTGTTGTAATGAATAAAAACATATTATAAATGACCGTTCCTGATATCACATAAATGATCTGTCCGCCCAGCCAGATACTTCTTTTCGTGCGAATCAGATAATAAGGAGTGGTCTGGTCAACAAACGGCATATCTAAAAAAAGTAATACTAAAAGCAAGGACGACAACATGACCGATGCAGAATCCCCAAAGGTCCAGATATACGTCTCTGCAATCTGAACGCTGGTTTCATATCTTTGTGCCTGGGACAAAATCTGATCCGACATCATAAGTGCCATCAGAAAAGCCCCAATAAATGTCATCCAAATACGCGGATTTCTGCGCCACCTCATAAAATTTTGTCCTGCAATCAAAAAGCATTGTCTAACTGCCTTCATAATCCATCCTCCTTTTTATTGCCGCAATAAGCAGACTTCCCATTAATAAAGAAAGAGTACACAAGACACTCATGCAAAAATACGGGCTGTAATATCCCGGTGCTGCCCAGTATCTTGGACTCAAAAAGAAGAAAGAGGGATAATACCGCTCCTGAAATATCACTAGCACATAATAAATGACAAAAGGCGCTCCCCACGCCGAATGATAATTTCGTGACAGAACAGCCAGAAATGCTCCCACTAAAGACCAGAATGCTCCGTTTAAAAATCCAGTCAGCAGACAAGAAAAAATTCCTATTGCGATTGCTCCTCTTGGAGTGACTTCACCTGCAATCTGTATATTCCCGGACCAGACCAGCAATCCCGGAATCAGCATAATACAAGCGCAAACAACAAGCAGTCCGCCACTTAGTGCAGCACCGATGCTTTGTGTCAAAAGATATTGTCTTTTTCCCATACGGCTGCAACTGAAAATATAAAACCGGCTTCTCAACTCCATTTCGGCATTGCAGCTTGCCGCAAAGGGAACAATCAGGGGAATAAATAGCAGAAACTTTTCAGTTGTCGTGCAATACACATAAGACACATACCACAGAGTTCCCTCCGAAGAATATCCGCTATCCGCCAGCTGCTGTGCAAATGGATGTCCCACAAGCAGCGCTGCAAGGAACAATACCGCCACACCACTCCAGAAAAAGCGGCTGCAAATATTCTTTTTTAATTCTAGCCACACATACCGTACCACGTTCATCCCTCTTTTCTTATCCTCCGATCACACTGCCGTCTAAAGCCTGAATTGCAAACGGAAGTTCCTGAAATTCCTGTCCATTCACATGTTCTGTTACAAAAAAGAACCAGGTTGGAACAAGCCATGCATTCTGTGGATTCTCAAATGCTGTAATGTAAGAATACCCCAGTTTTGCGGAAGACACTTTATAATCAAAAACAGTAGGATCGCTCTCTGGCTGTCCTTTTGAAGAATACCAGTAGAAAACCTGATCAAACAACTGTTCTTGTATCGTTTCAAAGCTGCAAAGTTTTGTATTTTCAGCCACAACATCTACCTCTTTCGCCATTCCTTCCCATGAAAAAGACTGCACTCCATCTTCTGTCACGATTACCGTAATCGTCTCCACCGGAAACGGAGCCGTATAACTCTCTACTGCCTGATTCAGCATATATCCATCTGTTGCTCCGGCAGAAAGTCCGGAAATAGATTTCGTAAAAACAAAACGATATCCATCCTTTCCATCTTCTGGAGTCGTCTGCCAAAACAGATCCTCTAAGGCACCTATTCCATTTCTTTCAAACCCTTCCCGCTGCGGAAACCAAAGGATTTTTTGAGAATCGGATAAGGACAATTGTCCTGCCCACACTTGTTCCAGTAATTCCTCTGCTTTCTCTTCCGCCTCCTCTTTCGATAAGTCAGACTGCTCCAGACGGATCAGAAAATTATTCAAGATTCCCTTGAACTCTTCTATATAAGACGCACTGATTCCACCCTCATCCGAATCGGCTAATCTCAGACAAGATCTGATATCCGACTCATCAAGAACAACCGCCTTGTTTTCCCATTTAAAGCTACTGCTATTTGCCAGCTTCGAATCATAATTTTCCGCTTGAATATAAGCTTCTCTTTCGCTTCCCACATCTGCCGTAAAATAAACTGGAAGATCTTTTGTATCTTCTTGTATATTTCCCTGAACCGCTTCCCATGCCGGCTCCTCTGTCTTTTTATAAAATCCAGGCTCTGTCTTTTGTTCTGCCTGAGCCTGCTCCGGTGCCAGCTCTATCGCATCGTCTAGTCTGCCTTCTATCTCCTGATAGTATGCAAATGAGCTAGGATCTGCATAAGCCCCCTCACCGGCATCGATTCTGTCTTTCCATTTTTGGTAATATTCCTTTGTATGAATCTGAGGCGCATACAATTCTTTTCCTTCTGCAAACACATTCACCAGCTCTTTTAATTTTTCTTCTGTAATCTTACTGTTTTCCATTTCAATTACCGGAAGATTTCCAGGATTTGTCTGCTCCAGATTCAGATCTGCAGAAATTTTTACTTTTCCATCGTTTTTTTCTTCCGATGCATTCCACTGTTTCGGAATATCCGTTTCCCGGTTTTCCCCCTTTTTCAAAGGCTTCAAAATCAGTTCTTCATCCAGACCCACTGATTTATCCACTACGGCACTTTTTTCAGGCGTTTCCTGACACCCAGTCATAAGCAGTATAACCAGGACAATCAGCGGCATTATTTTCCACTTTTTCATAGCGACCTCCTATTGTAATTCTGCCTTTGGTTATAAGCAAATTTATCCTATTCTGAATTTAATATTATAAATTTAGAATAGGATAAATAAGCGGCCATATTAATTATTAATCTCTGGCACTTTTAAAAAGGTTTTCTGAATCCCAATCATATTGTGATTCCCATGTTGCTGCGCAATAAGAGCACATACATCCACATCCACAGATAGTATCAAATGTCTCTACTGTGTTTTTGTTCTTTTGAAATTTTTTGTTCAATTTTTTCATCAAAACACCTCCTCTCTTTTTTATTATTAATTCTAATATCAATTATTGAGACATTAGAACTAACTTCTGTTCTATATTTTCGAGATTAAATTTATCAGCCTCCAAAACATCTAACACCTGAATGATGGGTATATGATATACTTCCTCCAATTCAACAAAAACATAAAGCCAGTGTTCCAAAATGACATCCAAATCTAATAGGTTTTCTTGATCGTCAACTGTAATATTTAAATATTTTAAAATCACTTGTTTAATAATATCTTTCACAATATTTTCCTCTTTTCATCATTTTTCTACCGTTAAAGTCATATATTCCTTTTTTTCAGATTGCATCAATATTATTCTCAAGTTTTTTTAGAAGAGTCATCACTAATTTGTCCACCATTTCATCATTTTCAATCATTGCCACATGCCCATTTTTCATTAAATCTGCCGCATTAAACATTGCATCTGAGTTGTGATAATACTTAATTTTTCTAAACTCATGATCAATCTTAAAAATTTGCTCTGCTATCACAAAATCTTCTACAGCTAAACCATACTTCTCTTGACAAAACGAACTCAACTTTTCCATTGTCTGAGTATTTAAACCTAAATTCCTATATATAGTTAAAATTCCTATATCAACTGATACAGCATTTGACATCACTAAGCATGCCTCTCCATAATAATTTGACTCATATTCGTCAAATTCCAATATTCCACCCGGACATCCTAATAATATTACATCTGCATGTACTTCCTTCTGTAAGTTATATAGCCAATGATTGAACATCCCAATTTTTATCGGTAGAGAAAGTTTTTCCGAAAATACAAATCCAGGTATACACTCTGCTCCTAAGAATGTTCCTAAAACATTGGAACAAACAAAAAGCACTTTATATCCTTGCTTTTCTATCGCCGTTTTTACTTTCACTTGCAAATTAAATTTATCACTGTTTTCTCCCATTCCGACAACTGAAATAATTGGAATATTTATTTTTTCCTGATAGGATAAATCTAAATCATTGCCTATCTCTGAACTTTGTAATATACTTATTTCTTGATTTTGAAAATCTATATCAAAATTTTTTGCCACGTGCTCACTTAAATATATTTTCTTCTTAGCCTTTAGTGCTTTTTCAATTTTACTCCTATATCCTGCTTTTTTACTTCCCATTGTTTCTTCAGCAAATACAACAGAATCAACATATGATAAACATTTCTCAAAATCAATACTGCAATAAAAAGATACTTGCTTTTGCAATTCCTCTAACTCTTTCTTATCCTCTGGGTAGCTAGATACTGCCGCTACTTCGTATCGCTCGGAAACTCCATGGGATAATAAGGTTCCTGTGTCAGAATTCAATGGGAATATCAATACTTTTTCCATATTAAAATTATCTCTCCTTATCTAATTACTTTTAAATCCTCATTTCCATGATATCCTAACTCAACCAAAGGACATAAACGTTCAAAGAGATTTAATGTTGAACGTTTTGACTTTTCACAATTACACCTTAACATTTCAGCAGTTAAATTATGATTTTTCTTTGATATACCACTTAGACAAAACGAACACTCTCTTAGATTCCAACAATGTATACATTCTTGAGCTATCAACTTCCCATGATTCAAATAAAAATCCATTCTGTCATATGCAAATCCTTCCTGAAGGGAACCAATGCACATTTCTTGATCCTCTTCTGATACTCTTTCACATGGGAAAAATTTCCCATGTGTATCTACAAATAATCGTCTTATACCAGGAATACATGGACCTCCGTGATGGGTTGTTTTTCCTTCTTGCGTATGTCTATGTAAATATTCATATAACAATTCTACATCTGATAATTGAGATCGTAACATTCTACTAGTGTTACACCACTGACGTTTTTCAAGTATTGACAAGGCAGTCTTAATATACTCTAAACGTTGTACGCGAATATTATCTTGCGTTATTTTCAAAATGGTATCATCTTTTATATCCGTCGCAACTACATAAGTAAAATTTATCATTTTAGCATCGAATAAATCCGAATTGGCATAAAAATCATAAGTAGCTTTTAAATCTGTAGTTCCACTAATAACACAATTGAACATAACATTTTCTTTATAATATTCTTCATCATATTCTTTTAATGCTCTAAGATTTCTTAATATTACATCGAATGTACCTCCACCAGTTTTAAACTGTCGATTTACATTGTGACTTTCTTCATTTCCATCCAAACTTATCAAAATGCTGAACTTATACTTTACCAGAAATTCTATAACTTCTTGAGTCAAAAGCGTTCCATTTGTTGTCATTGGAAATCGCACTGTCCGATCCCCTTTATGTTCCGTAATGTACTCAACGCATTTTTTTATTAAGGCGAACTCCAATAATGGTTCCCCACCATAAAACGATAAAGACAAATCATCCATTTTGTCACTTCTGTCAAGATAGAAATCTATCGCTTTTCTTGCAGTATCAAAGCTCATTCTTTCTGAAGAATGTGTACGATTATAATAATTTCCTGAATATGCGCAATATTTGCATCTTAAATTACACTGCTGTGTTACTTGTAAAATCAGATTCCCTAAGTAATGTTCAGATAACAGTCCTAAATTCTGTGTTTCCGGATGCTCTATTTCTTCAACTATTGTTTCCTGCAATAAACCATTATCTGTGAATTTCTTCAACTTAGCATTACTCGAAACATACTTCGATACTTCAACCTTTTTTAATAATGCATACTCATCATCATTTACTGCAACTATAGAGTCTAAAACTCTATCATAAAAATACTTTCTTACTGGTGTCTCAAAACATTTAATCAGAACTTCTCCCACTTTGATCCTCCTCTTGACAAATACTATTTCACATTTTTATTATTCATCTTAATTAATCGGGGATAATAATTTACTAAGACTTCCCACACCTATAAGGTGTGTTGAACCTTGAAATTTCAATATTTTAGCCAATAAAAAAAGGCATAAACCTGTTCCGTTTGGTATAATGGAATTGACGAAAAACCAACAAACCAAGGAGGATTTATGCCATGT
>QAKI01000050.1 GCA_003343905.1 Subdoligranulum variabile
TTTGCCTGATTTTAGCCGTCTATTTCATTTTCCGCAAATAGGGCCAGCTCCCGGACCTTCCCGCCGCGAATCAGCGGCAACGCCCTGCGAATCTTTTCCGCGGGCCACTCCCACCATCTTATTCCGAGCAGGCACTCCACCGTCGCCGGGTCGAACCGGCGTTTGATCACCCGGGCCGGGACCCCGCCCACGATGGCGTAGGGAGGCACGTCGCGCGTCACGACGGCCCGCGAGGCGACGATCGCCCCGTCACCGATCGTAACACCCGCCATCACGACAGCCTCGTAACCGATCCACACGTCACTGCCGACGACGATGTCGCCCCGGTTGTCCCAGGCCGAAGCCACCTCCGACTTGTCGATGCCCCACTCCTCGCCCCAGAAAATCGGGAACGGATAGGTGGACAGCGACCCGAGCGTATGGTTGGCGCTGTTGAACAGGAACCGCACGCCGCAGGCCAGCGAACAGAACTTCCCGATAACCAGCCGGTCGCCGTTCACGGGATAGTGGTACAGCACGTTGTTACGCTCGAAGCCGACGGGGTCGGCCGCAAAATCGTTATATATCGTATATTCCCCGACTTCGATGTTGGGGTCGCTGACGACCTCCTTCAGATAGACCGTCTGCCGGTCCCCTTCACGGGGATAAATCTTACCTTTTGCAGCCATTTTCACGCACTGTTTTGTCGTGGCGGTATATCTGCCACGAGTTCACGAAGTTCTGCCAGATATTATATACCACTAATTATAACAGATTGATTATCAAAATATAATACAACCACACCTCAACACCGAGTAACAAAATAGCAACAAAATATGTAACAACAAAGGTTGGGGCAAAGGTAACAAAAGACGAATCTTCAACAAGCTATATCGGAAGTTCTTTCTTTCGCTCCCAGATCTCAATATAACATGTCCTCATCTTTTTTTCAATAGTATCACACAGTTCTTTATCAACAGCAAACGCTCTACACTCTATTGCCTTGGTGGACCTACAATATTTATTCGTTCCCAATTTCTTATAAAGGCAACAAATTATTGGTAATGTTACATCACCTTCATCATACATATACTTATCCTCGTTCCTTCTATGGTATTTGCATAAGAAACAATTTCGAACGGGATATTTGTATTTATATGCTGTGGCCATTCCCATCTGATATATAGAATATTCCATAAGACTACCTGCATCACATGTCAGTTCGAATATGGATTTAGTATCTCGGTCTGTATAGGTTTTGCAATTGACATCGCCCAAAGGGATAAAAAATCCTCTATTATTTTTATCTAAAACAAATTTAGTGAGTTCTTTATAGCACGAATCTATAACTTGGGATTTAGGGTTGAAATTATATAATTTTATAAGGTCATCTCCCTCACAGATTGTAGATGAAATAATACGATCAATATCTTCTTCCGACTTAATAACTACTTCGATAATTCTTATCCCTGAATTAATTTTTTCCTCTGAACATGGATGATTGACACAAATTTCTATGAATACAGGGGATTTGTCAGATTGATTATTATAAACAAATAAATCAGCCCGAAAATTTTTATATGTACGTTCAATATCGCACGAATTATAATATTTTTTCAAGTCAATTATGTGTAGTTTGTTCTGCTTACAATAACTTGGATTTTCCCCGTCAAACCATATACAATCAGCCATTTGCGAACATCTATACTCAGTATTAAGACCAAGTAAAAATTGATCTGCATTATAAAACCAATCGTGAATTCTTATTTTTGCCAATGAGTGAAGATAAGATTCATGACTACAATTCTTCGAAAGCGTTTTATGCGCAAAATGCCATTCTCTAATCTTGCCTTGTTTGGCAATCATTTCACTGCCACAATTAACACACGTGAATCGTACATTATGTCGGGCTTCTCTTATGTAGACAAGTTTTCCGTCCGGATTCAGTGCATAATGTTGATCAATATTGGTTGTATGTCTCATTTCATTCGATCATTGAACCAATACTATGTCAATAGTCTTTGAGTGAGTAGTGCACTTCTTATCATTCTTCAACTTTTTTAGATACTGTCAATCTGATGCATCATCTGATCTTGCATCCTTGAGTGCTTCAAAATATTGTCAAGTATATCAATGGCAATAGCACAATACTTAGGATCGTCTTTTACATAGTTTATAGTACCTAATATCAACTTTTGACATTCCTCCTCCTGTCTATACCATCCTTTTTTATTCCCTTCTATTAGTCGTTGTATATCAATTATCTGCAAAAGGTCTAAAACTAATTTCGGATATTTTGCTGCTTGTGAGAATAAATAGTCAATCAAATAGTGATGATTTCCGGATTTGAAAACTGTCGATTTTACATATTCTGTTAAGAATGGCAGATATTCTTTTAAATCCATTCCTCTATGATGGTCATCTCTCAATATCCCACATTCATAAGCTTCGCAGATGTTTTCGTCATCTAACTTATAAAATTTATCCAATATTTCTACACATCGAACTTTATACTCCGGAACGGAATAATGGGCTAATGCTACCTCTATAGCTACGGAAATAGTTTCTTTATGTACTTCGACCATATGATTTAATATATTTTCATATTCGATATTGCCTTTTAAGTACACTTGCGTAATGAAAATAGCATAATTTCTCCGTACTGTATCTTCTGTCAAACAATCAATTGCCGAATAAAAAAATGTTGAAAGCTCTTTAGCATACTGGTTGTAATAATATTGTAAGCTCCATTGTGCAGCAACAACTAGATTATTATTTACAGAGGCAAGGCATTGTTGGAAAATCTCGAATGCTTTTTGTTCATCGATCCATTTTAAGAATGCTTCTCGATAAAGAATCGCTGCTTTTACTCCTGTAGGACAACTTTTAGATATTGAAGATATTATTGGAATAATCAGATCTTTGTATAAAACTTGATTATACTGCATGATAAGGCACATACAAGCACTTCCTTGTAATGAGTTTATTCCATACATAATGGAGCCGTCGTCCTTATCTTCATATATATTATGTTTTGCATGTTGAACTATATAATCGAATATTTTTTTATTGACAATAATCCCCTCCGGATTATGCAGAATAGCCCATATTAGCTGTTTATGCATATAATCCTCAAGAGATAATGACATTAACTCACAGAATAATTCACATGACTTCTCCGGAAATCGTTTGGATTCAATTAATCCTTCTACTCCACTTATTTTATAAGTTATGTTGATGTCCGGACGAAATATAATTTCGTCTATCACACTCAACATTCTATCCGGCAATTCTTTAACTACTCTTTTAAAAGCACTAGCGTGCTGCTCCTGCCCTCCAGCAGGGAAATGCCCAATCCATCTATGATAGCCATTATCATATTTAATAAATGATTGTATCCATTGTTTTTGCGTCATATGCTCATAAGCAGATGATTTAATTGGGGAAGGAACACCAACACCTGCAAGTACTACATTATGTTGCCAGTCATATTGATAATGTCCCCATCTACGCTGTAGTTCTTGAAACTTTCTGCGATATTGCTTATGTCGCACCCAATACGATTTAGGGAGTCCTCTTAAATAACGATAAGAGGTATTGCCGATAAAATATTTTGGTCTCTTTTTATCAAAGATATGCCGTTCCCATGATGGATTCAGAGCAAATAAAATTTCAACAATAATTTTTTGATCTTCTTCTGAGAAATTTTGGAAAACCTCTATTAATAATTCATATGCTTCGTGTTGCAATGGATGAGAGCCTGCAAAGCCATCAATAACACTCATCTTATTAACAAAATCAAGAAATAGACGGTTTCTCTCTCGACACTCGGTTTTTCTCAAAACGATGATTGAGCAATATAACCAAATCCATTTATTAGATGATAAAAACTTTGTATGATATTGCCGATAGACTGAAATATTAATATTCGAAACATTGATTAAGTTTGTAATGAATAAATCCAGACATTGATATAAGAAACATGTATTATTTTCATTGTCAGAATATTCATATTCTTGAGTGAGTTTATCTTCCAGAAGTTGCCTGTCTAGAATTGTGTTTAATTCATCTAAATTTTCATAGATGATTTGATCAATTGCATCGAATAGGATTTCACAGACTACATCCGGTTGTTTCTCGGAAATAGCTTTCAACAATATAAGTAATTCATATTCATTGCCTTTAACTGAGTTGTCCTCTTTGTGTATTTTCAAAAAGTCTAATAGCTGGTTTTTGAGAATATTTACAACGTATTCAGTGCTCGAATTTACGATCTTAATCAGCAATCCAATATGGCGATAATCCCTCAATGAAAGACTAACGTATGATTCCAAAAGTTCAAAAGTATCATCAGTCCATGTATCGACACAACTCAACAAACCTAATACATTTTCTTGTTTAAAAATAGGCAGTTCTCTATTCTCTGAAATAAAACAAATTATTCTATTAGTTCTACACCCCATGAAGCGATAGAATAGAGAGAGTTGAATATTCTCTAAATTCGATTTTGGGGAATTGAACCCATATAAAATAGGATTATCAAGTATGTGATCAAACCAGTCTGGGGAAGAACAATTTTTAAGGAATTGACAAAGATATTCGTCCGACTCACAAATCACATCTCGGACAAATTCCTTTTCTTTTTTAGTCGGATGGTTTATGCTCCCAAAAACATTATATATCAAATGTTTAATGTGGAATTTAAAGCCAGGACAAGCTATAATCGTGTTAATTGTATCCAAATACTTTCTCTGATCATATTCTCGCAAATAAGAAACGATCATTTTGACTGTAGAGCGGATAAAAACACTTTGTTTTTGTTGTTTTAATAAAGTGATAAGATCGCTCTCTTTTTCAATGAAACATTTTGCAAAAACATAATCATAAAAACTCTGATGAAACATTTGTATTGTTCCACCATTTATCTCAATAAGATGTTCTCTACATAGATAATCTATAACTTGATGATCTTGCTCTCTGTATTTTCTGGCTAATATCGTAATTTCTTGCGCACTATGCATGTCATTCGCAATTGCGAATAATATATCCTTTACTGGCAGCGATTTATTTTCCAGCACTAATTTATCCCACAAACGATTATAAAGTTCATATACAGTTCTAATATTTATGTAAGGTTGTGATGAAGAGTATATCCTACAAAAAACCTCAAGATATACAGGAGTTTGCAATATGTCTAATAGCGCAGACGATAGGTTGTCTTTAGTGCAAGAAATCTTCATTAGGACTTGCTCGACTTCTTGTTTAGACAGAGTCGCGATATTAAACCTTTGACTATTCTGTGCTAGTTGATGGATTTCCGGATCATTATCGCAGTCGAATTTTCGCGTCGAAACAACGATCTTTGTATTTTGAATAGACTGTAGCTTAACGATCAACTCTGTATAAGCTAATAAATAATCTCTTGTTGTCGATAAGTATTGAGATAATGCATCGATTTGATCGACGAGAATCACAACTGTTGATGTTTGTGCTAATGTTCTAATGTAGTCGATAATTGGAAATTGCAATATTTTTTGTAGTTCTAAGAAACTATTCCCTTTTAGGTATTCAGCCTTAATAGCCAATGTGGGAATATCCACATTACGGCATTTTTGCAACAAATCCTTTATAATAACTGATTTACCGCATCCAGCCTCCCCAACAATGAATGCAAGCTGTTCTTTTGTTGGTGATTGTATCCAATTAAAAATATTATCAGTCTCAGCCCTGTCGATGTGATAATTATTCGTATTGCTAAATGAACTAATTACAACTTGTTCGAGAATAGTAGAACTGTCTTTTATTTGATCCGCAATCTTATCTATGTCATTATTGCTGTGTTCTGCTTTGGCTAGAAACCTATCCAGTTTTGCTTCAAGCGGTTTTAAAGCATCCGTCTGTATAATCCCGACTATAGTAAAGAAAGATGATAAAATATCTTTATAAGCAATCAGATCTGTTGAAATATCTACCGCCTGGAGAACATAAATCTTAATCGCTTTTATTTTCTCAATCAATAACGGTTTAATTTCTTCATAGTTTATCTTACACTGCAACCCCGAATAATCCTTAATGATAGTTTTGCACCAAGAATCAAATTTTTCACAATCTATCAACCAATCGCTAAAGCTATTAACTATATTTACAGCATCCTCTGAAATACCATTTATCGTTGCAAAAATATAATTAAATCGCTGTTTATCTGTATAATAAAAGATTCTCTCATCTGTAAAACTCCAAAGAAGAAACTTTAAAAGTTCTTTTGCCATTATGGTAGGAGTCAACGGTTCTGCATATTTCTTACATTGTATCAACCCTACTTGATTACTATTGTAAAATAATGCACAATCTCGGCCCTTGTCTCTTATGCCAGAAAGGAGTTGGATATCATCATATTGTCCGAGATATTTACTTTCGAGGATTTTCCTTTTCGTTAACGAGTATAGTAATATCTCAAAATCCCTATCATCTAATGAAGAATAATCAATATTCTTGGGATCAGTCAGAGGAATCTTGACTAAAGTTTCTAATAATTGAGGTGAACTAAATTCTATATCTTCTAACATAGGATAGGTCAATTTTCATATAAAGGTAAAAATTAAATTTAATATTTCATTTGTAGTTCCTCGTAGCAATTTCATAAATTTCTATATTGTATTCTACAACAGAATTATAAAATGGAAACGTCTTTTTGAAGCCAATCAAACCTATCGCAGAAATCATCTTGTTAACTCTGCACTAAACTAAACCGTATGACAGACCTTCTCCACATATATCGCCTCTTTCGATCTCGGCTCCGGGCACTTTTTCTTTTTCCGTCGCGACCGCACCGCGACCGCAAGTCCTCGAAAATAAATCATATTTTATCATTTTTTTTGCTCTTGGGACGGTTTTGTCGTATCCGATGGGTCATTTGAGTATGTCATCTTTTTTTCCTACCTTGTTTCTTCTAAAGGTTCGAAAAACATGAAATTTACGTTGCGTCTGACTCTTATTCTGGGCTTCCTGACCCTCTGTGCCGGATTCCCCGCTGTGGTTCGTGCGTCTGATTCTTCCCGCTCGCAGAAAGACTCTTTGCGGCAGGCCGTTTCCCGCACCGACGGGCCCGATAAAATCGAGGCCTACAAGGAACTGGCCCGCCTCTACCGGATGGAGTCGCGCAAGGAGGGCGTGCTCGATACGCTGCTGACGATCTACGACGCTTTGGCGGCCGAAGCGCGGCGGACGGGTGATGTCGCGGAGCAGTCTGCGGCCGGTTACAACCGGCTGATCGCGCTGTACGACAACTGGCTTTTCGACGAAATCATCCGGCAGGCTCCCGCTATCCTCGCCTTCCAGTCTGAAAACGGGCTGTGGAAGAATTACTACCAGACCTATATCATGCTGCTCGACGCTTACCGCCGCAAACGGGGTTTCGACCGGGCGCTCGAAGAGGCCAACCGGGTTTACGACGATGCCAAGGGGCGCGGCGATAGAGCCGGTATGGGCGTCGCGCTGCACGCCGTGGCGCGGATCTACACCGACCAGCGGCGTTTCCCGGAGGCCGAGAAGAGCCTGCGGGAGAGCATCGAAATGATGCAGGACGAAACGGCTTACCTCAATACGCTGGCATCGGTCTACAACCACTTGGTGCAGAACCTCATTGCGCAGGAACGTTACGACGAGGCCCTCGCAGCCGCCCGCGAAACCGAGGCCGTGAACCGCCGCTTCGAGCAGGCTACGAAATCCACGCAGGCGTCGGCGTGGTACAACCTCTATCTGACCTATGCGGACATCTACCGCCAAACGGAACAGTTCGACAAGGCGCAAATTTATGTGGACAAGATCGACTCCATTACCAAAGGGTCGGTAAGGATGTATAAGGAGCGGGGTCATATCCTCTACGGGAAAAAGCGCTACCGGGAGGCGGTCGAGATGCTCGACAGCGCGATTGCGGCTTCGCCCAAAACGCTGGA
>QAKI01000061.1 GCA_003343905.1 Subdoligranulum variabile
TGGCTTCAGTCTTTCTCGCTTTCTGCCACGCGACCCAACTGGATCAGCGGAACAGCTCCCGAGGCCGGAAGAATGCTCGGTCTTAAAACGCGCTACCGCATGGCCGATCAGGAATGCAAAGTTATTCGCACCGACGATGAAAGCGTAGTGGTTTCTTCTCTTGATCCTCTCTGGGCGGTGACACCGGGACAAAGCGCGGTCTTTTATGACGGAGAGGTTTGCTTGGGCGGTGCGATTATCGACACCAGCCGATAACCAGATTGTCAAAAATTTAACGCGTCTATCGTTTTGGGCTATCAATCACCGATGTATTTTTCTTAGGAGAAACTAGAAGTGGACCTAACCGTGTTAAGGAACTATATCGTTGTCGCACGTGAACAAAACATAACGCGGGCCTCAAAGTTAATTCATATCACGCAGCCAGCCTTATCAAGACAACTTTTCCAACTTGAAGAAGCTCTTGGAACCAAACTTTTCGAGCGATCCAAGTACTGTATAAAGCTAACGGAACAAGGGACGTTTTTTTACCACCGAGCGGAGGAGATTTTAGAACTCTACGAAAAAACAAAAAGAGATATCTCCTTTAAGGAGGAGGAAATCGCAGGAGAATTAACTATTGGGGCTGGTGAGTTCCGCTCCGTTGAACCTCTCAGCAAGATCATCTCCGAGTTTCAAGCTCTGTACCCTAAAGTTTGTGTGCACATGCGTACAGGCTTTACTCCAGATATTCTTGAACAGTTAGGCAATGGACTTCTCGATTTTGGTCTGATTTTCAATCGTCCCCATGATGACCGCTACGCCTCCATGTCTTTGGGAGTCAAAGAGGAATGGGGAGCCTTAGTCCCAAAAAAATCCCCGATTGCAGAAAAGAAAACTCTCTTCCCCGCTGACTTAGCTGAAGAACCCCTCCTTATCAGCGGTAATTTGGAACATTTGGTAAATCTCAAAGAGTGGTTCGGCCCCCTGGGAAAATGTCTCAATGTCAAAAGTACCTACAACTTATTAAACAACGCTGCATTTCTTGTTGCCAACGGAGTAGGCATTGCTCTTTGCATAAGATTAAATTGTTCTTATCGCGGTTTAACTTTCATTCCCTTTACACCTCCGCTCCATTCTGAAACGCGCCTCATTTGGCGAAACGACCCTATGCAGACGCCGGCTAAAAAAGCGTTCATAACGCTTCTTGAAAAATTACAAAAATGAATATTTGAAGAGTAAAAAATAGCATTAGACATATTTGAAAGGTATTTTTAGAATTCTTTACATGTTCAATTGATTCTCGACTGGAAAATCCATCGTTAGCCAGTCACTAGTAAAGGATTCTCAAATGCATAATTTCATTTTTTCCGTTCCAACCACTGTCTATTTTGGAAAAGGTCAACTGACTTCCCTTTCGAAGGCAATGCACCCCCTGGGAACAAAGGTACTTGTCGTAACCGGCCGCGGCAGTACGATTCGGAACGGTATTCTTGCCAAAGTCAAGTGCGCACTCTCCGACTTCCAACTGACTGAGCTGTCAGGAGTTGATCCCAACCCGAGAGTTACCACTGTTAGAAAAGGAGTAGAACTCTGCCGAGAAAAAGGTATTGAAGTTATTCTTGCAGTCGGTGGAGGCAGCGTTATCGATTGCGCCAAAGCTATTGCCGCCGGAGTTTATTACGACGGTGATCCCTGGAACATGGTTCTTAACTCCGCCAAGGGGAGTATAACCAAAGCTCTTCCTGTCTGTACCGTGCTTACGCTTGCAGCCACGGGATCTGAGATGGACGGGGCCGCTGTAATTTCCAACGTCGATACCAATGAGAAATTTACAATGCTTAGCCCGTTGCTCATCCCCAAGGTTTCGATCATGGATCCAGAATTTACTTACTCGGTTCCAGCTCCTCAAACGGCCGCCGGGAGCGCCGACATTCTTTCTCACATCATGGAAGTGTATTTTGGCGATGAAAACACATACATGACAGACAGAATTTCTGAGGCTTTAATGAAAACTGTCATTCGGTTTGCACCCGTCGCCATGACTCGTCCTGACGATTACGAAGCCCGAGCTAATCTTATGTGGGCGTCTTCCTGGGCCATTAATGGACTGACTGCAGCTGGCAAGGCACACGACTGGTCTTGTCACTACATTGAACACGAACTCTCTGCCTTTTACGATATTACTCATGGTGTTGGGTTAGCAATCATCACTCCTCAATGGATGCGCTACATCCTTAATGAGAAGACTCTGGATAAGTTCTCAGCTTTTGCTCGAAACGTTTGGGGTATCGATGGCTCGCTTCCTAAATATGAACAGGCAAAAAGGGGCATTGAGGAGCTGGAAAACTTCTTCAGACTCTTGAAGTTGCCAAACAAACTCTCGAGCCTGGGCATTGATGACAGACACTTCGCCGAAATGGCAGAACATGCAAACAAAACAACAGGAATCGGCAGTGCCTCTTACGTTCCTCTGTCTTCTAAATCTATCGAAAACATTTTGAAAATGTGTCTCTGAATCAACGAGGTTCATTATGAGCTCATTAAAGATCGTTCTCTTTTCCGTATTGCTCTTGTCTTCAGTTGCGGTACAAGCGGCCGAACAATGCGTACGTCCTATTGAAGTTAAGGCGGGAGAGCATATTCTCAAAGGCTGTATCAATAGCAGCGACACCGCAACTGCGCTCTTAAATCGGATGCCCTTTACCGTCACAATGGCGAACGCGCATAACATCGAGATGGTGTATCGATTTAAAGAAGCCCTGCCGGCGGAAAACGCAACTCGCAGTTCTTACAAGATCGGGGACATTTTCTACTGGACTCCGAAAAATGCACTGGTTATTTACTACGGTCAAAACGGTAAGTCCTTTGATAATCTGCAGAAAGTCGGACATATCGAGACCGACGTTCAATTCCTTGAAAAAGTTCCGGAAATCCCAGTCTCGTTTCTTTCCAGGTAGTTCCTCATCCACAAACCATTACTTAATTCACAGAGTACCTATCATGAACAAACTTCTCGTTACCCTTGCCGTTGGTTCCCTCTCTGGCCTCACTTCCGCAAACGCAGCGGATGTCTTATTCGTCACGGGCTCTCCTGACCTTGAAAAATCAAACGCCTCCCGAGTCATTACTCAGCTCGTTCAAGAGAAAGTTCCTGGCGTTGAGATCGTCCGTACCGACAAAATTAAACTCAATTCTCCGGAAGACATTGAGCGCGAAAGAAATCGCGTCAGCAACGCAAAAATTATTGTCTTCCATTATCCTGTTTACTGGTACCAGCCGCCTGCTGTCTTCAAGAACTATCTGGACAGCGTTTACACTTTCGGATTTGCACACAATGCTAACGGCGGCCTCTTAACCGACAAAAAACTCATCCTTTCAGTAACATCGGGTGCTCCTGCATCGGCCTACCGACCCGGAGGTCGAATGGAACATGACATGGCTGATTTTCAACTTCCTCTCCGACAATTCGCTAATCTTTGCGGCCTCAAATTTGAAGGAATGGTATATACGGGCGGCTATAACCTCGCACGAAAAGAACAAGATAAAAACAAGCAGGAAACCGCTGCCGCTGAACATGCTGAAACTTTGATCACCAAAATTAATCAGGCAAAACAGTAAGCGAACACCTTTGGAGAAAGTTTATGAAACATTCCAGACGTTATTTCCTCGGTGCGATCTCAACCCTTTCTATCCTGCCTCTTTCCATGTCAAACGCAACTAATGTTCACAAGGCGGCCATTCTTCTATACAGCCGCTCCGGAAACACTGCCACTCTTGCAGACTTCATACGAGAACAAATTCAGGCCCCCATATTTCGAATTTCGCCCAAAGTCCCTTATAACGCAGATTATTCAAAAATGACTGACGGAGCCCGTGCAGAGGTCAGAAATGGAGCGTATCGCGAACTCGCCTCCCCACTTCCCGATCTTTCTAACTATGACACTATCTTCCTCGGCAGCCCCTACTGGTGGGGTAGTCTTTCGGTTCCTATGAGTTCGTTTTTGATGAAAAATCCTTTGGATGGAAAAAACATCTTTCCTTTCATCACGTCTGGAAGCTCTTCCCCGGAGGGAGCCCTCGAGAGAATTAAAGAGCTATGCCCTCACGCGAAGATAGGACAATATTTTTATGTTTCTGGAACCGAGGCACACCAAGCCCGACAATCGATAACAAATTGGCTGAAAACCATTGGTTTTTAATTACAAAAAAATTCGGTTGCTTGGGAGGAAGGTCCTGGGAACCCAACCCTCCTTCGTCTAATTTTTCGTTCTTCACGGAGCTTCACTTTTATCATAGTTTTCGGACTTGTATTTTCAGTAAGAAGCTATCGCCAGCCGACCGGAATGCTTGTCCGACATGATTTTTCAATTTTGACAAATTCAAAAAGGCTGTCTCGAGTTCAGACAGCTTTCTGTTCTTTCATAACAATGAGGTCATCAATGAATAACACTGTATTAATTCTTAATGGCAGCTGCAAATTTTTTAATAGGGGCGGTATCCTCAACGACGCCTTTTCCAAGATCGCAGTTCAAGAACTACAAGGCTACGGTTTAAACGTCATGGAAACAAAAATGGCATCTTACAAATCCGTTAACGAGGAAGTGGAAAAGATTTTACGGGCCGACGTAATAATTTTACAGTCTGCCGTCTGGGCAATGGGGATGCCATGGCCTGTCAAGAAATATGTCGACGAAGTAATGACTCAGCCTGAAGTTTGCGGAACTGATGGGAGGACAAGAGAGCTTCCAGATAAAACGTACGGTTCCGGGGGAGTGTTGAAAAATAAGCACTATTTAATTTCAACAACATGGAACGCTCCTGAAAAAGCCTTTACCCAACCAGCCGAATTCTTTTCAGGTTTGGGAGTCGATGCGGTGTTGACGCCATGGCATAAACAATTCCAATATATGGGACTTGGTTTAAGAAAACTTCCCGATTTTTGCTGTTTTGACGTATATAAGAATCCCCAAATTGAAAGGGATTTCATCTCATTTAAAAAGCACCTGAGCTTGTACATTAAACCTTTTGCTCATTCCAGAATTAATGCACCAGGCAATCCAAAGTTAATGCACCAGCGAAGTCTCGAGAGCTTCCTTTTCTTATGTTAACAAATAGT
>QAKI01000017.1 GCA_003343905.1 Subdoligranulum variabile
CTGTCCATGTTTCTTTATCATCTCTTTTCTGATTTCTCTCATCAATTTTGCAAGTTCTGAGATTACAATCATTTCAGGACCACTTACTTCTACTTCGTTTAATATGTATTTAATCATGATGATCTCCTTTCATTTCCAATGCCCTCTCCAACTGGATACTTGCCGACAGAGCCCGTACTCCCAGAGGACACTCTGTATCCTGTAAATCCTGCAAAGCTTCTTCAATGGCCTTGCGCAGCTCCGTGTTTTCTTTTTCCAGACGCTTTGCGTTTCTGATGGCTTTTATAATCCGCATCGTTTTTCTCCTCCATCTCCGCCATAATCATTAAAATCACATTAATACCCCAAAACATCAGCGTTACCATAATCATCTCGATTGCTCCATCCCACTTATCCCAGGATAATATCGTTTCAAATACAGCTATGTATGCTAATGCTAAATATTTTCTCCGCATCCTGTTTCCTCCAGATATACTGTTCCATCCTCTGTACAGTTGATTGTTGCAGTTGCTCCTGTTTGATCTGTGATAGTTGCTGTCTTCCGACCATCAAAAGTAACCTTGACAGTTCCCGGGACTAAATTATATTCAATCCACTTCAGAATCTTATACTGCTCAATTGTTCTTGCTTTCATGGCTTGTCCTCCTTTCTGCTGCCTATCCGGCAGCCTTTTTGTAATTCAGTCCCTGCAAGGTGTTTTCAATTCGCTCCTGCAGAAGTTTCTTTGCTTCTTCTTTGGATAATTCCCGATATTCTCCATTAATGCGGATTCGGGTAATATATGTAATCTCTTTCATGCCGAATCACCTCCTGTATTACCGTATGCTGATTGGCTTGTATGTGATATTCAGCTTTTGTAAAGTTATTGACTTCTACTGTTGTTTCTCCTATTCTTAAATTACAGGACACCGCCATGTCCGAATATAAAGAAAGGAGAAACTCCCTATGACAGATAATGACATTTCTATTTTAGAGTTAGTTTGCAAACATGGATCTATGGCTGATGCTGCTTTTTATCGTCAAAAAGATATTGGTGCAGATACTCGTTTGGACACCTTGCTTTCAAATGGCTTGATCAAAAAACATATTCATTATTCTGACGATTCTTACGCAGGTGAATATGAAATCACCGGAAAAGGTTATGCTTTCTTATCTGACTATTACTTAACCATACAAAGTTCCGATAAGTTCAGAAAAAAACAATTGCTTTCCAACGTTTACATTCCATTAATCGTCACTGTTGCAGTTAACCTAATAATAGAAATAATAAAATTCTTGTTGCAATAGTAGTTACTATACTTACAACAACAATAATGAAATAATTAATATTGTTGTTGTGAGTATTCTTTTTCATTCTTCTCACTCTCCTTTCTCTTGATCGTCTTCCAGAAGTTCCTCAATAGATACGTGCAGATAATCTGCTACAGCTTTTAATTTATCTACCCTTATAACCAACCTTTTAGCACCCAATTTGTTACAAGCGCTGTTAGAATACTTACAAGAGCTGGTATAAGATAACCGCCATCTTTATTTTTGTCATTTATTTTGACACCTTCTTTCATCTTGCTTTTGTTTAAATTTTAATGTCTATCTATTTGCTTCTTCTTGAAAAACACTCTTTATCATGTTAATATTTTTATGAAAGGAGTCTTTCTATGAATCTTAGTACAGTAGCTGATATAACCGGCATAATAAGCTTTGTTATTACAATTGCCACTTTTTTTACTGCCTTAAATGTGCGTTCCAAAATTATTCATTATAAGGAACGAGAACATTTTAAAAAAGAAATAAAACTCATCGAAGGAAAGTTAAATGGTTATCGGTTATCAATTGTCGAAAATCACTTGTCAAATAGTGTCTTTTATTTAGATATCGACACATATATGACAGACTTAATAACTCGCTATAGTTTTCTTAATATCCCAGTTAAGTTAAGATGCAAATATATCAGTTATCTTGTATTCAAAAAAAGATCTCATCAAGACTTTGAACGTAAACTATCAAGGCAGCTAACTTATCTCATTAATGCGCTTTTAAAGGAGAATGAATTATGAATATTTTACCTATGGTTGGTTTTGTCCAGGCTCTTTCCCAACAAACAGTAGATGGTACGTTGCATTGGAAATGTATGAATGAATTGCGTTCTGTCACTAAAGAAGAAAATGAAGATTTGTATTATCTTCTTTTTTCCAACGAATATCATCATGTGAATTTTTTTAATTCTTTTTATTGTCTTCTCCAAAACTCCGGTTACGTTTATCTTGTGGATGAAACTATCGAATCCGGTCGCGATAATTTAACAATCGCCGGTCCAAATATCTATATTCAGGAAGATTTTTCCTCCGAATTAATCAAGCTTGAACTTGATTATGATGTTATATATCAATTACAAAATGCTATTGTAAGTTCTACTGCCGATAAAGAAAGAAGAATACAGCAATTTATAGATAATTTTTTTAACAATTAATTATCTTGACTCCTTTTCGTTTTTGGAAAGGAGTCTTTTCATGTAATCAATTTGTATTCGATCCATCCTTTTCAGTAATCTATGCATACTTATATTTGTAATTGTTATCGCCAATGCAAGTAGTATATGTATAATATCTGCCACCTTCTCTCACCTCCTACTCTTCCAAGAAATACTCAATGCTTACGCCGAAGTAATCAGCAAGAATTTTGAGTTTGTCTGCTTTGGGTGTGTAATATCCATTCTTCCAACTTGACAATGTGGCCGTGGAAACTCCGGTCTCTTTCGCTACCTGATAAGATGTTTTGTGATTTTTCTCTAAAAGAATAGCGAATTTTTTGTACATGTTTTTACCTCCTTTCTTTCGTATAATTATTGACATTAGCTAAGATTTCTTATACAATCAAAGTACCACCTAAGTTATTAAAGGAATCTTTCTTAAATGTCTATTTGTTCAGCTTAGTTATCTAAGCTATGCATTTAATGTAGCATAGTTTTCTAAGTCTGTCAACAGCAAATAGCTTATTTTTCTAACCTATTTTTTTTGAAAGGGGCTTGATTATGAAAACAGCTTATGAAAACTACTGTATAGTAAGAGATAAAATGGGCTATACCGACTATAAAGTGGCTAAAGAAACCGGAATAGGCACAGCAACAATGTCTAACTGGAAGAACGGAAAGTATGTCCCGAAATCAGATAAAATTCAAAAAATCGCTACTCTTTTAAACACAACAGAAAAATTTATTATGGATGGCGAAGATGAAGAAAATTCCAATGGCTACTACCTCAACGATGAAACCGCCCAAGTAGCACAGGAAATTTTTGAGAATAAAGAACTCCGGGCATTATTTGACGTACAACGCGGAATGGCTCCAGAAGATTTAAAAGCGCTACACCAGATGGCGCTTGCTTTAAAGCGAAAGGAAAGTGGTAATATTGACTAATCAGGTCATTAATGTTATCTTTCAAGATTTTCCAGTACCGGGAAAAGAAATGGTTATTCCTAACGAGGATGGTAGCTATACTATTTTTATCAATGCCCGGCTGAATCGTGAACAACAGATAAAATCTTACTACCATGCAATGAAACATATTGTAGGAGAAGATTTTGATAAAGAAAACGTGCAGGAGATTGAAACTCTGGCGCATGCTTAAAGATTAATTCGCTATAGGCGTTTTAATAAAATACATTTACATTTTAAGGAGGAAAGAGTTATGGCATTAATCAAATGTCCAGAATGTGGAAAAGAGGTAAGTAGTGGCGCTACAAGTTGCCCCAACTGCGGACACCCAATCTCTCCGCAAAAAGAAACCGTAACGGTTGTGAAAGAGAAAAAGAAAGGAAGTTGCTTGTCAAAAATTATAGGATTTATCCTTATAATTGTTATTTTAGTGGCAATAGGCTCTGCATTAGGCGGAAACAAAGAAGAGGACACGTCGACCACCACTTCTGAAAAGCAGCCTCCAAAAGAAATTTCTTACAAAGCGGTTACTGTTGATCAATTGATGAATGATCTTACTTCAAATGCAATGAATGCTGCTGAAACATACAAAAACCAATACCTTGAAGTTTCCGGAAGATTGTCAACTATTGATAGCAGTGGAAAATACATATCCGTCCTGCCAAGCAATGACGAATTTGCCATCATTGGAATTCAATGTTATATCAAAAATGATGAGCAGAAAAAAGCAGTGTCTGAGATGAATGTCGGACAAGATATTATTGTACGCGGCAAATGCACTGATGTTGGAGAAGTTTTAGGGTATTCTTTAGATATTGATTCCTTTAATTAAATTATTATTCCCCGGCTCTGGCCGGGGAATATCTTAAAAATATAATATATTTACCCGGGGAGCCGGGGGACGTGCTCTCACCCATTCCGAGACCTTACGGAAGGCGGTGATTATTATGAGTACATATGAAGAATTAAGTTTAATCGTAAGCGTTGCTTTACTGATTGTAGCCATTCTGAATCTTACACATAAGAAATAGCCGTCCTGCTCTCGTCAAAGTTTAGGAACGGCTATTTCTAAAATAGTTTTACTTAATTTTCGCCGGGACGGGTGAAGTGCAGTCACCTTCCGGCTCCCTTGTTAAGTATATTATATACTATGCCCGAAATGTTTGCAACTTATAAATACACTGTATATTGGCAACCATAACTGAAAGGAGATGATCCTATGCCATTACCAAACACAAAGCTTTATACCACAGAAGATATTTTCGCTCTTCCGGAAGGAGAACGTGCGGAGCTGATTGACGGGGTTATTTACGATATGGCTCCGCCAAAACGTATCCATCAAAAACTTATCAGTGAGCTTGGTTACGTTTTGAACAGCTATATTAGATCTCACAATGGTTCCTGTGAAGTTTACCCTGCTCCATTTGCTGTATTTTTGAACAAGGACAATCGAAACTACGTTGAACCTGATATCAGCATAATATGTGATAAAGGCAAACTTTCAGATCGCGGCTGTGAAGGTGCTCCTGATTTTATTATTGAAATTGTTTCTCCGTCCAGCCAACGTATGGATTACCAGATTAAACTTTTCAAATATCGTACTGCCGGAGTGAAAGAATATTGGATTGTAAATCCCACAACCCGCAATACTATGGTATATGGATTTGAACATGATGAAAATGTTGGACAATATAGTTTTGAAGAAACGATAAAAGCAGGAATTTTTAAAGATCTGGAAATTCGAATTGCTGATTTACTGAAATAAAACCGCTCGTACACCAAACGAGCCCCTGTTCCTGAACATTTTGCCGATGTTGGCAAATTATAAGGTTCAAAATTATACTCAAACAAAAAAAACCGCCCCAGTGTTACCAGCACTGAGACGGCCGCTACATCCGAAGATGTACACATATTCTGAACAAATATATTGTATCATCCTCGGAGCAGTCGTTCAATCAGAAACTTTGTTCGACTGTTATTTTTGTACTTAAAATCACATAATTTAAAACCGAGGTGATGTTTTTATGAAAACAGGTGCTCTGTATATCCGTGTCAGTACCGAAGATCAGTCAGAACTCTCTCCTGATGCTCAGAAACGTCTTTTATTGGATTATGCCAAAAAGAATGAGATCATTGTCTCTAAAGATTTCATCTTTGCCGAAAGTGTTTCAGGCCGGCACGCACAAAAGCGCCCTGAGTTCCAGCGCATGATTGCTACTGCCAAGCAGCCTTCCCACCCGATTGATGTAATCCTGGTGTGGAAATTCAGCCGTTTTGCCCGGAATCAGGAAGAATCCATAGTCTACAAGAGTATGCTGAAAAAGGACCGTGTAGATGTAGTCAGCGTCTCTGAGCCTCTGATCGAGGGGCCTTTTGGCAGTCTGATTGAGCGCATTATTGAATGGATGGATGAATACTACTCTATCCGGCTGTCCGGAGAGGTTTTGCGCGGCATGAAGGAAAAAGCTCTGCAGCACGGATATCAATCTACTCCCTGTCTGGGATATGATGCTGTAGGCCACGGAAAGCCTTTTATTATCAACGAAACAGAGTATGCCATGGTATCTTATATCATGGATCTGTATGACAACCAGAATATGGATGAGACAGCCATAGCAAGGCGCTGCAACGATCTTGGATATCGCACCAAACGTGGGAATCCTTTTGAACGCCGTACTATTGACCGAATTCTGGAAAATCCTTTTTATTGTGGTACCGTAATCTGGAATGGTGTCGAATTTGAGGGATCCCATGAAGTGCGCTTATCCAGGGAACGTTTTGAAAAGAGACAGGAGCTGATTGCATCCCGGAAACGTCCGATCAAAGCAAGAAATGTTTCTACTTGCAAGCATTGGCTGTCCGGACTGATTAAATGCTCCATTTGCGGCGCTACACTCTCCTACACAGGAAACAATGCGTGTCCATACTTCCAGTGTTGGAAATATGCCAAAGGATTCCACAAGACCTCTGTGGCTCTGTCTGTAAAAAAAGCCGAAGAAGCTGTGACTGATTATTTTGATCAGATTCTGGATGGAGCTGAATTTACATATGTCCGCAAAACTCAGCCTACAGATGATACTCTGGAAATTGAACGGCTGCAAAAAGAGTTGTCCAAACTGTCCAGTCGTGAAAAACGAATCCGGGAAGCATATGAAAGCGGCATTGATACTATGGAAGAATACAAAGCCAACAAAGAACGCCTGACCGCTTCCAGGTTGAAATTAAATTCTCAGTTGGAACACCTGCTGAACGATCAGGAAGAGGAACTGGATACAGAAGCAATTCTTCAGGAAATCCGGTCTGTGAATGATATTTTAAAGAATCCAGATGTAGACTATGAAGAAAAAGGTGTGCTGATCCGGGGCATAGTAAATCAGATTATTTACAACAAGGAAGAAGGCAAAATGTACTTCGATATCATTGTTTCGTAAAAAGTTTCGTAGTTTTTTCTCTTCTCAAAAGTCCTGAAGCCACTGTAAATAGCTGGTTTCAGGCACTATTATAGGGTATTGCACTCTGGAGGCCCGGAC
>QAKI01000007.1 GCA_003343905.1 Subdoligranulum variabile
TGTTCCCGTGTCAGCTTTCGCCTTTCGGTTAGGCTGGTTGTTTCCCGCGTTATCTTACGGGGCAGTACCTCATACTGCTTTTCTCATTGCCCTATCCGGGCGTACGAACTGTATGTGCTGTCCACCGACGGCACGCAGACGCTGATCGACGAATGGACATCGGGCGAAACGCCGCACGAGGTGACGCTGGAACCCGGCCGCTTCCTGCTGCACGAGGACCTGGCCCCGGCGGGCTACGCGGTCAGCCTGGACATTCCGTTCACGCTGCGGGAGGACCTGACCTTTCAACTGGACGGCGACACGGGCGCGATCGAGGGCGACACGCTGATCGTGACCGACAAGCCGCTGGAGGTCAAATTCCTCAAGGTGGACGAGAACGGCGACCCGCTGCCGGGCGCGGTGCTGACCCTGACGGACCAGACCACCGGCGAACAGGTCGACCGGTGGACCACCGGGACCGAACCGCACATCATCACCGGCTGGACGCAGGACGGCACGGCGCTGATCGCCGGGCACACCTATGTCCTGCATGAAGAGAGCGCCCCCGGCGGGTACCAGACGGCGGAGGACATCACCTTTGTGTTCAACGGCGACGGCACCATCCCGGACCACGGCTACCATACCATCCAGATGGAGGACCAGCCCGAAGCGCCGCCGCCCACCCCGACGCCGGTGGCCCCGCCGCCCGACGAACACACGCCGCCCCCGGACGATACCCCGCCGGACCGCGTCCAGACCGGCGACGACCCCTGGATGTGGGCGTGGCTGGCCTGCGGGCTCCTTTGCCTGTGCGGCGCGGCGGGCACGGCGCTGTATTACTACCGGCGCGCCAAAATACCGGCCTATTGGCGATTCGGGATGCGTGACCAATGAGGACAGACAAAAAGAAAGCGCGGCTGCTCAAGCCGCCTTCCCGGCTGTGGCTGGTGCTGAGCGCCGTGCTGCTGCTGGCGGGGCTGGGGTTCCTGGGGGCTTTCGGCTGCGCGCAGTATCAGTATTTCAGGAGCAGCCGGTTCTATACCGAACTGCAGCAGGCCGCCGCGCCGGCCGTGTCGGAGGAAGGCCCCGCCTTACAGATCGACTTTGCGGCCTTGCAGGCCGTCAACCCGGACACCGCCGCCTGGCTGGAAATGCCGGGGCTGGAACTGTCGCTGCCGGTGGTGCAGGCGGCGGACAACGAGACCTACCTGCACCGCGCGTTTGACGGCAGCGAATCCCCGGCGGGCTGCCTGTTCTTCGCCGCGCCGGCCGGCGGCGAAGAATCGCTGTACCGCGTGGTGTACGGGCACAATCTGCACGACGGCAGTATGTTCAGCGGCCTGCTGGACTACCGCGACGAGGCGTTTTACGCCGAAAACCCGACCTTCACGCTGTACACGCCGGACGGCGCGCAGACCTACCGCATCTTCTCCTGCCACACGGCCACCGACACCGAGGACCTTTACCGGACGGGCCGCACGGAGGGGGAGGAATATGACAACTTTTTGCGGGAATTGCAGGCAATGTCGGAATACGATACCGGCGCCGATGTGCCGGGCGGGGCGCAGGTGCTGACCCTTTCGACCTGCTGGAGCGCCTACGGCAGCGGTTTGGAGCGATACGTCGTGCATGCGTATCGGGAAGAGCAGGCGCAGCCGTAACGGCCCAAAAGGCGGACGCCTGCGAAACGAAAAGGGCAGCGCGGCACAAAGAGAGCGCGCGGACCGGCATACCCGCTGGCACAGACCGGGTGCGCCCGCTGGTTCGGGCAAGGGGCGCGGCCCGGTGCCTGGCGGCGGGGAAAACCGCTGCGGCGCGGGAGGGCGGCGTAAAGCGGTGCTTCCTGTTGGAAGAAACATAACAGGCTTTCGGCCCTGCGTTCCGTAAAGAACGCCTGCGCAGGGGCTGTACAAGATCTCCGTTTCCGGCGGCTGCCGGGACGGGGATCTTTCTTTTTTCAAAAATAGGGCAAACCGCCTTGACAAGCGAACAAATGTTCGCTAAAATAAAAGCGAACGAATGTTAGCTTGATGGGAGGCGGTACGATGTTCAAGGTCCTTTACTGGGGGAACCCACACGCGGTCGTCAGCACGCTGTTGCTGGGCGTCAACATAGGCTATCTTTTGTGGGTCTGTGCGGGGAGAGCGGGCATCCAGAAGTGGGGCGGGTGTATTCTCCTGTTCGTTCTGCTGCACGGGCTGTTCTGGTATTTTGCCAATATCCGGGACGGGTACTCCCATTCGATCGTGCATGCCATCGACGGCAGCGCAGAAATGGGACTGTTTTCGGCCAACAGCGTCCAGTCCCTTGTGTTTTGGGCCATAAGCATTGCGATATGGCTGCTGGGGATCGTTTCGATCTTTACGCCGCCGTACCGGCCGGCGCTCTTTTTTACGATGGCGGCCCTCAGTATCGTGCAGATGGCGTTTATTGAGGGGTCCCGCATCTGGCTGTACCACGCGGACCCGGTCCGTTTTACCCTGCTGTGAAAGGAGAAACCCGATGGCTAAGCGAAACACAAAAGAATCGATCCTGCTGAAAGCATTGGAACTTTTTGCGGACAGAGGCTACGAAGGGGTGAGCGTCCGCGACATTGCGGCGGAGGTCGGCATCCGGCAGAGTTCCCTGTATAAGCATTTCGCGGGCAAACAGGATATTTTTGACACGCTGGTGGAAACGATGAAAAACCGCTTCCCACAGGCGTCCGCCGCCTTTCAGCTTCCCGGCGGGACCCTGCAGGAGGCGGCGGGCGAATACGCGGCCCGCGGGACGGAGTTCCTCAAAAAAGCCAGTGCGGAAATTTTCCACTTCTATTTGACCGACCCCTATGCCGCGCAGTTCCGGAAAATGCTTTCCATCGAGCGGTACCGAAGCCCGGAGATCGACCGTATCTACCGGGAGATCTACATGGAAACGGCGCTTTCCCATCAGGCCGCGCTTTTCAAGGAAATGATGGCGCAGGGGTATATGCGGCAGGCGGATGCGGCCATCATGGCGCTGCAATTCTTTGCGCCCATCTTCCTGCTGCTGAACCAGTACGACGGGGTCCCGGAGCGGGAGGAAGAAGCCCGGCAGATTTTGGGACGCCATGTGGAACAGTTCGATCAACTCTACCGAACAGGGGGCGGACAATGAAAACCCTCATCGTGTACGGCACCCGATACGGCTGCACCCAAAAATGCGCGGAACTTTTGCGGGAACGCCTGCCGGGGGACGTGCGCCTGCAAAACGCAAAGGCGGCGCGCGGCCCTTTGCAGGGTTATGATGCGGTGATCGTTGGCGGTTCCGTTTATATGGGCAAGATCCGCCCGGAGGTCAGCCGCTTTTGCCGGCGGCACCGCGGGGAACTTCTGAAAAAGCGTCTGGGGCTCTTTGCGTGCTGCTATACCCCGAACGAGACCGCGGGCTTCCTGGAAACGCTGTTCCCGCGCGAACTGCTGGACCATGCCGCCTATGCGGCGGCCGTGGGCGGGGAGATGCGCTACGAAAAAATGAACGTAGTGTACCGCAGGCTGTTCGAGTCGCTGAAAAAGATGGAGGGCTTCCGGGAAGGGTTTCGCGAACCGCACATCGATGGGGAAGAGATCCAAAAACTGGCCGATGCCATCCTGAACGCCACAGACCGCGGGGCGCGATAAGGCGGCATGGGGGACCAGCCCTGCGGAAGCGCAGGGCTGGTTTTTGTTGTAGTGGACGCTTGTGTTGGGGTCCGGTGAACGCACAAGACTTTTTTAGGACAGATGCGCCCACCCGCGCCCCAAAAATCCCCGGTCATTCTCATGCAGCGTTCATCTTTTTGTGGTATGATGGTGGAAAGTACGAACACAAGGAGGAACGAACCATGCGCATCCTGGTGGTGGAGGACCAGCCGGAGATGAACGCCCTGCTGGTCAAGCAGCTCACGGCCGCCCATTACAGCGTGGACGGCTGCCTGAACGGGAACGACGCGCTGGAATATCTGGCGGGCGGGGAGTACGACGCCGTGGTGCTGGACGTGATGCTGCCGGGGGTGGACGGGCTGGAGGTGCTGCGCCGCCGCCGTGCCGCCGGCGACAAGACCCCCGTGCTGCTGCTGACCGCGCGGGACGGGGTCGAGGACCGGGTGCGCGGGCTGGACAGCGGCGCCGACGATTACCTCGTCAAGCCCTTTGCGCTGGCCGAACTGCTGGCCCGGCTGCGGGTACTGATCCGCCGCCGCAGCGACCAGGTCAGCGACGTCATCACCGTGGGGGACCTGCGGGTGGACTGCGCCGCCCGCACCGCCGCCCGCGGCGGGCAGGGCATCCCGCTTTCGGCCAAGGAGTTCGCCGTGCTGGAATACCTGGCCCGCAACGCAGGGGTGGTGCTCTCGCGCGAGCGGATCAGCCACGGCGTCTGGAACTATGACTACGAGGGCGGGTCCAACGTCGTGGACGTGTACATCCGCTATCTGCGCAAAAAAATCGACGAAGGGCGGGACCGCAAACTCATCCACACCGTGCGCGGCGTGGGTTACGTTCTGCGGGAAGAACCATGAAACGCTGGACCATCACCGGGCGGGTCACGCTGCTGTACACGCTGTTCATGGTGCTGCTGGCGGGCATCGCGCTGGGGTTCCTGTTTTTTGCCGGTGCCCAGAGCGCCCGGCAGGGCAAGCTGGCCCGGATGCAGGCCATGGCCGCCGCCAGCGGCCGGGAGATCGACGCCCGCGACGGCGAACTGGAGATCGACCGCGACCTGGAAGCCTTCGACGACGGGGTGTACCTGTCGGTCTACGACGCAAAGGGCGTGCCGCTGTACGGCTTCGTGCCGCGCAGTTTTGACAATTCCGCCGTGTTCGCGGCCGGGGAACTGCGCACGGTGGAAAGCAACGGCCACACCTGGTATCTCTACGACGAACCGTTACAGGTGGACGAATACGGCACGCTGTGGGTGCGCACGGTGACGGCCGCCGACGCGGTGGACAGCACGCTGGGCGCGCTGCTGCGCGCGGCGGTGCTGGTATTGCCGGTGTTCGTGGTATTGGCGGCGGTGTGCGGGTATCTGCTTACCCGGCGGGCCTTCCGCCCGGTGCGGCAGATCACCCAGACCGCGCGGGAGATCGGCGCGGGGAACGACCTGTCGCGCCGCATCGGGCTGGGCGACGGCCGGGACGAGATCCACACGCTGGCCGGGGAGTTCGACGCGATGTTCGCCCGGCTGGAGGACGCCTTTACCCGGGAAAAGCAGTTCACCGACGACGCCTCCCACGAACTGCGCACGCCGGTGGCGGTGATCCTGTCCCAGAGCGAGTACGCGCTGGACCACGCCGAGGACCCGGCGGAAACGCGGGCGGCGCTGGAATCCATCCATGCGCGCGCGGGGGAGATGGCGGCGCTGCTGTCGCAGTTATTGCTGCTGGCCCGTGCGGACAAGGGCCGCCAGCCCATCCACCGGGAGGCGCTGGACCTGAGCGAGCTGGCCGCGATGGTGGCCGAGACCGAAGCGGAACAGGCCGCGGCGCGGGACATCGCGCTGCATACCGAGATCGAGCCGGGCGTGATGGTGCAGGGGGACGAAACGCTGCTGATGCGGCTGTTCATCAACCTGCTGGAAAACGGCATCCGTTACGGCAGGCCCGGCGGGTGGCTGCGGCTGACCCTGCGCCGGGACGGGGACGCGGCGGTGGCCGTGGTGGCGGACAACGGCATCGGCATCGCGCCGGAAAACCTCGAACATATCTGGCAGCGGTTCTGGCAGGCGGACCCGGCGCGCAGCGGCGGCGGGGCCGGGCTGGGGCTGGCGATGGTGCGCTGGATCGCCGAGGCCCACGGCGGCACGGTCACGGTGGAAAGTACGGTAGGGGAAGGCAGCGCGTTCACGTTTACGATACCTGTTCTACTTTCTTGACTTACTTTCTTGAAAGAAAGTAAGCAAAGAACTTTTAATATTTCGACCCGTGAACGGAATACAATATTGGAATTTCTTTGGTTCTTTCTTTGCAAAGAAAGAACAGGAAAACAAAAACGGTAAGCCTTTGTAGGAAGGGGGCAACGGCATGAAAAAGGCCCTTCGGCGGGCAATCATCAACACGATGATTTATGTGGGAATTGACCTGGCTGCATGGTTTGGGCGCCCGATCCCGTTTCTATGGTTTAGTGTCTGTACCGTGGTATATTACATGGGGGTCTTGGTGATCCTGGGTCTGGCCCTCAGGGATTTCAAACGCGAATTGAGCGTTCTGTGCCCGGAGATCTACCGAAATTGGGATCAGTTGCTGTACGGGGACCTTTTTATGCCCCGGAGCAAGCAGCTCGAAGTTTACGCGTATATGCGGCAGGAAATGCGCAAAAGCCCCCGCAAGACGGAAAAGACCGAGGACATCGTGCGCGGAACAGAGGATTGGTGCGTTTGGGGCGTTGGCTTGGGGCACTGGCTTGTGTGCGTGATCAGTATGTGCGTAATGGGCCTTAACGGGAAGATAGGTTGAATGGCCCGCCGTATATGCTTGTGGGGGCTCTGGCCTTACTTTCTTGGAAGAAAGTAAGCAAAGAACTTTCAATTAAAATCGCACAAATGTGCGATTTTGGATAGAGTTTCTTTGGCCCTTTCTTTGCAAAGAAAGGGCAGGGAAAAACGACCAAAAGGAGGATGTTCTATGAAAAAGCCCGTTTTGATCGCATTGACCTTCGTTCCCGTCGCGGTGGGGGCGCTCGTGAACGTCACGCTCGCGCTGCCGGGGATCGGCTCCGTCCTGTTCGTGGTCCTGCCGCTGCTCACCACCGTGTTCTGGGCCTGGCTCGGCGCCCGGTACGGCAAAAGCGCATGGAAGCCCCTTCCGGCTCTGCTCATCGGCAACGCCGTCGGCATCGTGTCCCTGCTGGTGTACCTGTGGCAGTACCTGCTGGTCCCCGCCGCCGCCCAAAACCTGGCCCTCGTCACGGCCGCACAACTGTTTCTGGACGCCGCACCCCTGTACCTGCTGGGCCATCTGGCAGTCCTGTTTGAAGCGCAGCCCCAGACTGTGGGCACCGCGTCCATGGTCGCCATGCACGTCCTTTCGTTTGTGTACATGGCGGTGGTCTTTGGACTGGGCTTCCTCTGGGGCAGAAAAACAGGGCGGGGCTGACCTTACTTTCTTGCCTTACTTTCTTGGAAGAAAGTAAGCAAAGAACTTTCGATATTTCGACCCGTGAACGGAGTACAACATTGGAATTTCTTTGGTTCTTTCTTTGTAAAGAAAGAACAGAAAACTTTAATGCGGGTTTAATCTTCGGGGCGTATACTAAGATCACAACAAGAACACGACACCCCGATAAAGGAGGAACCTGATATGAAAAAGACCGCTCTGATCCTGATCGCCGCCGCGGCGCTGACCGCCTTTGCCCTGACCGGCTGCGCCAACGCCGCCGCCTACGACGGCGCCCGGCCCGTCGCGCCCCAGACCGGCGAAAGCACGTCCGCTGTATCTGACGCGGCGCCCACCCCGACCCCGGCCGCGCCCGTGGCCGCCCCGGCGGGCGACACGACCGCCGGTGTGGCGGGTTCCGCCGACCCCAACAGCGGCTATATCACCGAGGACGCCGCCAAGGCCGCCGCGCTGGAACACGCGGGCCTGACCGAAGCCGACCTGGACGGCATCCGGGTACGGCTGGACTACGACGACGGCATCGCGCTGTATGACGTGGAGTTCCTGCGCCGCACCGACGCGGGCGTGGAGGAATACGACTACGAGATCGGCGCCACCGACGGCAAAATTTTGAGCTACGACTACGACGCCGAGGGCGCGCGGGACGGCCAGTGGACCGGCAGCGCGGCCACGGGCACGGCGGTGGACGCCGAACAGGCCAAGCAGATCGCCCTGACCCATGCGGGCGTGGCGGAAGCCGACGTGTACGGTCTGGAAATGGAGATGGAACACGACCACGGCCGTACCACCTATGAGTTCTCCTGGAAGGTGGGCTTCACCGAGTACGACTACGAGATCGACGCCGACACCGGCGAGATCGTGAGCTTCTCTCAGGAACAGGACGACTGAACGCAGGAATAACGGTATAGTATAATAGGAGAACCCCGCCGCCCGGCCTTGTATAAGGCCGGGCGGCGGGGTGTTTTTTGAGGGATGTCGGGGAAAAGTGGCGCGGGCGGCCTACAGGCCGCCCCTACATCCAAGGCAAGCCCCGAAATGGACCGGGGAAGATGAGTTTGACGGGAAAGTGCAAGACCCCTCCGTCTGCCTACGGCAGACACCCACGGGTTGCGGTTGGCGCATCATGCTGCGCGCCTTGGTGCGGCGCTTGCATTCTGCGACCGCTGCCTTGCCGCGTAGCGGCAACGACCGGAGCGATGAGCGAAGGGCGAACCGCTGTATTTTGCCGCCGAAAAGGCGGCTATGAAGCAGGGAAGGACTGTTTGTCTTACCTCATCCGCCGCAGGCGGCGCTCGACTCCGCAGCCCCTAAAGGGGAGGCTTTGCTCTACTACCCGTCAAAGGCTCCTCTGCGGGGGCTGCTTTTTAGATGGTTGCCCACGCAAAAGGCTCCCCTCATAGGGGAGCTGGCCGCGCAGCGGCCTGAGGGGTTCTACTGCCCGGCGGGGCTGCACCTTTCGGGATGTTCCTGCGGCGGGGTCAAGACCCCGCCCTACAGACCGGCGGGAACAATATGGTTGTTTTTTCGTGTTGCGACCCGGCGGTTCAGGGCGCGACGGCGTAAACCGCTACGTCGGCGTTCTCATACAGCACCGGCAGGGCGGGCGCTGCGCCGGGGAACCGCTTGGAATATACCAGCCAGTCGATGCCCTCCTGCCCGCAGAAGTCCGCCAATGCGGCGGCGTCCAGCGTGCCGGAGAAAAGCGCGTCCACCACCGCGCGGCGGTGTTCCACCTCGGCCTGCGGCACGCCCATATTGCTCATGGCGTAGGTCCAGCCTTCCATATAGCACTGCACGCCGGAAAACGCCGTGTACAGGTTGGAGATGCCGTCCTCCCCGGCGGGCGGCGGCGCGCTGCTGGTGCGGTTGGTGGCAAACACCAGCCCCGGCGCGGCGTTGTCCCGCAGCCACAGGGCGGCGGATTCGTCGCTGGCCGTGACCGCCCGCGGGCTGTCCACGGGTTCCAGCAGGCCCGCCGTGCGGGCAAGCTGCACGCCGCCGCTGCGGCACAGCGCCAGCACCACGCACAGCGCCGTGACGGCCCCCACGGCCCCGCACGCCCAGCCGGCCGCCGCGAACGGCCCCGGTCTGCGCAGCCGGGGCAGCGATTCCACCGCCAGCAGCGTCATGCAGAGCATGGCGAAAAACGCAAAATAGACCTGGCTGGAACTTTCGTGCCAGAACAGGTGATAGGCCAGGAACCCGCCCACCACCCCGGCGTGGGCCAGCAGGTGCGCCGGGTCCAGCCGGGGCAGGCGGCGCAGCGCCGCGGGCACGCCCCGCAGCCATAGCACGAACTGGAAAGGCATCATCAGGAAGGCGTCCGCAATGCCGATGCCCACCAGCCACACATACCCCGACACCGGCAGATGGGCGCAGAGCCAGTCGGTCAGCGGCGAAAGCAGCCGGTACGCCAGCGTGCGCTCCATGGCGAAGATCGAAAACGTCATACTGGTGTTGGCCCCGGCCGCGTACAGCACCCGGTACAGCGCCCCGAACACCGCCGCCGTGCCCAGCAGGCAGAGCAGCGCGCGGCCGTAGCGCGGGCGCTGGAACAGCAGCACGAACACCATGGCCGCCGCCAGCGCGCAGAGGGCCAGCGCCGCCTGCGGCCCTTTGGCCAGGGTGAACAGGCCGAAAGCCAGGAAATAAGCGGCCCACCACCGCGGCCCCACGGCGAACCGCGCCCGGCTGATGCAGGCGAACAGCCCCAGGAACGCCCCAAAGAACACCACGGCGGTGCCCTGGGCGTTGATGTTGGTGGTCAGGTGGCGCAGCAGCGTGTTGCCGAACAGCCCGTCCCCGGTGGGCAGGGCCTTCCACATCGACGCGCACTGGAACCCGAACAGCAGCACCGGCAGCGCGGCGGCTTTGGTCCGGCTGCCCCGGTAAAAGACCAGCCCCAAACTGTACAGGGCGGCCAGTTCCCCCAGCAGGAACAGCGGCCCCGCGTAAAAGGCGAACACGTCGTAGCAGGGCACCCCGGCGGCCATCGCCAGCGCGGCGGCCAGCAGTTCGGTCAGGTAATGGTAGGAGAACCGCACCCCCGCAAAGCGGATGTCCTGCGGCGGGAAAGCGTCCAGAAAGGCTTCGGCATTGCCCACGTTCCACAGCAGGTCGCGGTCCGGTACGATGCAGCCCGCCGCCAGCGGGTGGGCGTTGCGCGCGCTGAACGACAGGGCAAAGAACAGGCAGAGCGCACCCCAGAAAAGTGCCGTCAGCGCCAGGTGATTTTTAGATGCGGGGGGGGGTGAATGTACGCAGGCGCGTTAAAATTTTGCGGCGCTGCGGCAGGAACAGCGCCAGCGCCGCCAGGGGCGGCCCCAGATGCAGCAGCCAGGGCAGCCCCAAACGCACGGCCAGGCAGAAGCAGACTGCCAGCAGCGCGCTGCCGTACACGGCGGTGAGCAGCGGGGTCAGGCCCTCGGCGCGAGGGCCGAAGCGGCGGGCCAGCAGCCAGCCGGGCAGGAGCAGGTAGAACGCCGCGGCCAGATAAAACCGCAGCGCGCCGAACAGGGAAGCGCCGCACAGCACGGCGACGGTCAGGAACAGCGCGAAGCAGAGCGCGGCCGCGCCCCAGGGCAGCAGGCGCCGCGTACGGCCGGGCATGGCGGGAGCGGCAGGGCGCTCCGGGGCGGAAAGGGCGGAAGGCATGGCAGGGACCTCCTTCTTGCGGTGGACGGCGGGGCGGCCCGCCGGCAGGGAAAAACGGTCGATTTTTAGTACAGTATACCACGGCGGCCCCAAAGGGTTCAAGCGGCGGGGCGGGGGCCTGAAGATAAGAGATAAAAGATAATAGATAATAAATAAGGTGGATCGCGGGCCTGCGGCCCGCTCAAAAAAGCAGAGGATACGGCGGGATGGCGGGTGTTTTTGGGGTGTTGCAGGGCGGGGGCTTGACCCCGCCGTGTTTCTTTTGCCCGCGGGGTTCCGGATGGCCGGAACGTGCCAAACCCTTCCGTCTGCCTTCGGCAGACACCTCCCCTGGAAGGGGAGGCTTTGCTCTACTACCCGTCAAGGGCTCCCCTGCGGGGACTGCGAAATTGGGCATCGCCTGTGGGTTCCTGTGTTGCAACCCACTCAAAGGCTCCCCTGCCAGGGGAGCTGGCCGCGCAGCGGCCTGAGGGGTTCTACTGCCCGGTCGGCGGGCGCAGAGGAACGAAAACGGCAAACAAAAACCGCGCCCGGTATAACCGGGCGCGGTGGAAAAGGACAGATTACAGTACGCCGTCCAGCCACTGGCGCAGGGCGGGCTTGGGCATGAAGCCTACCTGCCGGGCCACGGGCTGGCCCTTCTTCAGCACCACCAGGGCGGGGATGCTCTGGATGCCGAACTGGGCCGCCAGGGCGGGGTTCTCGTCCACGTCGATACCGTAGAACAGCGCCTTGCCGTCCAGCTCCTCGCTGGTCTGTTCCAGCACCGGGGCCAGCATGCGGCAGGGGTTGCACCAGGTGGCGTTAAAATCCAGCACGGCGACATCCGCCGCCTGGGCCTGGGTCAGATCGTTGTGATGCACTTCGTAAACCATAAATGATTTCTCCTTTCAATGTTGGGAATCGGGCCGCTTTTGGGCGTCCAGGTAGGACACGGCGGAAAGCGCCGCCGCATTGCCCTGGCCTGCGGCCTTGATATACTGATAGGGCAGCCCGGCGGCGTCGCCGCAGGCAAAACAGCCGGGCAGGTTGGTGGCCATCCGGGCGTCCACCGCCACATGGCCGCCGTCGGCCGCCAGCCCCGGCACCAATTGGGCGGGGGCCATGGCGTCCCGCAGCAGGAATACCCCGTCCACCGGGTAGTCCCCGCCGCTGGTGCGCAGGGCCTGCACGGTGCCTTCGCCCAGGATGGCCGTGGGCGTTTCCCGCCGGATTTGCACGGCGGCGGGAAGTTCCGGCGCGCCGTCGTACAGCGGGAAGTACAGCACCGAGGCGGCGACCTCGGACAGATAGGCGGCTTCCGGCTCGGCGGCGGGGCTGGCGCCCACCACGGCCACCGCCTTGCCGCGGTACAGCGGCGCGTCACAGGTGGCGCAGTAACTCACGCCCCGGCCCAGCAACTCCTGTTCGCCGGGCAGCGGACGCCCCTGCACCACGCCGGTGGCCAGAATGACGGCGGCAGCCTCGTAGGTTTGTTCCGCCGTCTGCACGGCGAAGTAGTCGCCCATGGCGTACACGGCGTTCACGCGGGCGTCGGTGATCGAAATGTCCATGTCCGCCAGGTGGCGGGCCAGGGCGTCCCGCAGTTCGGCGCCGGTGACGTTGGGCAGGCCGGGATAGTTCAGAATGCGGTGGGCTTTGGCGATCTTATCGCTGAGGGCGGCGGGGCCAAGCAGCAGCACCCGTTTGCCCCGGAGTTTGGCGGTGATGGCCGCCGAGACCCCGGCGGGGCCGGTGCCGATGACGGCGATGTCGGCGCGTTCCATGAAATGCTCCTTTCGGGAGAGGGAAAACAGAGATAAAAGATAAGAAATTTGGTGGATTGCGGGCCTGCGGCCCGCTCGAAAGGGAAGGATGCGTTAGGAATAATTCCTATAACAATAGTATACTATAGTTTGCCCTAAAAACAAGCCCTCAGCCGTGAACAAAGTGTAAAATTCTGGAGGGGGTGGCGGGGAAAGCGAGGTGTCGGGGCGAGAAAACGTCGCAGTATGTCCCGCGGGCGGTGTGGCTGCCGGGAGGGGTTGGAGCCTTCCCACGACCCGGAACCTTACAGGTGATGGAAAACATCGCGCGGCGGGGTCAAGACCCCGCCCTACAGGGCAGGGGGAACGGGCGGCAAAATTAGGAAGTCCGTTGCTGCCGTTGCCGTGCGTGGGGAAAAAGGGCGGGCAGCAGGCAAAGCGGGTGGCGGCGCGAACGGGCAACGGGCCGCATACATGCGGCCCCTACAACCGGGCAGAAAGCGAAATATGAAGGGGGACGTTTACGGTGGTTTGTAGGGCGGGGTCTTGACCCCGCCGTAGGAACCTCCCGGAAGGTGCGGCACCGCCGGAGAGTAGAACCCCTCAGGCCGCTGCGCGGCCAGCTCCCCTGAAAGGGGAGCCTTCTCGAGTGGGCAGCAATCTAAAGCAGTACCTAAGAGGGGAGCCTTTCAAACGGGCAGCCACCTAAAAAAGCAAATCTCGATGAGGAGCCTTTTGGGTGGGCGGCTACATAAAAGCAACACTTGAAGAAGAGCCTTTTAGGTGGCAGCCCACAAAATGCCTTTACCCCCCACCCGGCTCACAGCTTATACAGCGCGGTGTATTTACGGGTCAGGTAGTCGGTGAAATAGTGCGGGTCGAAGGCGCCGCCGCACAGGCTCTGCACCAGCCAGGACGGTTCCTTCACGCAGCCGTAGCGCCACAGCCGGGCGCACAGCGCGTCCCGCAGGGGCGCCAGGTCGCCCTGCGCCCACTGGGCGTCCAGGTCCAGCGTGCGGCGCAGGTCCGCCACCGCCTGCGCCCCGTAGGCGCTGCCCAGCGCATAGCTGGGGAAGTACCCCATATCGCCCATCGACCAGTGGATGTCCTGCAAACAGCCGTGGGCGTCGTCCGGCACTTCCACGCCCAGATATTCCCGGTATTTGGCGTTCCAGGCGGCGGGCAGGTCCGCGACGGACAGCGTGCCCTGCATCATCGCCTTTTCCAGCTCATAGCGCACCATGATATGCAGCGCGTAGGTCAGCTCGTCGGCTTCGGTGCGGATCAGCCCCGGTTCCGCGCGGTTCACGGCGCGCCAGACCTCTTCCTCGCTCACATCTGCAAGCTGCGCGGGGAACAGTTCCCGCAGCACCGGGTACAGCCAGCGCAGAAACGACCGGCTGCGGCCCACATAATTCTCGAACAGGCGGCTCTGGCTCTCGTGCAGGCCCATGGTGGAACCGCCCGTCACGGCGGTGTAGTCCAGCGCCGGGTCGATGTGCCGTTCATACAGCGCGTGGCCGCCCTCGTGCATGACGCTGTACAGGTTCGAGAACACGTCCCGCGGCTGGTAATGCGTCGTCAGCCGCACGTCCCCGCGCCAAAGCTCGGTGGTGAAGGGGTGCTCGCTCTCGGCCAGCAGCGTGTGTTCGGGTTCCAGCCCCCACACCGCCATGATCCGGCGGGACAGTTCCCGCTGCGCGTCCAGCGGCCAGTCCTGGTCGAGAAAATCCGTGCGGATGGGCGCGCCGTGGTCCCGGATGGCGGCCAGCAGCGGCACGATGGCCGCCCGCAGCGTATCGAAAAAGGCGTCGCACTGGGCGATCGTCAGCCCGCGCTCGTACCGGTCCAGGAACACCTCGTAGGGGTCGCGGTCCGGCGCAAAGTACCGCGCCTGCGCCCGGCGGGCTTCCACGATCTGTTCCAGGTACGGCGCGAACAGCCCGAAGTCGTTCTGCCGCTTGGCCTTGACCCACACCGGGATGCTCTGCTGGGTCAGTTTGGTGAAGGCCGCGTACTCCTCGGCCGGGATGCGGGCGATCTCGTCATATTCGCGGCGCAGTTCCCGCACTTCGGCGGCCTGCTGCTCGTCCTCAGCGGCGGCTGCGGCGGCGTCCAGCAGGGCGGCGGTGTCCGGGTTCACCAGCAGGTCAAAGCGGGCGCGGCTGAGCACCGCGCAGGCTTCGGCGCGGCCGTCGGCGCTGCCCTCCGGGGCGACGGTCTCGGCGTCAAAGTCGATGGCGTTCAGGGCGTAGCGGTAGGCGGCGAGCTGCTTTTCCAGCGCGCGCAGCCGCAGGATGGATTCTTGCATAAAAACACGACCTTTCGGATGGAATAAAAACGCAGATATGCGGTTTTGCACAAACAGGGGCCGGCAGTCCCCGGCGCCTGGCGGCGGGCCGGGGTTTTGCTGCCGTATTCCCATATTCTAACACAACCCGGCAGCTTTTTCCATTGCCAGAAGCGCCGTTTTATGGTATGGTGTAAGGAGAGGAAGAATCCCGCAAAGGAGGTGGCCGCCATGCCGCAGCCGCTGGTGAGCATCATCGTACCGATCTACAACGCGCAGGACCACATCGCCCGGTGCGTGGAGAGCATCCGCCGCCAGACCTATGAAAATCTGGAGATCCTGCTGCTGAACGACGGCAGCCAGGACGTGAGTTTGCAGGTGTGCCGGATGTACGCCGGGGTGGACAAGCGCATTGTGCTGATCGACAAGGCCAACAGCGGCGTGGCCGCCACCCGCAACCTGGGCCTGCGCCGGGCGACCGGCGAATACTTACAGTTCGTGGACGCCGACGATACGATCCTGCCCAACGCCACCGAACTGCTGGTGGACCGGGCGCAGCGGTCGGACGCCGACCTGGTCATTGCGCACTACAACCGCATCACGCCGCCGCGCCCCCGCAGCCAGGAGGCCGAGGCCCGGCACGCCCGCGTGGACCGGCCCGACCGGGTGCAGACGTTCGGGTTCCTGCTGGAAGGCGCCATGGACAAGCAGGCGTTTGCGGCCCGGCTGATGCAGGAACCCGCCAGCTTCTATTATGGCGTCATGTGGAACAAGCTCTACCGCGCCGACCTTGTGCGCGCCCATGAGGACGTGGTTTGCGCCGAGGACCTGGACTGGTCGGAGGACCTGTACTTCAACCTGAGCTACATCCGCTATGCGGAGCGGTTCTACGCCCTGTCCACGCCGATCTACAACTATTACAACACCCCCGGCAGCGCCGTGCATACGGTGCTGAACCCCGTGAACGTGGTGACGACCCGCGCCGCCCTGTTCAGCTATTACAAAGAATTGTACGAACAGATGGGACTGTATGAGGAATACAAGCCCCAGATCTACAAATACCTCGTGGCGGTGGCGGAAAGCTGAAGGGAACGCCTGCGGGGATCTGCCGGAACGCTCCTGCGGCGGGGTACGACCCCGCCGTGCAACATCGGGGAAATGCCGAACCAAAAGGAAAACGGTCGATTTCCGTCAGGTCGTAGGGGCGGCCTGCAGGCCGCCCGTACAGCTGCGCCTTGCCACGGGTGGACGGTGCAGCATCCGCGTTCCCGTTTCCCGTAGGGCGGGGTCCTGACCCCGCCGTGGGGGGGGCCTTGCCCGCAAGGTTCCGGGTCGCCGGGATGTTCCCCGGGCGGCGTACACGCCGCCCCTACGTCCACAGGGAAACGGGGCGGTTTGCGGGTACGCCGCGGATAGCGGAAGGTTCCCCGGCGGGGTACGACCCCGCCCTGCAAATCGGCGAAAACCGCGAACACAAATCATACATTGCCCATGACAGAAAGGAGAGAACTATGAAACGCTGCCCGAAGTGTGGGGCCGTATGCCCGCGGCCCGGCCAGAAATTCTGCGGCAAGTGCGGCGCGCCGCTGTCCGACACGCCGCCCCAGGCCGCCCCGCGCGACCCGGAGGAAAGCGCCGTCCGCAAGCCGGTGGTGATCGGCGTTGCGGTGGCAATCGTCGTGCTGATCGCCGTTGTGGCGGTCTGGGCGCTGAACCGGGACGAAGGCCCCGCCCAGCCCGCGGACGCCCCGGCCACGCCCGCGCCCATCGTCACGGCGGAAACGGCCGAAGCGGCTTCCGCCGAGCTGGACCCCGGCCGCCTGTATCTGGAAGGGCTGCCGGTGGTGGAGGGCATGACGGTCACGGCCGACGGCGTGCCTGTCACCTATACGGTGGACGCCCAGGGCCGCCCCAGCGTGGACCAGAAAGATATTTTGAAGGCCAACACCCTGCTGCGGGCCGTGCTGCCCCAGGGGCAGGGATACCTGACCGCGGTGGCGCTGGTGTCCCGGCCGGGCAACCAGACCGCCAGTTTCGGCGCGCTGACCGCCTGTGACAAGGACGGCCGCCAGGCGCCCGACGACGAGTTTTTGCAGACGCTGCTGCGGCTGTATTACCGCTCGCTGCTGACGGCGTACAATTCCGGCAAGGTGGAGGACCTGTGCTTCTCCACCGAACTGAACGACGAAAGCTGGGCGGACGCCATCACCAACGGCAGCTACAACGCCGTGGCCTATGACCTGGAACGGTCCGATATGTGGTTCACGGCCACGGGGCTGGTCCGGGGCGAGGACGCGGTGACGCTGAACGCCGTGGGCTCGTGGTACGGCGTCAACCGCAACACCGGCGCGGACGAGAGCGGCGCCGATTACCTGACCATCCAACTGATCTGGAAGGACGGTATGTGGCAGGTGGACCGCTGGCAGCCCTGCACCGAGCAGGATTACCAGAACGGCGTGCTGCAGCTTTCGGCGGAGCGGATCTCGGAGTAAGCGGGCGTTCGTGTCCTTTCTTTATAAAGAAAGAACCAAAGAAATTTTGATAAAAACCGCGCACATGCGCGGTTTTGGATAAACGTTCTTTGCTTACTTTCTTACAAGAAAGTAAGCGGAAAGGAGATACCCATGCGCAAACTGGAATCGTTCGTCGCGCTGCTGAGCGGGCATTTCAACAATGCCGCCCAGTATGAGGCCAAGAAAGGGGAGGGCTTCCCCTATGCCGAGCATGTGAACACCCCCTGCAACGACAAGATCCGGGGCCTGCCCGCGGACTTTGACGGGGTGTTCCTGCTGGAAGAAAGCTACTATACCGTGAACGGCAAGACCCACGGGTCGCCGCATCTGTTCCTGTTCACCGAGGAGGAGGGCGGCGTCCGCCTGACCAGCTACGAGGTCCCGGCCACCTGCCCGAAGGACTGCCTGACGGCGGACAAGCTGCCGGAACTGGAATACAGCGAACTGAAACCCTCGGCCAAGTTCAACCCGGCGCTGTACACCGAGCGCGACGGCGTGTGGGAGGGCGGCAGCACCAGCATGTTCACGCCGGTGCTCAAGTTCACGCTGTTCGAGCGGTTCAGCCCCGATGTGCTGGAAGTCACCGAACATATGGAGATGAACGGCAAACGCACTTTCGGGTACGATGACCCTATCCTCTATAAGCGCGTATAACTTACTTTCTTGAAAGAAAGTAAGCAAAGAACTTTCAACCAAAATCGCACATTCGTGCGATTTTTATGAGAGTTTCTTTGATTCTTTCTTTGCAAAGAAAGAATGAAAAAGAAAGGCATGGCCGCAGGGCCATGCCTTATTTTTATTCGTTTTCCAGGCAGAGCAGGTCGGGGCCGGGCGTATAGGCACCGTCGATCAGATGGAACGGCAGGCCGTTGGCTTCGCACTGGGCGCGGTAACGGGCATTGTCGGCCAGCAGGGCGTCCATCGTGCAGCCGGAATCATCCAGCCGCTGCTTGGCGTCGTTGGCGTGGGCCAGCACCGCGGCGAAGTTTTCCCGGATATACCGCGGGCTCATGACAAGGCACAGGTAGCGGATCTGCGCCAGATACCCGGCCGAAAAGCCCTGCCGCCAATCGCCCGGAATATAACACCCTTCCACGATCAGATCCTGGCGGTTCTCGATGGCCGTCTTGACCATTTCCCGCGCAATGGGCCACAGGTATCCCGTCAGCGCGTCGTCGTCCGCGGGCGTCAGGGACGTGTTGCCGCTGCGGATCAGCCCCATCTTCAGCAGGTCCAGCGAAAGGCAGGTGTAGCCGTACCGTTCCACCAGCCGCCGCGCCAGCACCGTCTTGCCGGTGTGCGTCGCGCCGGTGATCAGGATGACCATGGGGCGGCCTCCTTCCCGGCGGGGCACAGCGGCGGGATGCCCACGCCCGCAAAATGCCCGCCCGGGTCCGCCAGCAGGCGGTAGCCGTCGCGCAGGACCCGCGCGGTCCCGGCGTCCAGCGGCAGCGCCGCCCAGGACGGCGCCACGAATCCGAACTCCACCTCCGGCCCGTCCGCGTACCATGCCCGCAGCGAGGTGCAGGCCCCGTAGGCTTCCACCTGCTGCCGCGCCACGGGACCAAAGCGCGCGGCAAACTGCGGGTCATGGGCCAGCGCGGCGGGGGTGGCGGCCACCAGGACCAGGTCGATGTCGGAATCCGGCCGGGCGGTCCCGCGCGCCCGCGACCCCACCAGCAGCAGGCTTTCGATGCGGGGCGTGCGGGCGCAGTACGCCTGTACGCGGGAAAGAAGCGTTTCCGGGGTCATGGGGTCACCTCCTGTTCCAGCCGCAGCCGGACTTTTTCCAGGTCGGGATCACAGAGCAGCGGCAGAAAGTCCGCCAGCTTTTCGGGCGCAAAATCCCACCAGCGCACTTTCAGAAGCAGGCCGGTCAGCTCGTCGCTGAAGCGCTTGCGTATCACCCGGACGGGGTTGCCCGCCGCGATGGTGTAGGGCGGGATCTCCCCCGCTACGACCGAATAGGCCCCGATGATGGCCCCGTCGCCGATTTTGGCGCCGGGCAGGATCACGCTTTCCCGGCCGATCCAGACATCGTTGCCGATGATGGTGTCGCCCTTGCGGGGCAGTTGGTCCATGTGGGGCGGGACGCGCTCGGCCCAAAGGCCGCCGAACACCGCGAACGGATAGGTGCTGACACTGCACATGCGGTGGTTGGCGGGACCCATGATGAACCGAACCCCCGAAGCAAGCTGGCAGAACTTGCCGATGATCAGTTTATCCCCGAATTCGGGGTAGTTGAACAGGATGTTATGGGTCTCAAACCCGGCGGGGTCGCGGTCGTCGTCGTAGTAGGTGTAGTCCCCGATGAAAACATTGGGGGCCTTGACCACGTTTTTGATAAAACAGCTTGTCCCGTACTCGTTGGGAAAGACCGCCTCCGGGCTGGGAAGATTCGTTGCAGGTTCCATATGTGTACTCCTTTATGGTTTTGTGGTGATCACTTCCTTTCCGCTGCGGCCTGCCGAAGCGACCGCCCTCTTTTTCCGTATCTCTCGCATTTCAAAGTCCCCTTTTGGTGATAAAGCGGGCCGCTTTTACCGCCCGATGGGCGCGCACTTGGCGCGCAGCCAGGTCTTTTCGGCGTCGGTCAGGCGGGGGGCCAGCGTTTCATAGACGTGCGCGTGGAAGTCGTTGAGCCAGTCGATCTGCGCGCGGGAAAGTTCATCCACCAGCACCGGCGCGGTGTCGATGGGGGCCACCGTCAGCGGGCGGAAGCCCAGCCAGCGGCCGTACTGGTTCTCGCCCAGGTCCACGCATTCCAGCTCGTTCTCGATGCGGATGCCCACGAGGTCGGTCTCATAGACGCCCGGCTCGTCGGTGATCGTCATGCCGGGCTTGAACACCACCGGGTTGTGCGGGCGCAGGCTCTGGGGGCCTTCGTGCACGCCCGAAATAAAGCCCACGCCGTGGCCGGTGCCGCAGCGGTAGTTGATCTTGTGCGCCCACAGCGGCGCGCGGGCAAAGGTATCCAGCGCAAAGCCCGTGCAGTAGTCCAGGAACACCGCGCGCGCCATGTCGATGTGGCTTTGCAGCACCCAGGTGTAGTAGCGGCGCTCGTCGTCGGTCAGCGGGCCCACGGGATAGGTGCGGGTGGTGTCGGTGGTGCCGCAGTCGTACTGGCCGCCGTTGTCCACCAGCAGGAAGCCCCGCGGCTCGATGCGGCTGTTCACCTCGCCCTCGGCGTGGTAGTGCATCATGGCGGCGTTGGGGCCCCAGGCCGCGATGGTGGCGAAGCTGTCCTCAAAATAGCCGGGCTGCTCGGCGCGGCGGCGCTGCAGCATGGCTTCGATGTCGGTCTCGTAGAGGGTGCGGCCCTCGGCCAATGCCTGTTCCAGATCCATCTGGAACCGCACCAGCGCCACGCCGTCCCGGATATGGCATTCCCGGATGTTTTGCAGTTCCACCTCGTTCTTCACGCCTTTCAGCGCAAAGATCGGGTCGGCCCCGGCCACTGTGCGGTGGGCGGTCAGCGCCAGGTACAGGTCGTAGTTGGTGGCTTTTTCGTCCGTCAGGAACACTTCGTCCGCCCCGGCGGCGCGCACGGCCCCCACCAGTTCGCCGTAATCCCGCAGGGCCACGCCCTCGGCGGCCAGCGCGGCGTCGTCGGCGTCCGTCAGACGGCCCGGCGCCAGGAACAGCGTGCAGGCGTCCCGCGTCACCAGCGCAAAGGCCACCGCCAGCGGCGTGTTGGGGATGTCGTTCGCGCGCAGGTTCAGCAGCCAGCCCACGCAGTCCAGCCCCGTCACGGCCAGCGCCGTGGCCCCGGCTTTCGCCAGTTCGGCGCGCACCATGCCGATGCGCTCGCCCGCCGTGGCCCCGGTCTGGGCGGGGGTCAGCAGGCGGCAGGGCGTGTTGGGCAGGGCCGGGCGCTCGCCCGAAGCGTCCCAGATCGGCCCGGCCACGTCGCGGCTTTGCACCGCCGCGCCCTGTTTGGCCAGCGTTTCGGCCCAGGCGCGGGCGCGGGCGGCGGGCACGCAGCTTCCGTCCAGCAGCAGCGTCTGGCCCGCACCCAGGTGGGCGGCCAGGTAGGCTTCCACCGTGGGCACCCCGGCGGAACCGTCGTGCATACATTCGATCTCGGTGCCCGCAAGCTGCTTGTCAGCCTGGACATAGAACCGGCCGTCGCACCACAGGGCGGAACCCTCGCCGGTCACCACCAGGGTGGCGTTCTCCCCCGTAAAGCCGGAAAACCACGGCAGGGCGTTGTAATGGTCGGGCAGGTATTCGCTGCAATGCGGGTCGCTGGTGGTCAGCAGCACCGCGTCGCCCCCGGCGGCTTTGGCGGCGGCGCGCAGGGCGGCGATCTTTTCGTTGGTGGTCAAGGCGGAAACACTCCTTTTTCTGGCGGCGCGGCGGCCTGGCGGCGGCCGCGCCTGCGTTGTTGTACGTTTTTATAATAGCACGTTCCGGGCAAAGGTCAAGCGCGGGTCAGGCGTCGGTTTTCAGCCGGGAATACATCCGCATATCCAGCACGCGGCCGTTTTTTACGGCGTTGCTGCGCAGCGTGCCTTCATAGTGGAAGCCGGCCTTTTCCAGCACGCGGCAGGATGCAGTGTTGTAGGCGAACGGTTCGGCGTAGATGCGCAGGATGTCGCTTTCGGCAAAGACGCGGGCGCAAAGCTGGCGCACGGCGTCCGTCATGACGCCCCGGCCCCAGTAGGCTTCGGCCAGATAGTAGCCCAGTTCGGCGGTGCGCCGGTGGACGTTGCCCTGCCGGAACGCCCCGATGCTGCCCGCCACCCGGCCGTCGCAGAGGATGGCAAAGGCGAAAACGTCGCGGGGGTCGGCGGCCAGCAGCGAGGAAATGTACGCCCGGCCGTCCTGTTCGGTGTAAGGGTAGGGAAGGCCGTCGCGCAGGTTGTCCTGGAGTTTGCGGCTGCCGATGACGCGCGCCAGGTCCCCGGCGTCGGACAGTTCCCATTTTCGCAAGGTACAGGTCATGGTATCACCCCGTTGGAAAAATCAGTCGGTGCCTGCATTATACTATAGTTGGGCGGCGTTGGGAATAGGGGGGCGAAATGTGCGCCGGTGTGGTATAATGAAATAGGTGAAGACAGGGGGAAAGTATATGATTGATTACAGTCCTTTGTGGGGAACCATGCGCCGCCGCCAGGTCACCCAGTACCAGCTGCTTCGGCAGGGCATCGACAACAAAACGCTGGACGCGCTGAAGAAAAACAAAAACATCACCCTTCTCACGCTGGAAAAGCTGTGCGCCATCCTGGGCTGTACGCCCAACGATGTGGTCACTTTTCGGGAATAGCGGCCGCCGGACGCCCGGCGGCTGTTTTTGTTAGGCGGTCTGCGGGGGAAACGGCGGCGGGGTCTTGACCCCGCCCTACGGGAGACCGGGAACGGGTGGCCGGAGCCAGAAGCGTGGTGGCGCACGGCGGGCGGCCTACAGGCCGCCCCTACGGCCAGCGAAGCGTGCGGAGCAAAACCGGAGCGAAGCGTCTGACGTGAGGTACGTCCGGCGGGGTCAAGACCCCGCCCTACGGGAGACCGGGAACGGGCGGCCGGAGCCGGAAGCGGGGCGGCGCACGACGGGCACCGGGGACGGGCCAGCGTTCTGCCGGGCTATAAAAACAGCGAATGCCGTTTGCGTTGGAATTGTAGGGCGGGGTCTTGACCCCGCCGTGGGAACATTTTCTCTGCCCGGAACCTTTCGGGCAGGGAAAACGCAGACAGCCGGGACAGAATAAAATCCCGGCCCAGGAGCGGGGCGGCGCACGGTGGGCGGTCTACAGGCCGCCCCTACGGCCAGCGAACCGTGCGAAGCAAAACCGGAGCGAAGCGTCTGACGTGAGGTACGTCCGGCGGGGTCAAGACCCCGCCCTACGGGAGACCGGGAACGGGCGGAGGGAGCCGGAAGCGGGGCGGGGACAGGCGGCGGTGCCAATGTTTGCAAAAAGTTCAGAAAATACCGGCGCGCGGGGGCGCGAACCCCCTTGACGCGTTTGGTATAATGGTATTAGCAGCGCCAGGGCGCGACTGCCAAAAAAGCTGACAACCACTGTGAATAGAAACCGAGGTGCCATGATGGCAGAGAACAAGACCAAGATCGACATTTTTTCCGGCTTTCTGGGCGCGGGCAAGACCACGCTCATCAAAAAACTGATCCAGGAGTGCTTCGCCGGGGAGCGCATCGTCCTGATCGAAAATGAATTCGGCGAGATCGGCATCGACGGCGGCTTCATGCGCGAGGCCGGCATCCAGGTCAACGAACTCAATTCCGGCTGCATCTGCTGCTCGCTGGTGGGCGACTTCCGCGAAGCACTGAAAAAGGTCGTCGAAACTTACCACCCCGACCGCATCCTCATCGAGCCGTCCGGCGTGGGCAAGCTGTCCGACGTGACCCGCGCCGTCGAGGGCGTCGCCGAGACCCTGCCCGTCCTGCTCAACAGCTTCGTGACGGTCGCCGACGTGAACAAGGTCAAAATGTATATGAAGAATTTCGGCGAGTTCTACGATGACCAGGTCAGCCATGCGTCCTGCATCATCCTGAGCCGCACCGGCAACGCCAGCGAGAAAAAGATCGCCGACGCCGTCGCTCTGCTGACCGAAAAGAACCCCACCGCCACCATCGTTACCACCGACTGGACCGTGCTGACCGGCGCGCAGATCGTCTCGGTCATGGACGGCAAGCGGGATCTGGTGGCCGAACTGCTGGCCCAGGCCCGCGCCGCCAACGAGGCCCACGCCGGGGAGGACGAGCACCATCACCACCACCATCACCATGACGGCGAGGAGCACGAATGCTGCCACCACCATCATGACGAGGACGAGCATGAGTGCTGCCACCACCATCATGACGAGGAGGAGCATGAGTGCTGCCACCACCATCATGACGAGGAGGAGCATGAGTGCTGCCACCATCATCATGATGAGGACGAACACGAGTGCTGCCACCATCATCATGATGAGGACGAACACGAGTGCTGCCATCACGAGCACCACCATGAACACCACTACGACGAGCATGGCGTTTGCAGCTGCGGGCACCATCACCACGACCACGACGCCGACGAGGTGTTCACGAGCTGGGGCCGCGAGACCGCCCATAAGTACGGCCGCGCCGTGCTGGACGAGGCCCTCACGGCGCTGGACGGCGGCAGCTACGGCATGATCCTGCGCGCCAAGGGCATCGTGGACGGCGGCGCCGACGGCTGGCTGGAGTTCGACATGGTCCCCGGCGAGCATGAGATCCGCCCCAGCACCCCCGACGTGACCGGCAAGCTGTGCGTCATCGGCTCCCAACTGAAGGAAGCCGCGCTGGCGGAACTGTTCCACGTCTGATCGCCTGTATAAGCAGAAAGGAACCTGAGGTATGGCAAAACAGATCCCGGTCTACCTGTTCGTGGGCCAGTTGGAGAGCGGCAAGACCAAGTTCATCCAGGAGACCATGGAGGACCCCCAGTTCGATTCCGGCGACAAGACGCTGCTGCTGGTCTGCGAGGAGGGCGAGGAAGAATACGACCCCGAACGCTTCGCCTTCGGCGGCGTCCATGTGGCCCAGCTGGAGGATAAAAGCGAGCTGACCCGCGAGAACCTGACCGCGCTGGAGAAAAAGTCCGGCTGCGGGCGCGTCATCATCGAATACAACGGCATGTGGCTGATCCAGGACCTGTATGACGCCCTGCCGGACAACTGGCTGATCTACCAGTGCTTGGCTACGGCGGACGGCACCACCATCAAGACCTATGCCGGCGACAACGCCATGCGCAGCCTGCTGCTGGACAAGCTGCGGGGCAGCGAACTGCTGGTGGTCAACCACGCCGAACACGTCAACGACGAGGAAAGCCGGGTGCTGGTCCACAAGCTGGTGCGCCAGGCCAGCCGCCGGTGCGACATCGCCTACGAATTTGCCGACGGCAGCGTGGCCTACGACGACATCCCCGACCCGCTGCCCTTTGACGTGAACGCCGACGTCATCGAGATCCCGGAGGAATTCTTCGGCATCTGGTATATGGACTGCATGGACGATCCCAAGAAATACGACGGCAAAACGGTCAAATTCCTGGCCCAGGTCTGCCAGACCAACCGCGCGGGCAAGAACAGCTTCGTGCCCGGCCGCTTTGCGATGACCTGCTGCGTGCAGGACATCCAGTTCGTGGGCTTCCCCTGCAAGTACGACGGGTACAAGGGGCTGGAACAGCGCAGTTGGATCACCCTGACCGCCCGCGTCAATGTGAAGTACCACCCGATCTATCAGGGCCAGACCCCCGATTCGGCGGGGCCGGTCCTCACCGCCCTGAGCGTGGAGCCTGCCGAGGCCCCGTGCGAGGACGTGGTGATGTTCAGCTAAGGCCGGGCGGCAATAAAATAATATAAAAAGCGTGCAGACGCATAGACGGGCAGCGCCCCGGCTCCAAGGAGCCGGGGCGCTGCCTTTTGTGGTATTTTGGGGAAAAATTTCGGCCGGTTGGGCGCCGGGGACGGGAAACAGGGAAGAGCGGGCTGCCCGGTGCGGCCGGGCTGCGATGCAGGGCGGCGCAGCCGCATACAGATCCCCGCGCCAGGGCGGGGGAAAAAAGGGGGATTGTTTGCGAAATACGGAAAGAGAGCGTGACCGCCCGGCGGGGGCGTTTTGCTGCGCCCGGTGGGAAAAGCGCGGACGGAAGGAGAGCGGGCCGGGGCTGCGATGCGGGGCGGCGTGTATCCGCCTTTGTGCCGCAGCACGGAATCGGGGAAAAGCCCCGCACAAACAAAAAATCCCCGCGCCGGGGCGCGGGGAGACAGAAGCAGGATTATTCTTCCTCGGCGGGGGCGTCGGAAGCGGCGGGGGCCGGGTCGTCGGGACGGACGACCTCGCGCACGGCGGCGGCGATGGCTTCCGCCGACAGGCCGTAGTCGCGCAGCACCTCGGCCGCGGGGCCGGAGTGGCCGAACTGGTCCTGCACGCCCAGGCGGCGGACGTAGCAGGGCATCTTCTCGCTCAGGACGCTGCAGACCGCTTCGCCCAGGCCGCCGATGACGCTGTGCTCCTCCACCGTGATGATGCGGCGGCATTCCCGCGCGGCGGTGAGCAGGATCTCCTCGTCGATGGGCTTGATGGTGGGCATATTGATGACCCGCACATTGATGCCCTGCCGCTTGGCCAGCACGGCCGCGCGCAGCGCCTCGGTGGTCATCAGGCCGGTGGAGACCACGGCCACGTCGTAGCCGTCGGTCAGCTTTTCGCCCTTGCCGATCTGGAACTGGTAGCTTTCGGGGTCATGGAACACCGGCGTGGCCAGCCGCGAAAAACGCAGGTAGACCGGGCCGTTATAATTGTAGGCGGCGATCACGGCGGCGCGGGCTTCCACCGCGTCGGCCGGGCTTAAAATCACCATGCCGGGGATGGCGCGCATCAGGGCCAGGTCCTCGCAGCACTGGTGGGAGGCGCCGTCCTCGCCCACCGAGAGGCCCGCGTGGGTGACGGCGATCTTGACGTTCAGGTGCGGGTAGCCGATGGTGTTGCGGATCTGGTCATAGGCGCGGCCCGCGGCGAACATCGCAAAGCTGGACACAAAGGGCACATAACCCATCGTGCTCATGCCGCCGGCCACGGCCACCATGTTCTGCTCGGCGATGCCGCAGTCAAAGTGACGGTCGGGGTAAACGTCGCGGAACCACGCCGTGCGGGTGGATTCCGCCAGGTCGGCGTCAAATACGACCAGATTGTCGGCCCCCTGCTGGGCCAGTTCCACCAGCGTTTTGCCGTAGCTGTCGCGGGTGGCGATCTTTTTCATCTCAGCCATTGTTGCGCTCGATCTCCTTTTCCAGTGATTCGTAGGCTTCGCGCAGTTCGCTCATCGCCTGCTCATACTCTTCGTCATTGGGGGCCTTGCCGTGCCAGGCCGCCTGGTCCTGCATGAAGCTGACGCCCTGCCCCTTGGTGGTGCGCAGCAAAAAGCAGGTGGGCTTGCCGCTGCCGTGGGACAGATCGAACATCTTGAACGCCTGCTCCAGCTCATAGAACGAGTTGCCGTTGCAGACGATGGTGTTGAACCCGAAGGCGTCCATCTTGCGGTCCAGCGGCTCGGTGTTCATGACCTGACGGGTGGCGCCGTCGATCTGCAGGCCGTTGACGTCGATCATGATGCACAGGTTATCCAGCTTGTAGTGGTTGGCGAACAGGAAGGCTTCCCAGCATTCGCCCTCGTCCACCTCGCCGTCGCCCAGCAGGGTGTAGACGTTGATGTCACTGCCCATGCGCTTGGCGGCCAGCGCCATGCCGCACGCGGCGGACACGCCCTGCCCCAGGCTGCCGGTGCTCATATCCACACCGGGGACGGTGTTCATGTTGGGGTGGCCCTGCAGGTAGCTGTTGGAATGGCGCAGCGTGGGCAGGTCCGCCACGGGGAAGAAGCCGCGCTCCGCCAGGACGGAGTACAGCGCGGGGGCGCAGTGGCCCTTGCTGAGTACGAAACGGTCCCGGTCGGGGCTCTGGGGCTGTTCGGGGTCTACGCGCATTTCGCGGAAATACAGGTAAGTCAGAACATCTGCGCAGGACAGGCTGCCGCCGGGGTGGCCGGACCCTGCGCCGTGGGTCGCTTCGATCACGCCCATGCGCACGCGGGTCGCAGTCAGCTTCAACTGCAGCGTTTCCATTTTTGTCATATCAGGTTCCTCCGGTCCGTATACAAAAATCATGCGGCGATTTCACCGCGCAATCTACTACTTTATATTATACACAAACGCGGGCGGCTGGCAAGGCAGTTTTGCAAAAAAAGCGGCTTTCTGTCGTACCGGCGCGAAAAAGGCGCCCTGCCCGCGCACGTTTTGTGCGGAGTGCCGAAAAATCGCCCCCACCCTTTGCCAGGAACGGCATTTTTGCCCTTGCGAAACGGGGCGAACTGTGGCATAATAGAACCAGCACGCGCCGGACGGCGCGCACGCTTTGGGGAGGGAAAAATATGCCGAACGGGATCTACATTCAGACGGAATACCGCGGCAAACTGATCCGCAAGATCGTGTGCAACGGCGAGGTGCGCTGGTTCATCGGGTCCGACTGCGCGGAGACCTATCTGACGATGGACGCCTGCATGGCGGCGATCGACCGCCGTGCCTGAAACCGAAACACGAACGCCACCCCGGCCGCGCACTGCGGCCGGGGTGTGCGCTTTATTTACACACCGGGAACGAGGTTGTTTATGCAGAAACCCAAAATGACATGGCGCCACATCGTGCGCAAGGCGCTTTCGCTGGTGTTCAGCCGTCTGGTGGTCACCGGCCTGCTGCTGCTTTTGCAGGTGGTGTGGCTGTTCTTCCTGTTTTACCACCTGAGCGACTACGCCGACTGGATCAACGGCGTGGGCCTGGCGCTGAGCTGCATCATGTGCCTGGCGCTGATCCGGCAGGATTCCACTGTGCCGGAGTTCAAGCTGAGCTGGATGATCCTGTTCATGATCATGCCGGTGCAGGGCGGGCTGCTGTATCTTTTGTGGGGCGACAAACGCCCCGCGCTCTACCTGCGCCGCTGCCTGGAACGGGCCGAAGCCCAACTGGCCCCGCTGCGCACGGCGGACCCCGCCGCCCAGGCCGCGCTGGAACGCAAGGACCCCCGCGCGGGCGAGACCGCCCGCTATGTGCGGGACTTTGGCCCCGCGCCGGTGTTCGACGGCACGGCGGTGCGCTACTACCCCAGCGGCGAAGCCATGTTCCCTGATATGCTGGCGGCGCTGGAGAGCGCCCGGCACAGCATCTATGTGGAAAGTTTCATCATCGGCATGGGCGAAATGTGGGGCAGCGTGCATGAGATCCTGCGCCGCAAGGCCGCGGCCGGGCTGGACGTGCGGGTCATCTACGACGACGCCGGCTGCCTGAGCCTGCTGCCGCACAACTATGACGAAACGCTGCGGGCCGAGGGCATCAAGGCGTTTTCCTTCAACCGGTTCGTGCCGCTGCTCAACCTGGTCATGAACAACCGCGACCACCGCAAGATCATGGTGGTGGACGGCGCGGTGGCCTTTACCGGCGGCATCAATCTGGCGGACGAATACATCAACAAGCTGGTGCGCTTCGGCTACTGGAAGGACAGCGGCGTGCGGCTGGAAGGCCCCGCCGCCCGCAGCCTGGCCAACATCTTTTTGACCTTCTGGCGGGCGCACTACCCCAAGGAAAAACTGGACCTGCCCGCCATGCTGCCCGAAGTGCCGCCCCGCCCCACCGACTGTCTGGTACAGCCCTTTGCCGACAGCCCCGTGGACCGGGAGAGCGTGGCGAAGAACGCCTACCTGGACCTGATCAGCCAGGCCCAGAAAGAGCTGTTCATCTGCACGCCCTACCTGATCCTGGACAACGACCTGCTGACGGCGCTGCGGCTGGCGGCCAAGCGCGGGGTGGACGTGCGCATCTACACGCCCGGCATCCCGGACAAGCCCACGATCTTTTTGCTGACGCGCAGCTACTTCCCGAACCTGCTGCAGGCAGGGGTGAAGATCTACAGCTTCACGCCGGGGTTCCTGCACGCCAAGACCTGGCTGTGCGACGGCCGGGTGGCCGCCGTGGGCACCGTGAACCTGGACTACCGCAGCCTGTACCTGCACTTTGAGTGCGGCGCGCTGCTGTACGGCGGGCGCGTGCTGGAGGATATCCGCGCCGACTTCCGGAACCTGGAAGCCCAGAGCCGGGCGCTCTCGCTGGAGGACTGCCGCACGGGCTTTGTGGGCACGCTGGTCAGCGCGTTTCTGCGCCTGCTGGCGCCGCTGTGCTGAAAACAGATGAATACATAACGCAGAGCGCGGGCCGCAGGCCCGCGCTTTTTTGATGCGGCAGGATAGGGGGGCAGAATTGGTTGACAACGGTACGGATTCGTACTATAATAACGGTACGAATCCGTACCAAATGAGGAGGGGCACGATGGAACTGCGTGAACAGATGCGGCGGATCAATTCGGATCTGAGCCGGACGATGGACCTGTACCGGGTATGGGCCAGGAAATGTGGTCTGAATTACAACACCCTGCTGGTGCTGTATGTATTGGACGATCTGGAGGTCTGCACCCAGAAGCAGATCTGCGAATGGTGGGCGCTGCCCAAGCAGACCGTACACGGCATCCTGCTGGAACTGGAGAAGAAAGGATACCTGGAAACCGGGGTAAACGCCGAAAACCGCAGGGAGCGGCTGATCCGCTTTAGCGCCGATGGGCGGCGGTACGCGCGGTCGGTGCTGGGGCCGCTGCACCAAATGGAAGAAAACGCGATGCGGCGCATGGGACCGGCGGGCTGCCGGGAATTGCAGGAAAGTGCGGCGGCCTATTGCCGGGCGCTGTGGGAGGAACTGGAAAATGGAGAATCCGCTGGCAAGGAAGTTTGACCTGGGGGCGCTGCTGCGCTTTGCGGCCCCCAATGTCCTGATGATGGTCACGCTTTCGCTGTATGTGATCGTGGACGGGGTCTTTATTTCCCGCATTCTGGGGACTACGGCCCTTTCCGCCGCGAACATGGTCTACCCGCTCATCTGCCTGGAGATGGCGTCCGCCATCATGGTCGCCACCGGCGGCAGCGCCATCATCGCCAGAAAGCTGGGCGAGGGCCGGGCGGAGGAGGCCCGGCGGGATCTGAGTTTCCTTACGGCGGTGGTGCTGCTGATGGGGGCGGCGGTCGCGGTGGGCGGCAACCTGTTTGCCGGGCGCATCGTGGCGCTGCTGGGGGCAAGCCCCGCGCAGTTTGCGCTGTGCGTGGACTATGCGCGGATGCTGTTCTGCTTTGCGCCTGCGTTTTTCCTGCAGACGGCGTTCCAGACCTTTTTTGTCACGGCCGGCAGACCGGCGCTGGGGCTGGCCGTTACGCTGGCGGCGGGGTTGGCGAACATCGCGCTGGACTACGCCTTTATGGGGCCGATGCAGATGGGCATTGCCGGGGCCGCGCTGGCCACCGGCATCGGGTACTGCATCCCGGCGCTGGCGGGGGTGGCGTTTTTTGCCCTTCACCGGGGCGGGGCGCTGTATTTTGTCAGGCCGAAGGCGGACGGCGGTGTTCTGCTGCACGCCTGCGCCAACGGCTCGTCGGAGATGGTGTCCAACTTGGCCAACGCGGTCACGACCTTTTTGTTCAACGCGATGTTCCTGCGCTATTACGGCGAGGACGGCGTGGCCGCCATCACGATCATCCTGTATTTCCAGTACATCTTCACGGCGCTGTACTTCGGCTATTCCAACGGCATCGCGCCGGTCGTCAGCTTCAAGTACGGCTGCGGGGACCAGCGCCAGTTGAAGCAGATCTTCCGCAGCAGCCTGCTTTTTATCGTGGGCAGCGCCGTGGCGGCGAACCTGCTGATCCGGCTGCTGGCGCGCCCGGCGGTGCAGGTGTTTGCTGCGGCGGACAGTGCGGTGTACCGCATCACCATGCAGGGGCTGCCGCTGTATGCGGTGGCCTTCCTGCTCATGGGCGTGGGGGTGTTCGCGTCGGCGCTGTTCACGGCTTTTTCGGACGGAAAGACCTCGGCGTTCATCTCCTTCTCCCGCACCTTCGTCTTTACGGCGGCGGCTATTGTGCTGCTGCCGCTGTTCTTCCAGGAACGGGGGCTGTGGATGGCCGTGCCGCTGGCCGAATGCCTGGGGCTGGCGACGGCGGTGGTCTGCCTGATCCGCAAACGGAAGGTGTACCGCTATGCGTGAGGGCGCCGCGCTGCTGTGCGGCGGGCGTTGGTATCTGCAAAAGAAAGGCTGATCTATGCGTAAGTTCCTGAAAATACCGGCCCTGCTTCTCTGTGTGCTGCTTGTGCTGCTGGGGGCCGTGGGGTACGCGTACTTCATCGAACCCCGGATGCTGACGGTGCGCGCCTTCCCGGTCGAAACGGAAAAGGAGATCGCCCCCTGCCGGGTCGTGTTTTTTACCGATACGCACTTTGGAAAATACTACAGCACCGCACGCGCACAGCGCCTTGCCGATGCGATCAACGAACAGGACCCCGACATCGTCATCTTTGGGGGCGACCTGTTTGACAACTATGGGCGCGACCGGGATCGCCTGGACCTGGAACAACTGCAAGGCGCGCTGGCCGGTATCCGGGCGGAGGGCGGCAAGTTTGCCGTCTGGGGAAACCACGACTACGGCGGCGGGGCGGCCCGTGTGTACGAGGATTTCATGACTGCCTGCGGATTTGAGGTGCTGAACGACGAAAGCCGCCTGCTGGACGCCTGCGGCATCCGCATTCTGGGGTATGACGACTGCCTGATGGGCTGGACGGAACCGGAACTGTACACGATCCAGAGTGAAGATTTTAACCTGATCGTGGCGCACGAACCCCTTGTTTCCAGCCGGATCGAGGGCAGCGGCGATAATTTCATGCTGTCCGGCCACACCCACGGCGGGCAGGTGAGCATCCCGTTCCTGACGGACCGCCTGCTGCCCAGGGGATCGGGCGCGTTCCGCAAGGGGTTCTATTCCGCGCAGCAGATCGGGACCGGGACATCCCTGCGGATGTATGTCAGCAGCGGGATCGGCATGACGCGGTATCCTTTCCGGTTTGGGAACGTGCCGGAGATCGTGTGCGTGGACCTTGCGCCGGTTTCCTGACCGGCGCGGCAATGTAAACGGCGGAGAAGCCCCGGCGGGGCTTCTCCGCCGTGTTTTTGTGGCCCGCAAGGGGGGCGAATGGCCGGAAGGTTCCCACCCCTCCGTCTGCCTGCGGCAGACACCTCCCCTACGAGGGGAGGCTTTTACTCTACCACCCGTCAAAGGCTCCCCTTTAGGGGCTGCGAAGTCGAGCGCCGCCTGCGGCGGATGTGGTAAGGCAAACTATCTTTCCCGGCGTCATAATCGCCTTTTCGGCGATTAACTACAGAGGTTCGCCCTTCGCTCATCGCTCCGGTCGTTGCCGCTTCGCGGCAAGGCAGCGGTCGCAGAATGCAAGCGCCGCACCAAGGCGCGCAGCATGATGCGCGAACCGCAACCCGGCCAAGGCCGCGCAGCGGCCTGAGGGGTCTTGCTGTCCGGCTGCGCACCAGCTTCCGGGATGTTCCCCCGGCAGGGGCTTGCCCGCCGTTTCCTGTTTGCGCAGAAAAACCGGTCAAAATCCTTTTACCGGGACTGCCATGGAAAAAAACGGAAAAAAGCTGTTGACAACTAATGGTTGTTATACTAAGATGGAACCACCAACAAGGAATCCCAGCGCCGGAACCATGCACCCTGTAATCAAGGAGGAACGCAATGACCTATCAGGAAAAGATCGAATGGCTGCGCCAGTACCGCGCGGCCGTCAACCGCGAACGCCTGCTGGAAGGCGAAATGGAGATGATGCGCAGCGCCGCCGTGCGCGTGACCGCCTGCCTGGGCGGTATGCCGGGGGCCGGGCAGGACCCCGACCGGCTGCCCAAGGCAGTGGAAAAAATCGAGGAAACGCAGAAAAAGCTGGAAGAACAGGTGGGCGACTGTCTGGTGCGCCGGGCCGAGGTGATGCGGGTGGTGGCCGCCGTGGCCGACCCCGCCGTGCAGGAGGTGCTGCGCCGCCGCTACATCCTGGGCGAGACCTACGCCGAGATCGCCGACGCCATGGGCGTGGTGCTGCGCCGGGTCTACCAGATCCACCGCGCCGGGGTGATGGCCCTGCGCCTGGAAGAAGCGGGGAAAAACGCTTCCTGACCGGGCGGGAAGTTTTCCCAAAAATTCATTGTTTTGTACAACCAAAAGTAGTAATATGATACCGTTGAAACTCGTGGGAGGGCAAAAACCTTTCGCGGGTTTTTTCTTTGCCCGGGAAAAGAAGGGAGGTCCCCCGGTGCGCGCAGCCCGGACCCTGCCGCGCCCAAAACGGCGCGGGGCGCAGCGCCCCGCCGCACAGAAAGGAGAATCGTTTGCAAAGCTATCTGGAACAAGCCTTCGGCAAAAGCGACGTGACCACGCCGCCCATGCGCGCCGCCCTGCGGGAATGGCTGGACCTGTACTACGGCGCGCCGCGCCGCGGCGAGGACCACGCCCCGCGGGTGGCTGCCCTGATCGTCAGCAAGCTGTGCCGCACGGTCTTTGCCGAGTACGAAGCCCGGCTGGACGGCGCGGCCCCCTGGCAGCGCCGCAGCCTGGACGCCCTGAACGCCGTGGCCCGCACCGCGATGCAGTATGCGCTCATCGGCGGGGAGTGCCTGCTCAAGCCGGTGGTGGCCGGGGGCGCGCTGGACTTTGTGCCCATCCGGCGGGACTGCTATGTGCCGCTGGCGCGGGACGCCCACGGGCGGCTGCTGGCTGTGGGCACCATGGAAGTCCACAGCCGGGGCGGCGCGCGCTACGCCCTGCTGGAACGCCGCACCGCCGGCGACGGGGGGCTGACCATCGAAACGCGGCTGTTTGAACTCAACGGTCAGGCGCTGGGGCGCTGCGTGCCCCTTGCCACGCTGGAAGCCTGCGCCGATCTGGTGCCGCAGCTTTATCTGCCCGGCGTGCCGGGCGTGGGGCTGGCCGCGCTGCGCGCGCCCGGCGCCAACTGCGTGGACGGCAGCGCCGACGCCGTGAGCATCTACGCCCCTGCGGGGGGACTGCTGCACGCGCTGGCGCGCTGCGAGGAACAGCTCAACACCGAGTTCGCCAACGGCGCGTCCCGCGTGTTCGCGTCGGAGGACCTGCTGCGCCCCGATGCCCAGGGCCGCCGCGCCCTGCGGGACGACCTGTTCGTGGGCCTGCCCGACGACCCTGCGAACATCGGGGTGACGGTCTACAGCCCGGCGCTGCGGGAACAGAGTTATCTGGCCCGCAAGCAGGACCTGCTGCGGGGCTGCGAAAGCCTGCTGGGCCTGCGCCGCGGCATTCTGAGCGAGACCGAAGCCGAAGCCCAGCCCCGCACCGCCACCGAGGTCAACGCCACCGCCGTGGACTACGACCTGACCGTGCGGGACCTGCAGGCCGTGTGGGAAGCCGCCGCCCGCGAAGCCCTGGGCCTGTGCGCCGCCCTGGGGCATCTGTACGGGCTGGACGGCGGCGCGGCGGGCAACGCCGCGCTGTGCATCGACTGGGGCGACGGCGTGCTGTACGACCGCGCGCGGGTCTGGGAGGAACAGCGGGCCATGGTGGCCGACGGCCTGCTGCGCCCTGAACTGGCGCTGGCGTGGTATTTCGGCCTGCCCCACAGCGGCGAAGCCGACCTGCGGCGCATCCGCCAGCAGTTCATGCCGGAAGGAGGTGAACGCCATGAGTGAACCGATCCGCGAAACGCCGGAACAGCGCCCCGCGCCCTATGCCGCGGGCACCGGTAGCACGCCGGTCGCGCCCGACCGCGCGGCCTTTGACCGCATGGGCTACCGGGAACGGCTGGCCCTCAAGCGGGAGGACCCGGCCGGGTACGAGGCCCTGCGGGGGCGGTGATTTTTGGGCGGGGGAGAAAACGCGGCGGGGGAAAGAGGCTGCGGCGGGTTCTATTGCCTGTAAAGTTTCGGGCTGCGGGAAGTGCCGAACCCCTCCGTCTGCTTCGCAGACACCTCCCCTAAAAGGGGAGGCTTTACTCTACCACCCGTCAAAGGCTCCCCTTTAGGGGCTGCGGAGTCGAGCGCCGCCTGCGGCGGATGCAGCGAGACGAAGCAGGGGCAGCGGTCGCAGAATGCAAGCGCCGCTCCAAGGCGCGCAGCATGATGCGCGAACCGCAACCCGGCCAAGGATGCGCCCGCAGGGCGCAGACTGAGGGGTTCGTTAAAAAGCAGCGCACCGTTTGCCGGAAGGTTCTACCCCTCCGTCTGCTTCGCAGACACCTCCCCTGGGAGGGGAGGCTTTACTCTACTGCCCGTCAAAGGCTCCCCTTATAGGGGAGCTGGATGCGCCCGCAGGGCGCAGACTGAGGGGTCCGTTAAAAAGCAGCGCACCGTTTGCCGGAAAATTTTACCCCTTCGTCTGCCTTCGGCAGACACCTCCCACACAGACGTATCACACAACACACACAACAGAAAGGAGCCACTATGGCAGACATCATCACCAAACTTTCCGATTTGATCGATCCTGAAGTCATGGGCGATATGGTATCGGCCCGCATCCCCAAAAAGCTGCGGGTCGCGCCCTTCGCCAAGATCGACGATACCCTCGCGGGCGTCCCCGGCGATACCATCACCGTGCCCGCCTACACCTACATCGGCGACGCCGCCGACGTGGCCGAGGGCGGCGAGGTCGCCATTGAAAAAATGACCACCTCCACCCGCAAGGCCACCATCAAAAAGGCCATGAAGGGCATCGGACTGACCGACGAAGCCGTGCTTTCGGGCTACGGCAACCCTGTGGGCGAAGCCAACACCCAGTTGGCGCTGGCCATCGCCGCCAAGATCGACAGCGACTGCATGGACGCCCTGCAGACCGCGACCCTGACCTACGACGGTTCCGCCGCCAACATCGGCTACAACGCCATCGTGGACGCCGTGGACCTGTTCGAGGAAGAAATGGGCTGCTCCGACAAGGTGCTGTTCGTCCACCCCAAGCAGGTCACCCAACTGCGCAAGGATCCCGACTTCCTCAGCGCCGACAAGTATGCGTCCGGCGTCAGCCTGACCGGCGAGATCGGCATGATCGCGGGCTGCCGTCTGGTGCCCAGCAAGAAGGTCCCGCTGGAGGAGGGCGTCTACACCTGCCCCATCGTCAAGCTGGAAGCCGACCCCGAAGTGGACGACGAGATCCCCGCCCTGACCATCTACCGCAAGCGCGACGTGAACATCGAGACCGAGCGCAAGCCCAAGACCCGCACCACCGAGATCACCGCCGACGAGTTCTATGTGGCGGTGCTTTCCAACGAAGCCAAGGTGGTGCTGGCCAAGTTCAAGGCGTAAGGGGGGCTGCCCATGCCCGACTACACCTTTTACCGGGAAACCTACCTGGGCGAGGACATCCCGGAGGGGGATTTTCCCCGCATGATGCGCCGCGCCCAGGCGGAACTGGAACGTATGCGGGCGGTGTATGCGGTGGCGCCCCGGCCCGGCATGGAGCCGGACACCGCCTGGGCCATGGCGGCCTGCGCCGTGGCCGACGCGGCCTATGAGTTCGACCAGGAGGACGAAGCCCGCGGCCTGACCGGCGTGACGGTGGGCAGCGTGAGCGAGACCTACGCCGCCCCGCCGGAACTGTGCGCCACCACGCTGGCCCTGCGAGCCGCCCACTACCGGCACGAAGCCGGGTACTACCTGCAGATCGGACGGTGGCTGCCCCATGCGTAAAAACGGCCTGTTTGCGCGCACCGTCACGCTGTACCACGGCGACGCCGCCGCCCGGCGGGTGGTGCGCACCGTGCTGCACGGGGTGTACTGGCAGCACGGCCGCCGCCGCGCCCCGGCAGCCGACGGCACCGCCGAGGGGGCCGTCCTGCTGCTGGTGGTGCCGGAATCCGCCGCCCGCTATGGTACGGACTACACGCTGGAACCCGGCGACCGCCTGTACCCCGGCGAGGGGCCGGAACTGGACTGGGACGGCTGGGCCGCCTTTGTGCCGGGGGCCGAGCCGCGCGCGGCGGTGGTGCAGTATGTGCTGCCCATGGAACTGCGCGGGCGGCTGCACCATGTGGAAGCGGGCGCCTGGTGGACCGGCGGCGGTACCGGGGCGCACAGCTTGACGAATTGAGGGCGATGTGAGAGTGCAGCGCAACCGGACAGCAGAACCCCTCAGGCCGCTGTGCGGCCAGCTCCCCTGAGAGGGGAGTCTTTTGAACGGCTGCCGTTTATAAAGCCTCCCCTCCCAGGGGAGGTGTCTGCGAAGCAGACGGAGGGGTGGGAACTTTCCGGGAAATGATTGCGTCGCCCTTTTACGGACCCCGCAGTCTGCGCCTGCGGCGCATCCAGCTCCCCTACAAGGGGAGCCTTTGCGCGGCGGGGTCAAGACCCCGCCCTACAGAAAACGGGAATAGGGAAGCAGGCACGGCCTGTTCGCGGCAAGACAAATAACGAAAAAGCGGCGCTCGCCGCCGCGGAAGGGAGGAAGCTCCATGAACGAAAACGCGCTGGCGGAACTGCTGGCGTTTCTTTCCGGCGCGCCCGCTTTGGCGGGCATCGAACTGCGCGCCGAGGACGCCGGCCCTGCGCCGGGCACCGGCGGGCTGTGGGCGCAGGGCGTCCGGGTGCTGTCCCGGCGGGAGGACGTGACCGGCGGCGTGACGCTGCGCTGCCGGGCGGAATTCCGGCTGCGGCTCTGCCTGCCGCTGCCCCCCGGCGACGGGGAACAGGCGGCCCGCAACGCCGGGCGGCTGCTGGCCCTGCAGGGCTGGGTGGCCGCCCAGAGCGCCGCCCACACGGCCCCGGCCTTCGGCACCGGGCTGCCCGGCACCGAGACCCTGCGCGCCGAGGACGGGCGGCTGGAACGCGCCGACGCGGCCGCCACCGGCCGCTACAGCGTGCTGCTGCGGGCCGAATACGACTGCGCGCTGCCGGCCTGACGGGCACGGCGCGGGCAAACCCGGCGGGGGCGCTGGCCCCCGCCTTATACAAGGAGGAACACTGCATGAAGATCCAACGCAAATTTATGGCCCACTACCTCAACGCGGGCTTCGCCGCGGGCGAGGCGGAATATGTCCGCCTGGGCCGCGACCTGGAAGAATACGCCCCCGAACTCAACGCCAATGTGGAGAAAAAGACCAACATCCTCGGCCAGACTTCGGTCGTCATCGACAGCTACGAAAAACAGGGCGAGGTGACCCCCTTCTACGCCGAAGCGGGCGACCCCCTGTTTGAAAAGCTCCAGGCCATCCTGGACGGGGACCTGGTGCTGGACGACCTGCGGACCGACATCGTGGAAGTCAAACTCTGGGACGAGAGCGCCGGGGCCTATCCCGCCGTGAAAGAGGAATGTTATGTCGAGATCGTCAGCTACGGCGGCGATACCACCGGCTACCAGATCCCCTTCAACATCCACTACACGGGCGTCAAGACCAAGGGCACCTTTGACCCGGCCACCAGCACCTTCACCCCGGCGGCCTGAGCGGACAGGGAGGTGCGACCATGCAACAACTGACCATCGACACCGGCGTGGAGGAATTCTGCATCAACGGCCGGGGCGTGCTGCGCTTCAACCCCGCGGACCCCAACCTCTACCACCGCTTTTTTGACGCGGGCCGGGAACTGGAAGCCCTGGACAAAGAACTGGAACGCCGCGCCGCCGAACTGCCCGAAGGCCCCGCGGGGGCCGAAGCCGGGCTGGCCCTGCTGGCCGAGTACGACGCGCGCATCAAGGCGCTGCTGGGCGGCGTCTTTGGGCCGGAAAACGACTTTGACGCGGTGCTGGGCGGTGTGAACCTGGCCGGGGCCGCGGCCAACGGCAAGCGGGTGGTGCAAAACCTGCTGGAAGCCCTGACCCCCATTCTGCAGCAGGGCGCGCAGCGCCATCTGGAAGCCCGCGCCGCTGCCGCCGAAGCCGGGGCCGCCGCGGCCCGCGCCGCCCGGGGCGCGGTATGACCGGGGCCTGGGGCCTGCCCATGCGGGCCGAGATCGAGGACCGGGTCTATGAGATCCGCACCGACTACCGGGACATTCTGGAACTGCTGCGCTGGCTGGACGGCGACGCCGCGCCGGAACTGGACCGGGGCGAGCGGTGGTATGTCGCCATGCGGCTGTTCTACCCGGACTTTGCCGCCATGCCCCGGCAGGACTGGCCGGCGGCCACCCGCTTTCTGGCGGAGTTCCTGGCGGCGGGCCGCCCCGAACCCGCCAGCCCCGGCCCCCGCCTGATGGACTGGCAGCAGGACGCGCCGCTGATCGCCGCGGGCATCGCCGGGGCGTCCGGGCAGGACGTGCGGGCGCTGCCCTACCTGCACTGGTGGAGCTTTCTGGGCTGGTTCGACGCCATCGGGGAGGGGACCTTCGCCACGGTGGTGGCGATCCGGGACAAGCTGCGCCGCGGCAAAAAACTGGAACCCTGGGAGCTGGACTTTTACCGCGCCCACCGGGCCGCCGTGGACCTGCGCCCGGCCCCCGACCCTGACGCTGACGCCGAGAAGCAGCGGCTTCTGGCAAAGCTGGAACCGGGGCGGCCCGCTTGACGGCGCGCGGGGGAGTGCCCCCACATCCATAAGAGAGGAGGAAAACATTGGCACAAGAGATCGTGCTGGAAACGGGCGGCGGGCTGAAAGCCGCGGGCGGGGACCTGGAAGGCGCCCTGAACGCCATGGCCGCCGCCCTGCAAAATCTGGGCGACGCGGGCGGGCAGGCCCGCAAGGTGCTGGACGATCTGCGCAAAAGCCTGCGCAGCGCCGCCGCCGAGGGCGCCAGGACCGCCCGCACGCTGGCAAAATTCGACGAGATCGAGCGTCTGGCCGCGCCCGAAGCCGCCAAGGGCAGCGGCGGCAGCAAGGGCAGCAGCGGCAAAGGCGGCGGCAAGAAGGGCGGCGCAAAGGACACCGCCGCCGAAGCGGAGGAACAGGTCAGCCTGTGGCAGCGGATGCTGGACACGCTGCGCGGGCTGTGGGCGCAGTTCTGGGCCTACCTGCAAACTTACTACGCCCCGGCCATCGCCGCGTGGCAGGCGGCCTGGGGCCAGATGAAGGCCGCGGCCGCCGCCGTGTGGGGCCCGCTGCGCGCCGCCGTGCTGGAACTGTGGCAGGGCACGCTGGCCCCGCTGGCCCAATATCTGGCGACCGTGTTCCTGCCGGGGGTGGCGAACAGCTTTTCGCAGGCGTTCGCGCCCATCGTGGGCGGCGCGGTGCAGACGGCCCTGACCGTGCTGGGCGGGGCTTTCGAGTGGTTCTGCGGCCTTGTGAGCCAGGCCGTGACGAATGTGGTGCAGCCCGCGCTGGCGCTGCTGCTGACGGTCTGGCAGGGGCTGATGGGCGGCATCCAGAGCGCCTGGGCCGCCTACGGCCAGCCGCTGCTGGACGGCGTGGTGCTGGCGTTCCAAAATCTGGCCGCGCTGCTCACCACCCTGTGGACCGGGACCATCCAGCCCGTGCTGGCAGCCCTCATCGAGCGGCTGGGCGCGCTGTGGTCCCAAAGCCTGGAACCCCTGTGGCAGCAGCTCACGCTGGCGCTGGGAGCCGTGGCGAATCTGGTGCTGGCGCTGTGGAATAACGCCCTGGCCCCGCTGGCAAACTGGCTGGCCGCCACCTTCGGGCCGGTGTTCAGCCAGGTGTTCCTGGCTGTGACTTCGGCGGTGTCCACGGCGGCGGGCATCGTCAGCGGGGCCGTCACCGCCCTGCTGGCGCTGCTGCGCGGGCTGGCGGATTTCGTCACCGGCGTGCTGCAAGGCGACTGGACCGCCGCCTGGAACGCCATCGCGGACACCGTGCGCACCGTCTGGCAGACCATCACCGCCACCGTGCAGAACGCCGTGAACGGCATCCGCGGCTTTGTGCAGGATCTGGCCGGGGCCGCGCAGTCGCTGATCAGCGACATCCTGTCGGGCCTGTCGAGCGTAGGGCAGGCGGCTTCGGGGGCCATCGCCTCGGCCGGGCGGTGGCTGACGGGCCGCAGCGCCGCCCCGGCGCTGGCCTACGCCCGCAGCGTGCCGGTGCCCGCGCTGGCCGCGGGCGCGGTCATCCCGCCCAACCGCCAGTTTTTGGCGCTGCTGGGCGACCAGCGCCACGGCACCAACGTGGAAGCGCCGCTGGCGACCATCCAGCAGGCGGTGGCCGCCGTCATGGCCGACTGGCAGGAGGGCCAGATGGCCGGGTTCGAGCGGCTGGCCGCCCTGCTGGGCGACATCCTGCAGGCCGTCTACGGCATCGAGCTCACCGACGAGATGGTGGGCCGCGCCGCCCGCCGCTGGACCCAGAAACAAAACCTGCTGACGGGAGGTGCGCCGGTATGACCCTGACCGACCTGTTTAAGATCGACGGCCAGCCGATGTACGCCCCCGACGCCGGGGTGGAGCCCAGCTACGCCGACCTGGACGCCGCCGACTCCGGCCGGGACGAGAGCGGCGTCATGCACCGCGCCGTGGTGCGGGAAAAAGTCGCCACCTGGCCCTTCCAGTACAGCGCCCTTACCGACGCGGAGTACGCCTATCTGATCGGGCTGTTCGCGGGCAAGGCAACCTTCGCGTTCACCCATCCGAAGGCCGGTTCCTCCCGCGAGGTCCAGACCACCACCTGCTATTGCAGCAACTACAGCATCGCCTGGCGCAGCGCCCGCGACGGCCGGTGGCGCAACCTGAAATTCAACATCATCGAATGCTAAAGGGGGGGGAAAAATGATGATCCGCAATCTGCTGGTGCTGCCCGACGGCACCGAGCTGGGCGCGGGCACGCCGGGGCGCAACGCCCTGCGCAGCCTGCAATGGACCCATACGGTGAACGCGGGCACCGACCTGACCCCCGGCTCGGCCTGCGCCGACAGCATCGAAGCCGACATCTGGGTGCAGCCCGGCAGCGGGCCGGGCATCGCGGCGGGGGACGCGGTGACGCTCTACCGCGTGGGCGCGGACGGCGCGCGCACCCGCGCCGGTGTGTTCCTGGCCGAAAAGCCCACCCGCCGCAGCCGCGACCTCTACCACCTGACAGCCTACGACCCCATGGTCCGCGCCGAACAGGACCTTTCGCCCTGGCTGCGGGAACAGCAGGGCAGCTTTCCTATGACGCTGGACGCGCTGGTACAGGCGGTGGCTGCGGCCTGCGGGCTGACGGTGGCGAACGCCCTGCCCCGCAACGGGGACTACGCCGTGCGGGCCTTCTACGCCGACGGCCTGACCGGGCGGCAGCTTTTGCAGTGGGCGGCCCAGGCGGCCGGGTGCTATGTACACTGCAACGACGCGGGCGCGCTGGAATTCGGCTGGTACGCCGACCGCCGCGGCGCGCGGGGGCTGTACCCCGGCGGCACGCCTGACCCGGCGCTGGGCGCCGCCTGGCCCTACCGGCAGGACGGCCTGACCTATGAGGACTACGCCGCCGCGCCCATCGACAAGGTGCAGATCCGCCAGAGCGGCAGCGACGTGGGGGTGGTCTGGCCGCCCGACGCTGCCGGGACCAACGCCCTGGTGCTGGAGGGCAACCTGCTGCTCACGGCCGAGAGCGCCGCCGCGCTGGAGCCCGTCGCACAGGCCTTGTACGCGGCCGCCCAAAGCTGGCCCGCCTACACGCCCTGCACGGTGCGGGCCTTCGGGGACTGCCCGCCCGCCGCCGGGGAGCTGCTCTATGTGGACGCGCCCGACGGCCGCCGCCTGACGGTCTGCGTCACCAGCGCCGTCTGCACGGCGGACGGCGTGCGGCTGGAATCCACCGGCAATCCCCGGCGGGACAGCGTGGCCGCCGTCAACGAAGCGCGGCTCAACCTTACCGGCAAACTGCTGGAGATCCAGGCCGGCATCGACGGGCTGAACATCAAGGCCGCCGACCTGGCCGGGGATTACACCCAGCTCAACCAGACCGTGGAGGGGCTGTCCCTCACGGTAGTCAAAAACGGCGAGGTGCGCACCGCCTTTGCGGCGGACAGCGCCAGCGTCACCATCCGCAGCGGCACCATCACCTTTGCGGCCAACACGCTGGTGGTGGACAGCGACAACTTCCAGCTTACCCAGGGGGGCGACGTGTCCATCACCGGCACCTTCCACGCCACCGACGGCACCTCCCGCGTGGACGTGCAGGACGGCCTGCTGCGCATCTGGCGCAAACTCAACGACAACACCTGGCGGGAAGCCGCCACGCTGGCGTCGTCGGGCAGCAACGCGGCCATCGGCAACCTGTATCTGCTGGGTCCGGGGGCCACCGGCGGCCAGGTGTGGAACATGACGGCGTTTTCCGGCTATGCCGGGGGCGATTTCGCCATTTATAACGCCGCGCAGGAAGCCAAGTTCCAGGTCTACATCAACGGCAACGGCGAGGCCGAGGTCTGGGTCAACGGCGTCAAACGATTTTGAACAGGGGGGAACATCCATGAACGATAACGAAAAAGTGGCGGCCCTGGTGGACGGCCTGCTGCGGGAGGTCAACGCCTCCTGCCTGCCGCTGGCGGTCCGGGCCCTCGCGCTGGAAAACGTGCTGCTGCGGGTCAACAGCGCCCTGCACACGGCTGGCGCGCAGCCGGGCGCCGACGCCCCGGCGGAAGGGGGCGCGGCATGAACCAGACCGGCATCTTTGCGGGCCGCGTGCAGATCCCCTACGCCTACGGCTGCTTCGGCTGGACGCGGGGCGGCGGCAGCGTGTGGCACGGCGGTATCGACCTGGTGGGCGCGGACGACGCCACCATCCGCATGCCGTATTACACGGCGGCGGACGGCAGCCGGAAGGCCATCCGGGGCACCGTCGTCACGGCGCGCATCGTGACGGACCACAGCAACCGCACGTGGGAATGGGGCTGGTACGTCTGCGTGCAGCTCGACGCCGCCCAGACGCCCGACGCGGTGAATTATCTCTACTTCTGCCACTGTGAACGCCTGCTGGTGCAGGCGGGCCAGCGCGTGCAGAGCGGCGACGCGCTGGCCGTCATGGGCAACAGCGGCAACGCGGCGCTGAACGACCCGCCCTATAAGCACTGCCACCTGGAAGCGCGCGCCACGGCCACCGGCACGGGGCTGGACCCCACGGCCTACAGCGGCACGGCCAACGCGGCGGGCAGCTACGGCAGCGCGGGGGACGCGCCGCAGGGGGAAAGCCGCCTGCAGATCATCACGATCGGCCCGGTGAGCCAGGGCGACGCCGACGCGATCCTGGCGGCCGCCCGCGCCCGCGGGCTGGACAGGCAGGGCCTGTACACCAGCCGCTGGGCCGAGGGGTGACGCCCATGCAGGCGTTGGCGGATGCGCTGGCCGCCGCCCTGACGGCGGTGCTGCCGCTGGCCACGGCGCTGGCAGGCTGGGCGGCGGGCAAGCTGGGGCGCGGCCGCCGGGCGGACAAGGCGCTGACCGAGGGCGTCAAGAGCCTGCTGCGGGGGCAGATCATCGACCTGGGGCTGCACTACATCCGCGCGGGCGAGATCCCGCCCTACGGGCTGGACACGCTCGAAAACTATTATGCCGCCTATGTGGACCTGGGCGACGGCGACCGCAGTACCCACGATATTCTGGACCGCTGCCGCCGCCTGCCCATCCGGGGCGGCGGCGACTGAAAAGCGAGGGGGAAAAAGAATGGATAAAAAGAAGATCGCTATGTGGCTGCGCGCGGCGGGCGTCCGCGCCGTCAAGACGGTGGCGCAGACGGCGGTGGCGACCATCGGCACGGCGGCGGCCCTGGGCGAGGTGGACTGGCGGCTGGTGGCAAGCGCCGCCGCGCTGGCGGGGGTGCTCTCCCTGCTGACCAGCGTGGCGGGCCTGCCGGAACTGCCGAACACGGCAGGCGGGACCGGCCGCTGAGCCGCATTTGGGGCCGGAAGAAATTTTTTTGAAAAAAAGCAGAACTTTTTCCAAAAAGGGGTTGACATCTGGGGGCAGGTGTAGTATTATACTAACTGCACTTGCGCCGGTAGCTCAGCTGGATAGAGTGTCTGACTACGAATCAGAAGGTCGGGAGTTCGAGTCTCTTCCGGCGCACCAAGTGACAAGCCGCATCCCAGTTTTGGGATGCGGCTTTTTTGTTGGCGCCGAATAGGCAAGATAAAAACCCCCGGTTCAACTGGGGGTCAGTAAAAAACACTTTAGAACAAGAAAGAACCTCCAGTGCTAAAATAGAAGAGGTCTGGCAACCACAAAAAAGGAGCACTGGAGGTTCGTGTCAATGGATGACGTAAAAAGTTTATCACATAGTAAGTATAGATGCAAATATCATATTGTCTTTGCACCGAAATATCGCAGGCAAATTATCTACAAAAAGATAAAAGCAGATGTAGGAAAAATTCTGCGGGAGTTATGCGAGAGAAGAGGTGTGACAATCATCGAGGCAGAATGCTGCCCCGATCACATCCACATGCTGGTAGAGATACCACCGCACATGAGTGTAGCAAGTTTCATGGGATACTTAAAAAGCAAAAGCAGTTTGATGATCTTTGACAAACACGCGAATCTAAAATACAAGTATGGGAATCGGCATTTCTGGTGCAGAGGATATTACGTTGATACAGTGGGAAAATACGAAGGAGCCATACGAGAATACATTCGCAATCAACTGCAAGACGATATAGCCAACGACCAGTTGAGCTTGAAAGAGTTTGTAGACCCATTCACCGGAGAGAAGGTAAAAAAGGCATAAAAAGAGCCCCCGAGTAGGGGGCTGCCCGTGGTGAAAGTGTGGTTGCCAGACTTTTCAGTGCTCCCTTTAGGGAGCTACCACAGGGAGTAAGCCCTTATAGGGCCTGTTCAAACCACCCGTTCAACGGGTGGTTTTGATTAGTGCTTTAGCAAAGACCTTTCGCGAATAAGCGAAAGGTCAACAACCGCCCGCTATGCGGGTGGATTAAAGCTTAAGCAAAGAAACATCCTTTCCGGTAAAATAGAGATTGTTCAAGCCTCTAAAAAACCAGGAAAGGATGTTTCTTGTGGCAAATAGTTTAGCACATACCAAATGGATATGCAAGTATCACATTGTTTTTACACCGAAGTACCGTCGAAAAGTAATCTATAAAGAGTTGAGAAAAGATATCCAGCAAATCATAAAAGATTTGTGTAAGTGGAAAGGAGTAGAAATTATAGAAGGGCATATGATGCCGGATCATATACATATTCTGGTAAGTATACCGCCCAAATACAGTGTATCTCAATTCATGGGATATCTCAAAGGGAAAAGTGCAATGATGATATTTGAAAGGCATGCAAACCTGAAATATAAATTTGGGAATAGAAATTTCTGGGCAACAGGATATTATGTGAGTACAGTAGGAATCAATACTGCGACAATACAAAAATATATCCGGGAGCAAGAAAAGCAGGATCAAATAGAAGATAGTTTAAGCAAGAAGGAGTATGCAGACCCTTTCAAGGGTAGCAAGTAATCATACCACCAGAGGCTTGAACGAAGTGAAAGCCAGCGTCATTCAGGCGCTGGCTTTTATCTCGGCCTTATAGGCCGCTCGTCATGCCACCCCTCTTAGGGGTGGTCATGACTTTTGTTGCATGCGGCCGGCTATTCGGCGATCTGTTCGCGCAGCCGTTCCAGCGAGGGGATCAGGATGTGGTGGTCCCGCAGTTCCAGCAGCCCGTCGGCCCGCAGTTGGGTGATCAGGCGGTTGACGCTGTTGCGGGTGGAAATGCCGCAGAAGCCCGCGATGTCCTCATACGGCACGACGAAGTCGATCAGGGTGCCGCCCTCGGCCGGGCGGCCGAACTGCTGGGCCAGATTGAGCAGGAACCCGCAGATGACGCCGCGCTTGCTGTTCATGGCCATAAGCTGCTGGTTGTGGATGCTTTCGTTCCAACGCTGGCGGTAATACTCCTTGACGTACTGCTGCAGCACCGGGTCCCGGTTCAGGTTCTGCCACAGCGCAACGCGCGGCACCTTGTAAAAAATGGCCTTTTCGCTCTCCACCCGGATGTTGAAGGGGGCGCTGGTGAAGGTGGAAACTTCGTCCCGCAGCAGCGAGATCAGGGACGGCCCTTTCAGGTAGGCGATGTTGAACTCCCTGCCGTTTTTCAGGATGATGCTGGTCTTTACGACCCCGTAGGCCAGCACATAGGTGAACGGCTGGTCCAGCCCGCAGTAGGCCAGGTAGGCATGGCGGGGCCGTTCCTCCGACGTATAGCCCCATTGCCGAAGCTGTTCCAGCAGATAGGCGTCACGGTCCATCGTTCCTGTTCCCTCCTTTGTGTAACAAATGATACCATCTTTTGGGGTGGTTGTCCAGTTCCCGCCATGGTACACTATAGCGCGTTTTGGAAATACAACGATCACCAAAGGAAGTGTTCAGTCCATGAAAGAGATCTGCCTGCCTTATGACACGGGAACGCAGACCGTTCATCTGCCGGAAAAGAACCTGGCCGGGGTCCTGGTCTCCCGCCAGGCGGCCTATCAGCCCCCCAAAAGCGGCGCCGAACTGGTCGAGGATTCCCTGGACCACCCGATCGGTTCCCCCAGCCTGGAGGAACTGGCCCGGGGCAAAAAGAACATCGTCATTATCAGTTCGGACCACACCCGGCCGGTCCCCTCGGCCATCATCATGCCCATCCTGCTGCGGCGGCTGCGCAGCGCGGCGCCCGGCGCGCGCATCCGCATCCTGGTCGCCACGGGCTTCCACCGCGCTTCGACCCGCGAAGAACTGGTCGCCAAATACGGCCGGGAGATCGTGGACCATGAGGAGATCGTCATGCACGACGCCCGCGACGACGCCGCCATGGCGGACATCGGCGCGCTGCCCAGCGGCGGCCGCTGCCTGATCAACCGCACCGCCGTCGAGGCGGACCTGCTGCTGGCCGAAGGCTTTATCGAGGCGCATTTCTTCGCCGGATTTTCCGGCGGGCGCAAGGCCGTCCTGCCCGGCATCGCCAGCTACAAGACCATCCAGGCCAACCACTGCGGCGCGTTCATCGCCGCGCCGGAATGCCGCACCGGCAACCTGGAACACAATAAGATCCATGCCGATATGGTCTTTGCGGCGCGCGCGGCCAAACTGGCCTTCATCGTCAACGTCGTCCTCAACGAGAAAAAAGAGATCATCGGTTCCTTTGCCGGGGATATGGAACAGGCCCATCTGGCCGGGTGCCGCTTCGTCAAGGAACTGGCCCGCGTGGACAAAGTCCCCTGCGACATCGCCATCTCCACCAACGGCGGCTACCCGCTGGACCAGAACGTGTACCAGGCCGTCAAGGGCATGACCGCCGCCGAAGCCACCGTGCGGGAGGGCGGCACGATCATCATGGTCGCGGGCTGCCGCGACGGCCACGGCGGCCAGGCGTTCTTTGACAACATCGCCCGGGCGGAATCCCCGCAGGCGTTCCTGGAACGCGCCGCCGCCACCCCGCGGCTGGAAACGGTCCCCGAACAGTGGACCAGCCAGATTCTGGCCCGCATCCTGGTAAAGTACCATGTGATCCTGGTGTCCGACCTGCTGGACCCGGCCATTGCCGCCGCGCTGCATATGGAACTGGCGCCCAACGTGGACGAAGCACTGGCCCGCGCCCTGCTGCGCGCAGGCGGGGACGCCCGCGTCGCGGTCATCCCGGACGGGCTTTCGGTCGTCGTACAGTAAACCATAACGGAGGAGTATCATGCTGCATAATGTGATCGCCGAGTTCCTCGGCACCGGGCTGATGATCGTTTTCGGCGTCGGCGTACACTGCGACGAGGTGCTGAAAAACAGCAAATACCGCGGGTCCGGCCATCTGTTCGCCATCACCACCTGGGGGTTCGGCATCTCGGTGGTGCTGATGATCTTCGGCGGCGTCTGCCTGAACCCCGCCATGGCGCTGGCCCAGGCCATTCTGGGGATGATCCCCTGGAGCGCCTTCATCCCCTATTCCCTTGCCGAGATGGCGGGCGCGTTCGTGGGCGCGCTGATCTGCTATGTGATGTATGCCGACCAGTTCCGCGCCAGCGAGAAGGAGGTGGACCCCATTGCGGTCCGCAACATCTTCTCCACCAATCCGCCGATGCGGGACCTGCCCCGCAACTATTTTGTGGAAGCCTTTGCCACCACGGTCTTTTTGACGGCCATCCTGGCCATCGCCCAAAACTATGAAAGCTGGCTGCCGCTGGGCGTCGGCATCCTGGTCTGGGCGGTCGGCATGGGCTTTGGCGGCACCACCGGCTTTGCCATGAACCAGGCGCGCGACCTGGGGCCGCGGCTGGCGTACCAGCTTCTTCCCATCCGCAACAAGGCGGACAATGACTGGCGCTACGGCCTGCTGGTGCCCGGCACGGCGCCCTTTGTGGGGGCGGTGCTGGCCGCGCTGTTCTGCCGGTTCTTCCTGGGGATGTAACGCCCCCCCCCGGCGTACCCTGTGTTTTGCACACGATGATAAAAGGCGGACCGGCCCGTGCTTTCGGCACGGGCCGGTCCGTCTGTGTGTAAAAGTGTGTAAAAAGTGCCGTTTGGCGCGCGCGCCCCGGCGGGTCATTCCCCGTTCGGCAGGGCGTGTTTGCCGGGCGGGCTCCACCGGCCCGGCGCCGGGGGCGGGGCGTCCGCCGCTTCGGTCCAGCCGTCGGGCGCGTCGGGAACGCTGCCCTGCAGGCGGCGGCGCAGCAGATACATCCGCTGGTCCACGTCGGCGATGCAGTTGGCGCATTCCAGCAGTTCCGCGGGCAGGTCCTGTTCGTCCGGCAGGTCCTGCTTGTAGCGGATCTGGTGTTCCAGGCTGGCCCAGAAATCCATCGCTACCGTGCGGATCTGCACCTCCGCCCGCATCCACTCCTTGCCCTGGGAGAAAAAGACCGGGATCTCGACGATCAGGTGCAGGCTGCGGTAGCCGTTGGGCTTGGGGTGGCGGATGTAGTCCTTGCGCGTCACCAGACGGATGTCGTCCTGCGCCAGCAGCAGCCCGGCCACCGTGTAGATATCGTCCAGGAACGGGCAGATCACGCGCACGCCCGCCACGTCGTTCAGGTGCGGGCGGATCATGTCCACCCGCACGGGCAGGCCCTTGTTGCGCAGCTTTTGGGCGATGCTGTAGGGCCGCTTGACGCGGGACTGGATCGTTTCGATGGGGTTGCGCTTGGCGCTGACCGAAAACTCGTCGTTCAGCACCTCCAGCTTGGTGGTCAGTTCCCGGATGGTGGCGCGGTACTTCATCATCAGGTTCTCAAACTGGAGCACGTTCTCCAGCCATTCGCCTTCCTGGTCGAGCCGCGCCGGATCGCCGAAGAAGTCGCGCAGGATCTCCTTGCGCTGGGTGTCCTGTTCCGGTAGCATGGCGGTTCCCCTTTCTGTGCCGCCGGGCGCCCCGGCGGGTCATGCGTTTTTGGGCGGGTGCGGCTTTCAGCCGCCTGTGGGCGCGCCGTCCCCGGCGTCTTGCCGCAAAACGCCGAACAGCAGCAGGTCCAGCAGCCGTTCGGCGCTGGTGAGCATCGTGTGCAGGTCCACGGCCTCGCCCTCCTGGTAGGACCGCATCAGGCCCCCCAACTGGTGTTCCACACATTCCAGGTAGTGCATGACCTCCCGGCGGCTCAGGCCCGGGCGCAGCGGCATGCGGGCGATCTGTTCGTCCAGAAATTCCCGGTTCAGTTCCCGCAGCGGGGCGCGCAGTTCCCGGATCTGCGCCCGCAGTTCGGCGGGCGCGTGCAGCATGGCGGTCTCAAAGACGGCCTTTTCCAGCGGGTGCAGTTCAAAGTAGTATTCGCGGATCATGAAGTAATCCTTGATGGTGTTCAGCACGTCCCGCGGGGGCAGTTCCCGCAAATCCTGCCGGATGCGCGCGGTCAGCCCGTCAAAGACGCGCCCGGCGCACAGCAGGAACAGCTCCTCCTTGCCGGAATAGTAGTGGTACATCATCCCCTTGGAGATGCCGTGCCCCGCGCAGATGCGTTCCATCGTCACGGCGTCGTAGCTGTGGCTGCCGAATTCCTCCAGCGCCGCGCGGTAGATCTGCTCCCGGCTGCGCTCCTGGCGTTCCTTCTGGGTCATGCGTCCGCCGCCCCTTTCGCCTTGTGCAGCTCACCGGCCCAGGCAAAGCCCTGCCGCGCCAGGAACACCGCGATGATCTCGTTGATGACGGCCGCGGCCGCGATCGTGCCCTGGATGATCTGGGCACATTCGGGGGCGGGGCCTTCCAGCACCGACACGGCGATGCCCGTAAAGACCAGCGACACGCCGGAATGGGGCAGCAGCGTGAAGCCCAGATACTTGCGGACGGTCGCCGGCGCATGGGTCACCGACGCGCCGAAGTAAGCGCCGCTGTATTTGCCGATGGCGCGCGCAATGATGTACACGGTGGTGTACAGCCCCGCGCCGAAGATCAGGTGGTAGTCCAGCGGGGCGGCCAGGTTGAGGATCACGATGATCATGGCAAAGCCGATGACCGGGTTCATGACCCGCATCATGCCGTCCAGTTGTTCTTTGGTGACCATGTTGGCGAATACCGTCGAGTAGGACATGCCGATGAGCATGAAGTTCAGCACCGGCGTGGGCAGCAGGCTGTTGATGCCGAAGCCGATCCCGGCCGAAAGCAGCAGCCCGGCCAGCATGACCGCCAGCGTGGCGCCCGGCGTCCTGGTGTGCTGTAACAGCTTGCCGAACACAAAGCCCGTGATGATGCCGATGACCACCGGCAGGAACACCAGCAGGATCACGCCCGCCACCGGGATGCCCGCCGTGGAAATATGCGCCGATACCAGCGCAATGACCAGGAAGAACACCAGCGCGCCCACCAGGTCATCCAGCGCGGCCATGGGGATCAGCGTGCGGGTCACGGGGCCGTCGGTGCGCAGGCTGTTCACGACCGAAAGCGACGGCGCGGGCGCGGTGGCCAGCGCAATGCCGCCGAACATGAACGCCAGATACACCGGCACGCCGGTGAACCAGAAGATCACGCCGAACACCGCGCTGACCACCAGGAAGGTCCCCAGGGATTCGGTCACGGTGGTGACCAGGATCTGCGGGCCGGCCTTTTTCATCTGGCTCCAGATCATTTCGGTGCCGATCATCAGGCCGAACACACATTCCAGCAGGCTTTCAGCGCCGGTGAACCAGCCGGAATCCAGCACCGAGCTGCTCAGCAGGTTCAGCGCGTGGGGGCCGATGACGATGCCGGTGATGAGCCAGCCCAGAATGGAGGGCAGCCGGAACCGGGCGATCAGTTTGCCCGCGGCAAAGGCGATGGCGACGGACGCGGCCAGCCGCAGAAGATCGAGGAAGAAGTTCATAATGCAAGTACTCCTTTGGCGGGACAGAGCGGGGGCCGCCCGCGGGGCCGTGGGTCGGCCCTGCGCGGCGGGGCGTTTCTGTTCAAAAATGTAGACGAAGCCGTCTGTAAATGCATCATAGCACTTATAGACGGCTTCGTCTATAAAATATTTGTAAATATTCCGTGAATCCCTGCGCCGCGGCAGCGCAAAGGGGGCGGAATCGAACGATCCCGCCCCCTCTGAGCTTGTCGAGTTTCTCGACAAGCTCCAAAAGGGGCAACGGTCGCGCGCTGGCACCGCAGTGCCGTGTCGTAGGCCAACCGCCGCGCGAGCGGCGGCGCTTGGGCCGGAGACCGGCGGTGCCTGACGCTCCTGTTTAACGGGTTGCGGTTCCCGCATCACGCGGCGCGCCTTGGGGCGGCGCGTGCGTTCTGCGACCGCTGCCCCTGCTCCGCCTTGCTGCATCCGCCGCAGGCGGCGCGCGGCTTCGCAGCTCTTTGGATTCCCCTTCGACAAAATTTTGCGGCAAATCGCGCAATCGGCCGGTGGCCTCCTACACGATTTGCCGCAAAATTTCCCTGTATGTGTTGCCAGCGTCGGCACAGGTCCGCCGCTGGCAACGGATTTTGAACCTTATGACCGCATACCCGGCGCGCGTTACAGCAGCGCGGCCAGCACGCTGGCCTTGGTGACGATGCCTTTCAGGCGGCCCTCGGCGTCCACCACGGCGATGGGGTAGGTGGCTTCGGCGGCCATCGGCATGATGTCGGATACCAGGTCGTCCGGCGAGGCCGTCTGCACGTCCCGGCGCACCACGTCGGCAATGGTCAGGCCGTTGCGGCGGGCGCGGATGGCGTCCTGAATGGTCAGAATGCCCACCAGCCGCAGCCGGTCGTCCACCACATACACGGTGGAAAGGGCGTTCTTCTGCATCGACTTGATGGCGTAGCCCGGCCCGTCCTGCAACTGCGCCAGGCTGGCGGGCGTGATCATGATATGGCGCACCGTCGTCACCTTGGACTTGTCGGCGCTGCCGGTGAACTCCTTCACATAGTCGTCGGCCGGGTGGGTGGACATCCCCTCCGGCGTGTCCACCTGGATCACCTTGCTGTCGCGCATGATCGCCACGGTGTCCCCCAGCTTGAAAGCCTCGTCCATGTCGTGGGTGATGAAGATGACGGTCTTTTGCAGCTTGCGCTGGATCTGCAGCAGTTCAAACTGCATATCGCGCCGCACCAGCGGGTCCAGGGCCGAGAACGGCTCGTCCATCAGCAGCACTTCGGGGTCGTTGGCCAGCGCCCGGGCAATGCCCACGCGCTGGCGCATCCCGCCCGAAAGCTCGCCGCAGTTCTGGTGTTCCCAGCCTTCCAGCCCCACCATGGCGATCATCTCCATGGCTTTCTTTTCGCGCTCGGCGCGGGGCATGCCCCGCACTTCCAGCCCGTAGGCCACGTTGCCCAGCACGTCGCGGTGGCTCATCAGGCCGAAGGACTGGAACACCATCGAGATCTTGTTGCGCCGGTATTCCAGCAGTTCGCGCTGGTTCATCCCGGCCAGGTCGCGCCCTTCAAACAGGATGCGCCCGCTGCTGGGGGTGTTCAGCCGGTTGAAGCACCGCACCAGCGTGGACTTGCCCGAACCCGACAGCCCGATGATCACAAAGATCTTGCCGCGGGGGATCTCCAGGTTGATGTCCCACAGGCCCACGGTGCAGCCGGTCTTTTTATATACTTCGTCTTTGTCTGCGCCGTCCTGCATCATGCGGGCGGCTTCGTCCCGGTTGGGGCCGTAGAGCTTGCTCACATGCTCCACCCGGATCACGATGTCCCGTTCCTTTTCCATCACCGGGCCTCCTTCCCCGCCGCCGGCTTTTCAGCGGACGGCGCTTCGCTGCGTTTCTGGCCCCTGGGCTTGCCGGTATGGCTCGCCCAGCCCTGGGTCAGCCGGTCCAGCACGATCGCCAGGATCACCACGCAGGCGCCGGCCACCAGGCCGCGCCCGATCTCGATGCGGTTGACGGCTTCCAGCACTTCCATGCCCAGGCCGCGCGCGCCGATCATCGAGGTGGTGACTACCATGGCCATCGCCATCATCAGGGTCTGGTTCACGCCGGTCATGATGGTGGGCATGGCCTGGGGGATCTGCACTTTGAACAGCGCCTGCCAGCGGGTGGAACCAAAGGATTTGGCGGCTTCTACGATCTCTTTGTCCACCTGGCGGATGCCCAGGCTGGTCAGCCGGATCACCGGCACCACGGCGTAGATGACCGTGGCGATGACTGCCGAGGCGTTGCCCGTGCCGAACAGCAGCAGCGCGGGGATCAGGTACACAAAGACCGGCATCGTCTGCATGGTGTCCAGCACCGGGCGCACCAGCCGGTTGGCCCGGTCGGACGCCGAGAGCAGCACACCGGCGGGCAGGCCCAGCAGCAGCGCGATCAGCACGCTGGCGATCACGATGGAAAGCGTCAGTTCCATCATGTCCCAGTAGCCCACCGCGCCGATCAGCGTGAAGAAGGCGGCATACAGCACGCCGCTGAGCACCTTGCCGCGGGCGCGCCAGCCCAGCAGGCCCACCAGCAGCACCCACAGCGGCCAGGGGATGTGGCGCAGCACAAAGTGGATGGCGCTGACCAGCCCGCTGAGCGCGGCGCGGATGGCCTGCAGCACGCCGTCGGCCCACACGGCGAAGGAGCGCACCGCCGCGTCGATGGCGCCGGTGTCCAGATGCAAAAAGGCCGGGAACTCGAACAGCCAGTCCAGCGCCCCGGCGCCGTCGCTGCCGCCGCCGTTCAGCGCGGCGCGCAGCGTTTCGGCCTGGGCGGGTTCCAGCCATTCGTCGATCAGTTCGGGGTGGGATTCGGTCAGCAGCCAGCGGGCGGCGTCCCCGTAGTCCGAGGAACCCGTCTGCTGCATATAGGCCAGCGCCTCGCTGATGAGGGCCGACGACATATGGTAATTCGACAGGAACGCGCAGTATTCGGGGTTGGAGGCCGCAAAGTCATTGCTGACCGCCACCGTCACCGTCACCGCGGGGCAGGCCCCGATGCCGTCCTGGTAGGTGGCCGGGTCGTAGGGGGTGTCCTCCAGCAGCACAAAGTCATACATGCCCAGCAGCCAGGTGGGTTCCCAGTAGTAGGCCACGATGGGCTCCTGCTTGTCCCAGGCCGAGGTCATGGCCGTGTTCAGGATGGCGTCGCTGCCGGACACAAAGTAGTTGTAATACTGGTCCAGGCCGTAGGCGGACACCTTTTTGTCCATGATCTCGGTGATCTCCCACCCGGCGATGCCGCCGTAGATGATGCCGCGGTCGGGGTCCTCCGGGTCGGGGAAAAGCTGCGGGTAGCGGGCCAGGTCCTGCACGGTCTTGAGGTCGGGGTACTGTTCGGCCACATACCGCGGGATGTAGAAGCCCTGGTAATTGTCGTTGAAATTGATGCCCAGTTCCACAAACTTGCCGGCGTCCAGGTCGGCCTGGTAGGACGCGATGTTGTCGGTCCATTCCTCCATGTGGACGTCCACCTCGCCGGCGACCAGCGCCTCGTGGGAGATGGGGGTGGAACCCGGCGTTTCCTGCCAGGTATAGCCAAAGACTTCCTCGGCCACCAGCCCTGCCAGGGCGTTGTTGAGCTTGATGGAATCCCAGCCCACGTCGGCAAAGGTGATGGTCGTCTTTTCCTCGGCGGCGGGGGCTTCGGCGTAGCATACCGTGCCCGCCGTCATCAACAGGGCCGCGGTCAGCGCGGCGAAGCGCAGGCCAAAGGCCGGGGCGCGTCGTTTCATAGGGGTGCCGCATCCTTTCTGTAATGAACTGCGCCGGGCGCACGGCCCGGCGGGCAACTGCCAACCTTATCATATACTATAGGTTGGCAGTTCGTCAAGTTAAGGTTCCATAAGGAAGGCGCGGCCCCCCGCCGCTCACCCCTGCGCGGCGGGCGGGTCCAGCAGGCGGGTCACCTGTTCGGCCTGGGCCAGTTCGCAGGCCACCACCAGCGTGTCGCCGGGGCCCAGCACCACGCCCGGCCCGGGGGAAAGCTGCACCCCGCCGCCCTGGCACACGGCCACGATGGTGGCCCCGGTGCGCTGGCGGAAGCACAGCTCCCCGATGGTGCGCCCCACCGCCGCCGAATCCGGCCGGATGCGGAACTCGTAGGTGCGCAGCCGGTCGCTGGAATGGAACCGCTCCATCAGGTCGCTGATCTGCTGGAAGGTGGCGTTGATCTCGGCGTTGAGCGCGTCGCGCTGCGCCACCAGTTCCCGCAGCCGCGCCTTGAGGGCCAGCAGGTCGCGGTTGGCCTGGTGCTGCTCCACATATTCGGCGGCCCGCCGCTGGGAAAGCACGGTCGTCCCGCTGTTGGATTTGACGCACAGGATGCCCAGGTCCCCCAGGTGGCCCAGCGCGCGGCGGATCGTCTCGGCCGACACGCGGTACTGCGACCCCATCAGGGACCGGCCGGAGAAGCGGTCCCCTTCTTTGAGTTCCCCGGCGGCGATCTTGGCGGCGATGTCAAAGGCCACCTGCTCATACACCGGCGTTTGATAAGTCTGTTTCATAACCTTGCGGGCGCTTCCTTTCCTGTTCAGCTCTTGCGTGGCGCCGCCCGGCCCCGGCGGGGCGCGGGGGGCGGTTTTCGCTATGATACCACAAACCCGCCCAAAAGTCGAACGCACACAGCGCAAAAAAAACAAAAGCCGCCGGGCCCCGTGCAGGGGACCCGGCGGAAAAAAGCGGCCGCCGCGTGGGCCGCAAAACCGCGCGGCGCCGGTCTGCGGGCGGAAAGCCGCGCCGTTTTGGCAAAAGGCGCGCGCCGCCCGTGGGAAAAGTTTATTCGTGCAGCGCGCGGGACAAAAACGCCCGGGTGCGCTCGTTCCGGGGGTGGCAGAAGATCTGTTCCGGCGTGCCCTGTTCCTGGATGACGCCGTCCGCCATGAACACCACGTTGGTGGAAATATCGCGCGCAAACTCCATCTGGTGGGTGACGATCACCATCGTCAGCCCCTCCTGCGCCAGCGAGTGCATGACGTCCAGCACCTCGCCCACCAGTTCGGGGTCCAGGGCGCTGGTCGGTTCGTCGAACAGCATGACTTCGGGCTGCATGGCCAGCGCGCGGGCGATGGCCACCCGCTGCTTCTGCCCGCCGGAAAGCTGCGCGGGCTTGGCGTAGATGTAGGGGGCCATATCGACCTTTTTCAGGTAGTGCAGGGCCAGTTCGCGGGATTCTTCCAGGCTTTTGTGCAGCACGTACCGGCAGCCGGACATGCAGTTGTCCAGCACCGACATGTTGTTGAACAGGTTGAAGCTCTGGAACACCATGCCGATCTTGGCGCGGTAGTCGCGCACGGCCTTGCCCTCGGTGGGGATGGGCTTCTCGGCATGCAGGATGGAGCCGCCCGTGGGCTGTTCCAGCAGGTTGATGCAGCGCAGCAGCGTGGACTTGCCGGACCCCGACGCGCCGATGATGCTGACCACGTCGCCGTAGTTCACGGTCAGGTCGATGTCCTTGAGGACCTCGTGGTCGCCGAACGTCTTGCTCAGGTGGCGGATCTCGATGGCTTTGCCTTCATGCTGGAAGGCGTGCAGTTCCGAGAGCAGCAGCGGCTCCCGTGGCAAAGGGGGTTCCAGGATGCGGGCGGCAGCGGAAGAGAACATAGCGGTGTACTCCTTTCAAACAGTTCACAACGGTCATTGTGCGGTGGGGATGAACTCGGTGGCCAGCTTGTAGCTGCGGGGGCCGTCCATCTTGTTTTCCAGGATGTGGAGCAGCTTGTTGGTCACGGCGGTCAGGATCAGGTAGATCACGCAGATGATGAAGAACGCCGGGAAATACTGCAAATAGGTGCCGCTGGCCGTGCGCGCCGTAAAGAACAGCTCGGTCACGGCGATGACGCTCAGCAGCGAGGTGTCCTTGATGTTGGCCACCAGCGTGTTGCCGATCTGCGGCGTGATGTTGCGCAGCGCCTGCGGCAGCACGATGGAGAACATCATGCGCGCATGGCTCATGCCCATGGCCTTGGCGCCCTCGGTCTGGCCGGGATCGACCGACTCGATGCCGCCGCGCACGGTCTCGGACATATAGGCGCCGGTGTTGAAGGAAAGCACCGCCAGGCCGGCCACGATGGGGTTCAGGTGGACGCCCATGTAGCTGGCGCCGTAGAACACGACCATGGCCTGCACCATCATCGGGGTGCCGCGGAACAGCCCCACGTACCAGCGCAGCAGCATCTTTGCCAGGCCGATGGCGGCGTGGCGGACTTTGCTGCCGTTGGGGTTGGGCAGCGTATGCACGATGCCTACGCCAAAGCCCAGCAGGCAGCCGAACAGCGTGCCCAGCACGGCCAGATAGATGGCCGTCCATGTGCCGGAAAGGAAGAGGGGACCGTATTGCTGCAGATACAGCAGGACCCAGCCCACGAATGTTTCAGGCATTGTATCTCACCCGGCCTTTCCCGTTTATTCCGAAAGGGGCTGCACCGCAACCACCTGTTCCATGATCTGTTCGCGCTCCTCCTGGGGGATCTGGGCCAGGGCGGCGTTCAGGCGGTCCACCACTTCCTCGTTGCCCTTGGCAACGGCGATGCCCAGGTTGGTGTCCACGCTGGAAAGCTGGAAGGTGTCCGACGGGTCGCACTGGACCATCACCAGGTCGGGGTTGGAGATCATGGCCGACATCGCCATCGGCGTATCGGTCAGGACCATATCCACCGCGCCGGAATTGACGGCCACCAGCAGCGCGGGGAAGTTCTCCAGCGCGGGCTGCACATCGCCGTCCGGGATCTGGGAGCAGGCGGCGTACCAGGACGTGTTCAGCATCGAGGTGCACTTCGCGCCGCTCAGGTCGCTCAACGTCGTGGCCGAAGCGTAGGGGGAGTCCTTCTTCACCAGCGCGACCACGTCCACATAGTAGTACGGGTCGGTAAAGTCCATGCTGGCCTTGCGCTCCTCGCTGATGCCGATGGCCGAAAGCCCGCAGTCGTAGGTGCCGCTCTGTACGCCCAGCAGCAGGCCGTCCCAGTCGATCTTGTAGGCTTCGATCTCGTAGCCCGCCAGCTCGCAGGCGCGCTTCATCATCGCCACGTCAAAGCCGTAGGCGTATTCGTTGGTGCCGGTCAGCGGCAGCGCGCCGTTGGAATCATCGGTCTGGGTCCAGCAGTACGGCACGGACTGGCACTCAAACGCCACGCGCAGCACGTTGTCGTCCTGGGCGCTGGCGCTGCTCTGCGCCGTGCAGCCGGTCAAAGCCAGCGACCCCGTCAGGGCCAGGGCGAGCAGGGAGCATACGGTCTTTTTCATCATCAAAGATCTCCTTACACTCAATATCTTCACACAGGGATTTCTTCCGATCTTGCAGGGCGGCCGCGGTCCATGCCCGCGGTTCGTGCCCCCATTATAGGGACCGGGCAGGAAAAGTCAAGGCATTTGCGGCAAACTTAACGCGGCGGTAATTCGCCCTGCAAAAACTTTATGCGGCCTCAATGCCGGGGCCGTTTTTCGCCACTTGCGGCGGGCCCCGCGGGCGGGGGAACGCCCGCGGCCGCCGCCCCGCCCGCGCCGCGCCCCGGCGGCAAAACGCCTGCGCGGACGCGCAATTTTTGAACACTGTGTTCGATCTTTGCACCCGGCCCCGGCGGCAGTCGGGGCCTTTACGCAATCTTAATGCCCGGCCGGGCAATTTTTATAGGATAAATAGCCGGTTTGTGATATACTAAGGACGTACATTGGGCAGGTCGGGCCGCCGGCGCGCTCTGCCGAAGGCTGTGCCATCCGGGAACGCCCGCGCGGGCGTTCCCTTGCAGACGCATACGCGTGCAGATAAAATAAAGGTAGCGGGCAGTGCCCCGCATACGGACAAAGGGCCGCCCCGCGGCGGGCGGCGGACAGCGACACGAAGGGAATGGGGCGATACGATGAGCGATGAGCGACACAACGACTATTACGGCGCGCAGGAGCCGGTCAAAGGCCACCTGAAGATCTTTTTCGGCTATGCGGCGGGCGTGGGCAAGACCTACGCCATGCTGGAAGCCGCGCACCGCGCCAAGGACCACGGGGTGGACGTGGTGGTGGGGTATGTGGAACGCCACATCCGCCCCGACACCCTGGCCCTGCTGGACGGGCTGGAACAACTGCCCAACCGGGTGGTGCCCTACCGCGGCATCGAACTGAAGGAATTTGACCTGGACGCCGCGCTGCGCCGCCATCCCCAACTGATCCTGGTGGATGAGCTGGCCCACAGCAACGCCGAGGGTTCCCGCCACCGCAAGCGTTACCAGGACGTGCAGGAACTGCTGCACGCGGGTATCGACGTGTACACCACCGTCAACGTGCAGCACCTGGAATCCCTCAACGATCTGGTGGCGTCCATCACCCATGTGACCGTCAGCGAGCGCCTGCCGGACTCGGTCTTTGACTCTGCCGACCAGGTCGAACTGGTGGACATCGAGCCGGACGACCTGATCCAGCGCCTGCAGGCGGGCAAAGTCTACCGCGCGCAGCAGGCCACCCGTGCGCTGGACAACTTCTTCACCATCGACAATCTGGCGGCGCTGCGGGAGATCGCCATGCGCCGCACGGCCGACCGCCTGAGCCGCCGCTCCCAGAAAGCCGGCAGCGAGACCGCGTCCCGCGCGGGCGAACACATTCTGGTCTGCCTGTCCAGTTCGCCCTCCAACGCGCGGGTCATCCGCGCGGCGGCGCGTATGTCGGAAGCCTTCCACAGCAGCTTCACGGCGCTGTTTGTTGAAACCGCGGGCACCCATGAACTCAAGGGCGACAGCCTCAAGCGCCTGCGCGAGAACCTGCGCCTGGCCGAACAGCTCGGCGCCCAGATCGCCACGGTCTACGGCGACGACCCCGCCGTGCAGATCGCCGAATACGCCAAGGTCAGCGGCATCACCAAGATCGTGCTGGGTCGCACCAACCGCAAGGCCAGCCGCTTTTTGCGCAGCAAGGCGCTGGTGGACCAGCTCACGCGGCTGGTGGGCGATATCGACATCTATGTGATCCCCGACTCCCAGCACGACTACAAAAAGCGGCTGCTCCAGATCCGTATGCCGCAGTACCAGTTCAACGCCAAGGACCTGGGCAAGATGCTGCTGACGATGCTGGTCTCCACCTGCATCGGCTTCCTGCTCTATGCGCTGGGCATGCGGGAAGCGAACATCATCATCGTCTACCTGCTGGGCGTGCTGGTCACCGCCGTGTGGACGCAGGGCTACCTGTGCGGTACGCTGGCTTCGCTGTTCAGCGTGCTGCTGTTCAACTTCTTCTTCACGGCGCCCCACCTTTCGCTCAAAGTGGCCGACCCCAACTACCCGGTCACCTTCCTCATCATGCTGGTGGCCAGCATGCTTTCCTGCTCGCTGGCAAGCCGCGCCAAGCGGCAGGCCCGGCAGGCCGCCCAGCGCGCCTATTATATGGAACTGCTGATGAGCAGCAACCAGAAACTGCAGCGCGCCCAGAATGAGGAGGAGATTCTGCGCGTGGCGGCCGAACAGCTCCGCGCGCTGCTGGACCGCCCCATCCTCTACGCCATGGTCGAGAAGGACCGCGAGCCGGTGTTCCAGGTCACGCCCAAGGCCGACGCCCCGCGCCTGCTGGGCGCCATGACGCCGGAGGAAAAAGGCGTGGCGGACTGGGTCGTCAAGAACAACAAACAGGCCGGCGCCACCACCGATACGCTGTCCAAGGCGCAGAACCTCTACCTTTCGGTGCGCGGCAACCAGGAAGTCCTGGGCGTCATCGGCATCCCCGCCCGCTTTTACCCGGATATGGACGTGTTTGAAAAGAACCTGACCATCGCCATCCTCAACGAATGCGGCATGACGATGGAACGCCGCCGCCTGCGTATGGAAAAACAGAAGGTCGAGATGGAGACCCAGCGCGAGCGCCTGCGCTCCAACCTGCTGCGGGCCATCTCCCACGATCTGCGCACGCCGCTGACCAGCATCAGCGGCAACGCGGGCATCCTGATGGAAAAGAGCATCACGCTGGACGACGCCAAAAAGCAGGAACTCTACACGGCCATCTACGACGACTCCATGTGGCTGGTGGACCTGACCGAGAACCTGCTCTCCATCACCCGGATCGAGAACGGCACCATGCACCTGAGCCTGAACGCCGAACTCATGGAGGAAGTGTTCCAGGAAGCCCTGGCCCATGTGGACCGCAAGGCTTCGGAACACAGCATCACCACCGACATCCCGGACAGCCTGCTTATGGCCAAGATCGACGTGCGCCTGATCGTGCAGGTCATCGTCAACCTTGTCAACAACGCCATCAAGTACACCCCGGCGGGCTCCCACATCCGGCTTTCCGCCTGCAAGGAGGGCAAGATGGTCAGCGTCCGCGTGGCGGACGACGGCCCCGGCGTCAGCGACGAAGCCAAGCAGCATCTGTTCGATATGTTCTATACCGCGGGCAGCAACAGCCCGGACAGCCGCCGCGGCCTGGGCCTGGGCCTGAGCCTGTGCAAATCCATCGTGGAAGCGCACGGCGGCCAGATCTCGGTGCATGACAACGAACCCCACGGTTCGGTGTTCGTCTTGTTAGCTTTAGCGCAAAGACAACCCCCGGCTCTGCCGGGGAGTGTAAAAAAATTATATAGTGAAAAAACCTAGAGAAAAAACCTCCTGGTATAATAGAATTGCGGTCGGCCAACTGCAATAAAAATACCAGGAGGTTCCAAAAGATGGAAAAAGACATAGCAAGTTTACAACACACAACATGGAGATGCCAATATCATATAGTGTTTGCCCCTAAGTACCGCAGAATGGTGGTATATGGGAAAATCAAAAAAGATATAGGACAGATCCTCAGAAAATTGTGTGAGCAAAAGGGAGTAGAGATCATACAAGCAGAAGCGTGCCCGGATCACATTCATATGCTGGTCAGTATTCCACCCCAATATAGTGTATCACAGATCATGGGATATCTCAAAGGGAAAAGCAGCTTAATGATATTTGACCGGCATGCAAATTTGAAGTACAAGTATGGGGATAGACATTTTTGGGCACGAGGATACTATGTAGACACGGTCGGAAGAAATAAAAAGCAGATACAAGAGTACATCAAGCAGCAGTTGGCAGAAGATCAAATAGCAGACCAAATGAGCATGAAGGAGTTCGTAGACCCGTTTACGGGTAGCAAGAATACCAAGGCATAAAAACAGCCCCTTAAGGGGCCGCCATGAGTCAGCAATGCAGTTGGCCGACCCATTCGTGGCCCCTTGAGGGGCGTTGTCCGTATTATGCCCTTCTAGGGCTAACCCAAGCCCCCGGCTTTGCCGGGGGTTCTGACTTACCCTGCCCCTGGAGGAGGTACCCATAGACCATGTATAAAGCCAAGATCCTGGTGGTGGAGGACGACCCCGCCATCACCAACCTGATGCGCACCACGCTGGACACCCAGAACTACCAGTACCACACGGCCAAAAACGGCGCGGGCGCGCTGCTGGACGCCGTCTCCTACAACCCGGACGTCATCATCCTGGACCTGGGCCTGCCCGATATGGACGGCGTCGAGATCATCCGCAAGGTGCGCGGCTGGAGCAACGCCCCCATTATCGTGGTCAGCGCCCGCAGCGAGGACCAGGACAAGGTGGACGCGCTGGACGCCGGCGCCGACGACTACCTGACCAAGCCTTTCAGCATCGACGAACTGCTGGCGCGGCTGCGCGCGGCGCTGCGCCGCAGCCATACGGCGGACCCCGCCGCCGCCCAGAGCAACGTCTACCGCAACGGCGACCTGCGCATCGACTACGCCGCCGGCTGCGCCTACATGGGCGATACCGAACTGCACCTGACCCCCATCGAGTACAAGCTGCTCTGCGTGCTGGCCAAGAACACCGGCAAGGTGCTCACCCACAACTATATATTAAAGGAAGTGTGGGGCAGCTCGATGGCGGCCGATATCCCTTCCCTGCGGGTCTTTATGGCGACCTTGCGCAAAAAGCTGGAGCGCGACCCCGCCGCGCCGCGCTACATCCAGACCCACATCGGCGTGGGCTACCGGATGATCCGGCAGTAAACGTACCATTCTCTTCCATCTTTTTCCCATTTTCCCAAAAAGCGCAGCCCGCTGTCCGCCGCAGCGGCGGACGGCGGGCTGCGTGCATCTTTATGCGATCTTAATGTCTCGCGGCAAACATTAAGGGCACTTTCACGAAAATGTTGCTACAATATTGCAGGACAAAAAAGAGAGGAGGCGGTCGGACATGATGGACGTCATCATGATCGCGGTTCTGGCCGGCAGTATCGGCCTGGTATGTCTGTTGATCGGCTGGTGCCAGAAGGAGCTGGACCGGAACGAGTAAGGAGGAAACAAGATGATCATTCTTGGCATTATCGTTGTACTATTGGGTGGGTATCTGGTGTATGCGCTGCTCCACCCGGATAAATTTTAAGGCAGGCAGGAGGAAACCTATATGTTGCAGATCATAGTGACTCTGCTGCTGTACCTTGTAATGGTCGTGCCGATGGGCATTTATGTGTACCACATTGCGGCGGGCAAGCATACGTGGGTGGACCCGGTGTTTGACCGCGTGGACGGCGCGATCTACAAAGTCAGCGGCATCCGGCCGCAGTGCGGCATGAACTGGCGGCAGTACGCCCTGGCACTGGTGGGCACGAACGGCGTGATGATCCTGTTGGGATACATCATCCTGCGCATCCAGAGCATCGGTTTTTTCAACCCCAACGGCATCGGCTCCATGGAGGAGTCGCTGTCCTTCAATACGATCATCAGCTTCATGACGAATACGAACCTGCAGCACTACTCTGGCGAGTCGGGGCTGTCGTATCTGTCCCAGATGCTGGTCATCACCTTCATGATGTTCGTGTCGGCGGCTACGGGCTACGCTGCGTGCGTGGCGTTCATCCGCGGCCTGGCGGGCAAGACGAAGGATAACGTGGGCAACTTCTACGTGGACCTGGTGCGCATCACCACCCGCGTGCTGATCCCGTTCTCCATCATCGGCGGCATGCTGCTGGTGTGGCAGGGCGTTCCCCAGAACTTCAGCTCCAACGTGGTGGTCGACACCATCGAAGGCGCCAAACAGGCCATCGCCATGGGCCCTGTGGCATCGCTTGAGATCATCAAGCACCTGGGCACGAACGGCGGCGGCTTCCTGGGCGCGAACTCCTCTACGCCCATCGAGAACCCGACGATCATCTCGGACCTGATCGAGATGTACTCCATGATGCTGCTGCCGGGCGCGAGCGTGATCGCCTTCGGCAAGATGGTGCGCGACCGCAAGAAGGCCGCCGCCGAAGCCAACGGCACCAAGCTGGCTGCGCGCCGCAGCCTGACCGCCTGGATGTACGGCCGCGAGGGCCGCAGCGTGTTCGCTGCCATGGGCATCCTGTTCGTGATCGGCCTGGGCCTGTGCTTCTGGGCTGAGAGCCAGGGCAACCCGCTGCTGGCGGACGCCGGCCTGAGCCAGTCCATGGGCAGCATGGAAGGCAAGGAAGTGCGGTTCGGCATCGCGCAGTCCGCACTGTTCACCACGGTCACGACTTCGTTCACGACCGGTACCGTCAACAACATGCACGATACCCTGACCCCGCTGGGCGGCATGGTGCCGCTGCTGCACATGATGCTGAACGTCGTGTTCGGCGGCAAGGGCGTCGGCCTGATGAACATGGTCATCTATGCGATCCTGGCGGTGTTCATCTGCGGCCTTATGATCGGCCGTACCCCGGAATACCTGGGCAAGAAGATCGAAGGCCGCGAGATGAAGCTGGCGGCGCTGTGCATCATCATCCATCCGGCGCTGATCCTGCTGTTCAGCGCGCTGGCGGTAGGCACCGAGGGCGGCCTTGCGGGCATCACGAACCCCGGCTTCCACGGCCTGTCCCAGGTACTGTATGAGTATGCGTCCTCTGCGGCGAACAACGGCTCCGGCTTCGAGGGCCTGGCCGATAACTCGCTGTTCTGGAACATCACCACAGGTCTGGCCATGTTCTTCGGCCGTTACCTGTCCATCGTTCTGCAGCTGGCCATCGCGGGCTCCCTGATGCGCAAGCGTTTTGTGAGCGAGTCTGTGGGCACGCTGCACACCGATACCTTCAGCTTTGCGATCATCCTTGTGTTTGTCGTGTATATCTTTGCGGCGCTGACCTTCTTCCCGGTGTTGGCGCTGGGCCCCATCGCAGAGCATTTGACCCTGTGGGGCTAAAGGAGGAAGAGTTCTATGAGCAAAAAGAACCAGAAGCTGGTCACGCCGGAGATCTTTCGCCAGGCGGTCATCGGCTCCTTTACCAAACTGAACCCGCGGTACATGATGAAGAACCCGGTCATGTTCGTGGTGGAGATCGGTTTCCTCATCACGCTGATCCTGACGATCTTCCCCGGCCTGTTTGGGGACGAAAGCGCGGGTATGAACCTGCGGCTGTATAACGGCATCGTCTGCGTGGTGCTGTTCGTGACTGTGCTGTTCGCGAACTTTGCCGAGTCCGTGGCCGAAGGCCGCGGCAAGGCGCAGGCGGCGAGCCTGAAAAAGACCCAGAAAGACACCCAGGCGCGGCTTCTGCTGGCCGACGGCAGCGAGAAGAGCGTGCTGTCCAGCCAGTTGAAGAAGGGCGACGTGGTGCTGGTGAAGGCGGGCGAGATCATCCCGGGCGACGGCGAAGTCATCGAGGGCATCGCGTCGGTGGACGAGAGCGCCATCACCGGTGAGTCCGCGCCCGTGGTGCGTGAGTCCGGCGGCGACTTCTGCTCTGTGACCGGCGGCACGACGATCGTGTCCGACTGGCTGAAGATCCGCATCACCTCGGACCCCGGCCACAGCTTTCTGGACCGCATGATCGCGCTGGTCGAAGGCGCGTCCCGCAAAAAGACCCCGAACGAGATCGCGCTGAATACGCTGCTGGTCTCGCTGACGATCATCTTCCTGATCGTGATCGTAACGCTGTACCCCATCGGCCTGTACTCCGGCGTACAGCTGCAGATCTCGACGCTGATCGCGCTGATGGTCTGCCTGATCCCGACGACGATCGGCGGCCTGCTGTCCGCCATCGGCATCGCGGGCATGGACCGTGTTACCCGCTTCAACGTCATCGCCATGTCCGGCAAAGCTGTGGAAGCCTGCGGCGACGTGGATACGATGATCCTGGACAAGACGGGCACCATCACCTTCGGCAACCGCCTGGCGGCGGACTTCTTCCCGGTGGGCGGCGCGCAGCGCAGCGAACTGATCCGCTGTGCGGCGCTGACCAGCCTGCGTGACGACACGCCGGAAGGCAAGAGCACGCTGGAACTGGCGCGCCACCTGGGCGACAACAGCCAGGACGTGGCGGGCGCGAACTACATCGAGTTCACGGCCCAGACCCGTATGAGCGGCGTGGACCTGCCGGACGGCACCCGCGTGCGCAAGGGCGCGGCGGAAGCCATCGAGCAGTATGTGCGCCAGCACGGCGGCACGATCCCCGCGGACCTGCATGAGCAGGTGGATAAGATCTCCAGCCTGGGCGGCACCCCGCTGACTGTGTGCGAGAACAACCGCATCCTGGGCGTCATCTACCTGAAAGATACCGTAAAGCCGGGCATGGTGGAGCGTTTTGAGCGCCTGCGTGCCATCGGCATCAAGACGATCATGTGCACCGGCGACAACCCGCTGACCGCGGCGACGATCGCCAAGGAAGCCGGCGTGGACGGCTTCATCGCGGAATGCAAGCCGGAGGACAAGATCAGCGTCATCAAGAAGGAACAGGCCGAAGGCAAGATCGTCGCCATGACGGGCGACGGCACCAACGACGCGCCGGCGCTGGCGCAGGCGAACGTGGGCCTTGCGATGAACAGCGGCACCACGGCTGCGAAGGAAGCGGCGAACATGGTAGACCTGGATTCCGACCCGACGAAGATCCTGGAAGTGGTCGAGATCGGCAAGCAGCTTCTGATCACCCGCGGCAGCCTGACGACCTTCTCCATCGCCAACGACATTGCGAAGTATTTCGCGATCATCCCCGCCATGTTCATGATGGCGATCCCCCAGCTGGGCGTCCTGAACATCATGAATCTGGCCACGCCCTACAGCGCGATCCTGTCGGCGCTGATCTTCAACGCCATCATCATCCCGTGCCTGATCCCGCTGGCCATGAAGGGCGTCAAGTACCGCCCGATGTCTTCCGGCAAGATGCTGGCGCGCAATATGCTGATCTACGGTCTGGGCGGCATCGTGACCCCGTTCGTGGGCATCAAGCTCATCGATATGCTGATCGTTGCGCCGCTGCTTTCGCTGATCGTGTTCTGAGAAAGGATGCAATGAACGATGAAAGATTCTGTCAAGAGTTTTCTGCATAACGCCCGTCAGGCCGTTCTGGTAACGGTGGTGCTGATGGTGATCTGCGGCTTCCTGTTCCCGTGCGTACTGACGGGTCTGGCAGGCGTGATCTTCCCGCACCAGGCGGGCGGCAGCCTGATCGAAGTGGACGGAAAAGTCGTGGGCGCCGAGAACGTGGGCCAGGAATTCACCGAGGATTACTACCTGTGGAGCCGTCCCTCCGCGTACCACTACAACGTGTATGTGGAAGATGCGGAAGGCAACCAGACCTACCGTGACGGCAGCGAGTATCCGGGCCTGTCCTCCGGTTCCAACAACTATGCGCCGAGCAACCCGGCGCTGACCGAGCGCGTGGAGGCGGACCTGGAGAACTTCCTGGCGAAGAACCCCGACGTGAAGCGCGAGGACATCCCCACCGACCTGCTGACGGCTTCCGGCTCCGGCCTGGACCCGCACATCAGCCCGGCTTCCGCCGAGGTGCAGGTGCCCCGCATTGCGAAGGCTTCCGGCCTGAGCGAGGACACCGTGCGTGAACTGATCGCGGAGAACACCCAGGGCAAGGTCCTCGGCATCTTTGGCGAGGAGACCGTCAACGTCCTGGAGACCAACCTGGCCATCGCCCAGGAGATGGGCCTGCTGTAAGCGGCACGGCGCACTCGCGCCCTGCTCCCGCAGCCACTATAGCAAAGTAAGCAGCCGTGCGGCGCAGATTGCGCCGCACGGCTGCTTTTTGCGTTTATAGCAAGCGTAAGGATTATTGCGAAGAAACTTGAGGTTCGAGAGATTGGGTGTACTTACAGCGAGGATAGGAACGGCAACCGTAAAATTTTTTGCCGCTTGCCCTTGCCTGCCGCACGACGAGCGGACTGCCACACCACGGACAATAGGGCGCGGAGAGTTCCTCAGGAGCCAACGCTGTGGAATTGTCTGTGTCGATAACAGCCAGAAGACTTTTCTGTGCGGTTTTACCTACGACCCGCTGCATATGTTCCGACGTGTCTTTGTGACTCAACAGATTCAGACTGCCCTGCCATGCCAGATCGTCATCGATCAGAAGGAGCTTTTCGTGGTTTTTGGGGCGTGTACGAATGATGATGCCCTGCTGCTGCAACGTGCGGAGGGCGCCGCGTGCGGTGGCCTGATAAGACGGTGTGTGTTCATTTAAGGGGATCGTGTACACAATAATGGCAACGCCGGCCTGGATACGTTCCTCAAATAGCGGCAGCAGGCGCTCGATACGTCCGTTACGGACGTAGGGACAGAAGATAATGATGCGCTTGCGGGCGTTCTGCAGGTCGGGGATCACACGGGTCCAGAAACCGTTCTGATTGTAGTGTTCCAGCGATTCCCCGGAAAACTGGCCGGTGAGCCTGCTGAGTACATAGTCCTCATCCTCGGCGCTACAGTCTAATCCCAGTGCAGTGTCGGGCAGGAGCGCGCCGTGTTCCTGTAAAAGATGCAGTAAGTCGCTGAAAAGGCGCCCGCTGAAATGGGCACTGGTATACTTTGTGTTGGCCAGCAGGATGAACTTGCATTTGGCACGGGTCACGGCTACGTTCAGCATTCGGTGGGCATCCGGGTTGCCGTGGCTGCCTTCATCGAAGAAATGCCAGGTGGTATCCAATCCGTCGCTTTCTACAGAATCGCAGAGAATAACGTCTTTCTCTCCGCCTTGAAAGCTGTGTACCGTGTTTACCTCGATCCGTTTTCGGTCTGGGCTTTCCTTGCCGACGAGGTCATCCAGCAGCGCGTTGATCAGATCCTTTTGGGCGCGGTACGGTACGACCACGCCGATGGAGATCCCTTTTCCGTCGCGTTGATATTCCAGATAGTGCTGCGCAAGTGTGGCGGCAAGGACAGCGTGGTGCAGATTGCAGCGGCTTTGCTTGTTGGGACCGTGGTTCATCCATGGTTTTGAATCAGATGTATCGATCAACAGAAGCGGCTGTTCCTGCACCCACTGGTCGGAAAAGACACGCGAAAACGTATTTTCGCCATTGCCTAACATGCCGCCGTAAAACAGTTTGTTGGAAAGCGCCGCGATCGAGGGGTTCATGCGGTACTGAATACTAAGGGGGGTCACAAAGGGGCAAAGCATCGCTTTGTTGACTGTGTTGATACCGGCCACATCAAAGAAACTACGATTCCGCCATTTTTTGACCGGTTCGCAGTTGCTTTGGGTCCCGATCGGCGGAAGCTGAAGGAAGTCCCCGATCAATGTGCAATGGGATTTTATCAGGCCCATGGCAAAAAAGACCGGCAGCAGAGGGGCCATGCTCACTTCGTCGATGAACAGCGCGTCATAGGTCTGATTTCTCAGGTCGTTGGACATGAACACCATGGAAAGGGTGGCGCCGATCACGGAAGCCTCTGCAATGATCTGTTTGCGGAGCACAGAAAGCTGCTGCTCAAGCTGCTGGCGTTGCTGTTCGATCTCGTCGATTTTGCTGGAAAGTGCGTCGAGTTCTTTTTTCAGGCTGTTTTCATTGAGCCCGGCGCTGTGCAGCGCGGCTGTTATGGTCTGCTGGTATTCTTGGACGGTTTGCTTCCTCTGGCTGATTTCACTCAGCAGGGCATTCTGTGCTATCTGCAGGGCAGCGACTTCTTCGCGCTGCAGCAGCAGATACATCTCTGTTTCGCGGAACTTTTGGCCGGCTTCTTCGATCCGTTTCCGAACGCGTCTGGTCTGGAAGCACTTCTTTTCCAGGCGGCGCTGTTCGCTCTCCAATGCGGACAGTGTGTTGCTGCCCTGATCGATTTTGGCCTGGCACTGCAGGAGCTTGCTGTTTTGCGTGTGGTATAAATACTCTTTTTCGGCAAGCTGGCTGCACACCTGTTCGTGCATTGTTTGCAGGTTTTGGATCTCCAAAAGTTTTGTGCGTTGCTCTGTCAGGGGGGTGAGCTGGGAGTCCAACGACTGGATCTGTTCCAGCAGAGGGGCCTCTTTTGCACGGACGATCTCGTCGAGGGAAAGCATGGGATACTCGGTCAACTGCGAAGTCCCCATGCGGATCAAACGGCCGTCGGTATAGACGGGCGAATCATGGAGCAAGTCGGCCAATTCTTCCATGGCACCGTCCACGGCCGTATTCGCATGGGAGAGCAACAGCACACGCCGTCCCTGCTGGATCTGCTTGTGGATGGCTGCGGCGATGGTGTGCGTTTTGCCTGTGCCGGGAGGGCCCCAGATCACGGTGTCGCCCTGAAAAGAACGCACGACAGCGGCTTTCTGGTATTTGTTGAGCTGCGGGTGGTCCGAAAGATCCGGTGTGCAGGAAGGATCTGCGCAAAACTGACCGTTGAACCAACGGGCAGCATTGGCGTAACGATGGTCCGCGTCCTGCAGGGTGTCTTCAAAACAATGCAGTAATTTTTCCGAAAGGGCGGTACGGTCAATGTAAAGGCTGACCGGCTGATTCAGCGGGATGGCGCGGGTGACCGCCAGCAGAACCTGATTGCCTTCCGTAGAAAGCAGATCACATTCGACTTCTGTGCGGTCCGCGATAAGTTTGTATGCTGCACTTGTGCCCGGAGAGAAAGGAGAATCCACATCGAACCGATACAAAATCCGGCCGGACGGTCCTTTTTCAAGGGCGCCGTTCTTTAGGGAAATATGGTTGTTGCGCTACTTTTTGGCTTCCTCGACTTCGAGCTTGAGAACGCTGATAAATTCTTGTACGTATTCTGCGGGGGTGAGAGCGTTTGTTTTGGACATTTCTATCACCTAACTGTATCCCCAAAAGGCGGATGGTCGAACAGGCACATGCAAAAACGAAAATGGAAAATAGGACTTATAATTCTGCATTATAACAAATTTTTCTTCGATGTACAAGAAAGGGGCAAGCGATACTTCTGATTGGCGCCGGAACGTGCGTAGTACAAAATATGTAAAAACAAAACGGAGAATGCTGTATGTACGAAGTACGTGGATTTTGAAACAACGGTAAGATTTATGGACTGCATTAACGATATGAAAAAAGTACGCTTGTGTAAAATAGTATTAGTCAAAAAGCCGGGGAGGGGCCAAAATGTGAAAAAAGTACAAAAACTTTCCAAAATCACAAATTCCGTGGCGGGGGACGCCGCGCTATAATAAACATAAAGAAGGGCGGCGCGGTCCGCCCCGGTTATGAGGAAAAGGAGAACCATCATAAGGAGAACCATCATGAAGAAAGCAACATCCATGCTGCTGGCCCTGACCATGGCAGGCACCCTGCTGGCGGGCTGCGGCGCCAGTACCACCTCGTCTTCCGCTTCCACGGCGGATTCCACCGCTTCCGGCGCGACCTCGGAGGAAGCGACCTCCACCTCCGGCGAACAGGTCACCATCAAGCTGGCCAACTGGGACACCAGCACCCAGCCCGCTGTGACCCAGCTCGTGGAAGAGTTCGAGGCTGCGAATCCCGACATCAAGGTCGAGATCATCGACGTGCCCTCCGCCGACTACACCACCAAGCTCAGCGTCATGCTCAACGGCGGCAGCGACGTGGACGCTTTCTACATCAAGGACGCCGACACCATGATGGGGCTGGCGCAGAAGGGCCAGCTGGCCGACCTGACCTCTTACATCGAGGCCGACGGCATCGACCTGGCCGACTTCAACGGCCTGGCCGAGAACTTCAGCGTGGACGGCAAGCAGTACGCCATGCCCGCCCGCACCGACTACTACATCATGTTCTACAACAAGGACGTCTTTGACGCCGCCGGCGTGGCCTACCCCTCCAACGACTGGACCTGGGCCGACTTTGAAGAGATCGCGGGCCAGCTGACCTCCGGCGAAGGCGCCAACAAGACCTACGGCGCCTACCTGCACACCTGGCAGGCCTGTGTCGAGAGCTGGGGCGTCCAGGACGGCCAGCACACCATCATGGACTACCAGACCGGCTATGACTTCTTCAAGCCCTACTATGAGATGGCCCTGCGCATGCAGGACGCCGGTTCCATCCAGGACTACGGCACCCTCAAGACCGGCAACATCCACTACTCCGGCCCCTTCTCCCAGGGCACCGTCGGTATGCTGCCCATCGGCACCTACTACATGTCCACGCTGATGCAGAGCATCGCGAACGGTGAGAGCTCCGTCAACTGGGGCATCGCCACCCTGCCGCACCCCGAAGGCGTCGCAGCCGGCTGGACCGTCGGCTCCACCACCCCCATCGCCATCAACGCCGCTTCCGACAAGCAGGACGCCGCCTGGAAGCTGGTCAGCTTCATCACCGGCGAGGAAGGCGCCCAGATCTACGCGGCGAACGCCCAGATCCCCGGCCGCTCCAACGATGAGATCCTCTCCACCATCGGCGCTGTGGAAGGCATGCCCGAGGGCGCTGCCGAAGCGCTGGCCGTCAAGAACATTGCGCTGGACCGCCCCGTCGCCGACAAGGTCAGCGAGGTCAACCAGATGCTGGGCGAAGAGCACGGCCTGATCATGCTGGGCGAACTGAGCGTGGACGAGGGCCTGGCCGAAATGGCCGAGCGCGCCGCCGAGATCGTGGAAGAATAAGCGGCACTTCCCTCTGCCTGAACAGAACACCCGGGGGCGGGCGCGGCGCGCCCGCCCCCTCTTCTTTTGCAGTACGTGCAGCAATGCAGACCGGCAACAATGTTTTCCGAGAGGAGGGACCCACATGCCCCGCACTGCAACCGGGACCGCAGCCAAACGGTCCGGCATGTCGCTCAACACCCGCAACACGCTGGTGGGCATGACTTTTATCCTGCCGAACTTCATCGGCTTCTTCTGCTTCGTCCTGATCCCGGTGGCCTTCTCCTTCGTCCTGAGTTTTATGGAGTGGGACGGCTTTACCGAGATGAAATTCGTCGGCCTTGAAAATTTCCTCGATATTTTCGATGACCGCGTGTTCCGCGCCGCCCTGGTGCAGACCGTGATCTTCAGTGTCTTCACCGTCGCCTTCAGCATGGTGCTGGCCCTGGCGCTGGCCATTTTGCTGAACAACAAGCTCAAGGGCGTCAACTTCTTCCGCGCTGCCATCTTCTTCCCCTACGTCGCCTCCATCGTGGCGGTGGCCGCGGTGTTCAAGGCCATGTTCATGAAGGACGGCGGCCCCATCAATGAGTTCCTGGGCCTGTTCCTGCCCGACAGCATGCTGCCCGGCTGGCTGGCTTCCACCGACTGGGCGCTGGCGGCCTGCATCATCGTGCAGGTGTGGAAGAACATGGGCTATTTCATGATCATCTACCTGGCCGCCCTGCAGGACATCCCCTACAGCCTGTATGAAGCCGCCAGCATCGACGGCGCCACCAAGTGGCAGCAGTTCAAGTCCATCACGCTGCCCATGCTGACCCCCAGCCACTTCTACGTGCTGATGATGCTGGTCATCAACAGCTTCAAGACCTTCGACCTGATCTTCACGCTGACCGAAGGCGGCCCCGGCACCTCCACCACCATGCTCAGCCAGTACATCTACAACGAATCCTTCATCTCCTGGAACTACGGCGGCGCGTCCGCCGCGGCCATGGTGCTTTTCCTCATCGTAGCCGCCGTCACGCTGCTCCAGTTCCGTGTGGAGAGAAAGTTCAACGACTTTATGTAAGGAGGGAACTTCCATGATCGAAAAGAAGAAAAACCCTCTCAGCGGCGCGGCGCTCTATGCGGTGCTGATCCTCATCACCGCCGTCACGCTGCTGCCCCTGCTGTGGATGCTGTCCTCCTCCTTCAAGCTCAGCACCGAGGTCTTTACCGTACCCATCCGCTGGATCCCCGAGACCTTCCACTGGGAGAACTACCTCACCATCTGGCAGAAGATCCCCTTCGGCCTGTTCACCTTCAACAGCGCCAAGCTGACGGTCATCATCACGCTGATCCAGCTGTTCACCTGTTCTTTTGCGGCGTACGGCTTCACCAAATGCAAGTTCCGCGGCCGCGACACCCTGTTCCTCTGCTACGTGGCCACCATCGCCATCCCCTGGCAGAGCTACATGCTGCCCCAGTACTCCATGATGCAGAAGCTGGGCCTGGTCGATACCCACCTGGGCTACATTCTCATGCAGGCGTTCGCGGCCTTCGGCGTGTTCCTGCTGCGGCAGTTCTTCCAGAGCATCCCCAACGACCTGCTGGAAGCCGCCCGCATCGACGGCCTGTCGGAGTACGGCACCTACTTCCGCATCGTGCTGCCGCTGGCCAAGCCTTCGCTGGCGTCGCTGGCCATCCTCAGCTTCGTCACCACCTGGAACGACTTCATGGGCCCCATGATCTACTTCAACAGCGAGGCCAACAAGACCATCCCGCTGGGCATCCGCATGTTCCAGGGCCAGTATTCCAGCGACTGGCAGCTCATCATGGCCGCCAGCGTCATCAGCCTGATCCCCGTCTTTGTGCTGTACCTGTTCTGCCAGCGCTACTTCGTGCAGGGCATCGCCACCAGCGGCATGAAGGGCTGAGGCGGCTACGCTGCAAAGAGGGAAACACGCGCGCACTGACACCGCAGTGGCGTGTCGGAGGCCAACCGCCGCGCGAGCGGCGGCTCTTAGGCCGGAGACCGGCGGTGCCTGACGCGCGCATTTCCCCCTTTGGAGTACGGGTTGCGGTGCCCGCATCACGCGGCGCGCGCTTTCAGCGGCGCTTGCGTTCTGCGACCGCTGCCCCTGCTCCGCCTCGCTGCACCCGCCGCAGGCGGCGCTCGGCTCCGCAGCCCCTTCGACAAAATTTCAGCCAAAACCGCGCACTCGTCGCGGGGCTCCTCGCACACAATTTTGGCTGAAATTTCCCTGTAGGTGTCGCTGCCACCGGCACATGTCCGGCGGCAGCGACGGATTTGAAAACGCCGCCCAGGGCGGCCCTCGAATATCTAACCTTCACTCATACGTTGCCTGCGCCGGGCTGCACCCTCTGCTGGGGCGCGGCCCGGCGTGTTGTTTGCACCGCGCCGCCCGGCGCGCAGGCCATGATCGCAAAAGGAGGTCCCCATGAAACAGCTCACCAACGAAGCCGCCCGCGCCGCCCTGGACGCGGCCTGCGGCATCCTGCACGGCAATCTGGCCGAATTTACCGACAAATTCCAGAGTTCCAACAGCGAACACAACTTCTACCCGCCCAGCGACAATGTGGAGTGGACCACCGGCTTCTGCACCGGCGAATACTGGCTGGCCTGGGAGCACACCCGCGACGACGCCTTCAAAACGGCGGCCTTGCGCCAGGTGGACAGCTTCCTCACCCGCATCGAGCGCAAGATCGACGTGGACCACCACGACATGGGCTTCCTGTACACGCCCTCCTGCGTGGCGGCCTATAAACTCACCGGCAGCGAGACCGCCCGCCGCGCCGCCCTGCTGGCCGCCGACCAGCTGTGCAGCCGCTTCCGGGAAAAAGGGCAGTTCATCCAGGCCTGGGGCCCCAACAACGCCGCCGACAACTACCGCCTCATCATCGACTGCCTGCTGAACCTGCCGCTGCTCTACTGGGCCAGCGAAGTCACCGGCGACCCGCATTACCGCGACATCGCCGTGGCCCACACCCGGACCAGCGTGCAGAACCTGGTGCGGCCCGACCACTCCACCTACCACACCTTCTTCTTTGACCCCGAGACCGGCGCGCCCCTGCGCGGCGCCACCCGCCAGGGCTACCGGGATGGTTCCGCCTGGGCGCGCGGCCAGGCGTGGGGCGTCTACGGCATGGCGCTGGCCTACCGCTACACCGGCGATTCGGCCTGCATCGGGCTGTTCCGGGATGTGACCGACTACTTCCTGGCGCACCTGCCCGCCGACGGCGTGCCCTACTGGGACCTGGAGTTTACCTCCGGCGACGAGCCGCGGGACTCCTCGGCCGCGGCCATTGCGGCCTGCGGCATGCTGGAGATGGCGCCCCATCTGCCCGCGGAGGAAGCCGCCCGCTACACCGCCGAAGCCCGCCGTCTGGCCGCCGCGCTGGTGGACACCTGCGCCGTCACCGACCCGGCAATCTCCAACGGGCTGCTGCTCCACGGCGTCTATGCCAAGAATTCCCCCTATAACCCCATCCCGCAGGACCGGGGCGTGGACGAGTGCAACACCTGGGGCGATTACTTCTATATGGAGCTGCTGACCCGCCTTTGCACCCACTGGCATCCTTACTGGTAAGCGACCTCAAAGAGGGAAACAGTCGCGCACTGGCACCGCAGTGCCGTGTCGAAGGCCAACCGCCGCGTAAGCGGCGGCACTTAGGCCGGAGACCGGCGAAGCCTGACGCTCGCGTTTAACGGGTTGCGGTGCCCGCATCGCGCGGCGCGCCTTGGTGCGGCGCTTGCACTCTGCGACCGCTGCCCCTGTTCCGCCTCGCTGCATCCGCCGCAGGCGGCGCTCGGCTCCGCAGCCCCCTTTGGATTCCTCTTCGACAAAATTTACCCCAAAACCGCGCACTCGGCGCTCGCGCCTCGCACACAATTTTGGGGTAAATTTCCCTGGTTGTGTCGCCGCCGTCGGCACAATCTCCGGCCTAAGAGCCGGGCCGTTGGCCCGGTTGGCCTCCGAAACGCGCCTGCGGGCGCAGTGTCCGCCGGCGGCGACGGATTTGAAAAAATGAGGAGTGGCAAATACGATGAACCAAAACTTCTGGTGCGCCGACCCGGCCGCCGCCGCGGCGGCCCTGCGGCAGCAATACCCCGAAGCCGCGCGTCTGGCCTGCGCCATTGCCGACGACGTGTGCGCCCACCGTTTCTTGTTCCGCGACCATTGGGAGATGGAGCGCACCCACGAGCCGGTGCAGTTCGGCCCGCGGGAACAGGACATCGACTGGGCCTGCATCCCGGCGGGGGACCCCGAATGGCTCTACGCCATGAACCGGCATACCAGCTTTGTGAATCTGGCCAAGGCGTGGCGGCTGACCGGCGATGAACACTATGCGCAGCACTATGCCCGCCTGATCGCGGACTGGATCGACCGGGTGCCCCTGACCGAAGAGAGCAAAAAGGATACCTGGCGCAGCCTGGAAGCGGGCCTGCGGTGCGAAAACTGGCTGCGCGCGCTGGAACTGCTGGCGGGCAGCGGCGTGCCGGACGCCGCCCTGCGCCAAAAGATCGAAGCCAGCCTGCGGCAGCACGGGGACTACCTGGCCGTGGCCAGCAACGACTTCCACCGCCTGTCCAACTGGGGCGTGCTGCAGGACCACGGGCTGTTCCTGCTGGGCGTGTACTTTGACCGGGAGGACTGGCGGCGGCTGGCGGTGGACCGCCTGGACGAAAACCTGCATCACTCGGTATTCGGGGACGGCAGCCAGTGGGAGCAAAGCCCCATGTACCACTGCGAGGTGCTGCACAACGCCCTGGACGTGGTCCATGTGGCCCGGCAGTCCGGCGTGCCGCTGCCCGATACTTTCTGCGACGCCGTACACCGTATGTGTACGGCGCTGGCCGCCTGGGTCAAGCCCGACGGCCGCCTGCCCATGCAGTCGGATTCCGACGATATGGACGCCCGCGACCTGCTGGCCGCCGGTGCGCTGGTCTTTGGCGACGGCGCGCTGCGGGCCGCCGCGGGGCCGGACCTTCTGCCGGAAAACCTCTGGGACTTCGGCCCCGAAGCCGCCGCCCGCTACGCCGCGCTCACGCCGGACCCGGCCGCGCTGGGTTCCGCCGCCCTGCCGGACAGCGGCAACTATATGCTGCGCGGGGCCGACGGCGCCTGGGCGCACATGCACTGCGGCTGCCTGGGTTCCGGCCACGGCCACGCCGACCTGCTGCACCTGGACGCGGGCATCGCCGGGGAGGACGTGCTCATCGACGCGGGCCGCTATACCTATGTGGACTCCGAGATTCGCCGCCGCCTCAAGCTGCCCGCCGCCCACAACACCACGCGGGTGGACGGGCAGGACTTCAGCGCCTGCGTGGACAGTTGGGGCTACAGCCGCCTGGCCGTGCCCCTGAAAGGCGAATACCGCTTTACGCCCGTGGCCGACTATGTATCGGGCCTGCACCTGGGGTATCTGGACCGGGGCGCGGTAGTGGGCCGCAAGGTGGTCTTTTTGAAGGAACAGGGCCTTGTGGTGATCTTCGACCAGCTCTACGCCGCCAGCGGCCACCTGTTTGAACAGAACTTCCACCTGGGGGCCGGGACCGTCACGCCCGCCGACGGCGGCGCATTGTGGCAGGGCCGCGGGGCCGCCGCCCGGCTGCTCTGCCTGGGCGATGGGCTGGAACAGGAATGGAGCCGCCAGCCGTTTTCCCCGGAATACAACCGGCTGGAGACCGACGGCGTGCTGACCTGCCGCCGCCGGACCGACGGCTTCAACTGGTTCGTGACGGTGCTTTCGATGGACAGGGGCAGCCAGCCCCGCCCGGTCACGGCGGAACTGCTGCCGGTGCGGCGCGTGCGCCGGGGCGATACGCTGCCCGCCGCCATGGCACAGGCCGTGCGCATCGTCAAGGACGGGCGCGAAAGCGTGGTCCTGGCCTGCCACGGCGAGGTCATCAGCGAGGTGGACCTGCTGGAAGCGGGCGGCTGCACGGGCTACGGCAAGCTGCTGGTGTTCACCGGCGGCTGCGCGCGTGGGCTTTGCCTGGCCTGGTAACGCGGCCCTTGCGGCAATAAACGGACAAAACCGGGGACGGGCGCTTGGCCCGTCCCCGGTTCGTCTGCCCGGAAGCGTTCCTTTACGGTTCCAGGTGCGTGGCCCAATCGGCCAGTTCGTCGATGGTTCGGCCGTTGGCAAAGAATCCCTTTTGCCATAGCGCCTGCGGGCAAAGGGCCTGGAGGGACGCTTCGGCCTTTTCTATGCCGGACTGGTGTGAAGTGACGAAGATGCCGATGGTCTTACCCGAAAAATCGTACTGCTTCAAAAAGCTCCGTATAATGTTAGGCTCTTTCAGGAACCAAATCGGGAACCCCAGAATGACGGTGCCGTACTGGTCCATGTTGTGGATCTGCCCGTCAATTTCCGGTTCGCGCTTCGTGAGGTACTCTTTCATCGTCCGTGAGAGCGGATTCTTCCAGTTCAGGTCCTTTTCCGTATAGGGGATTTTGGGCTTGATCTCATACAGCGTGGCGCCGATCCGCTGTGCCAGTGCAGCCGCCAGTTTTTTGTTTGTGCCGCCGGTCGAAAAATAGGCGACCAATACATTCTTGCTCATGTTTTTGCCTCCGTTTTATAGGGCGTCTGTTGACTTTGCCCTGTACGTTTATTATACTATGTAGCAATATGGTTTCAAGTACGCAGTTTTTGGGTACTATGTACGGCGGGCGATACAAAGGAGTTAAAATATTATGCTGAGTTTTGAGGAATACCAAAAGTCTATCCAACGGGTCGACCCGGAACGCGATGCCACGTGCCCGGTCAGCAGGGCATTGACGTTGTTCAGCGGCAAGTGGAATCTTCGGGTGCTTTTTGAACTGAGCAAAACGGATTCTATGCGCTTTGGGCAGTTGAAAAAGCAGATACCGGGCATTACCAACACCATGCTGTCCGGTACGCTGAAACTTCTGGAAGAAAAGGGACTGGTCCACCGTACCCAGTATAACGAGATACCGCCCCACACGGAATACAGTCTTTCGGAAAGTGGAAAAGGGCTTTATGCCGTGTTTATTTCCATTTTGGAATGGTCCCGGCAATATGCCGTCGGTAACTGACCCCCGGCCCCTTGTGCCCGGCGGGCGGCCCGCAGGCCACCGGGGGAACAGGCGTTCCGGGTGCAGCAAAAACAGGCGGACCTGGCGCAGTTTGAACAGTTGCAGCAGGAATACCCGGCGCGCGGGTATCAGGCAATGATTGAAAAGACGGCCGGCGAGATAGGCGCGCTGCGGCGAACGGCAGGACCACTTTGCGCTGGAAAAAGAATAAGAAACGGCGGCTTGGAAAAAGCCGCCGTTTTTGTCTGCCCGGAACGGGGTACGTTTTTGACAAACAGGAATATATGAAAAAAGAATACGTTTTGTATTGCCTGACGCTGCTCGGAAAAGGGCTGCTCCAAAATGTCAAAAACTCTTGACATTTCGCCGCGGCTCTGCTATACTGAAAATGTCAAAAGGATTTGACATTTAATGGCTGGAATGTATGGACGATGGAAAGGAGCGTGGCAGGTATGGCCGTTGCAGGTATGTCGATTGGCGCAGTCATTTTTGGAGTGATCATTTTCCTTGTGTTCCCCGCGTTGGACATTTTCATGCTGGTGTCGCTTTTGCGGCCGGGCGATGAACGCAACCAGGTCATTGTGTGGAAAGCCAGCGCCTGGACGATGTTGGCGGTCGCGGGTGGCACGGTCCTGCAAATCGTGGAAAACACCGTGACAGGCCAGTATGAGGGCATCAACCCCTATACCCACCTGGCCGTGATCTCCACCCTCTATTTCGTGGCGCTCCTGTACTATAAACGGAAGCACGGGGGCTGATATGGAAAACATCATCCGGGAAAGGCGGAAGCAGCTGGGCCTGTCGCAGGAGGAACTGGCGAAACGGTGCGGTGTTTCCCGCCAGACGGTCAACGCCATCGAAAACAACAAGTACGACCCCACGCTGGTGCTGGCGTTCAGCCTGGCGCGGGAACTGCAGGTCACGGTGGACGAACTGTTTACCCCCACGGCAACGGCATAAACGCAGGCGCGCATCCCCGCGGGGAAAAATTGATCGCCGCAGGGCGGTATGGCGGCAGAGCCATGCCGCCCTGCTTTCTTTGCCGTTCCACAGCCTTGACCGGCGCCCGGCGCAGGGCGATGCCATTTCATCGTGTTTTTCCGTGCGCCGGGCAGATGGCGCAGGCCGGCCTCCATCTGCCCGGCTATAAAATCATGGCCGCACAGATGATAGATCCGCTTTGCCTTGTGTATTTTGGACAAGCCGGATTGCGGGTCGCCGGTCACATAGTTCAACAAACCGTCGTAATAGAGCATGGGAACTTTCCAGGCCAGCATAGAGGGGTCGGCCGTCAGTTCCCGCAGTTTCTCGACTGCTCTTTTGGCAAGGGTATATTGCCCGCTGCAAATCAGCGGATAAAGATTGTTCACCAGCAAATGAGACAGATATACCGGATGATCCGGATGTGCTTTGTACTTTTCCAAAGTTTCCCAGGCCGTAAGAAAAAGTGAGGTTTTCACGTCGCCGTTCTCAAATAGAAAACTCATATCAGAAAAGATGCGAATTTCAGAGAAGGACCAGGTCTCCACATCAAACAGGTACTTCTGGATGTGGCTTTTGGCAGCCTGATACGCGGATGAATTTTGATGAGCGGGATTTCCATATACGGACTTTAATACTTCGATCTCTGCGCGCCGTAATCTGCTGGAGGGAGTTTGCGCTGCCTTCCCTTCGTCCTGCAAGTTCGTTTCTATAGCCGCAGAATAGAGAGGATCGTTTTGCAGCCGTTCCAGATCGACGTTCAGCAAAGGTTCATGGCAGGGCGCTGTTTTGTACTGGCTGTGTATCAGAAGAAGTTCATCCACAGGGACCATGAGCCGATCCAAGATCTTCAGCATGAGATGAAACTTGATGTCATACATCCCTTTCTCAAAATCAATGGCAAAAGACTTGCTCAAAATGCCCGTATAGATTTCTTTCTGCGAAAAGCCTTTGCTCAATCTGATCTTGCGAATGGTAATCCCATAGGTTTCCATGATCTTCACCGCTTTCTGTACTTCATAGTATAGCATCCTGAATACAAATGGTCGGAATACTCGGACTTATTTCGCGTTGCTGACTGCGATTTTTATAATGAGAGGGAAAGGAGGTGCCGTATATGGAAAAAAGCACGATCCCCGGAACGAAAATCATAAAAATTGTCGCCGGGAAGAAAGACGGGGAAGAAAAGGTGCGGAAAGATCTGGAAAAGATCGGCAGGATCGAACGCCTGGGCAAAGCATTCAAAAGTGCCTTTTCGCTGTAAGTTGTCCCCCTGTTCCCGGGCGGCCGCACCCATGGCGGCTGTTTTATGCCCCGGCAGGGGGGGCGGGCGCATGCAGGAAAAGGTAAACGATCCAAAATCTGCTGTTCGCGCCAGTTTGTAGGGCGGGGTCTTGACCCCGCCGCAGGAGCGTTCCGGCAGGCACGGCGTTCCCACAGAACCGCCCGGTTCCCCGTTGGACGCAGGGGCGGCGTGTACGCCGCCCGTGGGTGTTTCCCATGACCTGTGACCCTTCGGGCAAGGCAGCCACCGCCCGGCGGGGTCAAGACCCCGCCCTACGGTTTACCACCACGGCAACGGTATGAACGCAGGCGGCCGCGCCTTTTGGCGCGGCCGCTTTTCTGTATAGAAACAAGGGGGCGTCCCCGGCGGGCGGCCTTTTCAGACCGCGCGGAACGCGGGAACGTCCCCGCAGGCTTCCCCCGGCAAGCCCCGGTGCGGTCAGTCCGCCTTGTCGCCGTTCTGGGCCTGCTTCTGGTACTCGGTGGGGGTCATGCCGGTGTAGCGTTTGAACACGCGGGTGAAGTAGTAGGCGTTGTCGAACCCCAGCATATAGCTGATCTCGTAAATGCGCAGGCGGCCCTCCCGGATCAATTCCTGCGCGCGCTTGCATTTGACCTCGTTCACATAGTCCATCAGGTTCTGGTTGTATTCTTTCTTGAACAGCCCCGACAGATACCCCGGCGAGATGCAGACGTAATCCGCCACGTCCTGCAGCATGATGTGCTTTTCCACGTTGTCATGCACATAACGGCAGGCTTTTTCCACCAGTTGGGACCGGCTGTGCCCGCTCTGGGCCAGTTGCTCGGTCAGCTCGTTTTTGGCCGTTTGCAGCCATTGCAGCACCAGGTCGCGGGTAGCCAGCCGCTCGATGGGCGGCCAGTCCCGGACGAAATCCTCGCCCAGGCGGGCGGCCAGCACGCCGCGGATCTCGCCGCACAGCCACAGGGCCTGGCTTTTCTGGTGGGGCACCGTGCGCACGCGCTCGATGGCGCGGTCCAGCAGCGCCGAACAGGCCCCGGCGTTTTTGGCCTGCACCTCGGCGTCCAGCCGCCCGGCGATGCCCGCCAGCGACAGCCGCCCCCACTCGACGGCGGGCAGTTCGTCGTAGAACATCCGGGTCCCGGCGCCGGTCAGGTAGTAGTGGTCGCGCAGGGCGAACACCTGGGTGCGGCATTCGTCCAGGTCGCCGCCGCCGTCAAAGCGGCGGGTGCCCAGCACGCAGGGCTGCGCCTGGGTGATGGTGGCGCTGGCGGTGGCCAGCTTTTCGGCATAGGTGCGCAGCTTCTTCTCCCAACCGTCCTGCGGCAGGTCCCAGCACAGCAAAAAGAGCGCCTCGCTCTGGGCCGGGGCTTCGGGGGCCAGCAGCACAAAGGCGGGGAACAGGTTGCGGGCCAGTTTTTCACAAAGTTCGCGCTGCCAGTTGAAAAGCCGCGCGCGCTCGCTCTCAGAAAATTCGCCGTAGCCCGGCACCGCGTCAAAGCGGATGGGGATGTAGGCGGCGGCATAGCCGGTCAGCGCGCCGTTGTCGCGCAGCACTTCGGCCGCGGCCGTGCAGGACGCGCCCGCCTGCGCCAGGATCACCGAGAGAAAGGCGTTTTCCAGCAGGGCGCGGCGGCTGTCGGCCAGGCAGTCCGCCGCGGCTTCGGCGCGGGCCAGACGGCGGCGGTTGTCGCATTCTTCCTTGGCGCGTTTCAGGCTGGCTTCCAGCGCGGCTTCGTCCAGGTCGCTTTTGACAAGATAATCCGCCGAGCGGTGGCGCAGCGATTCCCGCGCAAGCTGGAAGTCCCGGTGGTTCGTCAGCATGATGAACACCACTTCAGGAAATTCTTCGGCGGCGCGCTGCAGCAGGTCCATGCCCGAAAGCACCGGCATGGCGATGTCGCAGATGACGATGTCGGGGTGCAGCGTGCGCAGGGCTTCCAGCGCCTGCTGGCCGTTGCCGGCGGTCCCGGCGATCTGGCAGCCGTTCTTCTGCCAGTCGATCATGAACTTGATGCCCGCCAGGATCAGCGGCTCGTCGTCCACCAACAGAACTTGATACATAGGGTCATACCTCCTTGGGCAGATGCACCGTCACGCGGGTGTAGCGGCCCAGTTCGCTTTCCACCGTCAGGCCGTATTGGCGGCCGTAGATCAGTTGCAGGCGCTTGTGTACGTTCGCAATGCCGATGCCGTTCATCGACGAACTGCTGCGCTTGCTCTCGGTGGTCAGGATGGTCTTCAGCCGTTCCGGCTCGATGCCCGCGCCGTCGTCCTCCACGCAGAGGTAGAGGTCGTCCCCCTCCTCACGCCCGGTCAGCGTGATGGTGCCGCATTCGCCGGTGGGCTCGATGCCGTGGAAGATGGCGTTTTCCACCAGCGGCTGCAAGGTCAGCTTGACGATGCGGCAGTCGTACAGGGATTCGGGCACGCGATTCTCAAAGGTGAAAGTCTCCAGATAGCGCACCGACTGGATGGCGATGTAGTCCTGCAAAAGCCCCAGTTCTTCCCGCAGGGTGATCTTGTCCTGGGTGCCTTTGGCGATGTTTTTGAGCAGGTTGGACAGGCTGCGCGTGATGCTGGCGATGCCGGGGTTCTTCTGGATGACGGCCATCCAGCGGATGGAATCCAGCGTGTTGTATAAAAAGTGGGGGTTGACCTGGCTTTGCAGCAGGGAAATTTCGATGTTGCGGCGCTCGTCGTACATTTCGGCGGTCTGGTGCAGCAGATGGTCGATGCTCATGCACATCTCGTTGACGGTGCGGCCGATCTGCCCCAGTTCGTTCTGGGGCTTTTCGATCTCGGGGTCAAAGGAGAAGTCGTTGGCCGCCACCCGCCGCAGGCGTTCGTTCAGGCGGCTGATGGGGCGGGAGAAGTAGGCCGATACCAGCACCGACAGGCAGACCGCCAGCAGCAGGCTGAGCACCACCACCGCGATGACCGTGTATAGGATGTGGGTGCCCTCCCGGTCCAGCGAAGTTTGCAGCGTGCAGTGGTACAGCCGCAGCCCGCACATCGAAAGCGGCTGGCTGCGCACCTGGTAGGTCTGGCCGCCGATCTGGCAGGTGCCGTCGGTCAGGCCCGCGGCGGTAAAATCCGCCGGGATGCCCGCGGGGGCCGCCGTCACCAACTGGCCCGCGGGATCGGTCACGAACAGGGCGTTGAGTTCGGCATAGGGTTCCAGCGCGTGGTCGAACAGGTCCAGGTCCAACTCCACATACAGGTAGCCCTGCCCCGGGCGGCTGCCAAGGCCCTGCACGGGGCAGATGACCGCCAGGGCGCGGTCCCCGCTGTGGATGGACTGCACGATGCCCATCTGCTGGGCCGCGCCGCTCTGCACGGCCTGCTGGTACAGCGGCTGTTCCAGAATGGCTTCATAGTCGCGCAGTTCGCCAAAGGTGCGCGTGGTGGCCGAAACGATCAGCCCCCGGCTGTTCAGCACGCTGATCACGTCCACATAGTCCTGCACCGGCGAGGTGGCCAGGTAGGCGTTGAGCTGCCCCTGGGCGTTGATGGCCTCCACCGTCGAGCCGGACAGCGAGCGCGAAACGGCGGTGTCGGTGGCGCACATGACGGCCAGATCGTTCAGGTCGGTCAGGTAGGTGTTCAACTGGCTTTGCAGGTTGGTGAGGTAGATCTCGTCGATATGGTCGGCGCGCTGGTCGATGATGCCGTTCAGGTAGCCGTACAGCGACAGGTTGCCCGCCAGGCTGACCACGGCGGTGCAAAGCACCGACAGTACGATCAGCCGGAACCGCAGGGATTTGGTAAAGCGCAAGGGGATTTCCTCCTTCTGCCGGGAAAATACGCCGCCCGGCAGCGGCTTGTCCTCCCCATGGGGAGGACAGGGGCGGGGCCCCGCCCCTGATGCGTGCCTGTGTGCCCGCCGCGCCGCCGGTGCCGCAACCGGGCGCAGGGCAGAAAGGCCGCCGGAATATTACAGGGATCGCATGGGGAACCGTGCGGCAGGGCGCGCCCCCGCACGCAGTCTTATGCTTATCATACGCTCTGCGCGCAGCCTTTGTCAAATGCGCCCGCCCCCGGCGGGGCGGGCGCCGGACGCACGTTTCTGCCGCTGGACGGCGCGTCCGGCAGCGAAAAGAAGAAACGCCGTCATTCAAAGCGCGGCAGTGTTCTCGGCCGTGCCGGTCCCGTTTTGGCCGGGGGCGGGCAGGTTCTTTTCGCCCCACAGTTTCATAAAGTCCAGAACGGGCATAAAACTCTCGCCCAGTTCCGTCAGGGAATATTCCACCCGCGGCGGGACCTCTTTGTAATCAAAGCGCGAGATAAAACCATCGGCTTCCAGTTCCCGCAGTTGCTTTGTCAGGGACGATTCCGTGATCTCCCCGATATGCCGCCGGAGTTCTCCGAACCGCCGGATGTGTTTCACCCCGATATAATAAAGGATCTCCAGCTTCCATTTTCCGCCCAGCAGTTTCTGGATGGTCGATATGGTCACGCAGCGTTCGACTGCCAACTGTGTTTTTCGCATCGTTTCACTCCTCCTGTTGCGGTCTATTCTACCATGCTTACTACAGAAAATCAATGTACTGCAAATAAGTACCGTACTTTTCAAATCCGTGTACAATGGATATAATGGGCACAAAGATGAAAGGAGCGATTGATATGCACTATACAGGGACGATCTGGCGGCCGCCGTACGAGGCGTCCTCCCTGCTTTTGGAGGTGACGGCGGGGTGTACGCATCACCGATGCAAATTCTGCACGCTGTATAACGACCTGCCGTTCAAGTTCAAAATGACGCCGCTGGAAGAGATAGAAGCCGACTTGCAGGAAGTGGAAGGGCAGCTTCGGCGGCTGATCGGCCGCACAGTGCGGCGCACCTTTTTGACGGGGGCCAACCCCTTTGTGCTGGAGGCTTCCCGCCTGCTGGAGATCGCGGCCCTTATCCACCGCTATTTGCCGGATGACAAAACGATCGGCTGCTTTTCGCGGGTCACGGACATCACGCTGAAAACGGATGAAGAACTGGCGCAGTTGAAACAGGCAGGGTATGACGGCCTGACAATCGGGATCGAAACGGGGGATGACGAAGCACTGGCGTTTATGAACAAAGGATATACGGCGGCCGATGTGATCGCCCAGTGCCGGCGTTTGGACGCTGCGGGGATCGGCTACAACTTTTTCTACCTTACGGGCGTTTCCGGCGCGGGGCGCGGCGAGGCGGGGGCGAAAGCGACCGCAGCCGTATGCAACCAACTGCACCCGCAGATCATAGGGGCCAGCATGCTGACGATGTACCCCGATTCCGAACTGTATGAAGAAATCCAAAAAGGGAACTGGAAGGAAGAACAGGAGATCGAAAAATACAGGGAGTTAAAGACCCTTGTTGAAAATCTGGACATCCCGGTCTGGTTTGCCGCGATGGGCGCTTCCAACGCGATCCCCATTGAGGGCACGCTCCCGCAGGATACCGAAAGCGTGCGCAGCGTATTGGAACAGATCATCCGCGGCGCGGATGAAGGCGAACTGCGGCGTTACAGGAAAAACCTGCGCCACCTGTAACGGCGAGAACAAAACAGAGAGCCCGTCCCTGGCTAAGGGGATGGGCTCTCTGTTTCTTTTGCTGGGCAGCCGCTTTTACAGCGTGCGGCAGCGGGCGGCCAGCAGCCAGTCCGGCGGGCAGGGCTGGCCCAGCGTGTCCCGCGGCGGGCAGCCGTGGCAATCGCTGCCCACCGTGCAGAACAGCCCGTGGGCGGCGGCCAGCGCCGCAAGCTGCGCCTGGTCCGGCGCGGCAAAGGCCCGGTATCCGGCTTCCAGCCCGTCCAGACCCAGGGGCAGCAGCGTGTGCTGCAACGCCTGTTTTACCTGCGGCAGCGTCAGCCCCGTTTTGTGGAACCGGCGGTAGACGTTCAGGGGGTGGGCCCATACGGCCAGGCCCCCCGCGCCGTGGATCAGCGCCACGGCCTGCGGCAGCGGGATGTTCTGCCCGTCCATCACGGCGGCGTGTTCGGCCACCATGGCCCGCAGCGCGGGCAGGGCCGGGTCGCCGGGGCGGGCGGCCTGCACGGCCGCGTCAATGTCGGCCAGTTCCAGGTGGTTGGGGCCGCACCGGGCGGGGATCGCCTCGTACCGCAGCGGGCAGCCCGCCGCGGCCAGCTTTTGCAGCAGCGCGTCATAGGCTGCGCGCACAGCGGCGGCGCGGGCGTCCAGCGCCGCGTTCAGCGCCGGGTCCGCCACGTCGATGCCGTACCCCAGCAGATGCAGGGATACCGCCGCCTGCCCGGGGGCAAGGGCCTGTTCCCGGCAGGTGAACTCGATGCCGGGGACCACCGGGATGCGCCCGGCCGCCGCCCGGACGGCGGGCAGCACCCCGGCCACCGTGTCATGGTCGGTCACGGCCATCTGGCACAGCCCGGTATCCAGCGCCTGCGCCACCATCTGCGCGGGGCTTTTGCGCCCGTCGGACGCCGTGGTGTGCAGGTGGTAGTCGGCCAGGGGCCGGGCGGACAAGTCCTCAGATCTCATACCAGCGGATCTCGTTGGCGTCCAGGTGCAGCGCAAAGCTGGAACCGTCGCCGCGGTAGACGGTGGTATCCTGCGGCTCGTAGGTGTTGTTCACGACGCAGTACTTGCCGTTCTTGACGTAGGCATGAACTTCCACGTTGCAGTTGTCGCTGAACCAGGTGTGCAGCTCGCCCTCAGCGTGGGCCGCCCACAGGATGGCGCGGTACAGCACGCGGTTGTTGATGAAGCTGTAGGGCAGGCCGCTGATGTAGACGCCGCGGCCCTCGCCGTACTCGTGGACGGCCATCTGCACCTCTTTGTCGCGCTGGATCAGGATCTCGGTGCCTTCCAGGGCGTAGATGCTCTTCTTGCCTTCGCCAAAGTCCACGTCGTGGTCGGGGCAGTCGGCCAGGATGAAGTGGTCGCGGTGCTCGTCCCAGTTGTACTTGTCGTAGTTCAGGGTCAGGCCGGTCTCTTTCTCGACACCCAGGGGCGCGGCAAGCTGCAGGTAACGGCCCTGGTACTGGTGGCCGCCCGGCTCGCCCACGCCGATCAGGCCGCCGCCGCGATGGACGAAGCCCTTGACCGCCGCCGCGATGGCCGGGTCCTCCCAGACCTTGCCGCCGGTGTGGGCGGTGTCGCCGTCGCCCACGTTGATGAGCACGTCGATGCCGTCCAGCACCTTGGGATCGGCCTTGATGTCGTCAAAGCTGATGAACTTGACGTCGAACGGCGCGCCGGACAACGCCTCGATCACGCCAGCGTAGCTGTAGTTCTGCTTCTGGTACAGCGCATGGTGGACCATGTGGCAGCCCCAGGCGCGCATCTGGCCCCAGCTGTTGAGCACGGCCACGGTCTTGACGCAGTAGGGGGTGGTGCCCTTGATGTTCTCGTACAGTTCACGGAACTCGTTGCAGACGCTCTCGACGTAGTCCAGGAACTCAGGGAACTGGCAGGCCAGCTTCAGGTAGCCGCCGTAGCCGATGCGGTCGATGGGGCTGCGCAGGATGGCGCGGCGGGCCGTGACCCAGTT
>QAKI01000033.1 GCA_003343905.1 Subdoligranulum variabile
CCGCCCTCGTGGAAGGTGTCGGGGAAGAAGTAGGGCAGGAAGCGGCCCTCGGTGTACTTGACGCCCTTGATGTCGGAGATCAGGCGCAGGGTGGAACCGTTGCCCACGCTGCCCACCACGGCGTCCACACCGGCGGTCTGGAACTCCGGCATGAAGGGTTCGGTGCCGATCCAGTGGTCGCCCAGGAACATCATGGCTTCCTTGCCGTATTCGTGGGTGATGTCGGTCATCTCGCGCACCAGCTTGGCGACCTCACGGCGCTGGAACGCCTGGAAGTCCTTGAACTCCTTGCTGGGCACACGGTACTGGTTGTTGTAGTAGCCCTGGTCGATGATGTATTCGGGGCGGAACTTGTAGCCCACTTCCTTCTCGAACTGTTCAAGGATGTAGGGGGACACGCTGGCAGAGTAGCCGTACCAGTCCACGTACTTTTCGCGCTTGAGTTCGTCGAACACCAGCGTGAACAGGTGGAAGAAGGTGGTGTAGCGCACCACGTTCACATAGGGGTGGCTCTCCAGGAAGCGGCGCAGGCGCTCCATGGTGTGCTTGCGGGTCTTGGGCTGGCGCACGTCGAAGGTGATTTGATGCTCCACGTCCCAGCCGTTGACAACGGCGTTGTACATATGTACGGGGTCCCAGATCAGGTACGCCAGGAAGCTGACGGTGTACTCGTGGTAGGCGGCGGGGGCGTCGATGACGACGCAGCCGGTGGCCTCGTCGTAGTGCCAGGCGTCGGGGGCCAGGGGCTGGCCGGTGGTGCGATCCACCACTTCCCACCAGCGCTTGATGTCGTCGCGGGTGTTGGGTTGCAGCAGTTCGGGGCTGATGCCTTTCATCAGGGGGATGGAGAGCGCGCCGTCGGCGGCGGTGTAGAACGCCGTCATGATGTAGCACTGCTGGACCTCGTCGGGGTTGGCCTTGGCCCATTCGTTATCCTTGCGGGTGGTGTAGTAGGTGGCGTAGATCTTGGCGCCGGTGTCCTTGAGTTCCTGGGGGAAGTCGGTGCCGTCGCAGTCGCGGATGGCGTCGGCGCCCCAGCGGTCCAGCAGGCGCAGGGTCTCGGGGACCACGTCCATGTCGGTGGGAATGGTCACGCGGCCGCGGTTTTGCAGTTCGCTCATAGTAAGTTCTCCTTTCAGTGTGGGTCGGCCCAAAGCATCGGTCGGTTCATGAGGCAGATCCCTCCTCCTGTGCGTTGGCAAAGCGGGCCCAGCGTCCGGCGCAGCACCAGACGGCGGCCAGGCTGATGAGGGCCATGGCCAGCCACAGCGCGAAGACGGCGCTCCAGCCCCAGGTGTCGGCAGCAACGCCGACGCCCCAGGTGGCGGCGGCCGCGCCCAGATAGGTCACGGCGTTGAGCATGCCCGACAGGGCCGCCGCACCGCCGGTGCGGCCGGCCCGTACCGGCATGACGTTGATGAACAGCGTGTTGATGCCCAGCATGGCGGCGGTGGTCACGGCCAGCAGCACCATGGCGGCGGCCAGGCTCCATTCCACGGCCAGCGGCAGCAGCGCCAGCGCCACCGACGCCGCCGCGAACAGCACGGCGCAGGTCTTCAGCTCATTGCGCAGCAGCCGGTCCAGCCAGCCCGCCAGGTACGCGCCGGACAGGTTCACCAGCGGCAGCACCATGGACACGGCGGCCGAAAGCGCCGGGGTCACGGCAAAGTTGGCCTGTACCATCGTGGGCACCCAGCTCGTCACGCCGTCCTTCAGCGCGCCGTGCAGGATGACCGGCACGGCCAGCCAGATCAGCCCGGCGGCCAGCAGCGGGCCCAGCACACCGGCTTTGGAGCGGTGCGCGGCGGGTTCGGCAGCCGCCGGTTCGGCCGGTTCCGCCGCGGTGGCGGGGGTGGCCCGGCGCAGCGGAACCGTGGCGAACACCCACACGCCCGCCATGACCAGCAGCACCAGCGCGCTGGTGGTAAAGGCCATCCGCCAGCCCGTCAGGGCCAGCAGCACGGCGCACAGCGCGTAGGAGATCAGCGTGCCCGCGGGGGTGGTGGAGTTGATGTTGATGCACGCGCCCTTCTGCTGGGGCAGCGGCATACATTCGGCGAACAGCCGCACGATGGGCGGCCAGATCATGGCCTGGAACAGGCCGTTGGCGGACCACAGCACCGCCATGGCGGCGGGCGGCGCCCAGCCCATGCCCAGGTTGCACAGGCCCGAAAGCGTCAGCCCCGCAAAGATCATGCTGTAGGGCGAAATACGCTGGCAGGCCAGCCCGCTGAGGATCTGCCCCAGCGCGTAGCAAAGGAAGTAACCCGTGGATATGGCGCCCGCCACCTGCAGGGTCAGCACCCCTTCGGCGGTCATGGCGCTCATCACGGCGGAGTAGTTGTACCGCCCCACATAGGCGGCGGCGTAGGCTGCCCAACACAGCAGGAACAGCGCAGTGCCCTGCCGCGGCGTTTGCAGCCGGGTGTAAACGGAACGATTTGTCTGCATTACCAGTATGGGGTCCAGCTGCGGGTGCGGCGGACCAGTGCCTCCATATAAAAGTAGTCGCCCCACAGGTTGCATTCATCTGTGCAGTGGGGTGCACACAATGGGAAATGTTACGCTGTGTATGCTTTTGGCATAGCTCACCATGCGAAAACAGCATGGTACAATTCATCCAATGCAGGCTTCAAGCCATGATTTCCCTGCCCGTTCCATGCTTCCATGCGTACAGACTCCTGACGGGCCAGAACATCATGTTCCGGAAAGAAAGCGCGCTGCAGGAATTGAAAATATTTCACCAGACGATACGATCCAAAAAGCCGTGCCGGACCGGGCGCGATCTGATCTGCAGCGACGCTTTGATGGGACAGGATCCCATGGCGGATACTTTCAAACTGGTTGTTCTTTGCAAGGACCAGGGTATAAAAACTGCCAAGCAGGCAATCTTCCGCAGCATGGGCGTCGCTGACACCCACGATAGGCGGCTTCTCCTTCAGCTCCTGATAGCGGGCCAACTGCAGTTGGTTGGAATCCAGTTCCTGCAGGGGATAACCGGAAACCAGTTCCAGGGCGTCAAAGGCGTGAGTTCGCAAAAGTGACTCGGTAAGATCCGTACTTAATTCGTATCCGGATGGACGGCGCCAGTATGGGTGGCAGAAAACGCTCATGCCGTCAAAATCATGTATTCGATCAAAAGCCCAAAGGGCCGACTTGAAACTGTAAGGGTCTACTTGAGGCGGCATTTCACCGGGATCTGCCTGCCGAAGGATGCTGTCATAAAACGCTTCGGGGGCTTCAGCGAACAGTTCATTTACACTTTGCCTGCCACCGATATTAAGAATGTGTGCCTGATGGAAAGGCAGGTGGATCTCTTCGCCGGGATACAGCGCCATGGCAAGCTCTGGCATGGAGGAAAACTCCCGGCACAGCGCTGCGGAAGGGGCGTATTTTCCGTGATCGGTCAACGCCATGAAGTCGAATCCTTTTCTGCGGCATTCCTGCGCCATCCGACGGGGGGAATCCTCCCCGTCGGAAAAAAAGCTGTGCATATGAAGATCACCTTTGAACGGATACTGATTTTGAAGGTCCCGCTCTACGGCGTAGAGTTCTGCGTGGGCTAGACAGGCGGATGAGGCGGTAGAAAAAAGTCGAAGCGTGTACTCCTGTTCCGCAGGGCAGGAAAGCCGTACACGGCGAGTGCGGGAATCGTTCCCCGTGAGTTCAAGCCGCTGTGGACGGTTGGTGGTATGACTCACGGGGAAACCGGATATGGTTTCAATGTCCACGGCATCCCGGGCGTTACAAAAAGATTCACAGAGGGTAAAAAGCGCATACCAGTCGCTCTGGCCGAACAAGGGAATGTCAGAACGAAGTTCGATTTCATAAGGGCCGCCTACAGGAACGACCCGGGGATAAGCATGAATCATAGCAGTGCACCTCCGGAACGCAACAGGTTTGTTTCGTACAGTATAATGCGAAGGCGTGCGGGTGTGCATGGATGATTTGTGGGTGTATATTGACGATTTTTGGTTATGCGTCAAAAAAAGGCCGGGAATGGAAAATTTTATAGTATAATAGCGTCAAGACTTCAAATGGCTGTGAAAGTGTGAGGAATAGGGCTGTATGGAAAAGAAAAGCGCGTTTTTAGACCGTGTGGTTTTGCCGTTGCGCAAAAAGAAGATATTATGGCGACTCATTTTGCTGTATGCGGTAATTTGTGTAGTGCCTATCCTGCTGTTCGGTTCGGTGTATCAGGCACGTTATACGAAAGAATTGAAAAATAAGACCAGCGAAAACACCTGCCAGCTTCTTTCCATGCTTACGGATCGCCATAATGACCTGATCGACCGTCTGGTGGATATTTCTACCAAAATTTCTACCTATGATTCGGTACAGCGCCTTCTGCTGGGGGGCGGGCAGCTTTCTTCCTACGAGAAAAATATATTGTCCCAGGAGATCGGGGACCAGATCGAAAAGAATCTGCTGATCTCCCCCATGGTCAAAAGTGTGGTCCTTACTGATACGGCTGGGAATATTCAGTACAGTATGGGGTATGAAACATTTACTGCCGAATCGCTGGAACCGGCTCTGGCAAAAGCAGAGGAAACCTGGCCCCTGGAATGTGTGACGGCGTTGCCGTCATCGGATATGGTGCTGGTACATGCCGTCAATCAGGCGGATTACACAGGCGGACATCTGGGGTTTCTTGTGTTGCTGATCGATGAAAAACTTTTTGCACAGAACACGTACCGGCAGCTTTACGCTGAGGAACAGGGAGAAATTTGTCTTTTGGGCGATGACGGTGTTGTCGTTTCTTCCTACGATCCGCGTCTGCCAGTGGGATATACGGTGCCGGATCCGCGTCTGCTGGAAGAGATCCAACAGGAGTACGGCCAGCCGGTGCCGTACTTTACCTTCGAACTGGGGGATGAACTCTACCATGTGAGTTTTTTCTACAATTCCAAGACGCGATGGTATGCGGTTTCCATGGTGCGTGACAGCTATCTTATGAAAGAGTTGGTGCGTTTCAACCACTTTGTTCGACTTCTCAGTTTGCTGTGTGTGTTACTTGGCTGTCTAGGTCTGATCGTTGTGTCGGCAAGCATCGTGCGTCCGGTGACGAGACTGGTACGCTACTGCAAGGGAGTGGCGGAGCGCAGCGGGCCATGCAGTATTGTGGATGATGGCGAAGATGAACTGGGATACCTGACCCGCGAAGTTTCCAACATGGTGCGGACGATTGATGACTATAACGCCAAGGACATCCAAAACAATATCGAGCGCAAAAATCTGGAGATCCAAATGCTGCAGGCGCAGATCAATCCCCATTTTTTGTTTAATACACTGAACTCCATCAAATGGATCGCGGTGCTCAGCCGGGTGCCTACAGTGGCCGACAGCCTTTCCGCCTTGGCGGGCCTGCTGAAAAACACCATTGTGAATAAGGGCGAACAGATCCCCTTGCGGGAAGAACTGGAAAATGTACGCAACTACGCGCTGATACAGTCCCTGCGCTATACGGAACGCTTCCAGATGGAATACCACATCGAACCGGCGTGTGAAAACCGAAATGTACTGAAATTCCTGCTTCAGCCAATTGTGGAAAACGCCATCATCTACGGAGTTGAAGGGATCGACCACGTGGTCGTTGTGCAGGTGAGAGCAGAAATGGAAACAGGTGGGATGCGCTTGGAGATTCGCGATGATGGGGCTGGGTTTGACGTGGATGCCCTGCAGCAACCAGATGTTCGCAAAAAAAGGCTTTCGGGTATCGGGATGGCCAATGTCCGTCAACGGATCCAGCTTGCCTATGGTCCCAACGCCTGGATGAAGGTGCAGAGCGCCCCGGGGCAGGGGACTATCGTGACTATGTGGCTGCCGGACCAGGAGGAAAAGGACGATGTATAAAGTACTGATCGTAGACGATGAAAATTTGGTGCGGGTTGCACTGCGTACCATCGTGGATTATGAATCCTGCGGCTTTACCGTCTGCGCCACCGCCGCAGATGGACTGGAAGCATTGGAGATCTGCCGCAAGGAAGATCCGGATCTTATCATAACCGATATTAAAATGCCACGAATGGACGGCATCAGCATAATCGAAGCGCTGCGGCAGGAGGGCTTCTCCGGTCAGATCATTCTGATCAGCAACTATGACGATTTCGAGTTGGTGCGGCAGGGATTGGTTATGGGCGCAATGGACTATCTGCTCAAGCTGACACTCAGTCCTCAGGATTTTTCTACGCTGCTGGCGCGGGTGAAAAAGGTTCTGGACGAAACTGCCCGCCGCCAGCGTCAAGTAGAACAGGGAAAGCAGGCGATGGATAAACTCGCAAATCAGGAAAAGCTGAGTCTTTGGCGGAAATTGCTTTCCTCCCCCACGTTGGTACAGGCGGACATCCCGGAAGAACTGTTTGCCTCCGGCCCTAAAAGTCTGTTTTTGATCCGAATGGTAAAATATGGGCCGGCAATGAGCGTGGCATCGCAAAAGGACATCGAATTGGTGGATTACGCAGTTTCTAATATTACGGCAGAGGTGTTGGGGGGAAGTGTCTGTATAGGCAGTTTGGAAAGCGGCGACTGGTTTGTGGTGCTGGAGGCCGGGGATAGAGACCCGGCAGAATTTCTGGCCCGCAAGCTGTGTACAGCTCTCACCAAATATCTGAACATTACGGTGCTGGTCCTGTACAGTACACGCCTGTGTGCGCCGTCGCAACTTCTGGAGGCGATGGAGCATAGGAAGTTGTTGCCGGAGCACATGTTTTACTGCCGTGATTCCAAGTCGGAAAGTTTGGAACAGAACATGGTATTCGGCACGTGGAACAGTAACCTGCCGGAACTGGCAGGGCGGTTATGCGCGCTGCTGCGCCGGGCAGATGTTGCGGCGGCGAAGGACGTGGTGCGGGAGCAGATGGCAGAATGCCAAAAGAAAAATGTGCGAAAAAATGAAGTCATTGTGAAATGGTCGGCCGTCATCTTGCGGTTATGTGAAAAAATGGAAGGATTTTTACAGGCAGATGTTCTTGCAAACGGTGGTGAAAGCCGGCTGACTCAGGCAAGAACTGCCGAGCAGTTGGAGCAGATGGTGATGGACCTGCTCGAACAAATGGCGTCTTTGCTTCAGCCTGTTCACCCCGAACTCCCGGGCGCACAGGAAGTGGCCAGGGTACTGGCATATATTCAGGAACACCTGGCAGAGAAAATCACGCTGGCCCAACTGGCGCATATTGTGAATTTTAATGAAACTTACCTCTGTACGATTTTTCGCAGCCACATGGGAACCAGTATCTTCAACTATATCAACCAGACCAAGGTCGAGTGTGCTGCAGAAAAGTTGAAGAACAGTGATATGCAGTTGAAAGAAATCGCGGCCAGTCTGGGGTTCAGCGACCAGTTCTATTTCAATAAAATGTTTCGGAAATACTACGGTATCAGTCCCAGCGAGTACCGCAAAACGCAAGATCCTACCAATTTCAGATAATTTTCCATTTGGGCAGCCTGGCGCGGCAGACAAAACGGAAAATCCAACAAAATGCCCAAAAGATTCTTGATGGTGCGCGGTAGGGAAAAGTTGTATCCTGAGTACAGAAACTCCCATGGGTGATCGTTGCACGGATACAACAAAGGAGGAACCAAATGAAAACGAAAAAGGTATTGTCTTTTGCATTGGCGGCTGCTTTGGGGGCCGGACTCCTGACCGGCTGCGGCAGTGACGCGCAATCGGGGAACGCTTCGGGCAGCACCGCCTCCGGCGAAACGGCGGCTTCCGGCGAAAAGAAAGTTATCGAGATCGCGGTATTTGAGGGTGGTCTGGGTGCCGAATACTGGGAACGTATGATGGAAGCTTACAAAGAAGACCACCCGAATGTGGAATTCAAAAGCACCATTAGCCCCAAAGTGGGTGAGATCATCCGTCCGCGGGTGGTGAGCGGTGACGCGCCGGATCTGCTGGTGATGACCGATGGGGACCAGTCGGGACTGCTGGTTTCCATGATCAAGGACAAAGCGCTGATGGATATCACCGATGTGTTTGAAGGCCCTGCGTATGACAGTGACGAACCGCTGAAGGATCGTATTGTGGACGGCTATTTGGAGAGCGGCAAATATCAGCCCTATGGTGATGGGCGGATCTATATTGCCCCCAAGGACTGCGGCTACTGCGGAATGATCTATAATAAGACGCTGTTTGAAGAAAAGGGCTGGTCGGTGCCTACCACCTGGGACGAGTTTTTTGCCCTGGGGGACGCTGCCAAGGCTGAGGGGCGAGCCCTGTTCACGTATCAGGGCATTTACCCCAGCTATCTTGAAAATGTCCTTTGGCCTGCTATCGCCAGTGCTGTGGGGACCGAGGGGATCAACCGTATCTTTAATTACGAGGAAGGCTCTTTCAATAATGAGAAAGTGATCCAGGTCCTTTCCAATTTCCAGCGCATCGCGACTGATGGTTACCTGATGGAAGGCACCGTGGCGCTCAACCATACGCAGAGCCAGACCGAAATGATGCAGGGACACGCGCTGTTCATTCCCAACGGCGTGTGGATGGTCAACGAGATGAAGGATGCCCCGCGTGAGGAAGGCTTCCGCTATGGCATGGCGCTGGCGCCGGTTCTGGAAGAAGGCGATACCCGCTACGCTTTTGCGAACTACGGGCAGATCTCCATCCCCAAAGCGGCAAAAAATCCTGAAGGCGCCAAGGATTTCCTGCGTTTCCTGTACACGGAAGAATCGGCTAAAGTCATGGCGGAACTGAGTTCCACGGTGATGGCAATCAAGGGCGGTACGGAAGCGGCTAAAGATTATTTGGACGAAGAAGTTTACAATATGATGCAGATGCCGGAGGACGTGCAGCCGTTGTTCAGCGATTTCCAGACTTTGCCTGCCGGGTCCAAAGTGGATGTGATGCAGACGGTGTTTGAAAACGCGATGACCAAGCTGATGAGCGAACAGATCTCCCCGGAGGAATGCGCGCAGATCGTGGAAAAGGCCTTTGCACAGATCCGTGACGAACAGGCCAAGTTGAACGGATAAAAGATCGGACCGCCCCGCTGCAAAGCGGGGCGGTTGTCTAAAAGCAGAAACGGAGTGGAACGGTATGCCAAAAGCAGCCCCAAAACGGCCGCCCATGCTGCAAAGCGATGTGGCCATTTTCAAAAACGATAAAAAACTCAGACTATTTTTGTGCGCCTGCGTAGTTCCTGCGATCGCGCTTTTGATCTATGTGGTGGTGCTTCCAACGTATAATGTGTTCTCCATGTCGCTTTTCAACCAGACGGCTTTGTCTTCCACCCGAACCTTTGCCGGATTGGATAACTACAGCTATCTGCTGGAAGATGAATATTTTCTTCAGGCGCTGGGGAATACCTGCTGGCTGATGATAGTGGTCCCGGTCGCCACGCTGTTTTTGGCGCTGGTCCTGGCGGCCATCATTACACAGTCAAACCTTCGGGAAAAGAAGTTTTACCGGATCGTTTTATTCCTGCCCAGCGTACTGTCAACAACGGTCATCGGTATGCTGTGGACCTTTATTTATAACCCGAACATGGGGCTTTTGAACGGCTTTTTGCGTGCGTTGGGACTGGACGCCCTTACAGCTGCCTGGCTGGGGGACCCGCATACCGCGCTGGCGGCTGTGGCGGTAGTCCTCATATGGACCAACGTCGGTTACTACATGGTCATGTATATCGCGGGGATCGACGGGATCTCACCGGACGTATATGAAGCAGCCACCATTGACGGCGCGGGCGGTCTGGTCAAGTTTTACCGCATCACGCTGCCGCTGCTGTCCCGGGTGATCCGCACCACGGTTGTCTTGTGTATCTCCACAGTACTGTCGTCCAGCTTCGTGCTTGTTACGGTAATGACCAATGGCGCACCTGCAGGCGCTACGAGCGTGCTGCTGCAGTATATGTATGATCAGGCGTTCGGAAACTCCAACTTCGGCTATGCGATGGCCATCGCGGTGGTAACACTGGCTCTGGCGTTCGTATTGGCTCAGATTTCCCGGTGCCTTACACGGGAAAAGAACTGAAAAGCGAAAAGGAGGGTTGGTTGCAATGGATAAAATAAAAGGGATGCTGGCAAGGATCCCGCTGCGGGTGTGGATGATCTTCTGTTCCCTGACGGTGGTTTACCCGCTTTGCTGGAACCTGATCTCGTCGCTGAAGTCCAACACGGAGATCATGGAAAGCCCCTGGTCGCTGCCGGAACAGTTGCATTGGGAAAACTACGTTTCGGCTTTTGAGAAAGCCAATATGGGGGAGTATTTCCTTAACTCGGTGCTGGTAGTGGTTGCGGCGGTATGCCTGCATCTTCTGCTGGTCATTCCACTGACCTACGTTCTGGCGCGCTACCGTTTCCCCGGTAGCCGGTTGGTATTTGGTCTGCTTACTGCCTGCATTTTTATTCAGGAACCGTATATTTTGGTGCCGCTGTATTTGCAGTTGAGCAAAGTGGGACTGCTGGATAACCTGCTGGTGGTAGCGGTCGTGTATGCGGTCGTTCGCATGCCGTTTTCGGTGTTTCTGCTCTCTGGCTTTATGAAATCCATCCCGGTGTATTATGAGCAGGCAGCCATGCTGGATGGCTGCAGTTACACCCGTATCCTTTGGCGGATCGTGACGCCGCTGGCCAAACCGGGCATTTTTACGGTCGGCCTGTTGGCGGCGCTGGGATACTGGAACGAATACGCCATTGCGCTTACACTGATATCCAGCGATCAGAAATTTACGCTCCCGGTGGGTCTGGTCAATTTGTATGAAGTACAGCGGTATGCTACCGACTGGGGCGCGCTGTTTGCGGGTCTGATGATCGTCCTGATCCCCACGGTGCTGGTCTACCTGTTTGCGCAGGACCGCCTGACCCAGGGGATAAGTATGGGCGGCGTAAAGGAATGATTTTATAAAAGGAGCCATGCTTTGAACGGTCTGGTCTGACCGGGCAAAACATGGCTCTTTTTGTTTTCGTCCAAACACCGCAAAGGGTGGAAAAAGAACTGTGCGATGGATGGCAAGCCGTCTGCGGCAGAACAAAAAAACGGCCCTGCAACATCCTGAAACGCCGTGCAAAGAAAGTGGAATCAAATTGAAGTGTCATCAAAATGCCACAAGGGGAGGTTTTCCTTTTGGGTGCTTTTGTCGATTGTTGACAATGGAGCGGACTGCTATGATAAAGTTACCCAAAAGGCAACCGTGGTCACAGTTGGTCGGAATGTTCCTGCAGGATACGCGCACAGGAATACGGGTATCCTGACTTTCAAACACGAGGAGGTTTCTCTGTGGAAAATATTAACCTTATCATTACATTGGCAGTAATGGTATTCATGATGGTTTCGTTCGTGCTCCAAAAGTGGTCGTACGGCGTTACGGGCATGACCTGCGTCATCGTTTTGGCGCTGACGGGCGTTATTGATGTACAGACCGCGTTCTCCGGCTTTTCCAACACCACGACGGTGCTGATCGCCACCATGATGGTCCTTGCCGGTGCGCTGGGAAAAACCAGCCTGATCCATCGCATCCGCCGCTCCATGGCAAAAGCCCAGGGCAAAAGCGGTGTTCTGCTGCTCCTGTTGATCTGTGCTTTTACCGCGCTGCTGACCCAACTGATGGGGATGACCGCCGTTATGGCCATTATGCTGATGTTCGTGCAGACGCTGGATGACAATGATGCCAGCGGTATTTCCCAGTCCCGGATGCTGTTTTTGTGCGCTACGATGATCTGCACCTGGTTCGGCCGCTTCCCTGTCGGCATGGGCGCTGCGCTTCCCCTTACCACCAACGCTTACTACGAAGGTCTGGTGGGCGGCGACCCCAACCAGCTATTGGGTGTTTTCGACTTTATGAAAATCGGCCTGCTGCCCTCCATCGTCGGTACGGTTTACTGCCTGTTTGCCTGGCGCCTGATTCCCAAGCAGGATATCAAGGCGGACGCGATCGATCTGGGCGCGGCCGGGAACCAGGGCAACGGTCCCACGATGTCCTCAATCCATGAAAAAATCGTCTATATCGGCTTTATCGTTACCATCATTGCGTTCTTCTTCTCCAACCAGTTGGGCAATTTCATCTACCTCATCCCTGCGGTCGTCATTCTGGTCTTTATCTTCAGTGGGGTTATGACCAGCCGCGAAGCCATCGCCGGTCTGACCAGCGATATGGTATGGATGGTCGCCGGTGTGCTGGTATTCTCCACCGCTATGAGCCAATCCGGCGCCGGCGAATATATTGGTAACCTGGTATTGAACCTGTTGGGCGAGAATCCCAGCGGTCTGCTTGTCACCATCGTCTTTACCGTCGTGGCAACGATTATGACTACTTTCATGTCCAATAACGGAACGGTAGCCATCCTGACGCCTATTGCCGCCAGCACGGCGGTGGCCGGCGGCATGGACCCGCGCGCGGTCGTCAGTCTGGTTTCCATGGCTTCCTGCCTGGCCGTTGCCTTCCCCACCGGCTGTTCTGCCGCTACCGTTGCTTATGCGGTGGGGGGCTTCAACCCGATCAAGATGCTCAAATTTACCCTGCCTTATGTGCTGATCATGATGGTCGCGCTGATCATCAGCGCAAATATGTTCTTCCCCGTTTACGGCTAAACAAATTTGGAGGTTTTTATGGCACTGACTCAGGCCGATAAGGCATATTACAAGGAAGTTCTGGACCGCACCGGCGCGCATCGGAACCGGGAACGTACGATCCCGCCTGAATACACGGCATACCTGGACAAGGTGGAACAAAAAGAAATGACGCTGCCGCTGGATGCACCGGCTGCCCCGGTACGGCTGGTGATTTCCACCGCCAAGGACAAGACCGAACATTGCCCCATTCATGTCAATATGCACGGCGGCGGTTTCGTGTTCCCGCAGGACCATGACGATGATCTGTACTGCGCGCACCTGGCGGCTGAAATACACGGGATCGTGGTGGATATCGACTATGCCACTTCCTGGGATCATCCTTTCCCCTGTGCGTTTGAGCAGGGCTATGCGGTCGTGCGCTGGGTGTTCGAGCAGTGCGAGAGTTGGGGCGGCGATCCCGGGCAGATCTCGGTGGGTGGCCACAGCGCAGGCGGTTGCCTGTCGGCGGCTATCTCGATGCGGGCAGCGGCTACAAAGGATTTTGACCTCTGCCTGCAGATCCTGGATTATTCGGCGCTGGACAACTACCAGGCTGTGCTGCCCGGATACAACGAGCGCTCCAACGCTTTTTCCAAACTGTATGCAGACGGTGATGACCGGGTGCTTCAACTGCCTTTCTGCAGTCCGCTGTTTGCCACCGATGAAATGTTGAAAGGGCTACCCCGCACGCTGGTCATCAACGCCGAGAAATGCCCCTTCAAGCAGGATAACGAAAAGTACGCCCTGCGTATGGCGGCTATGGGCAATGAAGTCACGATCAAATGTTTTGCCGACAGCCCCCACGGCTTCACCGTCCGCCTGGCCGGTCAGTGGCAGCAGGCACAGGAACTGATCATTCGTACCATCAAGGAAGCTCATCTGTAAAGGAGGTCGTTCGTTATGGCTTTGTCTGAACAGCGCAAGCAGGAATTGTTTGAGGTCCTTGACCGTACTTCGCTGCGGCCCAAAAACGCCCCGCCGCCGGAATATCCGCAGGAATGCATCGACTTCCTCAAGCTGGCTGACGAAGAGATCATCACCCGCACGGTAGACGGGTTCGATTACAAGCTGTATATTTACCGTGCCAAAAAGCGCACCCCGAACTGCCCCATCCACATCAATATCCATGGCGGAGGTTTTGTTGGCCCCCACGCCCCCTGTGATTCGATGTTCAGCAGCTATGTGGCAGATCAGATCGGCGGTATCGTGGTCGATCTGGACTATACCACCAGCCGGGAAGCACAGTGGCCGGTGGCCTTTGACCAGTGCTACGATGCCTGCCGGTATACGTTTGAACAGTGCGCAGCCTGGGGCGGGGATCAAAACCGCATTTCGGCAGGCGGGTACAGCGCGGGCGGCTCTCTGGTAGCCGGTATTGCATTGAAGGCTGCCGAAACGGGCGATTTTTCCCTTTGCCTGCAGGTGTTGGGGTACCCACCGCTGGATAATATTTTGAATCCTGTCTACAAGCGCGGCGGTTTGAAGCGTGTGCTGCCAGCAGAACGGGAACGCGCGTTCACAGAGTTGTATTTTGGCGATGACGAGGCGGCAAAGGCGTCGCCCTACGGTTCCCCCAGCTATGCGACCGACGATCAACTGCGCAGGCTGCCCCGTGCGCTGGTGATCACGGCAGGCGGGTGCAACTTCCGTTACGAGGATGAAGAATATGCGATGCGGATGGCGGGCCTGGGCGTTGAAGTTACGCTGAAGCGCTTTCCCGATACGAGCCATGGATTCATCCCGCACTTTGGCAAGGACTGGCGCGAAGCTGCAGATCTGATCGTGCGCAGCATCCGCAGTGCCTGCAATGGATAAACCTTTATGGGGATAGATCCGATGGAAAAGAAATTGTTTTATGCTCCCGTGGAGCATCCCCGCTGCGGGGACGATCTGGAACACCCCTGGAAGTATGCCGTCGCGCCTTACCGCGTGGCGCCGCATATCTGGCAGGTGGGCGGTCAGGATGATGTGGCGGCGTATCTGCTGGACTGCGGTCCGGAGGGCCTGATGCTGATCGATACCGGCTACCGCGCTTCTTTCTATCTGCTGCTGGACGGGATCTACCGGATCGGCTACGACCCCCGCCGTATCAAAAAGATCCTGCTCAGTCATTGGCACTGGGACCATGTCAACGGTGCCCGCTATTTGCAGGAAATGACCGGGGCAGAAGTCTACCTTTCCCAAATCGACGAGGAACAGCACCAACTGCACAAAGACGATACCAAGCCGCTGCCGATGGTAGATTACCGGGTCGACCACTTCTATGATGACAGCAAGACCATCGACCTGGGGCGCTTTTCGATCCACACCCGCCTGACCCCCGGCCATACGCCCGGCGCGACCTCTTTCTACTTTGACGACCGGGACGACGAAACGGGGGAAGTATTTCACTGCGCGATGCACGGCGGTATCGGCGTCGGCCTGATGGCACGGGAATACCTGCGCGATAACGATCTTTCGCCTGAACTGCCCCACATTTTTATCCGTGACTGTCTGGAACTGGCCGATTGGAAGGTCGACATCTGCCTGCCCAGCCACCTCAACCAGGGCAACGTAAAGCCCAACATCCCCGCGGACCGCAGCGATTACCGCGTCTGGATCGGGGACTATGTATGGGGCGATGTGCTGCGCGACCGCGCCGAAGCCGTCAAAAAGATGTATCCTGACGTTTACCCCGAAGCAAAATGATCTGACGGCGCCCCGTAACTTTCTGCCGCCGCCCCGGCCCGAGTGCGCCGCGGGCGGCGTTTTTTTTGGTACAAAAGCAAAGGAGTGTAGAACGATGTCGATCCAGGTACAACTCCCGGCCCGGCTGGGACACACGGATGAAGAACTGGCTTTTATTCGTGAGATGGGAATACACTGGCTCAATCTGAACGTGATGCCGCAGGAAGCCACTTACGACACGCTTGCCAGGGAACAGGAGCGGCTGGCCGGGTTCGACCTGGAAATTTCAGACCTGGCCTGCCCGCCCCTGCAAAAAAATCCGTCGATCATTCTGGGCCGTGCCGACCGGGATGCGCAGATCCGGCAGTTTGCCGACTTTGTGCGCCTTTCGGCCGCGGTCGGCGTGCCGGTCGTATCCGTGGCCTGGCAGCCGAACGGGATCTTCCGCACAGGGCGCGCGGTCTGCCCGCACAGCCGCGGCGGCGTGACCGCATACGCCGACATGGACGAGATCAACGCCCGCCCCATCGCCAACGACCGCACCTATACATCGGAAGAAGTATGGGACAATTTCAGCTACTTTCTTGACCGTATCCTGCCGGTCTGCGAGTCATGCGGGTGCCGCCTGGCGCTGCACCCCAACGACCCGCCGGTGCCCTCGCTGGGCGGTGTGGCAAGCCTGATCTATCGCGCGGCGGATTACGACCGCGCATTTTCCCTGGCCGGGAACAGCCGCGCCCTGGGGATGAAACTTTGCGTTGGCTGCTGGCTGGAGGGCGGCCGCGCGTTCGGGGATCTGATGCAGGATATGGAGCGGTTCTGCAAAGCCGGCAAGGTGCTGGTGGTGCATTTCCGCAATGTATCTTCCACCCTGCCCCAATTTGAAGAAACGCTCTGCGAGGATGGATATGCCAACATGTACGCGGTCATGAAGCAGCTTGTGCGCTGCGGCTTTGAGGGGTATCTTTCGGTTGACCATGCCTTTGCCGGTCATCCGTCCATGGGCGGGGCGCTGGGGGCGTTTGCCTATCCGACCGGGTATTTGAAAGGTCTGCTGCACGCCGCAGAACAGGAGGTGCAGCGGGAAACGATGCGGTAACATTTCATTTTTGATCCAACCGTGAAATGCACTTGAAATGCCCGGATGAAATCTCGTAGGAATATACCAACAAGAGCGGGCGCCTTTGGTCATTTTTGTCGATTGCCAGGGCGGCGGCTTTGCTGCTATGATTACAGACAGAAAGAATTGCTGACCGCGGCCCCATACCGGCTGCGGATATGAGAGAAGGAGTATTGCCAATGACACCCATCGTTACCAAAATGGAAGTCTACCCCGTCGCCGGCAAGGACTGCATGGAACTCAACCTCTCCGGCGCGCATGCGCCGTACTTCACCCGCAATGTGGTCATCCTCACCGATTCGACCGGCGCGACCGGCGTCGGCGAGGTCCCCGGCGGCCGGAAGATCACCCTGGCGCTGGAAAACGTGAAAAAGCTGGTGGAGGGCACCAGCATCGGCGCATACAAAAACACGCTCAAGGCCGTCAATGACTGGCTGGCCGCCAACATCAAGGACGACGTGCGCGGCCAGCAGACGTTCGATCTGCGCACCGGCGTCCATGTGGTCACCGCCATCGAGGCGCCGCTGCTGGACCTGCTGGGCAAATACCTGGGCGTTCCGGCCGCCGCGCTGCTGGGCGACGGGATCCAGCGCGAACGGGTGCGCTTTTTGTGCTACCTGTTCTATGTGGGCGACCGCACCCGGACCGATCTGCCGTATGACAGCGAGCCGGATTCCGACTGCGACTGGTATCGCCTGCGCCACGAGAAGGCGCTGGACCCCGATGCAATCGTCGCGCTGGCCCGCGCGGCCCGCGAGAAATACGGCTTCGAGGATTTCAAGCTCAAAGGCGGCGTTTTTGCCCCCAGGGAGGAACTCAAAGCCGTGCAGGCCATCAAGGCGGCCTTCCCGGACGCGCGTGTCGACCTGGACCCCAACGGCTGCTGGAGCCTGAAAGAAGCCCTGGAGATCGCGCCCGAACTCAAAAAAGTTCTGGCCTACTGCGAGGACCCCTGCGGCGCCGAGGACGGTTTTTCGGGCCGCGAGATCATGGCGGAATTCCGCCGTGCCACCGGCATGCCCACCGCCACCAACATGATCGACACCGACTGGCGCCAGATGGCCCACTGCATCGCGCTGAACAGCGTGGACATCCCGCTGGCCGACCCCCACTTCTGGACCATGAACGGTTCGGTCCGCGTCGGGCAGTTGTGCAACGACTTCGGCCTGATGTGGGGCTGCCATTCCAACAACCACTTCGACATCAGCCTGGCCATGATGGTGCAGACGGCCGCCGCCGTGCCCGGCAAGCTGAACGGCATCGACACCCACTGGATCTGGCAGGAAGGCGTCGAGCGCCTGACCCGGGAACCGCTGCAGATCGTGGACGGCTGCATCGACCTGCCGGACAAGCCCGGCCTGGGCATCGAGATCGACCGCGCCCAGGTCATGAAAGCCCACAAGCTGTATGTAGACAACTGCCTGGGCGCCCGTGACGACGCCAAGGGGATGCAGTATCTGATCCCCGGCTGGAAATTTGACCCCAAACGCCCCTGCATGGTCCGCTGAGCGCCCGGCAGGGCAAACTGCAAACGATGAACCCGCCCTCCGGCGCCGGACCTTCCGCGTGCCGGGGGGCCGGGCTCGTTTGGTGGAATACGGCGCGCAAATCTGGTATAGTAAAGGCAAAACGGTATTCCGCTTTTGCCCGGGGGCGTTCCGCTTGCACAAGGCCCCCTATCCTGCGGCTGCTGCCGGCCGCACAGAAAGGGAGATTCCATGAACCACATTTCCATCCTACTGCCCAAAGAGGACCTCGTGCGCCAGGCGCAGGAACAGGCGCGCGGGCATGATTCCGTCGCAGAGATCCGCTGCATCGCCACCGAACACGCCGTTGAGGAAGCGCAGGCTTCCATCCGCGGCGGCGCGTCGATCCTGATCGCCCGCGGCCTGCAGGCGCTGCTCATCCGCCAGCATCTGAACGTGCCGGTGGTCAGCGTGCGCCTGACCGCGCAGGGGATCGGCATGCTGCTGCGCAAGGCCCGCCAGTTGACCGACCGTACCTGCCCGCGGGTGGCGCTGGTCGTCGTCAATGATATGCTCTGTGATACAAGCTGCTGCAACCTTCTGTTCGGCGTCGATCTGAAGATCTTCGTCTACCGCACGGAAGAAGAATACGCCCGCGTCAACCGCGAAGCACTGGCCTCCCGGCCGGATGTGATCATTGGCGGCGACCACACGGCGCGCATGGCGCAGGAGGCGGGCGTCCCGTTCCTGTTCCTGGATTTCAGCAACGATTCGTTCCAGAACGCCATCCAGAACGCCGAGACCGCCCTGCAGGCCGATGAGATGAACCAGCGCGCCAACGCCCAGATCGACGCGCTGCTCAACAATACCACCAACGGCTATATCCAGGTCAACCGCACCGGCAAGGTCGTCAAATGCAACGACATCATGCTCAAAGACCTGGACACCACGCTGGACACGCTGCTTGCGCGGCCGCTGCAGGAGGTGATCCCCGGCCTTGAGTCGGAAGTCATCGAGAACGTGCTTCACGGCGGCGGCAACTATTCCACCTTCCTGCACATCCATTACCAGGCGATGGTCGCCATCCTGGCCCCCATCCGGCTGGAAAACGGAAGCATCGACGGCGCGATCCTCTCCTGCCACAAGGTCCACCGCACCATCCAACTGGACCCCGCCGTGGAGGACGGCGAGCTTTTGTCCGGCAACCTGGCCCAGCGCAGTTTTGAAAACGTACATCACCGCTCGCCGCTGATGTCCCGCGCGGTGGACCAGGCGCGGCTGTTCAGCCAGTCGGAAGGCCCCATCCTGATCGCCGGGCCGCAGGGGTCCGAGATCCGCTTGCTGGCCCAGTGCATCCACAACAACAGCGCCAACAGCACCGGCCCCTTTGTGCAGTTGAACTGCGCCAGCCTGGAACCGGACGAACAGATGACAACCCTGTTCGGCACCGGCTACAAAAACAAAAACGGGGAGACAGACCTGGGCGTGTTCGGCATGGCGGAAAACGGCACCCTGATGCTGCAGGAGATCGACAAACTTTCCTACACCGTGCAGTCCAACGTCTACCAGGCCATGCGCTACCATCGGGTGATCCAGCGCAATCTGGAACGGTCCATCCACGTCAATACCCGGCTGATCGCCACCACCGAGGCCGACCTGTGGGATACCGCCTGCAGCGGCGGGTTCCGCATGGATCTGTATTACCTGCTTGCGGCGCTGCGCATCGACCTGCCTTCACTGAAAAAGCGCCCCGAGGACCTGGCGGACATCCTGCAAAAGACCTTTGAGGAGACCTGCGAACGCTTCCACCGCTACCACGTCATAACCAGCGGCGGTATGCAGTTGTTGCAGAGTTTTGACTGGCCGGGCAATATCCTGCAGGTCAACAGCTTTATTGAACGGCTGGTCCTGACCGCCACCCACCGCAACATCGACGAAAGCGTGATCCGGCGGCTGTGGCAGCAGATGTTCCCCGACCCGGCGGAACGCGAGGAAGGGCGCGTTTCGGTCCACCAGAGCCGCGAAGCCCAGCGGATCTCTCTGGCGCTGGCGCGCAACGACGGCAACCGCGCCCTGACGGCCCGGGAACTGGGCATCAGCACCACCACGCTGTGGCGCAAGATCAAAAAGCTGGGGATCGAAATATAAAGGCCCCGGCAAACATTTCAGTTTGAAAAGTCCGCGAAATGTATTGAATCAATTATTGAAAAACTGGTAAATTGCAATGAAATCCCCACCGGGCCTTTGGCCCTTGTGCGAATTGCGCGTGCGCCCCACTTTTTTATAATAGAGATAGGATAGAAAAGCGGAGACCGGGCGGCGCGGCAGCCTTTGCCGCCGCCCGGCAGTCAAAGAAAGGACTGATTTGTATGGCGTTCGTTCCCTACGGGATCACGCCCCCCATCATCACCCCGTTCCGATCAGACGGTTCGATCGATTACGGCGTACTGGCCATGATGAGCGCGCGCCTGGTGGATAACGGCGTGCACGGCCTGTTCCCGCTGGGGACGACCGGCGAGTTTTACGCCGTCAACGATGAAGAATTCGTCAAGATCCTCACCACCGTCAGGGAGGCCGTCGCGGGCAAGACCACCCGCAAAGGCCACCCGATCCAGTTGTTTGCGGGCTGCAACCACATCACCACCCGCGGCGTCATCCATCTGATCCGTCTGGTGGAACAGGTCGGCGGCTATGACGCCGTCAGCGTGCTGACGCCCATGTTCATCAGCCAGACCCAGGAGGAACTGTACCTGTATTACAAGACCATCGCCGACAGTACCGATATGCCGGTGATCCTGTACAACAACAAACCCAAGACGAACGTCACCATCGCCCCGGCCACGGCGGCGCGGCTGGCCCGCGACTGCCGGAACATCGTCGCCATCAAGGATTCTACCGGCGATATGACCAACGCCGAGGAATACCTGCGGCTGACCGCCGACCAGCGCGACCACTTCAAGGTGCTGATGGGGCGCGATACCATGATCTTTGCGGCCCTGATGTACGGCGCGTCGGGCGCCATCGCCAGTTGCGCCAACGTGGCGCCCCGCATCACCGCCGATATTTACGACAAATGGGAGGACGGCGACTACGCCGGCGCGCTGCAGGCGCAGTACAAGCTGGCGCCGCTGCGCATCGCCACCAACATGGGCACCTTCCCCCAGACGATCAAGGAAGCGTTGGTCATGCAGGGCCTGCCGGTGGGCAAGTGCCTGGACCCCATCCAGGAACTGAGCGCCGAACAGAAGAAAACGCTGCGCGGCGTACTGGAACAGATGGACCTGCTGTGATCTTTTTTGCCGGCACCGGCAGGGCATCCCGCCCGCCGTTCCCCATACACATCGACTGTACAACAGGATTGGAAGAGAGGTAATTGATTATGAAGATCGGTTTTATTGGTTTGGGCATCATGGGCAGACCCATGGCGAAAAATCTGCTGAAAGCCGGGTACACCGACCTGCTGGTGAATAACCGCAGCGAGGCCCCCATGCAGGAACTGGCCGCCTGCGGCGCCACCCCCGCCACCCAGGCCGAGATCGGCGCGCAGTGCGACGTGGTGCTGACCATGCTGCCCAACTCCCCCCAGGTCAAGGAAGTCATGCTGGGCGAAAACGGCGTCGCTGCCCATATGCGCCCCGGCACGGTGTTCATCGACATGAGTTCCATCAACCCTGTGGCCTCCAAGGAGATCGCCGCCGCCCTGGCCGAAAAAGGCGTCGAGATGCTGGACGCCCCGGTCTCCGGCGGCGAGCCCAAGGCCATTGACGGAACCTTGAGCTTCATGGTCGGCGGCAAGCAGGAAGTGTTTGACCAATACAAGGACCTGCTGGGCGCCATGGGTTCCAGCGTCGTGCGCTGCGGCGAGGTGGGCGCCGGCAACACCACCAAGCTGGCCAACCAGATCATCGTTGCCTGCAACATCCAGGCCCTGGCCGAAGCGCTGACCCTGGCGCAGAAGGCCGGTGTGGACCCGGAACTGGTGTTCAACGCCATCAAGGGCGGGTTGGCCGGTTCCACGGTCATGAACGCCAAAGCCCCCATGATGATCGCCGGGAACGAGAAGCCCGGCTTCAAGATCGACCTGCACATCAAGGACCTGAACAACGCGCTGGACTGCGCCCATACCATCGGCGCGCCGGTGCCCATGACCGCCGAGGTGCAGGAAGTGCTGCAGTGGCTGCACAACAACGGCGAAGGCCAGCACGACCATAGCTGCATCGCGCATTACTACGAGAAGCTGACCGGCATCCAGATCGGCCGCTGAAATTCCGCTATCTGCTTCACAGCGCTCCTTTCTTGCTTTGGGCGCCGCCCTGTTTGCGCCGGGCGGCGCCTGCTTTTTTGGCTTGCGCTGTCCTGCCGGGGCGGGTACAATAAAGACAGCAATTTTTCGGGAGGGGGATCACCCATGGACCAAATGTTACGCGCCGATGCCGATGCCATCGTGCAGCAGGCCATCGCAGCCGTTTTGCCCGACGAGGCGGTGCGCCGCGCGCTCGCCGGTTTTACGCCCGGCCCTGGACGGCTGCTGCTGGTAGCCGCCGGCAAGGCCGCCTGGCAGATGGCGCACGCCGCCGTGGAATGCCTGGGCGGGCGGCTTTCGGCGGGGGTGGTGGTGACCAAGTACGGCCACGTCCGGGAACCCCTGCCCCGCTGCACCTGCTACGAGGCGGGCCACCCGGTCCCGGATGAAAATTCGTTCCGGGCCACGCGGGCCGCTTTGGACCTTGTCGAAAAGGCCGGGAAAGAGGATACGGTCCTGTTCCTGCTTTCTGGCGGCGGCAGCGCGCTGTTTGAACAGCCGCTCATCCCCGGCGCGGAACTGCAGGACATCACCGGCCAACTGCTGGCCTGCGGCGCCGATATCGTCGAGATGAACACCGTGCGCAAGCGCCTGTCCGGCGTCAAGGGCGGCCGCTTTGCCGAAGCCTGCGCCCCTGCCCGCGTGTTTGCCGTGATCCTGTCCGACATCATCGGGGACCCGCTGGATATGATCGCCTCCGGCCCCGCCTGCCCCGACCCCACCACCTGCGCCGACGCGCTGGCCGTGGCGGAAAAATACCGCCTGCGCCTGAGCGAACAGGCCATGGCCTGCCTGCACCGCGAGACACCCAAGCGGCTGGACAATGTGGAGAGCCATATCACGGGCAGCGTGCGGGAACTGTGCGCCGCGGCGGCCGAAGCCTGCAAGGCGCGGGGCTACACCCCGGTGCTGCTGACCGACCGCCTTTGCTGCCAGGCAAAAGAAGCGGGCAGCTTCCTGGCGTCGGTGCTCAGGACCCACGAAAACCCCGCCGCGCCGCTGGCGTTTCTGGCGGGCGGCGAGACGGTGGTGCGGCTGACCGGCACGGGCCTGGGCGGCCGCAATCAGGAATTGGCGCTGGCCGCGGCCGAAGGCATTGCCGGCATGGCGCACGCCGCCGTGTTCAGCGTGGGGTCCGACGGCACCGACGGCCCCACCGACGCGGCGGGCGGCTATGCGGACGGCGAAACGCTGGACGCGCTGGCCGCCAAGGGCCTGCGCGTCCACGATGTTTTGGCCGCCAACGACGCCTACCACGCCCTGCAGGCGGTGGGCGGCCTGCTCGTCACCGGCCCCACCGGCACCAACGTCAACGACGTCGCCGTCGCCCTGGTGCGGTGAACGGTGCCGGCAAAGTGGCTCCGCTTGAAAGGGGCACACAAAGAAACAGGACCCACCGGGAGGAAGATGAGCGCCCGGCGGGGATTGGATCTTCTGCCAGGCCACAAAAAGAAAGTCAACGGCCCTGCCGGAGCATTTCCGGCAGGGCCGTTGACTTGCATATAACAGGGGAGGGAGGAATGGCGATTCAGCAGGTGGACAAATATTCGTCCATCGCGTCGGCAACTTTTTTGGAATACTTGACCGCTTCCACCACCGTGCGTGCGCCGGAGACCACGTCCCCGCTGGCAAACACGCCGGGGCGGCTGGTCCGGCCGTTTTCGTCGGTGGCCAGCAGGCCGTTTTCGTTCGTGCGCAGCCCCGTCGTCGTGCTGACGATCCGGTTCAGCGGCCCCTGGCTCACCGCCACGATCACGCTGGAACAGGGAAAGAATTTTGTCTCGCTCAGCGCCGTTACCTGGCCGTCTGCGTCAAAAGTGGCCATCTGGTAGCGCACGCCGTCGTCGGTGATCTCTACAGGGCGGGCGCCGTAGAGGAAGTCCACACCGTCCGCCACCGCGTAGTCGATCTCGTTTTGGCTGGCCGCGGCCTGCAGGCGGCGGCAGAAGACCGTCACATGGCGCACGCCTTTGCGCAGCGCCGTGCGGGCCACATCCATGGCGGAATTGCCCGCCCCAATGACCACAAGGCTGCTGCCAAGGTCGTACACATCCGGGTTTTGCAGGTAATCAATGGCGAAATGGACGTGCCCCAGGCTTTCGCCGGGGATATTCAGCTTGCGGGGCCGCCAGACGCCGGTGCCGATAAAAATCGCCTGGTAGCCGTCCCGCTGCAGGTCGTCCAGCGTCAGGGTCGTGCCGATCGCGGTGTTGGGGCGTATCCGAATGCCCAGCTTGACCAGTTGGGTCTTGTAGCGGTCCAGAATGGACTTCGGCAGCCGGAACTCCGGGATGCCGTACCGCAGTACGCCGCCGATCTTGTCCCGGCTTTCAAACAGCGTCACATCGTAGCCGCGCTGTGCCAGCAGCACCGCGATGGTGATGCCTGCCGGCCCGGACCCCACGATCGCCACCCGCTTGTGCTTCTTTGCTTCACAGGGCAGTTCCAGCCGGTCCAGATAACTGTCCGAAATATAGTTTTCGATGCTGGAAATGTGTACCGGCTGCCCCTTGCGCCCCAGCACGCAATGGCCTTCGCACTGCTTTTCCTGGTCGCAGACCAGCGAACAGATGTCGCTCAAGGGGTTGTTCTCAAACAGCATACGGCCGGCTTCGTCGATCTGATGGTCCAGGAACATCTGGATCATATCCGGGATCGAGGTGTGGATCGGGCACCCCTCGCGGCACAGGGGCTTCTTGCAATGCAGGCAGCGCCGCGCTTCGTCCACCACATGAACAGCCATCGCTTTTTTCTCTCCTTTTCACAGGGACGTCGGGCGCCACGGGATCAGGTGATCGGCGCCGGGTTGAAAATACACAGATCATTGTGGAAGCCGTATTGGTCGCTGTACGGCTGGCGAAGGCCGCCAACTGTATCATGCAAGTGTATTCTAGCATTTGCTCTGCGCTGGACGCAAGGATAAAAATGCACAGGAACGTCCCTTTGACGTGGGCAGATTCTACAAACGAAAGCGTATATTTCAAAAGTGTTGCAGCGAGTGAAACGCTGCTCGCTGAATGGAACCAGGCGGTTGGAATACGCAAAAAAAGCACAGTGCAAACGCACCGTGCTTTTGGGTGTAGGGATCAGCTATGAAACAGTATCGCCGCCCCGCTTACGCAGTCGGGGCTTCTGGGGCGGCGGCGTGGTCTGCGCCGCCGCAGTCTGCGGCCGCATCGGGGGCCGCATCGTGGCCCGCCGCGGGCTTGGCGCGGCAGAGCCAGCGGCAGCCGAAGGCGCGCAGCGGCACGTCGCGCGCGGGCAGAAGTTCGCCCGTGAGCAGGTCGCGGTACTCCTCGTCGCCCTCCCGGATCCAGGCTGTGCGGTCGTCGCCGCTGAAATTGTACAGCGCCACCAGCCGTTCTTCGTCGTTTTCCCGCACAAGGCCCAGCACGGCGGGGTCGTGGGTGTCGATGGTCCAGAACGGCACCTGCGCGCCGAACACACTGTGCTGGCGGCGCAGCCGCTCCAGGTGCATCAGGGCCGGGAACAGCCGGTTCTGCAAGGTGCCCGGCACGCTGCGGTTGGCCGCCAGGTCCCACGGGAAGGCCCCGCGGTGCAGGTAGCGGGAATCCGCGGCCTTTTCCGGGTCGTCTTTATAGCTGTAGTCGTTGAGCTGGCCGATCTCGTCGCCGCTGTACAGCACCGGGATACCCGACTGGCACAGCATGAAGGCGTGCAGCGTCAGGTCAAAGCGGACCGCGCGCTCCCAGGCTTCGCGGTCGCCGGCAAAACCGGCGCGCTCGATGCCGCACAGCGAAGCGGTGGTGCCGCACAGCCGGGCGTCGCCCAGGCGCGGGTCGTCGTTGTACAGCTCCCCGATGGCGAAGGAATTGTCCGTTTTGCCGGTGAAAAAGTCGTTCAGATACTTTTTGTGCGGCACTTCCTGTATGCCGAACTGGGCCAGAAAGCCGTAATCCAGCCCCCAGCCGATGTCGTCATGGCAGCGCAGGTAGTTCTGGAACACATAGCCGCGGGGCAGCCCGGCCAGGATGTCGAGCTGGCGGCGCAGCAGCGCCGTGTCCCCGGTGGCGACGGTGTGCCAGGTGCTGGCCATGGTCGTCACATTGTACAAAACATGGCACTCCGGTTTGTCAGGTGTGCCGAAGTAGGGCGCCACTTTGTCCGGCTCCATGACCACCTCGCCCAGAAGCAGCGTGCCGGGGCAGACGATCTCGCAGATCATGCGCATCATGCGCACGATGCTGTGCACCTGCGGCAGGTTGCGGCAGGTGGTGCCGAGCTGCTTCCAGATATAGGGCACGGCGTCCAGCCGGACCACGTCCACGCCCTGGTTCACGAGATAGAGCATATTGGACACCATCTCGTTAAAAACCACCGGGTTGCCGTAGTTCAGGTCCCACTGGTAGGGGTAAAAGGTCGTCATGACCACCTTGCGGCAGTCCGGCAGCCAGGTGAAGTTGCCCGGCGCCGTGGTGGGGAACACCTGGGGGCAGGTGCGCTCGTACTGGTCGGGGATCGTGTAATCGTCAAAAAAAAAGTAGCGGTCCTGGAACTCCTTCTCGCCCGCGCGGGCGCGACGCGCCCACTCGTGTTCGTCGGACGTGTGGTTCATCACGAAATCCAGGCAGACGTTGATGCCGTTTTTGTGGCAGGCGGCGGTCAGCGCCGCAAAGTCCTCCATCGTGCCCAGTTCCGGCTGCACGGCGCGGAAATCCGCCACCGCATAGCCGCCGTCGCTTTTGCCGCGGGGGCTGGCCAGCAGCGGCATCAGGTGCAGATAGTTGACGCCGCACTCTTTCAGGTAGTCGATGTGCGCCGCCGTGCCGCGCAGCGTGCCGCCGAAGTTGTGGACGTAGAGCATCATGCCCATCAGGTCGTTGCGGCGGTACCAGTCGGGGTCCGCCTCCCGGCGGCGGTCGCGCGCTTTCAGGCTGGCGCTGCGCTCGTCATAAAAGCGCCGCATGGCGTCCGCCAGGGCCTGCAGATGGTCCATGGCGTCGGGGCGGTGGCTGTACAGTTCGCAGTACAGCCATTTCAGTTCGTCCCAGCGGGCGGCCAGCCGGGCCTGATACCGCTTTTCCGCCGCGGTGCTGCGGCCGGAAGCCGTCTTTTTCATGCCTGGGTCGCCTCCTCCGCAAGGGTGAAGTGGATCTGCACGGCCGGGCAGTCACCGAAAAGCTGGGGCAGCGTGACGCCCGCGCGCATCAGGAAGCTGCCGCTGAACGTCCCGTTTTGCAGGACCCCGGCGGCGCGCTGGCGCAGGGGGGCGCCCATCCCGCTGCATCCGGCGAACACCAGTTCGTCCACGCGGTAGCGGGCGTCGGGGTCCAGCCCCCGCAGGCAGACGTGGGCGCAGCGCGGGTTGGCGCGCGGATGGGTCACCACAAGGTTCAGCAGGGCTTCCCGCCGGTCGGGGGCGGTGAACTGCCAGGCCGTAAAGTCGCCGGTCTCAGGCGGGGCCAGCCGGAAGTAGTCCCCGCCGCCGATCAGCCCGGCCCAGCGTTTGAACTGCTCGATCTGGCCGCGCACGGCGTCGCATTCCTCCGGCGTCAGGCGGTTGAGGTCCAGTTCGTACCCGAACGTGCCGGACATCGCCACCACGGCGCGGGTGCCCAGCGGCACCGTGCGGCCGGTCTGGTGGTTGGGGCAGGCCGAAACGTGCGCGCCCATGGCCGACACCGGGTAGCCGAAAGAGGTGCCGTGCTGGATGGTCAGGCGTTCGACGGCGTCGGTGTCGTCGCTGCACCAGATCTGGGGGAAGTAGGCCAGCATGCCGCAGTCGAACCGGCCGCCGCCGCCCGCGCAGCCCTCGAACAGCACCTGGGGGGAGGCCTGGGTCAGCCGTTCCAGCAGGCTGTAGACGCCCAGCATATAGCGGTGGGCGGCTTCGCCCTGGCGTTCAGGCGGCAGCGCGCGGCTGTAAACGTCGCTCATGTTGCGGTTCATGTCCCACTTTACATAGTCGATGGCATGGTCGCGCAGCAGGGCGGTCAGCAGCCCGGCCAGATAGTCCACGACTTCGGGGCGGGCCATGTCCAGCACAAGCTGGTTGCGGCCCATGGCGGGCTGGCGGCCGGGCAGCGTCAGCGCCCAGTCGGGGTGGGCGCGGTAAAGGTCGGAGTCTATGCTGACCATCTCCGGCTCCACCCAGATGCCGAACTTCATGCCCAGGGCGTGGATGCGCTCGATCAGCGGGTCCAGGCCGCCGGGCAGCTTGCGGGTGTTCACCTGCCAGTCGCCCAGGCTCGAATTGTCGTCGTTGCGCTGGCCGAACCAGCCGTCGTCCAGCACCATCAGTTCGACGCCCAGCCCGGCGGCTTTCTCGGCGATATGCAGGATCTTGTCGGTGTCGAAGTCGAAGTAGGTGGCCTCCCAGTTGTTGATGAGCACCGGGCGGCGCACAAAGCGCCAGGGCCCGCGGCAGATGTTGCGCCGCACGAAGCGGTGGTACAGGCGGGAAAGTTCGCCCAGCCCGCGGTCGGTCCAGGCCAGCAGCACTTCGGGCACGGTGAAGCACTCGCCCGGCTGCAGCAGCCAGCAGAAGCCCTCGTCATGGATGCCGGTCACCAGCCGCACCAGCCCGGTCTGGGTCAGCTCCACGTCGGTGCGGAAGCTGCCGGAATACACCGGCATCACGCCGCAGCAGGCCCCGGCGTCCTCGGTGGCCTGATGGTCGCAGAGGATCACGAAGGGGTTGTGATGGTGGCTGGACGCGCCGCGGGTGGAGGCGACGGTCTGGATGGCGTCGGCCAGCGGGGCGCGCTGCATCTGGCGCTCCATGGCGTGGCGGCCGTGGAAGTGGATCAGGTCCCACTGGCCGAAGGGCAGGTCCAGGCAGAGGGACGCCGCTTTGTACAGGCGCAGCGGGCCGGACCCGGCGTTGACCAGCCGGGCCGCGCGGGTGATGACATCCTGCTTTTCAAACACGCCGTACAGCAGTTCCAGCGTCAGCCCGGTGACGGGGTCCTGCAGGCGCACGGTCAGGGTCTGGGCTTCGGCGTCCTCGTCGTGGGCGGCGGGCAGGCCGTCCAGCGCGTACTTGCCGGGCGTGACCTCGTGCGAAACATAGAGGAAGTCCGCGCCGCGGGCGCCGCTTTCGTCAGTGACCGAAAGGCAGCTCAGGCGGAAGTCGCCCACGTTGCAGCCGGTGTATTCCTGGGGCAGAAGGTCCGGCGAGACCAGCCGGTCGGTGCGGTGTTCGTAGTAACTGGGCGAAAAGCCCATATCCACAGGCTGGTAGAGGGCCTGCAGGTCCCCCGCGCCGATGCGGCTGCCGTAGTACAGGTGCAGCAGGCGGCCCAGGCCGCTGACCTGCATGCAGTAGCTGGTGTGCTGCGTTTCCAGGCGGAAAATGCGCTCTGTGGGATCAAAAGTGATGCTCATAGTGCCTCCTTGGGGCCGCCGCCCGGGGCGGGGCCTGGTGTTGGGTGAGATCGGGAAAACGGCAGGGCGGGCGGACTTTGCGCCGCCCGCCTTGCCGCGTGGGGTACGGGAACGCCCCGCAGGGGGCGGTTATTTGCCGCCGGTCATGGCGATGCCCTGGATGAAGTGCTTCTGGAACAGCAGGTACAGGATCACCATGGGGATCATGGCCAGCAGGCTGCCGGCCATCAGCACCGGGAAGTTGGTGGTGTACTGGCCGTTCAGGGTCGAAAGCCCGGCCGACAGGGTCATCATGTTCAGGTCGGTGTTGCAGATCAGCGGCCACATCAGGTCGGAGTAGGCGAACACCGCCGTGAAGATGCCCAGCGCGGCGCAGCTGGAACCCGTCAGCGGGAACAGCACGCGGGTGAAGGTCTGCCACTTGGAGCAGCCGTCCAGGTAGGCGGCCTCGGCGATCTCATTGGGGATGCCCAGGTAGGTCTGCCGCAGGAAGAAGGTGCCGAAGGCCGACACGATGCCAGGGAACACCAGCGCAAAGATGGTGTTGGTCATGCCCATGTGCGCCAGCATCAGGTACTGGGGCGTGATGAAGATCTGGCTGGGCAGCATCATCTGCACCAGCACGATGGTGAACAAAAAGTTCTTGAACGGGAAGTTCAGCTTGGCAAAGGCGTACCCGGCCATCGAACTGAACACCACGGCGCATACCACGCGGAAGAAGATCAGCAGCGCGGTGTTCACATACAGGTTGACAAAGGGCAGGCTTTGCAGCGCGGTGACGAAGTTTTCCAGGTCCCAGTGGGAGGGGAAGATCTGCGGCGGGACCGCCATGGATTCGGCCTGGGTCTTGAAGCAGGTCAGCACCATCCATACAAAGGGGAAGATCATGATGATGCTGCCCAGGATCAGGACGGCGTAGGTCAGGAACCTGGTCTGGCGCTGGGAGCTTTTCATACTGGTTTCCATAGTTTTACACCTCGTAATTGACCCACTTCTTCTGGCCGATAAACTGGATAAGGGTGACGGCGCCGATCAGCAGCACCGTCCACACGACGATGGCGGAAGCATAGCCCTTGTCCCCTGCGATGAAACTCTCGCGGTAGAACAGCGACATCAGGGTCTGGGCGTCATTGAGCGCGGGGTTGGCGTCGTCCACCATCATGTAGACCAGGTCGAACACTTTCAGCGAGGACATCAGCCGCATGATGAGCACCACGAACAGCGTGGGGCTGACCATCGGCAGCGTGATGCTGAAGAACTGTTTGACCTTGGACGCGCCGTCCAGGTCGGCGGCCTCATACAGCGTGGGGCTCACGTTCTGCAGACCCGCCAGCAGCAGCACGGCGTCGTAGCCGATGTTGGACCAGATCTGCACCACTGCGCAGGTCAAAAGCACCAGATGGGGGTCGGTCAGCCAGCCGATGCTGTGGCCGGACAGCGTGTTGATGATGCCGTACTGGGTGTTGAAGATCCACTTCCACACCATGGCGACGGCTGCCGGGGCCACGACCATCGGCAGGAAGAAGATCGCCCGGAAGGTGGTGCGCCCGCGGATCTTGGAGTTGAGCAGCACCGCCACCAGCAGCGCCAGAAAGATGCCCACCGGCACCGTCAGGATACAGAACAGGATGGTGTTGCCGGTGGCCTTCCAGAACTCGGTGTTCTGGAACATTTCCACGTAGTTTTCCAGCCCTTCAAACTCGAACTCGCCGAAGGGCAGCGATTTGGAAAAGCTCATGTAGATGGTCTGGATGAACGGCCACATGTTCAGGACCACCAGCCCGATGATGGTGGGCGCCACCATCAGCAGCCCCCACACGGCGCCGTCGCGGGACAGCTTGGACGTTTTCAGCATCACGCATCCTCCTCGTAATATTCAGCGCTGGCGGTATCCACGGCCTCCTGCATCTGGGCAAGGCCGGTATCCAGGTCCAGTTCGCCGGTGTAGATCTTCAGCAGAATGTCGCTCACGTCGGTCTTCCATTCGGGGCGGGCGGCGTTGTTCACGCTCTGCACGCAGTAGTCGAACATATCGATGAAGCAGTCCACGTCGATGGGGTAGTCGTCGAACACGCCCACCCAGGTGTCCTCCAGCCCTTCGTATGCCGGGATGGCGGCGCCGCTCTCGCCCTGGATGCGCTGGCCCTCCTCGCTGCCGAAGAATTTCAGCACGTCCTTGACGATATCCAGATGGGGGTTGTTGGCGCCGGTAGCGTAGCTCAGGCCGTTGGAGATCGTGGCCCGTCCCTCGCCGCTGACCGGGTCGGGGCAGGCGGGCAGCACGGCCACGTCCCATTTGCCCACCATGTCGGGGTAGTTCTGCAGTTCGGACAGGATGTTCCAGTTGCCTTCCAGGAACATCGCGCCTTTTTCAGAGAAGAAGGCCGTGCCGGGCGAAGTCTCGGCAAAATAGTTCTGGTCGGGGCACCAGTCGTTCTGCTGCAGGCCGATGTAAAATTCCATGCCCTTGCGGGTGCCGGGGTCCAGGAAGTTGCCGCGGGTCTTGTCCGGCGTCAGGATGCTGCCGCCCGCCTGGTACACAAAGTTCCAGTAGCCAAGCTGGTCGTCGGCGTAGGCCATAAAGCCGTACTTGCCGGTGGCGTCGTAGATCTTCTGCGATGCGTCCACCAGGTCGTCCCAGGTCCAGGTCTCGTCGGGGTAGGCGACGCCCGCGGCGTCGAACATCTCCTTGTTGTACACAAGGCCGACGGTGTCCTTATCCTTGGGCACGCCGTAGAGCACCCCGTCCGAACCGCTGGCGTTGGACAGCGAAATGTCGGAAAAATGCTCGGTGTCCACAATGTCGGAGCAGTCCGCCAGCTTGCCGTTGTCGGCGTATTTCAGGATCTCGTTGGTGTGCATCCAGAAGATGTCCGGCATCTTGTTGGACATGGTGGCGGCTTCCAGCTTGGTCCAGTATTCGTCCCAGTTGATGACCTGGACCTCGATGTGTACGTCGGGGTGCTGGGCCGTGTAGGCGTCGCACATGGCCTGCATACCGTCGCGCTGGGCCACGTCCCAGATCTGGAAAGTCAGGTCCACGGTGCCGTCATCCGCCGCGCATCCGGCCAGGCCGGACGCCAGCAGCGCCGCAAGAGCGCCGACGGCAAAGCGATGTGATTTTTTCATGATCCATCTCCTTTTCGAGCTGCGGTTGATTCGGAAGCCATGACCGGTCATTCGGTAGTGGAGCCGCTTTTGGCATATCCGCCAAAAAACGACTTTCAAAATTGTGCATTGTGCACATTGCACAATTTTTACTTGCTGATCGTGCCCATATTATACATCCCGATAGGGTGGAATAGAATACCCGGATGCGAGATTTGATATGCCATTTTCAAGGAAACCACCCAATTCTGTTGAAGTCGGGACGCATTCTGGTATATAATAGGGAAAAGGAGGGAGCGCCATGTCCCGCAGCACCGATGACGTAAGCAAGTTGAAATTTCATGTTTTCCGCGACGAACGGTTCGTGGACCTGAACCTGTATCAGTTCGGGTGGGAGCGCACCACCCCGGCGCACTCGTACGGCCCGCACGCGCGCAACCACTACCTGTTCCACTATGTGATCGCGGGCCGGGGCGTGCTGCTTGCCAACGAGCAGGAATACCCCATCACGGCCGGGCACGGCTTTTTGATCGTGCCGGGGCAGATCACCACCTACCGCGCGGACGAGGAGGCCCCCTGGGAGTATGTCTGGCTGGAATTTGACGGCCTGCGCGCCCACGAAAGCCTGAACCTGGCGGGCATCAGCGGCGCGCGGCCGGTCTATACGCCCCGCAGCCCGAAGGACGGCCGCCTGTTGCAGGAACAGATGATGTACATCGTCAACCACAGCGACGCCAGCGTCATCCACCTGATCGGGCACGGGTATCTGTTCCTGGACCGGCTGGTGCAGTCTTCGGCCGGCCGGCAGGAGGGGCGCGAACGCCGCCTGCGGGACTTTTACATCAAGGAGGCGCTGGTCTTTATCGACCGCAACTACCAGCGGGACATCTCCATCGAGGAGATCGCCGAGGTCTGCGGGTTGAACCGCAGCTACTTCGGCAAGGTGTTCCGCGACGCGGTGGGCGAAAGCCCGCAGGCCTACCTGCTGCACTACCGCATGGCCCGCGCGGCCCAACTGCTCAAAGAAACGCGCCTTTCCATCGGCGAGATCGCGGCCCAGGTCAGCTATTCCAACCAGCTCCATTTTTCCCGCGCGTTCAAGAACGTGCACGGCGTTTCGCCGCGCGAATACCGCCAGACCCACTACCTGCCCGGCAAGTGAAGCCGCTGGCAGACCCGAACCGCAAAAACCGCAAAACCGCCCCGGACCGTGCTGCCTGCACGGCCCGGGGCGGTTTGTATTGTTGGCGCCGAATAGGCAAGATAAAAACCCCCGGTTCAACTGGGGGTCAGTAAAAAACACTTTAGAACAAGAAAGAACCTCCAGTGCTAAAATAGAAGAGGTCTGGCAACCACAAAAAAGGAGCACTGGAGGTTCGTGTCAATGGATGACGTAAAAAGTTTATCACATAGTAAGTATAGATGCAAATATCATATTGTCTTTGCACCGAAATATCGCAGGCAAATTATCTACAAAAAGATAAAAGCAGATGTAGGAAAAATTCTGCGGGAGTTATGCGAGAGAAGAGGTGTGACAATCATCGAGGCAGAATGCTGCCCCGATCACATCCACATGCTGGTAGAGATACCACCGCACATGAGTGTAGCAAGTTTCATGGGATACTTAAAAAGCAAAAGCAGTTTGATGATCTTTGACAAACACGCGAATCTAAAATACAAGTATGGGAATCGGCATTTCTGGTGCAGAGGATATTACGTTGATACAGTGGGAAAATACGAAGGAGCCATACGAGAATACATTCGCAATCAACTGCAAGACGATATAGCCAACGACCAGTTGAGCTTGAAAGAGTTTGTAGACCCATTCACCGGAGAGAAGGTAAAAAAGGCATAAAAAGAGCCCCCGAGTAGGGGGCTGCCCGTGGTGAAAGTGTGGTTGCCAGACTTTTCAGTGCTCCCTTTAGGGAGCTACCACAGGGAGTAAGCCCTTATAGGGCCTGTTCAAACCACCCGTTCAACGGGTGGTTTTGATTAGTGCGGTCCGGGTGGCGTTTGCGGCGATGGGGCCGGGCGGGGGACAGGGTGCGGCTGGATGCCCCGCAAACCCTGTTGCCGCCGTCAGCGCCCGCGGGCGGCATACATGCCGCCCCTACGATCTGACGAAATGCGTACCATAAAAATATGCCGTTTGCGGTAGTTTGTAGGGCGGGGTCTTGACCCCGCCGCGGGTGCGTCCCGGAAAGCGCGGTGCAGCCGGGAAGTAGGACCCCCTCAGTCTGCGCCTACGGCGCATCCTTGGCCGGGTTGCGGTTCGCGCATCATGCTGCGCGCCTTGGAGCGGCGCTTGCATTCTGCGACCGCTGCCTTGCCGCGCAGCGGCAACGACCGGAGCGATAAACGAAGGGCGAACCTCTGCATTTTGCCGCCGAAAAGGCGGCTATGAAGCTGGGAAAGACAGTTTGCCTTACCACATCCGCCGCAGGCGGCGCTCGACTCCGCAGCCCCTAAAGGGGAGCCTTTTCGCGTTGCGGCAAAGCAAAAAGAAAAGCCAGCCACGGCAAAGCCGGGCTGGCTTTTTCTTTTGGGTCGCGTTTGCATCACACGCGCCACATTTGGGTCCTATTTGCGCCCAATTTGCGGCGCGTATGAGGATGTTTTATGCCGGTTTACGGTCAGTGCTGGGAATGATCGCCGCGGCGGATGCGCTTAAGCGCAAACACCGTCAGCAGGCCGCCCAGAGATACCACGCACAGCAGCGTCCACAGCTCGATGGGGCTGTTATCGCTGGTCTGGGGCACGGCAGAAGCCGCCGTGGCCGCAGAGGTGTCCGCAGCGTCCGTGCCGGGGTCCTGCGCGGGGGCCGTCGGCTGGCTGGAGGGGGCAGGACTGTTCGAGCTGCCCGAATCGTTGGAATCGTTCGGTTCCTCCGGGGCCGGGGACGGCGTCGGGTTCGGTGCATTCCACGTGTTGGTGAAGTTCACTTCCACCGTGTCGTTTGCCTTGATGGTCCCCTTGTCGCCGGGGGCCGTAGTGGTATAGTTACCCTGGTTGGCTTCGGTTTCGGTCACGGTATAAGTCAGACCGGCGGGCAGGTTGGTGGCAATGATGCTTTGGCCGTCTTTCAGCGTGAATTCGGCCACGCCGTTCACAAACGTCATTTCGCCGTAGTCACTATTCACCTCTGTTGCCGGTGAACCGTCCGCGTCCGTCAGGGTCACGGTGAAGTTCCAGTCTTTGTTTTTGTCGCCCTGAGCGCCCTCCACCGTCTTGGAAACGATCAGGCTGCCGACTTCGCCGTTCCGGGAATTGGTAAAGGCTACAGTAGCGGTTTGGCCCATGGAAATGGTGCCTGATTGATTGCTGCCGACAGTCGTAACATACCCGTCATGGTTGGCTTCGGCTTCGGTCACTTCATAGTGAAGGTCAGCAGGCAGGTCCTTGGCGGTTTTGCTGTCGCCATCCGTCAGCGTGAAGGTGGCGACGCCGTTCTCAAACTTCATTTCACCGTATTCACCATTCACGTCTGTTGCCGGGTTGCCCTGCGCGTCCGTCAGGGTAACAGTGAAGTTCCACTCGCGGTTAGTTTCGCCTTGGTTGCCAGTCACCGTCTTGGTAACCGTCAAACTACCCACGCGCTGGTTGGTGACCTGCACCGTCACCGTGCCGGAGAACAGGCTGGTGAGGTCCCGCTTTGTCAAATCAGTCCGGTTGGCGGTGGGGTAGGTGTTGCCTTGATGGTCAGAATTGGGGCACTGCTGGACCAGCAGCTTGGACCAGCCCACATCGGTGGAAAGGGTGCGGGGCGCGGTTTCGTCTTTCGGCGCGTAATCTACGCCCTTGTCGTTGTCCTCGTCGCCCACATATTCCAGATGCAGCACGTCGCCGCTCTCCCAGTTGGCATCCTTCCAGTTGATGGTGCCATTGTCAAAAGTCACGTTCTGGGCCAGTGCCGCGCGGATGTTGAACAGGGTGGTGTCCACCGTGTCATCGGCGGCAAACTGCGTCATGCTTCCCACCAGATTGCCCACGCCGCGGCTTACGGTAATGCCATCGTTCGCGTTGCCCGCGTCGGCGTAAACGCCGGTTCCATCCACGAATACGGGAATAAGGCTATCGTTTACTTTATAGCCACTGGGGGCACTGGTTTCACGAAGAAGATAATAGCCGGGTTCAAGATTCTTCTTCTCGTTCGCGCTCTCCTTGGGGAATACGCCGTACCCATCAGGCCCTGTTTCTACGGTGTCAAAAATTTCAAAGCCGTCCGGCACATCGGAAGCGGCCGCTGCGTCTACATCGCGTGCGGAGCCCGTCTGCTTGTAGAGCGTAAACTTGGCACCCTCAACAGGCTGGTTTTCATCATCCAGTTTCTGGACAAACAGCCGGTTGTAGACGTTTGCAACCTCCAAATTCATGGAAAATACGCGGTCCAACGGATAAGTAGACTCGGTTCCGTCTGCGTCAATGCGCCAGGTATTGGTATCTTTGGCTTCGTTCAACGAATTGGCTTCGGTGTAGTAGTAAACGACGGTGTATTTGGCTTTAGCTACATCGCCGCAGATATGGTAATAGGTATTGATGTCACCGGGCAGGTTGTCGATCTCTACCTGATACGCGCCGCTGCTGGAAAGCTGGAATTCATACGGATTTGCTTGTGCGGCCGCTAGGATGCTAGGCCACTTGTTATCCGGCTGCACGTACCATCCCTCGACGGGGTCGCCGCACATGGGCAGCCAGGTATCAACACCATCGTCATTTGTCTGCTTCTGGAATACGACCGCAAACATGGTAGGATCAGACACGGAGCCTTCACCAACGAGCTTGATTTCATGTTCTGGCGGTGTATTTGTAGCATCGGCCATCAGATAGATAGAATTGCCGGTGGTAGCGGTCACCTGGGGCATGGCGTAAGCGCCCGTGCTCCACGGGTCGCGGGACAGCAGGAACACTTCGTCAGTGTTGCTGGGGTTGGTGGATTTGGAAAAATACAGGCCGATAGGCTCGCTCGCGGAACGGTATCCGTCTGGGGTGGTAACTTCTTTCAGAATCAGATTGTTGCCATCTTCGTCTTTCTTTGCCCCGTAAGTTTCGTAAAGCTCATTAAGGGTGATAGGCAGAGTCTCGCCGGCTCCGTTGTCTTTCACAAAGACAAATTTGCCCTCGGAATCCGTAGTGCCGGTGGCAATGGGGGTGGTGTTCGGGTTGGTTGCGTAATCGACAGCGGCATACAGCTCGAAAGTCGCACCCGGCACATCTTCGCCATACTGGTCGACCTTGTGCAGCGTGCTTTCCGGGATGGTGACAAGGTTGTACCTCAACTTCATATTGGAGTCGTTGTTGCCGCGCTCCAGATAGAAGAAGTCCAGTGTGTGGTAAGTATTGTTCGTAAGGGAACCGTTCCTATCATAAAAAATTTCTCCGAGGTTTCCTGCGAGGCTTTCATTGATGGTTATATTGCCCGTAACAAAGTTAATGTTGACCGAAGCCGCATCGTGGATGCCGCCCAGGTTCGCGACCAGCTTGCCGTCAATGAAGATCCAAACGTCGTCGTCGCCGGAAAATTCATAGGTGACGGGCGTTCTTTTATCTTGGTCTACATAGCCGCCGTTCTGCTGAATGAACCGGGTGGACATATGCACACCGAAGAAATGATTAAAGCTCGCATCCCCAGAAGAATAGGGGTTTATAATACCGTCTTGCTCGTCAACCTCGGTCACGGCATTGAACGGGAAGAATTGCCCCGGTACTGGTGCCTTAGGTGGATCTTTTTTTTCGAGGGAATAACCGCCCGGAATGCCGTACAGGGCGAAGCTGTTCTTGGAGTCCTTATCATTCAGGTCTGCAGGGTAGAGGACGGCATAGTTTTTGGTGCTGTCATAATAGTAATAGCCTTCGCTGTCCACCTGCAGCAGACCCTGTGCGTCGGGGTAGCTGGCCTTGCCGTTCACGTCCTTCGAGGGGTTGAACAGATAGGCGAGGGACTCGTTGGCAGTGCGGCCACCCAGGCCGGCGCTTTGCAATTGTTCATCGGTAAGAGCCAGCACCGGGTAGCCGTCATCGCCCAATTTGTTCTGGACGATGCCGGAGTGTGTTGTTTCGTCCCCGGTCCATTCGTTCCAAGCACCATGCTTAATGTCGGAACCGAACAACAGCGCGTGCCCCGCATTGATACCCGCATCGATGTCGTTGGCGTTGGTATCAGGGCCCTCTTGCGTCGTCTGCCAGTAGTCGAACACGTCGATGGTCGTGCCGTTGGGCGAAACGCCGTTGATAAGGTGGTTGCTCCCCTTGCCATCATTCGGGTCGCCGCTGGGCAGGCCCGCATACGTCTGCACGTCGTCCGCCGCCAGCAGCGCGGGCGCAGCGGCAGACTGCGGCGCTTCAGTCGGTTCCGGCGTCGGGGTGGGGGCCGTTTCGGGCGTGGCGGCGCTCTCCGGCGTGGCCGTCGTGCCCGGGTCCGGCGCGGTTTCCGCAAAGGCCGTGCCGCCCGGCGCGCATACGGTAAACATCATGGCCGCGGCCAGTGCTGCGGCCTGGGCCTTTTGGAACATCGTTTTGCGCAGCATATTCGTTTGATTCCTTTCCTTCCAGTGTGAATGTATCGGATGCGCCGCTTCCGGCGCAGATTGCACTTGACGGTATTTCTATTCCGTGCTATCGTTTATTATAAATAAGCGCGCAGGGCGGGAAAAGCAGTTGCGCAAAAATCGGCATCCTGTGCGCAAAATTTGCATTTTTGGGAGGGGGAATCACGGTGCTGCGGATCGCTGTGTGTGACGATGAAGAGCGGCAGCGCGGGCATCTGGCGGCGCTGCTGGCCGACTGGCTGGCTGCGCGGCCCGGTTTGTGCGGCCGGGTGGAACAGTTTGAAAGCGGCGCTGCGCTGTTGAAGTACCGGCAGGAGCGGGGCGGGTTCGACCTGTACCTGCTGGACATCGTAATGCCCGGCCCCAACGGCATAGAAACCGCGCGTCAACTGCGTGCGGCGGGGGACACGGGGCTGGTCGTTTATGTGAGCGGGTACGAGGAGTTCGCTGTGGAGAGTTACAGCGTAGGTGCGTTCTTTTATCTGCTCAAACCGGTGGAGCGGGAAAAACTGTTTGACGTGCTGGACGGTGTCGCCCGGACCCTGGCCGAACGCCAGCGCGGTGGTGGTCCAGACGGCCCAGGGGCCGCGCCGCGTGCTGGTGGAGCGCATCCGCTGTGCGGAGCGGGTGGACCGCTGCGTGCGGTACTACTGCACCGACGGCACGGTGGATTCCCAAAGCATCCGCGTGACCTTCCGGGAGGCGGTGGCCCCGCTGCTGGCCGACCGCAGTTTTTTCCTGTGCGGGGCCAGTTTTGTGCTGAACCTGCGCCATGTGACCGGCGTGCAGGGGCGCACCGCCCTGATGGACGACGGCCACGCGGTGCCGCTGCCGCGCAGCGTTGTAAAAGAATTTGAACGTAGATGGGATGAATTTTGGAATAAAATGGGGGGGGGTAAAACGGAAAATGACGACCCCGCCGCTGCGCCGGTGTGCATGAGCGAGGGCGGGGAAAACGAGAGGAAACGGTAGAATGATAGGGCGGTAAGGGGAACCTTACCGCCTGTTTTTGGGTGGGGGAATAGTGGATGTTTTTTCGTGTTGCGGCAGGCCGCAGGGGGGCCGTGGGAGGTGGCCGGGGACGCGGCTTGACGGGGGGCTGAGGGGATGTTGTAGGGCGGGGTCTTGACCCCGCCGTGGGGACATTCCGGAAAGCGCGGTGCTGCCCGGACGGTATGACCCCTCAGGCCGCTTCGCGGCCAGCTCCCCTATAAGGGGAGCCTTTTGAACGGCTGCTACTTACAAAGCCTCCCCTCACAGGGGAGGTGTCTGCCGAAGGCAGACGGAGGGGTTAGAACCTTCCTGCAATCCGGTACCTTGCGGGCAACGAAAATACGGCGGGGTCAAGACCCCGCCCTACAGTGCAATCGGAAACGGATCGCCGTCCTGCAAAGCTGCATTGCCACCATGGACGCCCGCGGGCGGCATACATGCCGCCCCTACGATCTGCCGAGATGTGTACCATAAAAATATGCCGTTTGCGGCGGCTTGTAGGGCGGGGTCTTGACCCCGCCGTGGGAACAGCCCGGAAGGTGCGGCGCTGCCGGGGGTGCAAGACCCCTCAGGCTGCTGCGCGGCCCTGGCCGGGTTGCGGTTCGCGCATCATGCTGCGCGCCTTGGCACGGCGTTTGCATTCTGCGACCGCTGCCTTGCCGCGAAGCGGCAACGACCGGAGCGATAAGCGAAGGGCGAACTTCTGTATTAAATCGCCGAAAAGGCGATTGTGACGCCGGGAAAGACCGTTCGCCTTACCACATCCGCCGCAGGCGGCGCTCGACTCCGCAGCCCCTGAGAGGGGAGCCTTTTTGAGTGGGCAGCAACTTAAAGTAAGTCTCTAATGGGGAGCTTTTAACGGGCAGTAGAGGAAAAGCCTCCCCTCATAGGGGAGGTGTCTGCCGCAGGCAGACGGAGGGGTGGGAACTCTCCCAACATTGGAACTTTACAAGATAAAACCGGCACAACAAACAACAAAAACAAAAAACCAGCCACGGCAAAGCCGGGCTGGCTTTTCTTTTGGGGCGTGTGGGCCGCGTGTGCGTCACACACGTCTGCATAACGCGCATTTACGTCCTATTTGCGCCCAATTTGCGGCGCGTATCAGGGGGCTTTATGCGGTTTACGGTCAATGCCGGGTCTCATCGCCGCGGCGGATGCGCTTGAGCGCAAACGCCGTCAGCAGGCCGCCGAGGGACACCACGCACAGCAGCGCCCACAACTCGATGGGGCTGTCGTCGCTGGTCTGGGGCACGGCGGAAGCCGGTGCGGCCGCCGTGGGTTCCGCAGCGTCCGTGCCGGGGTCCTGCGCGGGAGCCGTCGGCTGGCCGGAGGGGGCAGGCTCGTTCGGGCTGCCCGGGTCGCCGGGGCCTTCCGGGGACGGCGTCGGCGTGGGGCCTGGCGTCGGTGTGGGCGTCGGTTCCGGCGCGTTCCGCGTGTTGAGGAACGCCACCGTTACGGTCCCATCCGCCTGAATGGCGCCCGTTGCGTTGTCCCCGGCAACAGCCGTAGTATATCCGTCCTCATTGGCTTCGGCTTCGGTCACGGTGTAGGTGAAACCGGCAGGCAGGCCCCCGGCGGTCAATTCCTCGCCGTGCGCGAGCGTAAATTCGGCCACGCCGTCCTCGAACATCATATCGCCATACGGGCCGGTCAGGCCCGCGGATGCGCCGTTGTCGCCCATCAGCGTGACAGTGAAGTGCCAGTCTTTGGCTTTGTCGCCCAGGTCGCCCTCCACCGTCTTGGAAACGGTCAGGCTGCCGCGCTCGATATTGCGGGTATTGGTAAAGGTGACCTGTGCGTTGTGGTTATGCGGGATGGTGCCCGTTTTTTCGCCCTCGGTGACGGCCGTAGTATATCCGTCCTCGTTGGCTTCGGTTTCGGTCACTTCATAGTGAAGGTCCGCGGGCAGGCCCGTGGCGGTCAATTCCTTGCCGTCCGTCAACGTGAATTCGGCCACGCCGTCTGCAAACGTCATGCCGCCATACTCGCCGGTCAGGCCCGCCGAACGGCCCTGCGCATCCGTCAGGGTCACGGTAAAGTTCCATTCACGGTCGTATTCTACGTGGTCGCCCTCCAACCGCTTGGCGACCGTCAGGCCGCCCACGCGCTGGTTGGTGACCTGCACCGTCACCGTGCCGGAGAACAGGCCGGTGAGGTCCGTGTCGCCCAGATCTTCGTAGTGGGCCCAACCAAAGGAACCATGGTGCTTCGCATTGTTGCACTGCCGGATCAGCAGCCGGGACCAGCCGGTGTCGGTCGAAAGCGTGTCCGCGCTGTGATCTATGGGGTGGTAGTTCGAGATGTCCGTGGGTTGGGCGGCGTCGTTATAGTTCAGGTGGATGACGCTGTTGTTCACTTCGTCCCAATCAACGGCAGGGGCTTCATAGGTGAACCCGCCGCTGGCGCTGTCATATTGCACGTTGTCGGCCAGCGCCGCGCGGATGTTCAGCAGGGTGGTGTCCACCGTATCGTCGGCGGCAAACTGGATCATGCTTCCCACCAGACGGCCCACGCCGAGACTTACGGCAATGCCGTCGTCTGCGGTGCCCGCGTCGGCGTAAACGCCGGTATGGTCCACGATCACATGGACCGGCGTATCGTTCCGCTTATAGCCTTGGCCTTCAAGGCCCGCGGTTTCTGTGAGGTAATATTCCCCGATGGGCAGGTTCTCAAATCGGGCCGCGCCGTGCGCGTCGGTCGTTACTTTTTGGAACTCGGTAAAGTCCGGCGGCACAGCCGCGGCGTCGGCGAGGGCGGTCGGGGAGTCCGCTTTGCCCCAAAGCGTAAACTCGACGCCCGCAAGGGGATTGCCCAGATCGTCCTGCTTCTGCACAAACAACTGGTTTTTGAGGTTCCCCACATACAGATTCACAGAAAAGTCGCGGTCCAGCGCCCATAACGTATCGTCCGCGTCGATGCGCCGGGTGTTTTCCTCCGTGGCCGCGTCCAGCGACTCGTCTTGGGTGTAATAGTACACGAAGGTGTATTCGGCTGTTGCGGGATCGCCGCAGATGTGGTAATAGTTCTCGATGTTGCCGGGCAGGTCGTCGACCTCTACCTGATAGGCGCCGCTGCTGGAAAGATAGAATTCATAGCGGTTTTCCAGCGCGGCGGTCTTGATACTCCCCCAGGAATCGTCCGGCTGCACATGCCAGCCGGTGATGGGGTCGCCCGAAATGGGCAGCCAGGTTTCGCCGTCCTTCTGCTTCTGGAAAATGACCGCGAACATGCGGGGATCTATTTCGGGCGTCTGACCTACAAGCGTGATCTCGTCGGGGAAGGTGTCGGTGTCAGATTTCCGCACCAGCTTGATTTTTTCGCGGGTGGTGGCGAACAACTGGGGGATGGCATAAGTGCCTGTGCCCCACGGGTCCTTGGACAGAAGGAACACTTCCGAGGGGTTCTTTTGGGCCTTCACGAAATACAGGCCGATGGCCTGGGCAGAGCGGTACCCGGTGGGGGTGCCCGTTTCTACCAGGACCAGATTGTTGCCGTGGCTATCCTGATGCCCCTCCCCGCCGTAGTCCTGATACAGTTCGTCGATGGTGATGGGGAAAATTTCGCCGTTCTCCTCACGGGTAAAGACAAATTCGCCGTTCCGATTCGTGGTGCCGGTGGTGATGGGGGCGGCGTTGTCGCCCTGCTGTTCATACGCCCTGGCACTGTACAGCGCAAATTCCGCGCCGGGCACCGGCCTGCTGTACTGGTCGACCTTGCGCAGCGTGCTTTCCGGGATGGTGACAAGGTTGTATTTGAGCTGCATATTGGAGTCGCCGTGGCCGCGTTCCAGATAGAAAAAGTCCAGCGTATGGTAAGTATTGTCCGGGAAGGTGTCGCCTGCAAGGCCCAGTTCGTCTTTGAGGCTTGTGTACTCCACGAGGGGCCTGTCGTTGTCATTGGCGTCGACTTTGTCCCTGTTGATGATGATCTCGCCCGTAGAAAAGTCGATTTCTACCGAAGCGGCACTGTGGATGCCGCCCAGGTCCGCGACCAGTTTGCCGTCGATGAAGATCCAAACGTCATCGTCGCCGGAAAATTCGTAGGTGACGGCGTTTTCCCTCTTCTCGTCCGTGTGGCCGCCGTACCGCTGGATGAAGCGGGTGGACATATGCACGCCGAAATAGTGGTTGGGGATGCTGCTTGTTTTGGGGTTGTACGGATTTAGCAGGCCTTTGTCCGCGTTAAAGTCCTGCACGGCGTTGAAGGGGAAAAACTGGCCGTTGCTGGCATTGTTGCTGCCTGCCAGAAAGCCCGGATATTTGTACAGGTAAAAAGAGTTGTCTTCCGGGTAAAAAACCGCGTAGTTATCGCTGCTTCTATAGTAATAATAGCCGTCTTCGGCCACCTTGAGCAGGCCCTGCACGTCGGGGTAGCTGGCCTTGCCGTTTTCGACCGCAATATTCGGGTCGAACAGGTAGGCAAGGGATTCGTTGGGGTCGCAGCCCGCCATATCGGTGCCTTTCAACTGCTCCGCTGTAAGATTCAGCGCCGGGTAGCCGTCCTTGCCCAATTCGGCTTGAACGAGGCCGGAGTACGGTTTGGCGCTTCTGGTCCAGTCGTTCCACTTGCCGTATTTTGGTGACCCGCTCTTTCTGAAAAGCAGCGCGTGGCCCTTGTTGATGCCGGAATCGGGGACGTTATTCGGGTCCGCGTTATCTGCGTCGGTCTGCCCCGTCAGCCAGTAGTCGAACAGGTCGATGGTCGTGCCGTTGGGTGAAAGGCCGGGAATGATGTGTTCGGCATATTTGCCTTGGGTCGGGTCGCCGGGCAGTTCCGTATAGGTCTGCACGTCGTCCGCCGCCAGCGGCGCGGGCGCTTCGGCAGGCTCCGGCGACGGGGCGGGGGCCGTTTCGGGCGTGGCGCTTTCGGGCGTCGCGGCCGGGTCCGGCACGGTCTCCGCAAAGGCGGCGCCGCCCGGCGCCCATACGGTAAACATCATGGCCGCGGCCAGCGTGGCGGCCGTGACCTTTTGAAACATCGTTTTGCGCAGCATAGTTTGATTCCTTTCCTCTTTCGGGGTGAATGCAGCAGGTGCGCCGTGCCCGGCGCGGAGCGCACTTGACGGTATTTCTATTCCATGCTATCGTATTATAAATAAGCGCGCAGGGCACGAAAAGAAGATGTGACAAAATAGGCGGCCTGTGTGTCAAATTTGTAGTTGGAGGGATCACGGTGCTGCGGATCGCTGTATGTGACGACGAAGAACGCCAGCGCGGGCAGACGGCGGCGCTGCTGGAAGAATGGCTGGCGGCGCGTCCCGGTCTGGGCGGCCGGGTGGAACAGTTTGCCACCGGCGCCGCCCTGTTGGAAACCCGGCAGAGGCAGGGCGGGTTCGATCTGTATCTGCTGGACATTGTGATGCCCGGCCCCGACGGCATGGAGACCGCGCGCCAACTGCGTGCGGCAGGGGACAGCGGGCTGATCGTTTTTGTGACCGGGCACGCGCGTTTTGCGGTGGAAAGCTACGATGTGGGCGCGTTCTTTTACCTGCTCAAGCCCGTGCCGAGGGAAAAGCTGTTTGATGTGCTGGACCGCGCCGCGCAGGCTTTGGCCGAGCGCCGCAGCGGCCGCGCGGTGGTGGTCCAGACGGCCGAGGGGCCGCGCCGGGTGCTGGTGGAGCGCATCCGCTGCGTGGAGCGCGTGAACCGCCGTGCGCGGTATTACTGCACCGACGGCACGGCGGATTCCCAGGCGGTGCGCGCGTCGTTCAAGGCGGCGGTGGAACCGCTGCTGGCCGACCACAGCTTTTTCCTGTGCGGGGCCAGTTTTGTGCTGAACCTGCGCCATGTGACCGGCGTGCAGGGCGGCGTCGCCCTGCTGGACGATGCCGCGCCATGCCGCTGCTCCGCGGCGTGGCAATGGAATTTCGACGTAGATGGGATGAATTTTGGAATGTGAGGGGGGGGGTAAATCGAAAAAACAGCCCTCTGTTTGGGTGGCTGCGGCGGCTGTGCTGCTGCGCCGGTGGATGCGTACTGATAGGAGAAAGAGAACCCCGCGGGCCGCTGAGAGCGGCCCGCGGGGTTTTGGTGGTGGGACTTTTTCTCTACAACCCGTCAAAGGCTCCCCTCCCAGGGGAGCTGGCCGCGCAGCGGCCTGAGGGGTTCTACTGCCTGGCGGTGCTGCACCTTTCGGGATGTTCCTGCGGCGGGGTCAAGACCCCGCCCTACAGACCTGCGGGAACGGGCAACCATATAATAAGGTAGAAAACACGAAAAAGGGCCTATTCCACACCCGCCTACCTATTATAATAGAACAGCAAAAAGGGCCGCCCTGTAAAGGGCGGCCCCGGCGGGCTGTATGGGAATGCGGCGGTCAGCCGATGACCGACCAGTGCTTGTCCACGCGGTTGAGCACCTCGCAGCCGTCGGCGGTCACCAGCACAAGGTCCTCCACCCGCACGCCGAACTCGCCGGGCAGGTAGACCCCCGGCTCGATGGAAAAGACCATCCCCGGCTCGGCCACGGCGGTGTTGGCGCTGCTCACGTCGCCCTGTTCGTGGTCGGTGCGGCCGATGAAATGCCCCAGCCGGTGCGTGAAATACGCCCCGTACCCGGCATCCGCGATCAGGTCGCGGGCGGCTTTGTCCAGGTCGCACAGCGGCACGCCGGGGCGCACCAGTGCTTCGGCGGCTTCGTTGGCGCGGCGCACCAGATCGTGGATGGCCGCGTGGCGCGGGTCGGCGCTTTTGCAGAAATAGGTGCGCGTCATGTCGGAACAGTAGCCGTCTTTTTTGCCGCCGATGTCCAGCACGATGCAGTCCCCGGCCCGCAGCCGGGTGCCGTCGGGCATATGGTGGGGGTCGGCGGCGTTCGCCCCGAAAGACACGATGGGCGGGAAGGACGGCCCCTCGCACCCAAGGGCCTGGTACTGGGCCAGAATGTACGCGGCGCCCTCCTGTTCGGTCATGCCCTCTTTTAAGTAGGCGGCCGTGCGGCGCATGACCTCGTCGTTGATGGCGGAATTTTCCCGCATCAGGGCCTGTTCGGCTTCGTCCTTGCGGGCGCGCACACCGTCCACGCAGTCCGACGCCAGCCGGAACGGCGTGCCGGGCAGGCGCTCCATCAGCGGCAGCAGGAACCGCGCGGGCCATTCCTTGTCGATGCCCAGCGGCTCGCCGGGGCGCACCACCGCCGCGATCTGCGCGATGGAATCATCGGTGTCGGTGAACCACACGGCTTCGATGGGCGTTTCGGGCACCGTGAACAGCCGGTTCAGAAAGAAGCGGTGTGCGCCGTCTGCGGACAGATACAGCGCGAACAGCCGTTCAAACGGTTCGACGTACACGCCGGTCAGATAGTCGATGCTTTGGGGATCGCTGACGATCATCTGGCGCAGGCCATGGGCCTGCATGGCCGCCAGCACGCGGTCGATACGCGAAGTGTTCATGGAAATTTCCTTCCTTTATATAGAGTTTTGTAGCGCGCCGCAGGGGCGCGGAGGTGGCTGCTTTCAGTATAGCAGACTGCCCGGCGAAGGGCAATGGGCAGAACGGGATGTTGCCGCGTCCTTTTCACGGGGTGTTGTAGGGCGGGGGCTTGACCCCGCCGCGTTTTTTGCTGCCCGTAAGGTTTCAAATTGTGGGAAAGTTCCCACCCCTCCGTCTGCCTTCGGCAGCCACCTCCCCTACGAGGGGAGGCTTTATAAGCGGCTGCCCGCCCAAAAGGCTCCCCTTCCAGGGGAGCTGGCTGCGCCGCAGGCGCAGACTGAGGGGTTGTGTTTCCCAGCGCCACGCACCTGCCGGAAAGTGCAAGACCCCTCCGTCTGCTTCGCAGCCACCTCCCCTACGAGGGGAGGCTTTACTCTACCGCCCGTCAAAGGCTCCCCTCTCAGGGGTTGCGGAGTCGAGCGCCGCCTGCGGCGGATGCAGCGAGACGAAGCAGGGGCAGCGGTCGCAGAATGCAAGCGCCGCTCCAAGGCGCGCCGCATGATGCGCGAACCGCAACCCGGCCAAGGCCGCGCAGCGGCCTGAGGGGTTGTGTTCCCCAGCGCCACGCACCTGCCGGAAAGTGCAAGACCCCTCCGTCTGCTTCGCCCCCCCTGTCCCCTGCATAAATACACAACCCCCGCCCCGCCAGCCCCCTCCCGCTGCCAAATTTACCCTCTATCTTTATTATTTCTTAATCCTATCCTAATTTTCTCAATGATTTTGCCCAAAAACCGCCCTCTGTACGCCCGCGCTTTTGGCGGCCACAGGGCTGGAAAACCGCGCCAGACTGTGCTATAATAAATTACAAAGCCCGCGTCCCGCACGCCCCCGCACAGGGCGCGCCGCACCCCGCAGGGGCGCGAATTTTGCCCGGTTTTTTATAAATTTCACATTTTTTGAGCGTATTATGCATTTTTTGCAAAAAATAGGCAAAAACATACGATTGACAAAAGATGACAACTTTATTATAATAGATAAAATTCCGGGTATTGACGATGGCGTTTGTGCAGCCGCACCCGCCACCGCTTTTTTATTCTCTGCTTTGTCCGTGGATTGCGCACAACCGTTTTTGCGGCGGTGGGCGCGGGCGGCAGGCAGATCCGGCTGACCCCAATTTTGTATTCCATAAAAGAAACGGAGTGGCACAACACAATGGCAAAGTACGTCATAAAGCGCGTCTTAATGGGCATTTTCAGTGTCTTTGTTGTGGCGACGCTTACCTTCTTCATCATGAACCTGGTCCCCGGCGGCCCGTTCGTGGCGGAAAAATCCATCAGCCCGGCCGCAAAGCAGGCTCTGGAAGAAAAGTACGGTCTGGACAAGCCCCTGGGCGTGCAGTATGTGAACTACATGAAGGGCCTGCTGCACGGCGATATGGGCCCCAGCCTGAAACAGCGCGGCCGTACCGTCAACCAGATCATTGCCGACAAGCTGCCTGTTTCCTGCAAGGTGGCGGGCATCGCCGTGGCGGTCGCGCTCTGCGTGGGCATTCCGCTGGGCTGTATTTCCGCTTACCACCGCGGCAAATTGGCCGATAACATCATCATTGTGTTCGCCACCTGCGGCATCGCCATACCCAGTTTCATATCCAGCGTATTGTTACTATACACATTCGGCATGAACCTAAAGATCTTGCCAACAACAGGCCTGAACGAGGCGGCCGCATACATCATGCCCGTCACCGCTCTGGCCATCTATCCGACTGCCTACATCACCCGCCTGATGCGTTCCAGCCTGCTGGACGTCATGGGCCAGGATTATATGCGCACGGCCCGCGCCAAGGGCGTTTCCAGCGTCAAGATCCTGTTCAAGCACGCGCTGCGCAACGCCATCCTGCCCGTCATCACCTACGTCGGCCCCATGCTGGCCATGCTGATGACCGGTTCCTTCGTGGTGGAAAAGATCTTCACCATCCCGGGCCTGGGCCGCGACTTCGTTTCGGCCATCAATACCCGTGACTATATGATGATCATGGGCACCACCATCCTGCTGGCGACGATGGTCATTGCCGCCAACGTGATCGTGGACATCCTGTACAAGATCATCGACCCGCGCATCAAACTCAAGTAAGGAGGGGAGCAAGCTATGGAAAACCTGAACAAAGAGCCGCAGGACTTGCACCTCGGCGCCGAAGATTTTGCGCCTGCCTCCCAGGAGGAAAAGCAGAACCTCGTCGTCATGCGCGATAGCGTCAACTTCTGGAAGGACGGCCTGCGCCGCCTGCGCAAGAACAAGATCGCCATGGTCAGCCTGGTGGTCATCATCCTGATCGCCATTTTTGCCTATGTGCTGCCGGCCTTCTGGCCCTACGCCTACGACCAGCAGATCAAATACAGCGAGAACCTGGCCCCCTTTGAGTACGGGCGCGAGGAACTCAAACTCATCGAACAGGGCGAGAGCGTGTTCCCCCACATCCTGGGCACCGACCGCAACGGCCGTGACTACGCCGTCCGCCTGATGATGGGCACCCGCGTCAGCCTTTCCGTCGGCCTGCTGGCCTCGGTGCTGGTGCTGGTCATCGGCGCCACCTACGGCGCGATCTCGGCGTTTGCCGGCGGCTGGGTGGACATCATCATGATGCGTATCACCGATATTTTGAACACCATCCCCGATATTCTGCTCATCATCCTGCTGGGCACCGCCCTCAAAGACCCGCTTGAAACACTGTCAACACAGCCGGGCTTTGAATGGATGCAGAAGCTCGGCCCCAACATGATCTCCATCTTCATCATCTTCGCGTTGCTGTACTGGGTCAGCATGGCCCGTATCGTGCGCAGCCAGGTGCTGACCCTCAAAGAGAGCGAGTACGTCACTGCCGCCCGCGCGCTGGGCGCTTCCAGCGGGCGCATCATCAAGCGGCACCTGCTGACCAACTGCATCGGCACCCTGATCGTCACCACCACCCTGCAGATCCCCTCCGCCATCTTTACCGAGAGCTACCTCAGCTTCCTCGGCCTCGGCGTGGCGGCGCCCATGCCGTCCCTGGGCTCCCTGGCGACGGACGCGGTCTCCGGCATGAACACCTACCCCTACCGCCTGCTGGCGCCCGCGCTGATCATCAGCGTCATGATCCTGGTGTTCAACCTCTTTGGCGACGGCCTGCGCGACGCCTTCGACCCGAAGCTGAAAAACTAAAGAGGGGAGTTAATCATGAGCGAAAAAATTCTTGACATTCAGGACGAGCACCTGTCCTTTTTCACCCCGGCGGGCGAAGTCAAGGCGCTGAACGGCGTTTCCTTTGCCATGAACCAGGGCGACGTGCTGGGCATCGTCGGTGAATCCGGCTCCGGCAAGTCGGTCACGGCGTACTCCATCATGGGCCTGACCGCCTACCCCGGCAAGCTGGTGGGCGGCAGCGTGTGGTTCAACGGCCACCAGATCGACAAAATGGGCGAGAAGGACTTCCGCAAGATCCGCGGCAATGAAGTGTCCATCATCTTCCAGGACCCTATGACCAGCCTGAACCCGGTGTACACCATCGGCAACCAGATCGTGGAAGTCATCCTGCTGCACACCAAAAAGACCAAGAAAGAAGCCTGGGACCGTGCCCGCGAACTGCTGGAACTGGTCGGCATCAATGAGCCGGACCGCCGCCTCAAGCAGTACCCGCACGAACTTTCCGGCGGTATGCGCCAGCGCGTGATGATCGCCATCGCCCTGGCCTGTGAGCCGAAGCTGCTGATCGCGGACGAGCCCACCACCGCGCTGGACGTGACCATCCAGGCCCAGATTTTGGAACTGATGCAGGACCTGCGCAAAAAGCTGGGCATGAGCATCATCATGATCACCCATGACCTGGGCGTCGTGGCGTCCATGTGTGAAAAGATCGCCGTCATGTACGCCGGCCACATCGTGGAATACGGCACCACCGACGAGATCTTCTATAACCCCCAGCACGAATACACCAAGGGCCTGATCAACTCCATCCCCAAGCTGAACGCCGAGGAGAAGGAGCGCCTGGTCCCCATCGAAGGTTCCCCCGTGGACCTGCTGAACCCGCCTGCGGGCTGCCCCTTTGCGCCGCGCTGCAAGCGTTGCATGAAGGTCTGCCTGAATAAGATGCCGCCCCGCACCGAGCTGAGCGACACCCACTACACCTACTGCTGGCTGCGCCAGAAAGAGGAAATGGAGAAAGGAGGCAAAGCCGAATGAGCGAGCAGAAGACCCTGGTAGAAGTCAAGCATCTGCAGCAGTATTTCCCGGCCGGCGGCGTGGGCAAAAAGCGCCGTTATGTGCAGGCTGTGGACGATGTGAGCTTTGCCATCCGCAAGGGCGAGACCCTGGGCCTGGTCGGTGAATCCGGCTGCGGCAAGACCACCACCGGCCGCACGCTGCTGCGCCTGTATGAGCCGACCGACGGCACCATCATCTATGACGGCAAGGTGCTTTTTGATAAAGAGAAGAACGTCGCCGTCGATATGCTGCCCTATCGCCGCCGTATGCAGATCGTGTTCCAGGACCCCTACGCCAGCCTGGACCCCCGCATGACGATCGGCGACATCGTGGGCGAAGGCATCGACATCCACAAGCTGGCTGCCAACGATAAGGACCGCCGCGACCGCATCATCAGCCTGCTGGAGCGCGTCGGCCTGAACAGCGAGCACGCCAACCGCTACCCGCACGAGTTCTCCGGCGGCCAGCGCCAGCGCGTGGGCATTGCCCGCGCCCTGGCCGTGAACCCCGAGTTCATCGTCTGCGACGAACCCGTTTCGGCGCTGGACGTTTCCATTCAGGCGCAGGTCGTCAATATGTTTGAGGACCTGCAGGGCGAACTGGGCCTGACCTACCTGTTCATTGCCCATGACCTGAGCGTGGTCAAGCACATTTCCAACCGCATCGGCGTCATGTACCTGGGCAAGATGGTGGAACTGGCCGACAGCTTTGAGCTGATCGCCCACAGCGTCCACCCGTACACCCGCAGCCTGATCTCGGCCATTCCGGTGGCCGACCCCAAGACGGCGCGCAACTCGCACCGTATCGTGCTGCAGGGCGACGTGCCCAGCCCGCTGAACCCGCCGAGCGGATGCCGGTTCCGCACGCGCTGCCCCTACGCGGACGAGCGTTGCGCGGCCGAAGTCCCCGAATTCAAGGAGGTCAGCTCCGGCCACTGGGCCGCCTGCCACCACCTGGATAAAGTCGCGAAGTAAGGGTTACGCCTGACGGGCAGTAGAGGAAAGCCTCCCCTGGCAGGGGAGGTGTCTGCGAAGCAGACGGAGGGGTGGGAACATCCCCTTAACCCGAAGCCGCGGGAGCATCCCGGAAGGTGTGGCGCTGCCAGACAGCACAACCCCTCAGGCCGCTCTGCGGCCAGCTCCCCTGGTAGGGGAGCCTTTAGGCGGTAATCCCAGCGTGGAAGCAGGGAGCCTTTAACGGGCAGTAGAGTAAAGCCTCCCCTTGCAGGGGAGGTGTCTGCGAAGCAGACGGAGGGGTGGAATCATCCCCTTAACCTGCCACCGCGCGGGCAGGGCAAACGAACGGCGGGGGCAAGCCCCCGCCCTACAAAGCCCCGTCAACGGGTTGCCGCTCTGTAAAACGCGGTTCCCGCCGCAAACGTCGGCGGGCGGCATACATGCCGCCCCTACGGCCTGCCGGAACCGGGTATCCCGTCCCGTTTCCGCCAATCTGTAGGGCGGGGTCTTGACCCCGCCGCGGGAGCATCCCGGAAGGTGTGGCGCTGCCAGACAGCAAAACCCCTCAGGCCGCTCTGCGGCCTTGGCCGGGTTGCGGTTGGCGCATCATGCTGCGCGCCTTGGAGCGGCGCTTGTATTCTGCGACCGCTGCCCCTGCTCCGTCTCGCTGCATCCGCCGCAGGCGGCGCTCGACTCCGCAGCCCCTAAAGGGGAGCCTTTAACGGGTAGTAGAGTAAAGCCTCCCCTTGCAGGGGAGGTGGCTGCCGAAGGCAGACGGAGGGGTGGAATCATCCCCTTAACCCGAAGCCGCGGCTGCGTTTCGGCAGGCGGTTGGCACTGGGAAACAAAACCCCTCAGTCTGCGCCTGCGGCGCATCCAGCTCCCCTGGTAGGGGAGCCTTTGACGGGCGGTAGAGTAAAGCCTCCCCTTGCAGGGGAGGTGTCTGCGAAGCAGACGGAGGGGTGGAACCCTCCCCTCACCCCTGCACCCCCCGCGATATGCCCAAAATCGAACGAAGTTCGATTTTCGTTAGAGTTTCTTTGCGCCTTTCTTTGCAAAGAAAGGCGAGTCGCCCCTTAAAGGCGAGCCCCCCTTAAAAGCAAACATCAACAAATCTGCCAATCTGCGCCGGGGTGTGCGCCCCGGAATACGCAGAAAAGCCCTGTGCGGAATACGCCCCAAACCAGCATCACCCCCGCCCTGCCGGTGTGCGAAACGGCAGGCAAAACGGTCCCCGCTGATTTTCGGCGTTGGCGCGTCCATCACAAAAGGATTACAAAAGGGGCCTTCCCCTTGCAAGTGACGGTGCGCTGGGCTATAGTTATGGTATTCATTTCCGGGGTATGGCCCTGTGGAATTGGGTATAGTAATTTTTTATATGGAGGAAAACCACATGAAGATGAAGAAATTTGTCGCTGTGGCAGTTGCCGGCTGCATGGCCGTGTCCCTGGCTGCCTGCGGTGGAAGCACCAGCAGCAGCGCGACCGGTTCCGCTACCGCGGAGCAGGCTACCGACGCTGCCGCCACCGGTTCCGGCTTTACCGTCCAGTTGGGCCCCAACCCGGAGACCCTGGACCCTGCCCTGAACAGTGCCATCGACGGCGCCAACACGATCAACACGATCTTCGAGCCCCTGCTGCTGATCGACGAGAACAACGATGTTATCGGCGGTCAGGCTGAGGACTGGAGCGTCAGCGAGGACGGCCTGACCTGGACCTTCACCATGCGTGACGGCCTGAAGTGGAGCGACGGTTCCGACCTGACCGCGAAGGACTTCGAGTACAGCTTCAAGCGTCTGGCCGACCCCAACACCGCCGCGCCCTATTCCCAGACTGTCGTGGGCATGATCGCCGGTTATGACGAGGCCCAGGGCAACCCGGATGCCGACGGCAACCAGACCACCGAACCCAATCCCGACGCCCTGCAGGTCAAGGCCAGTGAGGACGGCAAGACCCTGACCATCCAACTGGCTTACCCCTGCTCCTACTTCGACAAGATCGCGGCCTTTGCCGCCATGTGCCCCGTGCAGCAGGCTACCGTTGAGACCAACGGCGACGGCTGGTGCACGCAGCCCGAAACCTTCATCTGCAATGGTCCCTACATGATCAGCGAGTGGACCCCCAGCGAACGCATCGTGCTGACCAAGAACCCCAACTACGTTGGCGGCTGGGACACCAGCAAGATCGTTTCTGACACCATCACTCTGCTGCTCATCGAGGACGAAGCGGCCGCTTTCGCTGCCTACAACAGCGGCGAAGCCCAGCTCATCAAGAGCGTGCCCGCTGACGAGATCCCCAGCCTGACCAAGGCCGAGGACGGCGGCGACTTCTACGTTGACTCCAACCTGGGCACCTACTACATCAGCCTGAACTGCGAGCGCGAGCCCTTCACTGATCCTCTGGTCCGCAAGGCTCTGAGCCTGGCCATCGACCGTGAGTACGTGGCCGACGTTGTCATGCAGGGCACCTACAGCCCCGCCTACAGCATCACCTGCCCCGGCATCGCCGATGCGGACGGCAGCCAGTTCGTGGATAACGCCAACGGCGGCGAGCCCTACATCAGCTCCGACTTTGACGCCAACCTGGAAGAAGCCAAGAACCTGATGGCCGAAGCCGGCTACCCGAACGGCGAAGGCTTCCCGCAGATCACCTACAGCGCCAACGACCAGGGCTACCACATCCCCGTGGCTGAGTACCTGCAGAGCGCCTGGGGCGAACTGGGCATCACTGTGAACATCGAGACCGTTGAATGGTCCAGCTTCACCGCCCAGCGCCGCGCCGGCGACTACGACGCCAGCCGTAACGGCTGGGTCATGGACTACGATGATCCTTCCAACATGCTGGAACTGTTCGAGACCGGCAACGGCAACAACGACGGCAAGTACAGCAACCCCGAGTTCGACGCTGCCATCGAAGCCTCCAAGGTCGCGGACAAGGCTACCCACTGCGAGCAGCTGCACAAGGCTGAAGACATCCTGATGGAAGACATGGGCTGCATCCCCGTGGCTTACTACAATGACTTCTGGCTGCAGGATTCTTCCCTGCAGGGCACCTGGCACAGCCCCTACGGCTACTGGTACCTGCAGTACGGCTACATCGGCTGATTTTAGCCCTGTAGTATATTGAACGTATAAACCCCCACCCCCTGCCGAATGGCAGGGGGTGGGGGCTTTTGTTTTTGTTTCTGTTTCTGTACTTTCTTGAAAGAAAGTACCAAAGAACTTTTGCCCAAAATCGAACTCCGTTCGATTTTTGTTGGAATTTCTTTGCGTCCGCCTTTGTAAAGAAAGGACAAGAGCCGGAACGATGGCGTGACGTTCCCGCGACGGGGTCTTGACCCCGCCGTGTTTCCTTTGCCCGTAAGGTTCCGTGTGGCCGGAATGTGCCGAACCCCTCAGTCTGCGCCTGCGGCGCATCCAGCTCCCCTACGAGGGGAGCCTTTAGTAGGTGAGTTGCAGCGTGAAGAGCCTTGCTTTTAGGGGCTGGGGAGTTGAACTCCGCCTGCGAGGGGGAGCCTTTAACGGGCAGTAGAGTAAAGCCTCCCCTCTCAGGGGAGGTGTCTGCCGCAGGCAGACGGAAGGGTCAGGAGCGTCTGCCACAGCCCGAAGGGTTCTGGATGGCTGGAACGTCTCCCGGTCGGCCTACAGGCCGCCCCTACATCCGCCCCTGACCGTGTGTATTTACCCGGAACGCCGCGCCAGCCGTGACGTTTCCGCGGCGGGGTCAAGACCCCGCCCTACAAACCGACGGGAATGGGGATCGTTATAGAGATACGGCGCGGCGATGGTGTCCCCCGCAGAGGGAAACGGCAGGATTTGATTGCCAGCCTTCCGGCAGATTGTAGGGGCCGCATGAATGTGGCCCGTGGGTGTTTGCGGCGCGATTTGCCTTGCGCTATGCCGCCCCCTTTCCACGGCTCTGTAGGGCGGGGTCTTGACCCCGCCGTGTTTCCTTTGCCCGTAAGGTTCCGTGTGGCCGGAATGTGCCGAACCCCTCAGGCCGCTACGCGGCCAGCTCCCCTACGAGGGGAGCCTTTAACGGGCAGTAGAGTAAAGCCTCCCCTTTTAGGGGAGGTGTCTGCCGCAGGCAGACGGAAGGGTCGGGAGCGTCTGCCACAGCCTGTAACATTCCCTGTGGTGGAACTACATCCCTCCGCCCTCCACCCCGCAAAAAAGCCCGCCGTTTCCGGCAGGCTGTAAACTCCTCTATTCGGTTTGTTGTCCTCTTGTACTTTCTTGTAAGAAAGTACCAAAGAACTTTTCCCCAAAATCGAACATAGTTCGATTTTTATGAGAGTTTCTTTGGTCCTTTCTTTGCAAAGAAAGGACGATCGCAATATCTCCGCTCAAAACTCCGCGCCCAGGGTCGCCGCCATCACCGCTTTGATGGTGTGCATCCGGTTCTCCGCTTCCTGGAACACCACCGACTGCGCCCCGTTGAACACCGCGTCGGTCACTTCCATCTCGGCGCGGCCGAACTTCTCGCCCATTTCCCGGCCGATCGCCGTGTTATGGTCATGGTAGGCCGGCAGGCAGTGCATGAACACCGCTTCCGGCTTCGCGCGCGCCATCATCGCCCCGTTCACCTGATAGGGCGCCAGTGCTTCCACGCGCTCCGCCCACACGCTGCGCGGCTCGCCCATGCTCACCCATACGTCGGTGTACACCGCGTCGGCGCCGTCCACCGCGCCGGGGTCCTCGGCCAGCGTCACGCTGCCGCCGCTGGCCGCCGCCAGTTCCCGGCAATGCGCCACCAGCGCCGCGTCCGGCCAGTAGGCTTTGGGCGCGCACGCCGCAAAATGCAGCCCCATCTTCGCACAGCCGATCATCAGGCTGTTGCCCATGTTGTACCGCGCGTCGCCCGCATACGCCAGCTTCAGCCCCTGCAAATGCCCGAACCGCTCCCGCAGCGTCAGCAGGTCCGCCAGGATCTGCGTGGGGTGGAACTCGTCCGTCAGGCCGTTCCACACCGGCACCGACGCCTGCGCCGCCAACTCCTGCACCCGCGCCTGCCCGAAGCCCCGGTACGCGATCCCCTCAAACATCCCCGAAAGCACCCGCGCCGTGTCCGCAATGGATTCCTTGCTGCCGATCTGGCTGCCCGCAGGGTCCAGGCAGGTCACGCCCATGCCCAGGTCCCGCGCCGCTACCTCGAACGCACAGCGCGTGCGCGTGGAGGTCTTTTCAAAAATCAGCGCCACATTTTTGCCCCGCAGCGCGTCGTGCGCCTGCCCGGCCTTCTTTTTCGCCTTCAGGGCGGCGGCCAGGTCCAGCAGCGCGGCGATCTCTGCGGGCGTATAGTCCAGCAGCGTCAGAAAATCACGGCCTTTCAGTTCCATCTTTCGTTCCCCCTATGCAACTCATTGAAAATTTATGCAACTATTATACTGCAAAATGAAGAAATATGCAATAGTTTTGAGAAAAAATACAGGGCCGCGGCCGGTTGGCCTGCCCGGCCCGATGTGCTATAATAGAGCCAAAGGGGGTGTGCCGGGTGGAAAAGGTCTATTTTCATGTGGATGTGAACTCTGCGTTTTTGTCGTGGTCGGCGCTCAAGCTGCTGCGCGCGGGCGAAACGCTGGACCTGCGCACGGTGCCCTCGGCGGTGGGCGGCGACGAGGAAAAGCGCCACGGCGTGGTGCTGGCCAAGAGCGGCCCGGCCAAAAAATTCGGCGTGCGCACGGGCGAAAGCCTGTTCGCGGCCCGGCTGAAATGCCCGCAGTTGGTGGTCACGCCGCCGGACTTTGATTTTTATGTGCAGAACAGCAAGGCGCTGATCGCCATTTTGCAGCAGTACACGCCGGACGTGGAGCAGTACAGCATCGACGAGGCGTTTCTGGACATGACCGGCACCGAGGCGCTGTTCGGCCCGCCGTTACAGGTGGCGCACACCATCCGCGAGCGGGTACACCGGGAACTGGGGTTCACGGTGAACATCGGCGTGGCGCCCAACCGCCTGCTGGCGAAGATGGCCTCGGATTTTGAAAAGCCCGACAAGGTCCACACGCTGTTCCCCGCCGAAGTGCCCGAAAAAATGTGGCCGCTGCCGGTGGGGGAGCTGTTCGGCGTGGGGCCCAGCGCGGTGAAAAAGCTGAACCGCTGGGGCATTTTGACGATCGGGGACCTGGCCCAGAGCGAACGGCGGCTGATCGTGGACCTGTTCGGCGCGCGGGGCGATACGCTTTGGAACTACGCCAACGGCCGCGAAGCCGACCCCGTGACCAAACAGCACGCGAGGGACAACACCTACGGCAACAGCGTCACGCTGCCCAAGGACCTGACCCGCCCCGCCCAGGCGGACGCCACGCTGCTGGCGCTGTGCGACTCGGTAGGGCGGCGGCTGCGGGCGGACGGCCGCACGGCCCGCGTGGTGGCCGTGCAGCTTGTGGATAACGCGTTCCGACGCAGCAGCCACCAGACGACGCTGCCCGACCCGACCAATTCCACCGACCGGCTGTACCGCGTGGCGCGGGAATTGATGGAACAGATGTGGCCCCAGCGGCCGGTGCGGCTGGTGGGCGTCAGCGCCGAAAAGACCGGCACCGACCAGTTCGAGCAGTTGGACCTGTTCAGCGACCCGGCCCGCCGCCAGAAGCGGGAAACGCTGGACCGCACGGCGGACGCGCTGCGGCGCAAATACGGCGGCGCGGCGGTGACGCGGGCGAAGCTGCTCACGCCCGAAACGCGCGCCCCGGCGGCGCTTTCGGCCGCGAAGGAGCGGGATAAGAATAAGAAGTGAGGGCGGGGGTTGGTCGTCCTTTCTTTGCAAAGAAAGGACCAAAGAAACGCCAATAAAAATCGAACATCGTTCGATTTTGGGGAAAAGTTCTTTGGTACTTTCTTACAAGAAAGTACAGAAAGACAAGACACAGAACCGAAGCGTGTACGCCCTGATGGTTTTTGGAGGGCTGGAGGGCGCGCGGCGGTAAGATAGTTTGTAGAATGGCAGATGGCTTGCGGGTATTCTGTAGGGCGGGGTCTTGACCCCGCCGCTTGTTTTTTGCGGCCCGGAGGGTTGCGGGTTGTGGGGATGTTCCCACCCCTCCGTCTGCCTTCGGCAGGCACCCACGGGTTGCGGTTGGCGCATCATGCTGCGCGCCTTGGAGCGGCGCTTGCATTCTGCGACCGCTGCCCCTGCGAGGGGAGGCTTTACTCTGCAACCCGTCAAAGGCTCCCCTCTCAGGGGAGCTGGATGCGCCGCAGGCGCAGACTGAGGGGTTATGTTCCCCGGAGCCACGCACCCGCCGGAAAGTGCCACACCTTCCGAGACGTTCCCACGGCGGGGTCAAGACCCCGCCCTACGGACCGCCGCAAACGGCATTTTTTGTTTTTGACTTTCCGGCAGGTCGTAGGGGCCGCATGTATGCGGCCCGTGGGTGTTGGCGGCGGCGAGATGGGTTTGCGGGGGAGTGGATTGTTTACGGATGTACTGTAGGGCGGGGTCTTGACCCCGCCGCTTGTTTTTGCGGCCCGGAGGGGTGCGGGTTGTGGGGATGTTCCCACCCTTCCGTCTGCCTTCGGCAGACACCTCCCCTGCGAGGGGAGGCTTTACTCTACTGCCCGCTTGCATTACACCTGCCGGAACATGCCCACGGCAAGGTCCAGCCCCCGCCCTACACCCCCACAGCAAAACAACAAAAGCAACAGGCCGCACAGACATAGCCATGTCTGTACGGCCTGTTTTTGTGTATCGGGCATCATTCCCCGGCGGGGGATTCCGGCGGCAGAACTTTCAGCACCAGGGCCAGAATGTCGTTGGCAAGGCTCGCCTGGGCCGGGGTCAGGCTCAGGAAAGCCGGCGGCAGCGCGCCTTTTTCTTCGGCGTCCTTGTCGGCCCCGAACACGATGGCGTCCGCGCTGCAATGCAGGGCGGTGGCAAGTTTGCGCAGCGTCTGCACCGTCATGCCCTTGCGGCCCGTTTCGATATCGGCCAAAAACTGAACGGAAATGTCGGCGTATTCGGCCAGACGTTCCCGCGTCAAAGAATTTTGCTCCCGCAGGCTGCGCAGGCGCAGGCCGATCTCGCGGTTGACAACAGAATCAAAAGCCATGGGGCGGTACTCCTTTTGGGATGGCGTTCAACTATAACTGTAGATATGGTAACAAATGCTTTTCGCGGAGAAAAATAGCTATAGCTATTGACAAACCATAACTATAGTGATGCTCTATAGAAAACTATAGCAATAGTCGCAGGCGCGGAATAAATACAAAAGCTATAGTTGGAAACGGGGGGCCTATGGTTCGGTGCGTTGGACGGCGCTGGCGGGGTGCTTTGGCGGCACTCGGGCTGGCGCTTTTCGTGACGGGGTGCGGCGCGCAGGATGTGCAGGCCGAAGTGGGGCAGACGGTCCAGACCGCGCTGTTCGACTTTACGGTGACCGACCCCGAAGTGCTGGACGCTTACCCCGGCGTGACCGTGCCGGACGGGGACAAGCTGGTGCGCCTGTGGCTGACCGTGAAAAATACCAGCGACCAGACATACACGATGTTCGCGCAGGATTTCCAGCTCCAATGGGGGCCGGATGCGGAGGACTTCGGCGTTTGCCTGACAACGCAAGGGGAGGGGCTGCTGCCGGATTCCTATGAACTGCCGCCCGGCAAAAGCCGCAGCGGGGCCATGCTGGCGGCGGTCCCGCAGGACTGCACCGCCCTGACGGTGGCCTACGCGGAACGGGACGCCGACGGGCAGCGGGTGGCGGCCTATTTTGTGGCGGTCCCGCTGTGAAACGCGCGGCGCTCTTTTTCGGCGCGTTCGTGGTGGGGCTGGCGGCGGCCTGCCTGACGGCAGTCCTGCTGCTGGCGCCCGGCCGCCTGCGGGAAGAAGAACTGCAGGATCTGCGCCCGCAGGCCGTGGCGACGCCCACCCCGACCCCTACGCCCACCCCGGCGCCGCTGGCGCAGATGGATTTCAGCGCGCTGCTGGCCCGCAACCCCGATGTGGTGGGCTGGATCAGCATAGACGACACGCCGGTGGATTACCCCGTGGTGCAGGGGACCGACAACGAGTATTACCTGCACCACGACCTGGACGGCGCATACGACGCCCTGGGCGTGCCCTTTGCGGACTATGAGTGCGACGTGGAACACGGGCGGCATCTGATCCTGTACGGCCACAACATGGGCGAGGGCCGTAGCGAGCGGTTTTCCAGCCTGCAGGGCTACCGGGACCCGGATTATTATACCCGGCACCCGGTGATCCGGCTGGATACGCTGTACGGCAGCGCGCTGTACAAGGTGGTGGCGGTGTACGCGCTGAGCGCCCGCACCGACGACCCGGACTATTTCCCGTTCAATACCTATGTGGATTTTTCTGACGAGGAAGCCGAGCAGCAATATCTGGACGAGGTGGCCCGGCGGGCCTTTTACACCACCGGGGACTACGCCCGCGCGGGCGAACGCCTGCTGACGCTCTGCTTCTGCACCTACGAGATGGAGGATGCCCGTATGCTGGTGATGGCGCGCCCTTTGCGGGACGGCGAAAGCACCGAAGCGGACGAAGTACACAGCAACCCGGACCCGCAGCTGCCGTCCCGCTGGCCGCGGGCGGCGTAAGCGCAGGGGCGGCTGCAACAGGATTTCAAACATGAGACCGGCGGCACATGGGGGATCGGCGGCGCATGCTTGGAATAAATAATGAAAAGGAGTAATAGTATGCAGAAAACGAATCGCTTTAGCCGCCTGCTGGCTGTGCTGGTCGCGGTCTTTATGGCGGTATGCTGCCTGCCGTTGAGCGCATTTGCTGAGGGCGGTACAAACACACCCGCGTCGATAACGCTTTCGTTTAAGAATGAAAAGGATGAAACGGTCGGGGAAGGTGTTATGAACGCACCGTCCCTCGGCGATCATCGCTTTAGCGAAGTACAGGATCAGGTGCCCGCAGGCTATGCACTTGCGGACCCGGAGGGAATCTTTAACGTAAACACAGAGACGAAGGGCATCACCGTCCCGGTGATCGCCACTGAGGGCACGATGTACATCTATTTCGTGTGCGGCGACGATATCGTGGGGGACGCGCACCATACGTTGGCACTGGGGAACCATAACTACAGCGAACTTGCGCAGTTTGTCCCCGAGGGCTATCAGATGACTGTTTCCGGCGATTTCATGGTCACCGACGGCGGCGAACTGAAGGTGGCGGTGGAAAAAATCGTCACCGAGGTCAACATGAACATCCGCTTCATGGACGGCGACACTTTCATTGCAGACGGCGACTATATGCTGACGGTGGGCACGCACAACTATAGCGAACTTGCGCAGTATGTTCCTGCGGGCTATCGGATGACCGCTTCCGGCGACTTCCAGGTCCCTGCTGACGGCGGCCAGCTGGACGTGAACGTGGAAAAGATCACGGACACCGTGGTCATGAACATCCGCTTCATGGACGGTGACACTTTCATCGCGGGCGGCGACTACATGCTGCCTGCCGGTGTGCAGAACTACAGCATTCTGGAACAGTACGTTCCCGCGGGCTATAAGATGACCGTTACCGGCGACTTCCAGGTCACCGCGGGCGGCAAGCTGGACGTGAATGTGGAAAAGATCACGGACACCGTGGTCATGAACATCCGCTTCATGGACGGTGACACTTTCATCGCGGGCGGCGACTACATGCTGCCTGCCGGTGTGCAGAACTACAGCATTCTGGAACAGTACGTTCCCGCGGGCTATAAGATGACCGTTACCGGCGACTTCCAGGTCACCGCGGGCGGCAAGCTGGACGTGAATGTGGAAAAGATCACGGACACCGTGGTCATGAACATCCGCTTCATGGACGGTGACACTTTCATCGCGGGCGGCGACTACATGCTGCCTGCCGGTGTGCAGAACTACAGCATTCTGGAACAGTACGTTCCCGCGGGCTATAAGATGACCGTTACCGGCGACTTCCAGGTCACCGCGGGCGGCAAGCTGGACGTGAATGTGGAAAAGATCACGGACACCGTGGTCATGAACATCCGCTTCATGGACGGTGACACTTTCATCGCGGGCGGCGACTACATGCTGCCTGCCGGTGTGCAGAACTACAGCATTCTGGAACAGTACGTTCCCGCGGGCTATAAGATGACCGTTACCGGCGACTTCCAGGTCACCGCGGGCGGCAAGCTGGACGTGAATGTGGAAAAGATCACGGACACCGTGGTCATGAACATCCGCTTCATGGACGGTGACACTTTCATCGCGGGCGGCGACTACATGCTGCCTGCCGGTGTGCAGAACTACAGCATTCTGGAACAGTACGTTCCCGCGGGCTATAAGATGACCGTTACCGGCGACTTCCAGGTCACCGCGGGCGGCAAGCTGGACGTGAATGTGGAAAAGATCACGGACACCGTGGTCATGAACATCCGCTTCATGGACGGTGACACTTTCATCGCGGGCGGCGACTACATGCTGCCTGCCGGTGTGCAGAACTACAGCATTCTGGAACAGTACGTTCCCGCGGGCTATAAGATGACCGTTACCGGCGACTTCCAGGTCACCGCGGGCGGCAAGCTGGACGTGAATGTGGAAAAGATCACGGACACCGTGGTCATGAACATCCGCTTCATGGACGGTGACACTTTCATCGCGGGCGGCGACTACATGCTGCCTGCCGGTGTGCAGAACTACAGCATTCTGGAACAGTACGTTCCCGCGGGCTATAAGATGACCGTTACCGGCGACTTCCAGGTCACCGCGGGCGGTAAGCTGGACGTGAACGTGGAAAAGATCACGGACACCGTGGTCATGAATATCCGCTTCATGGAAGGCGAGAACTTCATCGCGGGCGGCGACTACATGCTGCCTGCCGGTGTGCAGAACTACAGCATTCTGGAACAGTACGTTCCCGCGGGCTATAAGATGACCGTTACCGGCGACTTCCAGGTCACCGCGGGCGGCAAGCTGGACGTGAATGTGGAAAAGATCACGGACACCGTGGTCATGAACATCCGCTTCATGGACGGTGACACTTTCATCGCGGGCGGCGACTACATGCTGCCTGCCGGTGTGCAGAACTACAGCATTCTGGAACAGTACGTTCCCGCGGGCTATAAGATGACCGTTACCGGCGACTTCCAGGTCACCGCGGGCGGCAAGCTGGACGTGAATGTGGAAAAGATCACGGACACCGTGGTCATGAACATCCGCTTCATGGACGGTGACACTTTCATCGCGGGCGGCGACTACATGCTGCCTGCCGGTGTGCAGAACTACAGCATTCTGGAACAGTACGTTCCCGCGGGCTATAAGATGACCGTTACCGGCGACTTCCAGGTCACCGCGGGCGGCAAGCTGGACGTGAATGTGGAAAAGATCACGGACACCGTGGTCATGAACATCCGCTTCATGGACGGTGACACTTTCATCGCGGGCGGCGACTACATGCTGCCTGCCGGTGTGCAGAACTACAGCATTCTGGAACAGTACGTTCCCGCGGGCTATAAGATGACCGTTACCGGCGACTTCCAGGTCACCGCGGGCGGCAAGCTGGACGTGAATGTGGAAAAGATCACGGACACCGTGGTCATGAACATCCGCTTCATGGACGGTGACACTTTCATCGCGGGCGGCGACTACATGCTGCCTGCCGGTGTGCAGAACTACAGCATTCTGGAACAGTACGTTCCCGCGGGCTATAAGATGACCGTTACCGGCGACTTCCAGGTCACCGCGGGCGGCAAGCTGGACGTGAATGTGGAAAAGATCACGGACACCGTGGTCATGAACATCCGCTTCATGGACGGTGACACTTTCATCGCGGGCGGCGACTACATGCTGCCTGCCGGTGTGCAGAACTACAGCATTCTGGAACAGTACGTTCCCGCGGGCTATAAGATGACCGTTACCGGCGACTTCCAGGTCACCGCGGGCGGCAAGCTGGACGTGAATGTGGAAAAGATCACGGACACCGTGGTCATGAACATCCGCTTCATGGACGGTGACACTTTCATCGCGGGCGGCGACTACATGCTGCCTGCCGGTGTGCAGAACTACAGCATTCTGGAACAGTACGTTCCCGCGGGCTATAAGATGACCGTTACCGGCGACTTCCAGGTCACCGCGGGCGGCAAGCTGGACGTGAATGTGGAAAAGATCACGGACACCGTGGTCATGAACATCCGCTTCATGGACGGTGACACTTTCATCGCGGGCGGCGACTACATGCTGCCTGCCGGTGTGCAGAACTACAGCATTCTGGAACAGTACGTTCCCGCGGGCTATAAGATGACCGTTACCGGCGACTTCCAGGTCACCGCGGGCGGTAAGCTGGACGTGAACGTGGAAAAGATCACGGACACCGTGGTCATGAATATCCGCTTCATGGAAGGCGAGAACTTCATCGCGGGCGGCGACTACATGCTGCCTGCCGGTGTGCAGAACTACAGCATTCTGGAACAGTA